>NZ_CP076023.1:0-663392 GCF_018623035.1 Cellulomonas dongxiuzhuiae
CTGCCGGGTGAGCGTGCCTGCAGCGCGGAACGCCGTCGGTGCCGGCGCACGAGGCGCCCTCCCACTCCGGGTGGGGGCTCGGCGTACGGCCCCATATCACGGGCGCTCACAGGTGTGGACAACTATGTGGACGACGGTTGCCCGTGCCACACTCATCCACCCGCAGGACCGACCATCGAGGTAGACGTTGTCACAGGACGAAGAGCCGACCCGCGTGTGGGGCCACGTCGTGACGAGCCTCGAGGCAAGCCCCGACATCACGCCGCGTCAGCTGGCGTTCGTGCGCCTGGCGCACCCCCTCGGGCTTCTGGACGGCACCATGCTCCTCGCGGTCGGCAACGACCTGACCAAGGAGTACCTCGAGACGCGGGTGCGCGCCGAGGTGACCCAGGCACTCACCGAGGCGCTCGGTCGTGAGGCCCGCTTCGCGATCACCGTCGACGCCGAGGTGGCCGACGACGTGCCGCCTGCGCTGCGCGTGGTGCCGCCCTCGCCCGCCGCTCCCGCCAACGCGCCGTACGAGCGCAACGGCGAGCAGCGACCGGACCTCGCTCTCGTCACGTCGCACCCCGGCTTCCTGCGGGACCACTCGGGAGACTCGCCGGCGGACGGCGGCGCCACGGACGGCGACCAGCGTCCCGACACGCGGCCTTCCCTGCGCGCGATCGACGGCTCGGCCTACGAGGCCCCGGCCCCGCGGCGCGGCCTGTCGGAGCCGGCGCGGCTCAACCCCAAGTACCTCTTCGAGACCTTCGTCATCGGCTCGTCCAACAGGTTCGCCCACGCTGCCGCGGTCGCGGTGGCCGAAGCACCGGCGAAGGCCTACAACCCGCTGTTCATCTACGGCGACTCGGGTCTCGGCAAGACGCACCTGCTGCACGCGATCGGGCACTACGCGCAGAACCTCTACCCCACCGTCCGCGTGCGGTACGTGAACTCCGAGGAGTTCACCAACGACTTCATCAACTCCATCGGCGAGGGCAAGGCCGGCGCGTTCCAGCGGCGCTACCGCGAGGTCGACGTGCTGCTCATCGACGACATCCAGTTCCTGCAGGGCAAGGAACAGACGATGGAGGAGTTCTTCCACACGTTCAACACGCTCCACAACGCGAGCAAGCAGGTCGTCATCACGTCCGACGTCCCGCCCAAGCAGCTCAACGGGTTCGAGGACCGGATGCGGTCCCGCTTCGAGTGGGGCCTCATCACCGACGTCCAGCCGCCGGACCTCGAGACCCGGATCGCAATCCTGCGCAAGAAGGCCGCGAGCGAGCGGCTCCAGGCGCCGGACGACGTGCTCGAGTACATCGCGTCGCGGATCTCGACGAACATCCGTGAGCTCGAGGGGGCCCTCATCCGGGTCACCGCCTTCGCCAACCTCAACCGGCAGCTCGTCGACGTCTCCCTGGCGGAGATCGTGCTGAAGGACCTCATCACGGACGACCAGACGCAGGAGATCACCGCGACGACGGTCATCGGCCAGACCGCGGCGTACTTCGGGCTGTCGATCGAGGACCTGTGCGGCTCGAGCCGCTCGCGCGTGCTCGTCACGGCCCGCCAGATCGCCATGTACCTGTGCCGCGAGCTGACGGACCTGTCGCTGCCGAAGATCGGCCAGGCGTTCGGCGGACGTGACCACACGACGGTCATGCACGCCAACCGCAAGATCCGTGAGCTGATGGCGGAGCGGCGCTCGATCTACAACCAGGTCACCGAGCTGACGAACCGCATCAAGCAGCAGCACCGCGGCTGAGCGCCGCAGCGGGCCTCCCGCGCCCCACGGCACCGGTCACGCGGCGGGGCCTCCTGCGGACTGCCCCGACGGGCTGTGGAGGGTAACTCCGTTGCCGATGGCGGGTGACTGCGTTGCGCCGAAGATCCCTTGTCGTCCACCGGTCCTCCGAGTTGTCCACAGGTTTGCCCACCGCCTGGGGACACTTGTGAACTCCTTCACCCCATCGGGCCATCCCGGCAGGGCTGACGCCTGCTCTGCTGATCACGCCGTGCTGTGACCTGCAAAGACGCATGTTCTTCAGCCCGTCGGACCGGACCCCGGTGCCCGCCCGCGCGGCCTCTCGACGCCCGCTGGATGAGAGGACTCTCACACCCAAACCCGGCGATTTGGGTGTTCGTGCCCTCCGAGCGTCGGGTGAAACATGCATGGGACGAATGTTCACACCTGTGCACAGACCTGTGGACGGCGGTGGACGACACGCCCGCAGGCTGTGGACGCGGAGGGGGTCATCGGTGGACGCCACAGGACGGTGCTCGCTCCGTCCACCAGCGTCCACCGGTGCCCCGGCGCGCCGTCCCCACCCCCCGCACAGGCCGACACGCCTCGTGACCTGCACGGCGACCACTTGTCCCCATCATCAACAGCCCCGATGACGATGACGAACCATTCATCCGAGGGAGATCCACACACCGACGTTGGGGCCGGTGCGGCGACGGTCCGGCCGCCCCGAAGCAGACCGACCGGCGATGTTCCGGGCGTCGGACCTGTCGCGTAGTCTTCGGACCAGCCCAGCCAGCGCCCGCTGACGTGCCACGTCGTGCTCGTTGAACCCCGCACCGACGAGGGCACCCGGGCCGGATGACGAGAAGGTGATGCATGAGGTTCCGCGTCGATCGTGACGTCCTCGCCGATGCCGTCACGTGGACCGCACGCAGCCTGCCGACCCGGCCGCCGGTGCCCGTCCTCGCGGGCGTGCGCATCGAGGCCGACACGACGGGGACCGTGCAGCTCTCGAGCTTCGACTACGAGGTCTCGGCCCGGGCCCAGCTGCCGGCCGACGTGAGCGAGCCGGGCACCGTCCTGGTCTCCGGGCGGCTCCTCGCCGAGATCTCCCGCTCCCTGCCCGCCAAGCCCGTCGACGTGGTGCTGGATGGCACGAAGGTGCAGGTCACGTGCGGTGCCAGCCGCTTCACGCTGCTGACCATGCCGGTCGAGGACTACCCCAACCTGCCGGTCATGCCGGAGGTCACCGGCACGGTCGACGGCGACGAGCTCACGCACGCCGTGGCCCAGGTCTCGGTCGCCGCCAGCCGCGACGACACCCTGCCGCTGCTCACCGGCGTCCGGGTCGAGATCGAGGGCGAGCGCGTCACGCTGCTGGCGACCGACCGCTACCGCCTCGCACTGCGTGAGATGACGTGGAAGCCGGCGAACCCGAGCGTCGCGGCGGTCGCCCTCGTGCGGGCCCGCACGCTGTCGGACGCCGCCAAGTCGCTCGGCGGCTCGGGCTCGGTGTCTGTGGCGCTGTCCACCGGCGGCGGCGTCGACCTCATCGGCTTCGAGGCGGCCGGCCGCCAGACGACGAGCCTGCTCGTCGACGGCGACTACCCGCCGGTGCGCCGGCTGTTCCCCGACGACACGCCGATCCACGCGATCGTCAACCGCCAGGCCCTCGCGGAGGCCGCCAAGCGCGTGGCCCTCGTCGCCGAGCGCAACACGCCGATCCGGCTGACGTTCAGCGAGGGTCAGGTCGTCCTCGACGCCGGTCAGGGTGACGACGCCCAGGCGTCCGAGGCGCTCGAGGCCGTGCTGTCGGGTGACGACATCTCGGTGGCGTTCAACCCCCACTTCCTGGCCGACGGCCTGGGTGCGATCGACACGACGTTCGTCCGGATGTCGTTCACGCACCCGAACAAGCCCGTCGAGTTCACCGGCCAGGAGTCGCTCGAGGGCGACGACCTCAAGGACTACCGCTACCTGCTGGTGCCCATCCGCTTCGCGAGCTGAGGCTCGCACGCGCGAGCGTGCGGCAGGTGCGGGACAGTGTCCGGGACGGCCGTCGGGGCGAACCACGGCACGCAGCGGAGAGAGGCGAGACGATGCACATCGGTCTGGTGGGCCTGGGCAAGATGGGCGCGAACATGCGTCAGCGGATCCGGGACGCAGGCATCGAGGTCACCGGCTTCGACCGCAACCCCGACGTGACCGACGTGCCGTCGCTGGAGGCGATGGTCGACGCGCTCCCCGCGGGTGAGCGCGTGGTGTGGGTGATGGTGCCGTCCGGACCGATCACGGACGCGGTGATCCAGGACCTCGCGGGGCTCCTGGCGCCGGGCGACCTGGTCATCGACGGCGGCAACTCCTACTACCAGGACGACGAGCCCCACGGGGCCGTCCTGGCCGAGCGCGGCGTCGGCTTCATCGACGCCGGCGTCTCCGGCGGGATCTGGGGCCTCGAGAACGGGTACGGCCTGATGGTCGGGGGGTCCCCGCAGGACGTCGAGCGTGCCATGCCGGTCTTCGACGCGCTGCGTCCCCCGGGCGAGCGTGCCGACGGCTTCGTCCACGCCGGTCCCGTCGGCGCCGGGCACTACGCCAAGATGGTGCACAACGGCATCGAGTACGGCCTCATGCAGGCGTACGCCGAGGGCTACGAGCTGCTGGCCGCGAAGGACCTGGTCACCGATGTGCCCGCGACGATGCGTGCGTGGACGAACGGCACCGTGGTGCGCTCGTGGCTGCTGGACCTGCTCGTCCAGGCGCTGTCCGAGGACGCCAAGTTCGCGGCGATCGACGACTGGGTCGAGGACTCGGGCGAGGGTCGCTGGACCGTCGACGAGGCGATCGACCTCGCCGTCCCGGCGCCCGTCATCTCCGCGGCGCTCTTCGCGCGCTTCGCCTCACGCCAGGGCGAGTCGCCGGCGATGAAGGCCGTCGCCGCGCTGCGCCAGCAGTTCGGCGGGCACGCCGTGCGCGCGGCCGGCGGCGAGACGGTCACACCGTCGGCGCCGCCCACGTCGGAGGCCTGAGCCGCGTGTACGTCGCGCACCTGTCCCTCACCGACTTCCGGTCCTACCCGCAGGTCGAGCTCCCGCTCGAGCCGGGCATCACCGCGCTCGTCGGCCCCAACGGGCAGGGCAAGACGAACCTCGTCGAGGCGGTCGGCTACGTCGCGACGCTCGGCAGCCACCGCGTGCCGTCGGACGCGGCGCTGGTGCGGGCGGGCGCGAGCCGGGCCGTGGTGCGCGCCAAGGTGGTGCGCGAGGAGCGGGCCACGCTCGTCGAGGTCGAGATCACGCCGGGCAAGGCCAACCGGTCGCGCATCAACGGGGGCTCCCCCGGCCGCGCGCGCGACGTGCTGGGCATCCTGCGGACCGTGCTGTTCGCGCCCGAGGACCTCGCGCTCGTCAAGGGCGACCCGGACGGCCGGCGGCGGTTCCTCGACGACCTCCTCGTGCAGCTCACGCCGCGCATCGCCGGCGTGCTCGGCGACTACGAGCGCGTCCTGCGGCAGCGCTCGGCGCTGCTGAAGTCCGCCGCGGCCGCGACGCGCGCGCGCTCGGGTGCGGACCTGCGGACGCTCGACGTGTGGGACGCCAAGCTCGCGCAGACGGGCGCGCAGGTCGTCGTCGCGCGCCAGGCGCTGGTGGCGGCGCTACGACCGCGTGCCGCGCACGCGTACGAGCAGGTCAGCGCGGGGCAGGGCGACCTGGTCCTGACGTACCGCTCGTCGCTCGACACCGCGCTGGGCCAGACCACGGACGACCACGCGGAGCTGGCGCCCGACGCTGGCGTCGAGCTCGTCGAGGCACGTCTGCTCGACGCCATGGGCAGGCTGCGCGGCAAGGAGATCGAGCGGGGCGTGTGCCTCGTGGGGCCGCACCGCGACGACCTCGTGCTCCAGCTCGGCGACCTGCCGGCCAAGGGGTACGCGAGCCACGGCGAGTCGTGGTCGGTCGCGCTCGCGCTGCGGCTCGCGTCGTACGCGCTGCTCACGCACGGTGTCGACGACGCGGGTGCGTGGTCGGCGGACTGGGGCCCGGACGGCGAGCCGGTCCTCATCCTCGACGACGTCTTCGCCGAGCTGGACACGCGCCGTCGCGAGCGGCTCGCCGAGCTGGTCGCGGGTGCGCGGCAGGTGCTCGTGACCGCGGCCGTCCCGCAGGACGTGCCCGAGCCGCTGGCCGGCGCGCGCGTCGACGTCATGGCGGGTGAGGTGGCGCGTGTCCTCTAGTGCCGCTCGCGGTGCGCGTCGCTCCCCCGCGGCCGGGGCGGCGGGCGCGTCGGGCTCCGGCGCGGACACCGGGCGGACGGCGCCGGACGGGCACGACGCCGACGACGACGCGCTCCTGCCCGCACCGACAGCGGTACCGGACGGCGTGCCGGTCTCGGAGCTGGTGACGCTCACGCCACCGGAGCAGGTCGTCCGGGCGGCGCTGGCGCGGGCGAAGGCGGCGGCGCGGGCGCGTGGCCTGCGCCCGGGCGTCGTCCGCAGCAGGCCCATCAGCAGCGGGGCGGGCGCCGGCCCGCGCGACCCGCAGCCGCTCGCGGTGTCCGCGGGCCTGCTCGCGCGGGACCTGGGGTGGGAGCCGGGTCTGATGGTGGGCGACCTCGTGCACCGGTGGGCGCAGATCGTGGGCCCGCAGGTGGCCGAGCACTGCGAGTACGTGTCCTTCGTGTCCGGGCTGCTGACCGTGCGCGCGTCGTCGACGGCCTGGGCGGCGAACCTGCGCCTGCTCGCGCCGACGATGCTCGCGCGGTTCGACGAGACCCTCGGCGAGGGCGTCGTCGTGCAGATCGAGGTCCTCGGGCCGGTCGGCCACGGCTTCGGTCACGGCCGGCGACGGGTCTCGGGCCGCGGACCGCGCGACACGTACGGCTGACCTGCGCCCCGCCGTCCCGCGCCCGCGTGCCGAGCCTGCCTGTGAACGGGGATCCACCAGGTAGACTGGACAGGTCAAGAAAGGCGCCTGCGTGCCCTCGTGAGCCCAGAACTCCGCTGCTGTGGGGTGATCCGGAGTCTCCGGCGGTTCGCAGCCGCTCACGACGCGCCTGGCGCGTATCGAGCTCTCGAGGAGAACCGCTGCCCGTGGCCGACCAGAGCACCCCTCGCGACCCGCACGACGAGACGACCGAGGGGCAGGTCGCGGCGACCCCGTTCCGTGAGCGCCTGACGGACGACGGCACGTACGACGCCAGCGCGATCACCGTCCTCGAGGGCCTCGAGGCCGTGCGCAAGCGCCCCGGCATGTACATCGGTTCGACGGGGGCCCGCGGCCTGCACCACCTGGTCTACGAGGTGGTCGACAACTCGGTCGACGAGGCCCTGGCGGGGTACTGCGACACGATCGACGTCACGATCCTGGCCGACGGCGGCGTCCGCGTCACCGACAACGGGCGCGGCATCCCCGTCGCGATCCACCCGACCGAGGGTCGTCCGACCGTCCAGGTCGTCATGACGATCCTGCACGCCGGCGGCAAGTTCGGCGGCGCGGGGTACGCGGTCTCGGGCGGCCTGCACGGGGTCGGCATCTCCGTGGTCAACGCCCTGTCCTCGCGCGTCGAGACCGTCGTCAAGCGCGACGGGTACGTCTGGAGCCAGGACTTCGCCGACGGCGGCAAGCCCGTGGGCGACCTGCGCAAGGGCGAGGCGACCACCGAGACCGGCACGTCGCAGACGTTCTGGGCGGACCCGACGATCTTCGAGACCGTCGACTACGACTTCGAGACCCTGCGCGCGCGCTTCCAGCAGTACGCCTTCCTCAACAAGGGCCTGCAGATCTCGCTGACGGACGAGCGCCCCGCGCACACCGGCACCGAGGACGAGGTCACGGGCGACGCGGACACCAAGAAGGCCGAGACGGTCGCGCGTCACGTCACCTACCGGTACGACGGCGGGCTCGTCGACTACGTGAAGCACCTGAACTCGGCCAAGAAGGTCGACCACGTGCACCCCGACGTCATCGACTTCGAGGCCGAGGACACCGCCCGGCGGATCTCCGTCGAGATCGCGATGCAGTGGACGACCGCCTACTCCGAGTCGGTCCACACGTTCGCCAACACCATCTCCACGACCGAGGGCGGCACCCACGAGGAGGGCTTCCGGGCGGCGATGACCTCGCTGATGAACCGGTACGCCCGGGAGAAGAACATCCTCAAGGAGAAGGACGAGAACCTCACGGGTGACGACATCCGCGAGGGTCTGACGGCCGTCGTCTCCGTGAAGCTCGGTGAGCCCCAGTTCGAGGGGCAGACCAAGACCAAGCTCGGCAACACCGACGCCAAGCGCTTCGTGCAGCAGGTCGTCAACGACCAGCTCGGTGCGTGGCTCGACGCGCACCCGGTCGAGGCGAAGGACGTCATCCGCAAGTCGATGCAGGCGGCCGCGGCCCGCATGGCGGCGCGCAAGGCCCGTGAGGCGACGCGCCGCAAGGGCCTGCTCGAGTCGAACTCGATGCCCGGCAAGCTGCGCGACTGCCAGTCCAACAACCCCGCCGAGTGCGAGGTCTTCATCGTCGAGGGCGACTCCGCCGGCGGTTCGGCCGTGCGTGGCCGTAACCCGCGGACGCAGGCGATCATGCCGATCCGCGGGAAGATCCTCAACGTCGAGCGGGCACGGCTCGACAAGGCCCTGGGCAACCAGGAGGTGCAGGCGCTGATCACGGCGTTCGGCACCGGCATCGGCGAGGACTTCGACGTCTCCCGCCTCCGGTACCACAAGATCGTGCTCATGGCCGACGCCGACGTCGACGGCCAGCACATCCGCACGCTGCTGCTGACGCTGCTGTTCCGCTACATGCCGCAGCTCATCACGGGCGGGTTCGTCTACATGGCGCAGCCGCCGCTGTACCGCATCAAGTGGAGCAACGCGCCGCACGACTACGTGTACTCCGACCGCGAGCGGGACGCCGTCATCGCGGACGGCCGCGCGAACAACCGCCGGCTGCCCAAGGAGAACGCCGTCCAGCGGTACAAGGGTCTGGGCGAGATGGACTACACGGAGCTCTGGGAGACGACCATGTCGCCCGAGCACCGGACCCTGCTGCAGGTGACGCTGGACGAGGCCGTCGCCGCCGACGAGACGTTCACGGTGCTGATGGGCGAGGACGTCGAGGCACGTCGCGCGTTCATCCAGCGCAACGCGAAGGACGTCCGCTTCCTCGACATCTGACGCGCCGCCGGTGACCCCGGCGACGCGACCGACCTGGCACCGACGACTGGAGTGACCCGCACGTGACCGAGACCCCGGGCGAGATCGAGCACGGCCGTATCGACCAGGTGGACCTGCAGCTCGAGATGCAGCGGTCCTACCTGGACTACGCGATGGCCGTCATCGTGGGCCGCGCGCTGCCGGACGTCCGCGACGGCCTCAAGCCGGTGCACCGGCGCGTGCTGTACGCGATGTACGACGGCGGGTACCGCCCCGACCGGCAGTTCTCCAAGTGCAGCCGCGTCGTCGGCGACGTCATGGGCAAGTACCACCCGCACGGTGACACGGCGATCTACGACGCCCTCGTCCGCCTGGTGCAGGACTGGTCGCTGCGCTACCCGCTGGTGTCCGGCCAGGGCAACTTCGGCTCCCCCGGTGACGACCCGGCCGCCGCGCCGCGGTACACCGAGTGCAAGATGGCGCCGCTGGCCATGGAGATGGTCCGCGACATCGACGAGGACGCGGTCGACTTCCAGGACAACTACGACGGGCACACGCAGGAGCCCGCCGTCCTGCCCTCCCGGTTCCCGAACCTCCTGGTCAACGGCTCGGCGGGCATCGCCGTCGGCATGGCCACCAACATCCCGCCGCACAACCTGCGCGAGGTCGCCGACGGGGTGCAGTGGCACCTGGCGCACCCGGAGGCGTCGAAGGAGGAGCTCCTCGAGGAGCTCATGACGCGTATCAAGGGCCCCGACTTCCCGACGGCTGCCACGATCCTGGGCCGGCGCGGCATCGAGGACGCGTACCGCACGGGCCGCGGCTCGATCACCATGCGCGCGGTCGTCGAGGTCGAGGAGATCCAGGGCCGCCAGTGCCTGGTCGTCACCGAGCTGCCGTACCAGGTGAACCCCGACACCCTGGCGAAGAAGATCGCGGACCTCGTCAAGGAGAACCGCGTCCAGGGCATCGCCGACATCCGCGACGAGACCTCGGGCCGCGCCGGCCAGCGCCTCGTCGTCGTCCTCAAGCGGGACGCGGTCGCCAAGGTCGTCCTGAACAACCTGTACAAGCACACGCAGCTGCAGGACACGTTCGGCGCGAACATGCTCGCGCTGGTCGACGGTGTCCCCCGCACGCTGAGCATCGACGCGTTCGTCCGGCACTGGACGTCGCACCAGATCGACGTCATCCAGCGCCGCACGCGCTTCCGCCTGCGCAAGGCGGAGGAGGACATCCACATCTACCGCGGGTACCTCAAGGCGCTCGACGCGCTCGACGAGGTCATCGCGCTCATCCGGCGCTCCCCCGACGCCGAGCAGGCACGCAACGGCCTGATGCAGCTCCTCGACATCGACGAGCTGCAGGCGCAGGCGATCCTCAACCTGCAGCTGCGCCGGCTGGCCGCGCTGCAGCGTCAGGAGATCCTCGACAAGCACGACGAGCTCGAGGGGGTCATCACCGAGCTCAACGCGATCCTCGCCTCCCCCGAGCGGCAGCGGCAGATCGTCAGCGAAGAGCTCGCGACCATCGTCGAGAAGTTCGGCGACGAGCGGCGCACCCGCATCCTCCCCTTCGACGGCGAGGTCTCGATCGAGGACCTCATCGCCGAGGAGGACGTCGTCGTCACTATCACGCGCGGCGGCTACGCCAAGCGGACGCGCGTCGACGCGTACCGGGCGCAGCGTCGCGGCGGCAAGGGCGTGCGCGGTGCGCAGCTGCGCGAGGACGACCTGGTCGACCACTTCTTCGTCACGACGACGCACCGCTGGTTGCTGTTCTTCACGAACCTGGGCCGCGTGTACCGGGCCAAGGCGTACGAGCTGCCCGAGGCCGGGCGCGACGCGAAGGGACAGCACGTCGCCAACCTGCTGGCGTTCCAGCCGGGCGAGAAGATCGCCCAGGTGCTCGACCTCAAGGACTACGAGCAGGCCGAGTACCTCGTCCTGGCCACCAAGCGTGGTCTGGTCAAGAAGACCCGCCTGACGGAGTACGACTCGAACCGCAGCGGCGGCGTCATCGCCATCAACCTGCGCGAGGACGAGGACGGCCGTCCGGACGAGCTCGTCGCGGCCCGCCTGGTCGACTCCACGCAGGACGTCATCCTCGTCTCGCGGCGCGGCCAGTCCGTGCGCTTCACCGCGAACGACGACGCGCTGCGCCCGATGGGCCGCGCCACCAGCGGCGTCACGGGCATGAAGTTCCGCGATGCCGACGACCTGCTCGCGATGGACGTCGTCCGCGAGGACGCGTTCCTGTTCACCGTCACCGAGGGCGGCATCGCCAAGCGCACCGCGCTGACGGTCGAGAACTACCGCCAGCAGGGGCGCGGCGGCCTGGGCATCAAGGTCGCGAACCTGCCGGAGGCGAACGGCGACCTCGTGGGTGCGCTCGTGACCGACCCGGACGACGAGGTGCTCGTCATCATGGAGCGCGGCAAGATCGTGCGGTCCGCGACGTCCGAGGTGAACGCGACCGGTCGCACGACCCAGGGCGTCATCTTCGCGAAGCCCGACGCGAACGACCGGATCATCGCCGTCGCCCGAAACAGCGAGCGACACCTCGAAGTGGATGGCGGTACCGTGGGCGAGAACGTGCCCAACCCTGACGTACCGGACCCGGACGGGTCGGTGCCTGACAGCGGCGACCGACCCGCGGAGGACTGATGAGTGACACGCCCCCCTCGATCCCCCCGCGCAAGCGACCCACGCCGCCCGTGACGGGCGGCAGCGGCCGCACGAGCGACCCGGGGGGCGCGGTGCAGGCGGCCGCGCACGCCGGCGGCAGCTCGTGGTCGTCGATCGGTACGGGCGAAGGCACCGCCCCGCCCACGTACTCGGTCGACGTGCGCAGCGGCGCGACGACGTCCTCGTCGACGGGACGCACCTCGGTCCCGTCGGGGCCGCGGACGGACGAGCGTCCCCGGCCGCCGGCGGCCGAGCAGCCCAGGGCTCCGCTGCCCGCTCCAGCTCCGGCTGCGGGTGAAGCGCAGACCGACGACGAACCGCCGTCGCCCCTGGTCACGGCGGTCGACGCCACGACCGTGTGGCTGAAGAAGGCGGCGGGGGTCACTGGTTCCGGGCTCTCCAGGGCGTACTCTCAGCTGACCCGACCCCGCACCGAGGACGCCCCCATGACCACGACGCCGACGACCGCCGGTGCCGCTACCGCAGAGCGTGTCGCGCCGCGGTCCACGGCTCCCGTCACCGGGGCCACCCCGCGCCCCGCGACGGGCCGCATCCCCACCGTCGGCGGCGGCCCGCGTCGCGTCCGCCTCGCGATCTCCCGTGTCGACCCCTGGTCGGTGATGAAGCTCGCGTTCCTGCTCTCGGTGGCGATCGGCGTCATGATCGTCGTCGCGGCGATCGTGGTGTGGTTCACGCTCGACAGCCTGCAGGTGTTCTCGCAGCTCGACGGGCTCGTCCGCCAGGTCGTCGGCCCCGAGAGCCCGGTCGACATCCTCGCGTACGTCTCGTTCGAGAAGACCGTGTCGGCCGCCACGCTGGTGGGCGTCATCGACGTCTTCCTGCTGACGGCGCTCGCGACGATCGGCGCCTTCCTCTACAACATCGTGGCGGCGCTCGTCGGCGGCGTGACCGTGACGATGACGGACGAGTGACCCCTTCCGGGCCTCGTCCCGGACTCCCCCGCGGGCCGGTGCCCGCCGGTTTGGGCGCGGCGCCCCGGCTGGGGTAGTCTCGACCGTCGCGCCCACCGGTGCTGGTCCCCCGCCAGGGACCGATCCGGTGGACGCGTCACGGGCCTATAGCTCAGACGGTTAGAGCGCTTCCCTGATAAGGAAGAGGTCACAGGTTCAAGTCCTGTTAGGCCCACGCTGCTGGTACGCAGCCTCGTACCGCGGAATGCCGGCACCCACCCGAACCGGGGGATCCGATGAAGAAGCTCCTGCTGCTGGCCGCGGTCGCGGCCGTCGGTTACGTCGCCTGGCAGAAGTACGCGGAGGACCGTGACGAGCGGGACCTCTGGGCCGAGGTCACCGACACCTTCGAGTGACCCGGGGCCACCAGGGGCCATGGCGCAATTGGTAGCGCACCTGCTTTGCAAGCAGGGGGTTAGGGGTTCGAGTCCCCTTGGCTCCACGTGTCGGACGGCGCAGGACCTCGTGTCCTGCGCCGTTCCGCGTCCTGGCGGGAGATCGGCCCGGGCGGTGCTCAGACGGAGAACGTCGCCCAGATGTTCTTGGTCCGCTCGGTCGAGTACCAGCCGACGTCGAGCGACAGCCGGCGCGCCAGGTGCAGGCCCAGCCCGCCCGCACCCGTGATGCGGGCGCCCGCGTACACGGGCTCGGACTCGGGGTCGCGGTCCGCGACGTCGATCAGCCACTGGTCCTCGGACCCGGACAGGGTGACGATCGTCGGCGGCAGACCGTGCGTGAGCGCGTTGGCCGCGAGCTCCGTGGCGATGAGGACGAGCTTGTCCGGCGTCGCCTCGAGGTCCTGGGGGGCCACGGTGCTCCCGGCGCCGATCTCCCCCGCCAGCTCGTGACGCAGGGTGCGCAGCTGGGCGGTCGAGGCCAGCGCCCACTCGCGCACGGGGGCGAACCCCTCGGGTGGCCGGCTCACGGGCAGCCCCGCGTCCGCGTCCGAGAGCACCAGCCTCTCGCTCCTGCCGTCCGTCACGTCGCCTCCCCGGTCGTCCCGGTATCGAGACTCACAGTCCGCGCCCCATCCTGCATCCCGAGCGGCGGCTGCGCGTCGAGGAAAACAGCGTGCCGTCCGGGCGTGCAGCGGGCACCCTCCTCACGGCTCGGTGGCAACCTCCGCCGCGCTCCCACGTTCCCGGCGACCCCGGGTCGACCGTCCCGAGGAGGGATGTCATGACCAGCACGTTCCCCGTCGAGCTGCGCGGCGCGGCCGCGCCCACGCTGATGTGGGCGCACGAGCACGACGTCGAGCCGGCCGCGCTGCAGCAGCTGCGCAACATCGCGTCCCTGCCGTGGGTGCACGGGGTCCGGGTCATGCCGGACGTGCACCTCGGCAAGGGCGCGACGGTGGGCTCGGTCATCGCGATGCGCGACGCGGTCTCCCCCAACGCCGTGGGCGTCGACATCGGGTGCGGCATGATCGGCGTCCGCACGTCGCTGACCGCGTCCGACCTGCCCGACGACCTGCGCGCGCTGCGGTCGGCCGTCGAGGCACGGGTCCCGGTCGGGTTCCGGTCCCACGACGAGGCCGTGGACCTGCGGCGCCTGCGGCCGATCGGCGCTCGGGCCCGCACGGCCGAGGCGCTGGCGGGCGCCGAGGCCTTCTGGGCGCGCTTCGACGGCCTGAGCCCGCGGGTCCGGGACCTGGAGACGCGGGCACGCCGGCAGCTGGGCTCGCTGGGTGGCGGCAACCACTTCCTCGAGGTCTGCCTCGACCTGGACGACGTCGTGTGGCTGCAGCTGCACTCGGGGTCGCGGAACATCGGCAAGTCGCTCGCAGAGGTGCACGTCGCCGTCGCGAAGGACCTGCCCCACAACCAGGGCCTCGTGGACCGGGACCTCGCCGTCCTGCTGGCCGGGACGCCGCAGATGGACGCCTACCTCCACGACCTGTGGTGGGCGCAGGAGTACGCGGCGCGGTCCCGGGCGGTGATGATGACGCTGTTCGTCGACGCCGTGCGGGCGACGTTCGCAGGGCGTGAGGTGACGTTCGAGGAGGTCGCGAACGTCCACCACAACTACGTCACGACCGAGCACATCGACGGTGCGGACCTCGTCGTGACCCGCAAGGGCGCGATCCGGGCCGGCGCCGGTGACCTGGGGCTCATCCCGGGGTCGATGGGCACGGGCTCGTACATCGTGCGGGGCCTCGGCAACCCGGTGTCGTACTGGTCGGCGTCCCACGGTGCGGGGCGGCGGATGTCGCGCAACGCGGCCAAGCGGACGTACACGCTCGACGACCTGGCGGAGCAGACCGCGGGCGTGGAGTGCCGCAAGGACGCCGGGGTGCTCGACGAGATCCCGGGCGCCTACAAGGACCTGGACCAGGTGATCGCTGCCCAGGAGGACCTCGTGGAGGTCGTCGCGCGGCTGCGCACGATCGTGTGTGTGAAGGGGTGACAGCGCCCTGACCTGCGCGAACACGGTCCTCGGCGGGCCAGGAGATGCTGGCTCGCCGAGGACCGTCACGAGATTGCCGCAGCATCGTGTACAGTCGTCACTGCGACATGCCGCGCGAATACCTCCGCGGCGCACTTCGGGCCTCAGCATCGAAGCGAGGACCATGCGCACCCGGCAGCTCGCTGCCGGTCAGGATCAGGATCTCCGCCCAACCGGGTGCGGAGCGAAAGAGCAGAGAACATCACACACACCATCATCGAGCGTCCCTCAGCCGTAGCAACGGCGAGCGCGACCTCCGGACCGGCCGCCGTATGGCGCCCTGCCGATGACGACCTGTGGGTCGGCACCGTCGGTGGCGAGTACGCCGGCTTGATCGTCCGCCACCCCGACGGCTTCCATGCCCACGACCGCTGGACGCGGCACGTGGGCGTGGCTCCGACGTTCGACCGTGCGACGTGCCTCCTGGCACCGACCCGCACGAGCTCACCCCGAGCGCGTCGCACGTCGACCCTCCATCGTCTGCGCCCCTCGGGGCGCGGCAACCGGCGCCGCACCAGCGTGCCGGAAGGTTCTACGAAAGAAGACACCATGGCCACCGGCACCGTTAAGTGGTTCAACGCTGAGAAGGGCTTCGGCTTCATCGCCCCCTCGGACGGCTCCGCTGACGTCTTCGCGCACTTCAGCGCGATCGTCTCCACGGGCGGCTTCCGCACGCTCGAGGAGAACCAGCAGGTCGAGTTCGAGGTCACGCAGGGCCCCAAGGGCCTGCAGGCGTCGGACATCCGTCCGCTCTGACCACGAGCACCCCGAAGGCCGCACAGCGACTCGCTGTGCGGCCTTCGTCGTCCCCGCCCGCGCCCGGTCGCGTCAGCGGCGCACGCCGCGCCGGGCCCGCTCGACGAGACCCGCGAGGACGTCGTCGGTGTAGACAGTCACCGGCTCGTCGGTGACGGCACCCTCCTCGAGGGTCGCCCAGTGCCAGTGGGGGCGCACGTCCGCGGTCGCCGCGTCCTCGCGCAGCCGCAGGTCGAGCACGACCGCGTAGCGGTAGCCGAACCGGCGCTGGACGGCCTGGGCGACCGCGAGGTCCGCCGCCCCGGTGGCCGCGCCGGCGGCGTCCGCCGTCAGCTCGACCAGCAGCAGGTTGTGCTCGGGGCCGAGCCTGCCGCGCTGGTGCACGATCAGGTGCGGCGGACGCACCGTGGGCCCGTTGAGGCGCACGGACGACTCCAGGACCATGCCGGAGCGGTCGTAGTCGGCGTCGACGTCCCACGACCTCTCGATGGTGCCCTGCAGGGCCCAGCCGAGGTGGAACGAGATCGTCCGCTCCGACGGCCGGCTCGTGCCGGCGGAGGGAGCGACGAGCGTCCACTCGTCGACGAGCGTCGTGGTCAGTGCGATACGCACCCGGGACTGCAGGTCGGCGAGCAGCATGACGGGACGGTACTCCCGGACCGGCCCCAGCGGGCGGGACGGCGGGGGATCGGTGCGTCACACCATGCCGAGCTGCTCCCGGACGGGCGCCAGGCCCTCGATGGTCACCTCGAGCCGCAGCTCGTCACGGCGGGCGTCCCAGTCGGCGCGGTCGAGGACGAACAGCTGGCTGTCGACCGGGCCGTTCTCGCGCGCCTGGTGCAGCACGCCGTTGGGGCGGTAACCGATCTTGCGGCTCACCCCGGACGAGCCCGGGTTGTCGACGAACGCCGAGCTCGTCGCGTGGCGCGCGTCGAGCCCCTCGAACAGCAGGTGCAGCACGAGCAGGCGCATGCGCGTCCCGATGCCGCCGTGCTGGTGGCGCAGCCCCAGCCACGAGCCCGTCTCCGCGGTGCGCGTGACCAGGAAGTCCTTGGCGTACAGGCCCTGCATGCCCAGCGGCTGCCCGTCACGGACCACCGCGAGCTCGATCGCCCAGTCCGCCGGGGTCGTGCGCTGGCGCAGGCCCCACTGGTACGTCATGACGCTGCGGGCGACCTGCACCGGCGTGCCGCGCGTCCACGGGACGAGGAACGGCATGTAGTCCGGGGCGTGGACGCCCTGAGCCGCGAGCCGGGCCACGTCGAGCAGCATGCGGTCGTCGGGGGCCCGCAGCTCGAGGTCCCCGCACGTGACCCGCAGGCCCGTCAGGGGCCAGATGTCGACGTCCGAGAGGCCGGCCGAGGGCGGCGGGGGGAGAGGGCTGTCGCTCACTCCCCGCAGCGTTCCGGTCGCGCCGCGCCGCGTCAACACGGGACGTCCCGGGAACGCGGCCGGGCACGCGACGAGGGCGTCGCGTGCAGCACGCGACGCCCTCGTGCGGCGTCCGACCGCCCCCGCGTCGGACGCCCCGCCCCGGACGGGCGCAGCGGGGCGCCCGTCCGGGTGGTGGATCGGTCCCGGTCCGGCGACGTCGGGGGTCGAGCCGGACCGGGACCCGTCTGTGGCTACCCTGTCGCGCAGGTCGCGCCGTTCACGGCGAACGACGTCGGGGCCGGGTTCTGGCCGGTGTGCGAGCCGTTGAAGCCGAGGTCGACCGACGCGCCCGGAGCCAGCGTGGTGTTCCACGCCGCGCCGGTGGCCGTGACCCGGGTGCCCGTCTGCGACCACGTCGCGCTCCAGCCCTGCTGGAGCTGCTGCCCGGCCGTGAGGTCGAACGTCAGCGACCAGGTCAGCGGCGTCGAGCCCGTGTTCTTCAGCCGGACCGATGCGGTGAAGCCGGAGCTCCAGCTGTTCGCGGAGTACGTGACGGCGCACGTCGCGGGGCCGGAGGTCGGCGTCGGGGTGGGTGTGGAGGTGGGCGTGGACGTCGGGGAGGCCGTCGGGAACCCGTCGACGACCTCGAACCCGGTCGTCACCCAGGGCGACGTGAGACCACCTGCGGCGACGGCCCGCACCCGCAGCACGTACGTGCCGTTGCGCAGGTCGTAGAACGTCGCGGAGCGGTCGGTCACCCGCAGGGACTGCCCGCCGACCACCTCGACGTCGTACCCGACGACCGCCGCACCGGTGCTCGGGGCGTCCCACGTCGCGTCGACCGTCCCCAGGCTGCGGAGCCGGACCGCGAGGTTGCGCGGTGAGCCCACCGGGGCGGGCGTGACGCTCGGCGTGGGGGTCGGGGTGGGCGTGACCGTGGGGGTCGGCGTGGCCGTCGCCGTCGGGGTCGGGGTCGGGGTCGGGCCGACCGTGCCGTCGGGCACCGTGCCCCACAGCAGCGTGCTGCCCTCGTGGAGCGTGATGCCCGTGGTCTTCACGGGGTCGCCCGTGGCGGGCAGCCCGGCGAACGACGGGTCGTTGGTCGCGTTCCACTGCAGCGTGCCCTGGACGCGGAACTGGATCTCGCGACGGTGCTGCGACTGGCCGCCGGGGTGGATGTTCTGCCCCGCGCAGCCGATCTCCGCGTAGTACAGCGAGCCGGACGCGTGCTTGACCGCGGCGGGCTGGCTGCCGCACTCGGTGTAGTTGGTCGAGACGGACAGGCTCGAGGCGGGGACGCCCTCGTCGAGCGTGAACCAGTACCGGATGGAGGCGTTGGTCAGCGACCGGGCCGGGAAGGCCGAGCGGTTGCGGATGATGGCCTTGACCTCGGTGAACGCGCCGGACTGCGGCTGGTTGAGCTTGGCCTCGACGAAGAACTGGTCCTGGTCGGGCTTCTCCGCGGTGGGGAAGCCCGCCAGCGGGGTGCCGCCGTACTCGCCCGTCAGGTAGGCCAGCGCGCTGGTGAACCCGGCGTTGTAGTCGGTGGCGACCTCGTTGGCGACGTAGTCGCCGCGGTCGTCCGTGTAGGCGTCGTTGGCCGAGCCCGGGCCGCCGACGAGCGCGCCGTACAGCACGTGCCGCGTCTCGACCGGGTCCTTCAGGGAGTCGAGCCACGAGCCGTGCGCCGTGCGGTGGTGCGGGTTCTTCGGCGGGTTGGCGCCGAAGCCGACGACGTACGAGGCCTTGCGCGGGTTGTCGCCCAGCGCGTAGTTGATCTGGCGGACGCCGAAGTCGTGGTAGCGCGCCTTGCGCGTCGTGTCCGTCAGCCAGTCGGAGTAGACCAGCGCGACGAAGGAGGTGTTGGCCGCGTACCGCAGCGCACCCCACGAGTCGAGCACGGCCATGCCGCCGGGGGAGTAGGTGACCTTGGCGCCGTTGACGCCGACGGTCCAGTAGTCGAGCCAGCGGTTGGCGTCGTCGACGTACTTCTGCTTGCCCGTCTCCATCGCGAGCAGCGCGTACGTGGCGTACGACTTGTCGTCCCACGCGACCGTCCACTTGTAGGACTTGGTCGTCGTCTGGTTCTCGTTGCTGAGCTTGTCGTACTCCGACTCGGCCTTCGTCAGGTACGTCGCGTCGCCCGTGGCCTTGTAGAGCCAGTACGCGCCCCACACGAGCTCGTCCTGGTAGCCGGACCACGACTTGTAGAACGACTGGGCGTCGGTGACGCAGTCGGAGTACTTGCCGCGGTAGGTGTCGGCGAACGAGTAGAGCTGCTTGGCGTGCGTGAGCAGCGTGGCGGCGTACGCGGAGTCCGAGCCCTTGAAGACGATCGACGCCGACGCCATCGCGGCGGCCGTCTCGGCGGCGGCGTCCGAGCCGGGGCACGAGGCACTGATCTTGTACGACGGGCGGGCCATCGTCATGACCTCGGCGGGTCCCCACCACTTGTGGTCGTCGTCGCCCTTGCCGATCTGCACGTACAGCTCGTTGGGCGCCGTGTGCGCCTTGACGAAGTAGTCGTTGACGGCGCGCAGGTTGTCACGCAGCTCGTCGGTCTGGCCGGCCTGCGTGTAGCCCGCGGGGCTCTCGATCGCGCCCCACGCGAGCATCGTCGCGGTGAACGCCATCGGCAGGCCGAACTTCACGTGGTCGCCCGCGTCGTACCAGCCACCCGTGAGGTCCTTGCCGACGTCCTTGCCGTCGTCCATGCCCGAGTCGCCGCGCCACGACACCGGGTAGTCGGCCGGCAGGTCGCCCGAGCGCTGCGCCTGGTAGAAGAACATCGACTTCTGGAGCGCCTCGGCGTAGTTGTACGCCGGCGCGGCCTGTGCGGCCTGCGCGGGCAGGGTGACGGCTCCGGCGACGACCGCGACGACGGCGGCGCCGGCCCACACCGCGCGGCTGCGCGCGCGGCGGGCGGAGGTGCGGGGCATGGCACGACCCTTCAGACGGCGGACGAGCACCGGTGGAGCGCTCCCACGGGCGCCAGCGCCGGGGACGACGGCGACGTCGTACCTGGGTGGGGGCCCGCCGCTGATCGTGCTGACGCGGCACACGGGCTGTCTATGCCCGAAACATTTAGGCGCGACGCACACCGGCCCCGGACCGTCGTCGGACGGGCCGGGGCCTTCGTGCGGATCAGGCGGGGCTGTCGGTACCTTCCTCCGGCGTCGCCCCGTCGTCGAGCTTCTTGGGAGCCGAGCGGCGGGTGGCCTTGCGGGCCGTCTCCTGCGCCGCCTGACCGGCCTCCTTGGCCTTGTCGCTCAGGTCCTCGGTCGCCTGCGCGACCGCCTCGGCGGCCTCCCGGCTCCTGGCGACGGCGGCACCGGCGGCCTCACCGACGGCGTCCGCGGCGTCACCGACGGCGGTCTGCGCGCGCGCCTTGAGCGACTCGCTGCCGATCGGGTCGGCGGGCTCCCACGGCTCGGCCCACGGGTCCGTCGTCGAGCGCGAGCGCATCCAGGCGAACGCCGCGGCACCCGCACCGGCGAGACCGGCGACGATCCAGAACACCTTGGCGCCCGAGCCCTTGCGGTCGGACTTCGCGGCCTCCTTGGCGGCCTTCTTCGCCGCCTTGGCCAGCTTCTTGGAGTGCTTGCCGGCCTGGCCGGCGGCGGCCGTCGCGGCGATCTCCGCCTGCGCACCGGCCTTCGCCGCGGCCTCGTTCACGGCCGCGACGAGCCGGGGGATCAGCTCGTCGACCAGCTTGTCGTGCGCGGTGTCGATCGCGGGGGTCGCCCTGCGTGCCGCCTTCTCGACCTGGGGAGCCGCGTTCTTGACGCTCTCCTTGTACAGGTGGTCGACGTGGGGGAGCAGCCAGGCCACGAACGCCTCGACCCGTGGCGTCGTCCACTCCTTGGCGTACCCCGCGGCGTCACCGGCCCGGCCGGCGGCATCCTTCGCGCCGTCGGCGAGCGAGGCGCCGATGACGGCCGCCTGTGTCTTGAGGCGTTCGGTGTCCACGTCGATCTTCGGACGATGGGTCATGTGCCACTCCCGCGCTGTCTCGGCTTGGTTCGGCTGGTCTCGACTGGTCGTGCGACGTCCTGACCTCACACTCTGCCACTGTCCGGGCCGTCGTGCCCGGTGCTTGCGGGTGGTTCGCCAGCGGCGAATCCCTCAGGTGGCGGGGCGCACCGTCGGTACCGGGTGCCAGACTGGACCCATGTTCGCGACCATCCACACGTCAGCCGGTGACATCCGGGTCGAGCTCTTCGAGAACCACGCACCGCGCACCGTCGAGAACTTCGTCGGCCTCGCGCAGGGGACCAAGGAGTGGACCGACCCGTCCACGGGCGCGCCCCGCACCGACCCGCTGTACTCGGGCGTCGTGTTCCACCGCGTCATCCCCGACTTCATGATCCAGGGCGGCGACCCGCTCGGGAACGGCCGCGGCGGCCCGGGCTACCAGTTCGACGACGAGATCCACCCCGAGCTCACGTTCTCCGAGCCCTACCTGCTCGCGATGGCGAACGCGGGCAAGCAGCTGAACCCGGTGACGGGCAAGGTCGGCGGCACCAACGGCTCGCAGTTCTTCATCTCCGTCGCCGCCACGACGTGGCTCAACGGCAAGCACACGATCTTCGGCAAGGTCGCGGACGAGGAGAGCCGCAAGGTCGTCGACGCGATCGCCTCGACGCCGACGCGCCCCGGCGACCGCCCGGTGCAGGACGTCACGATCACGTCCATCACGGTGGAGGGCTGACATCAGCGTCCCTGACGTGCCGGGCGGCCCCGTCGCGGGGTCGCCCGGCCTCCCGGGCGGGGAGCAGGCGCCCGTGTGCCCGCGCCACCCCGACCGGGTGTCCTACGTCCGGTGCCAGCGGTGCGGCCGGCCGGCGTGCCCCGAGTGCCAGCGGCCCGCGGCGGTGGGCGTGCACTGCGTCGACTGTGTCGCCGAGGCGGCGCGCACGTCCCCCCAGGGGCGCACCGTCCTGGGCGGACGGGTCCGCGGCGGGCGCCCGGTCGTCACGCTGACGATCATCGGGCTGTGCGTGGTGTCCTACGTGCTGCAGCTCGTCGTGACCGGGTGGACCTCGCGCTGGGCGTTCAGCCCGGTCGCCGGTGCCTTCGAGCCGTGGCGCTTCCTCACGGCCGCGTTCCTGCACTCACCCGGCCAGGTCTTCCACATCCTGTTCAACATGTTCGCGCTGTGGATGGTCGGTCCGTACCTCGAGTCGACCCTCGGCCGCGCGAGGTTCGCCACGTTGTACCTGGTCAGCGCGCTGGGGGGCTCGGTGGGGGCGGTGCTGCTCGCACCCGCGACCGACACGTGGACCACCGCCATGGTCGGCGCCTCGGGGGCCGTGTTCGGCATGTTCGGGGCCGTCCTCGTCGTGCTGCGGCGCACGGGCCGGGACGCGGGCTCCATCATCGGGATCCTCGTCCTCAACGGCGTCCTCGGGTTCGTCCTGCCCGGCATCGCCTGGCAGGCGCACCTCGGCGGGCTGGTCGTCGGGGCGCTCCTGGGCGCCGCCTACGCCTACGCGCCGCGGGACCGCCGGGCGCTCGTGGGCTGGGCCGCCCCGGCCGCGCTCCTGGTCGTCCTGCTCGGCGCGACCTGGGCGATGTACACGGCCTACGGGCTCGTGTGACCTCGTCGGTGCGCACCGGCAGGCCGCTCCCCAGAGTTACTCACAGCTGTGGAATTACACCGGTGTAGTTTTCCACAGGTATGTGCACCGCCTGTGGACGACCAACGGGGCCCGTTGTGGACGAGGCTGTGGGTAGGAACCACCTGAAACCTCGGCCCGGGCCCCGCGCGGCGCGTCGTGCGGGCCTGGTCAGCGCCAGCGCGTGAGCATGCCGAAGCCGACGATGATGATCGTGAAGCCGACCGCGAGGTTCCACTGGCCGATCCCGGGGACCGGGTACGCAGCCCCGGGGGACAGGTAGGTCACGACCAGCCAGAGGAGCCCGAGGATCATCAGCCCGAGGGACACGGGCAGGAACCAGCGCGGAAGAGGCTTCGGTGCGGCGGCCTTGGACGGCGGCGGGGTGTACGTCGCCTTCTTGCGCGACTTGGACTCGGGCACGGGCGTGGCTCCTGTCTGCGACGGTGCGGTGAGCAGGGGCGGCTTCGTCGTCACCGGGACCGTCGGTACGGTGGGCCGTCCGGGTGCCCCTGGTGTCGTCGACCTGCGGACCGGTGTCGGCGTGCGCCGAACGTGACCTAGCGTAGTGCTGTCGTCCCGCCGCCCGTGCGGCCGACGCGGAGGGAGGGGCCATGCCATCGACCGCCGACGTCGGCACGCCCCGGACCCGCCGCCAGAGCCTGGGCCGGGGTGCGGTCTCCGTGGGGCTGGTGCTCGGGCTCTCCGGCCTGATGTTCACGGTCAACGCGCGCGGCACCGACGACGACGCGCAGCGCCACCCGCAGGACCTGCGCGAGCTCACGCAGAAGCAGGCCCTCACCGTCGAGCGGCTGTCCGGCGAGGTCGACCAGCTGCGCTCGCAGGTCGAGAGCCTCACCGCCGAGCAGAACACGCTCGCGGGCCGCCCGTCGGTGACGGCACCCCCCGGCGACCTCGTCGAGGGCGGCTCGGTCCCCGTCAGCGGGCAGGGGCTGACGGTGACGCTCGACGACGCGCCCGTCGACGTCCGGCGCGAGGACATGAACCCGGACCTGCTCGTCGTCCACCAGCAGGACATCCAGTCCGTCATGAACGCCCTGTGGGCCGGCGGGGCGGAGGCGATGGGCCTCATGGACCAGCGCGTCGTGTCCACCACCGGCGTCCAGTGCCAGGGCAACGTCCTGCGGCTGCACGGCCGCATGTACTCCCCGCCGTTCGTCATCACGGTCATCGGTGACCCGGAGCGCCTGCGGGCCGCGCTCGAGGCGGACACCGCCGTGCGCAGCTACGTGCGTGACGCGGGCGAGCTGGGGCTCGGGTGGAGCGTCGAGGACCGCGCGAGCGTCGAGCTGCCCGCGTACTCCGGCGCGACCGAGCTGAGCTGGGCCCGCGTGCCCGACGACGTCGAGGTCCTGCCCGGTCTGCCCGCCGCGGCGACCGACGAGCCCGTCCCCGCCGCGGCGGGCGACGCCGCGCGGGACGCCGAGGGTGGCCTGTGAGCACGCCCCGCGTCGTCGCGCGCCCGCCCACCCACGTCCGCACCGCAGGCAGGTCGCGGGCCTCGCGGCTCGTGTACGGCGTGATCGGCGTGATCGGCGAGCTGCTCATCACCATCGGCATCCTGCTGCTCGGCTTCCTCGTGTGGCAGCTGTGGTGGACGGACGTCGAGGGCAATGCCGTGCAGGCCGAGATCGTGCGGGAGATGGACTTCGCGCCGCCGCCTCCGGCCGACGACGGCGGCGTGCGGATCGCCGAGCCGCGGCGCGACGAGCCGCCCGTCATGGAGGAGCCCGGCCACGCCGAGCAGATCGCGCACTTCATGACGCCCCGGTGGGCCGGCGAGCAGCTGCGCCCGATCTCGCAGGGCACCGACCGCCCGACCGTGCTCGACGTCCTGGGTATCGGCCACTACGAGGGCACGGCCATGCCGGGCGGCGTCGGCAACTTCGCGCTCGCCGGCCACCGCGTGACGTTCGGCAAGCCGTTCAACCGCATCGAGGAGCTGCAGATCGGCGACGCGCTGATCGTGCGCACGAAGGACACCTGGTACGTGTACAAGGCGACGGCGACGGAGGTCGTGCTGCCGCGCGACGTGCGCGTCATCTGGCCCGTGCCCAACCAGGAGGGCGTCGAGCCCACCGAGCGGTACATCACGCTGACGACCTGCCACCCGATGTTCTCGGCACGTGAGCGGTACGTCGTGCACGGTGTGCTCGACTACTGGGCGCCGGTCGCCGACGGTGTCCCCGCGGAGATCGCCGACGCGGTCGAGTCCGGGCAGCTCGACCTGTCGGGCGGCGCTACGTGACCGGCAGGCGGGACCGGGCTGGGCGGACGACGACGGGAGGCTCATGATGTACGGATGGTTGTGGCGGCACCTGCCGGGCCCGACGCTCGTGCGCCTGCTGATCTCGGCCCTGCTCGCCGCGGGTGTCCTCGTGGCGTGCTTCCTGTGGGTGTACCCGGCGATCGCGCCGTTCATGCCCTTCAACGAGACCACGGTGGGTGAGGGATGACGCGGATCCTCGTCGTCGACAACTACGACTCGTTCGTCTACACGATCGTCGGCTACCTCGACCAGCTCGGGGCCAAGACGGAGGTGGTGCGCAACGACGCCGTGCCGCCGCCGGCCGAGCGCGCCGGGTACGACGGCGTCCTCGTGTCGCCCGGCCCCGGTACGCCGGCCGACGCGGGCGCGAGCATCCAGGTCATCCGGGACTGCGCCGCCGCCGGGACGCCGATGCTGGGCGTGTGCCTGGGCCACCAGGCGCTCGGCGAGGTGTTCGGCGGCACCGTGACGCACGCACCCGAGCTCATGCACGGCAAGACGAGCCCCGTCGAGCACGACGGCCAGGGCGTCCTCGACGGCCTGCCGACGCCCTTCACGGCGACGCGCTACCACTCGCTGGCCGTCGTCGACGGCACGTTCTCCGACGAGCTGGTCGTCACCGCGCGCACCAACGGCATCATCATGGGCCTGCAGCACCGCGACCTGCCGCTGCACGGCGTGCAGTTCCACCCCGAGTCCGTGCTCACCGAGGGCGGTCACCGTCTGCTGGCCAACTGGCTGCAGGTGTGCGGCGCGACGGACGCCGTCGAGCGGTCGCAGGGGCTGCACCCGCTCGTCCGCCTCTGACGGCAGCCGGGTCCGCGACCCGACGTACGAACGCCCCCGGCCGACCGGCCGGGGGCGTTCGTCGCGAGGGGCCGGGCCCGTCAGTCGTCCCTGCCGTTGTTCCCGGACGGGGGTGCCGACACCGACGGCGTCGGGCTGCTGCCGCCGCCCGCCGCGCGCGCGACGCGCAGCTTGACCTGCTGCTCCTTGGCGATCTGGGTGCCACCGCTGGGGTCGGACGACACGACGGTGCCGGGCGGGTCGTCGGACTGCACGTCCTCCCGCACGACGTTCGTCAGCCCGACCGCGGCCAGGGCCGCGACCGCCTGCTCGTAGGACATG
The DNA here is from genome assembly GCF_018623035.1 of Cellulomonas dongxiuzhuiae. NCBI lineage: Bacteria > Bacillati > Actinomycetota > Actinomycetes > Micrococcales > Cellulomonadaceae > Cellulomonas > Cellulomonas dongxiuzhuiae. Next base: position 26,152 of record NZ_CP076023.1, read on the forward strand.
CCGCGCAGGTTCGACGGCACGGTGGCGGTGCTCGCGGGCTCCGCGACGCCGAGGTTGATCGTGGTGCCCTGCGGCACGATGTCGCCCTCGGCGCGGTCCTGCGAGACCACGTTGCCCTCGGGCTCCGTGGACTCGACGCCCGTGGAGTTCACGCGCAGGCCGACGGCGGCGAGCTCCTCGGTCGCGACCTCGATGTTCTTGCCCGTGACGTTGGGGACCACGACGGTGCCGGACGCGACGAAGAGGGTGACGGTGGATCCGGCCTCGACGGCCGAGTCGGCGGCGGGCTCCGTCTTCGTGACGTGCCCCTTCGCGATCGTCGGGTGATCCTCGTACTGGCGCGTCGGTGACACCGTGAGTCCCGCGTCCTCGAGGATCTGGACGGCGTCGGCCTCGGTCTTGTCGGTGACGTTCGGGACCGTCACCTCAGCCGGGCCGGTCGAGATGTAGACGGTGACCTCGGTCTCCTGGTCCACCGGCGTGCCCTCGGGCGGGTCGGTGCGGATCACGAGCCCCGCCTCGAGGTCGCTGGCCTCCTGCGCCGGTGTCGGGAGCAGGTCCGCCCCCCGGATGCGGTCGAACGCCTCGTCCTGCGGGAGCCCGGCGACCGCGGGCACGTCGACCGTCGTCGCGACCTCCGCGTCGTTGCCCTGCATGAGCGCGAAGACGATGCCGCCGACGGCGAGCAGGGCGACAACCGCGAGCACCCAGATGAGCCAGGGCCGCTTCTTCTCCTCCTCGTCCTCCGGCAGCTGCGGGTCGGTCGAGGTCGCCAGACCCGTCGCACCCCAGGGCGCGGTCGCGGGCGGCATGGCCTGCGTCGTCGCGACCGGCGGGGCCATGATCTGCGTGGTGTCGCCCGACGGGACGGCGGCCAGGGCGGCGCCGACCGTGGGGGCGTTGACCTGCCCGCCGCGCAGCACGGCCTCGAGGTCCGCGCGGAACTCCGCCGCGGTCGAGTACCGGGCGTCGCGGTCCTTGGCCAGCGCCTTGAGCGTGATGCGGTCGAGCGTCTCGGGCAGGTCGGAGGCGATCGAGCTGGGGACGGGCGGGATCTCCCGGACGTGCTGGTACGCGACCGCGACGGGGGAGTCGCCGACGAACGGCGGGCGGCCCGTGAGCAGCTCGAACAGCAGGCAGCCGGTGGAGTACAGGTCGGAGCGCGTGTCGACCTGCTCGCCGCGGGCCTGCTCGGGGGACAGGTACTGCGCCGTGCCGATGACCGCCTGGGTCTGCGTCATGGTCGCGGCCGAGTCGGCCACGGCCCGCGCGATGCCGAAGTCCATGACCTTGACCGCGCCCGTGGGCGTGATCATGACGTTCGCGGGCTTGATGTCGCGGTGCACGATCCCGGCGTGGTGCGAGTACTCGAGCGCCGAGAGCACACCTGCCGTGATCTCGATGCCCTCGTCGATGGGCACGGCGTGGCCGTCGCGCAGGATGTCCCGCACGGTGTGGCCCTCGACGTACTCCATGACGATGAACGGCACGTGCGCGACGTTGCCCGACGGCTCGGTGAACACGTCCTCGCCGGTGTCGTACACGGCGACGATGGCGGGGTGGTTGAGGGCGGCCGCCGACTGCGCCTCGCGGCGGAACCGCGCCTGGAAGGAGGGGTCGCGGGCCAGGTCCGAGCGCAGGATCTTGATGGCGACGGTGCGTCCCAGGCGCGTGTCGTGCCCGATGTGCACCTCGGCCATGCCGCCGCGGCCGATGAGCTCGCCGACCTGGTACCTGCCGGCGAGGATGCGCGATCCGTCGTCCACCACTAGGAGTCCTTCACTTCCGTCGGTCGCGGACCCGCGGCGCGTGCCGGGGCTCCGTCTGCCGCCGGGACGGACGTGCCGTCCCGGGTCGGTTCTGCGGCGATCATCCCACCTGGTGGGCCGCCATGAGGGTACTCGGCGGCCAGCAGGCCGACGGTGGAACCATCCGGGCCGGAGCCCAGGAGCCTGTCGGCGAGCGCCGCGCCCAGGAGGGCGACGAGCACCAGCACGAGCGCGACGAGCGGCAGCCGCAGGCGCCGCACCCACGCGACGGCGGCGGTCAGTGCACCGTCCGACACGCGCTCGGCGGGCATCACGTGGCGGTTGCGGCGCGTGCCCTGGTCGACCGCGGGGCGGCCGGCGCGTTCGCGCCGCGACGGCGGGTACGACGGCGGCGCGCCGGGGCCCGCCGGTGCGGCGGCCGGTGCCGACGCGTCCGGCGAGGTCCGGGTCGCGGTGGCGGTGCGTCGCTCCTCGCGGGCGCGGGTCGGCTTGGAGACCAGCACCGCGACACCGGACGGGGGTGTCTGCGGCATGAGCCGGTCGAGCAGGCCCGCGAGCTCCTCGCCGGACGCGGGACGCTCCGTCGGCTCCTTGGACAGCAGCCGCAGCACCAGGGCGGCGAGTTTCTTGTCGACCGAGGAGGGCAGGGGCGGCACCGGGTCGTTGACGTGCGCGACCGCGATGTCGACGGCCGTCGGGCCGGTGAAGGGCCGCTTGCCGGCCAGACCCTCGTAGGCGACGACGCCGAGCGAGTACAGGTCGGACAGCGGCGTCGCGGGGCGTCCGACGGCCTGCTCGGGCGAGAGGTACTGCGCCGTTCCCATGACCATGCCGGTCGCGGTCATCGTCTTCTGGTCGGCGGCGAGCGAGACGCCGAAGTCCGTAATCTTCACCTTGCCCGAGCGTGCGATGAGGATGTTGCCCGGCTTGACGTCGCGGTGCACGACCCCGGCCAGGTGGGCCGCGTGCAGGCCGCGGGCCGTCTGGGCGAGCATCGGCAACAGGCGCCGCGGGGGCAGCACCGGCTCGCGCTCGAGCAGGTCGGACAGCGGCTCGCCAACGACGAGCTCCATGACGAGGTACGCCGAGCCCTCCTGCTCGCCGTAGTCGAACAGGGCAGCGATGTGCGGGTGGTGCAGGGCGGCGGAATTGCGCGCCTCGGTGCGGAACCGCTCGAGGAACCCGACGTCGCCGGCGAACTCGTCGCGCAGCACCTTCACGGCGACCGCACGGGCGAGGGCGTCGTCGTTCGCCTCCCACACCTCGCCCATGCCGCCGACGGCGATACGGCGCAGCAGGCGGTAGCGGCCACCGCCCAGCGCGACACCCGGTGCGGTCCTCATGAGCCGAGCACCGCCTGGATCACGGCACGGGCGATGGGCGCGGCGATCGCGCCGCCGGTCGCCTCGTTGCCCAGGTTGCCGCCGTTCTCGACGATCACCGCGACCGCCACGCGGGGAGCCTCGGCCGGTGCGAACGCCGTGAACCACGCGTGGGGCGGCTCGCCCTCGACGGTCTGGGCCGTGCCGGTCTTGCCCGCGACCTGCACGCCGTCGATGCGGGCTGCGCGTCCGGTGCCGGACTCGACCACACCCACCATCATCTGCGTCAGGGCGCTCGCCGTGCCGGACGACACGGCGTTGGAGAGCACCTCGGGCCGCGTCTGCGACACGACGGTGAGGTCGGCGGCGCGCACGGTCTCGACGAGGTACGGCGTCATAAGGCGTCCGCCGTTCGCGATCGCGGACGCGACCATCGCCATCTGCAGCGGTGACGCCTGCACGTCGCGCTGCCCGATCGCGGACTGCGCGAGCATGGCCGGGTCGAGCCCGGTGGGGAACACCGACTCGACGACGGGCATCGGGACGGTCTGCTCGGGGTCGAAGAACCCGAAGCGCTCCGACTGCTCGCGCAGCGCGTCCTCGCCGAGGGTGAGGCCGAGGCTCGCGAACGCGGTGTTGCAGGAGATGCGCAGCGCCTCGGTCAGCGTGATCTCCTCGCCGCCGCAGCTGCTGCCGCCGAAGTTGCCGATCGTCGCGCTCGTCTGCGGCAGGGTCAGCTGCGTGGGGGACGGCACGAGGCTGTCGGCCGTGTACGACCCCGACTCGAGCGCCGCCGCGGCCGTCACCAGCTTGAACGTCGAGCCGGGCGCGTAGCGCTCCTGCGTCGCGTTGGACCGCAGCGGGTTGCCGGGCGCCTCCGCGAGGGCCCGGTACGCCGCGGCGGCCTCGCTCGTGGAGTGCACCGCGAGCTGGTTCGGGTCGAAGCCCGGCGTGGAGACCATGGCGAGGATCCGGCCGGTGGAGGGCTCGATCGCGACGACGGCGCCGTTCTGGTCCCCCAGCCCGTCGCGCGCCGCCTGCTGCGCCGCCGGCAGCACGGTCGTCTCGACGGCCGCGCCCTCGGGTCGCTTGCCCGTGAGCAGGTCGCGGATGCGCGTGAAGAACAGCTGGTCGGAGCGCCCGGTGAGCTGGTCGTTCTCGTACTTCTCGAGCTCGCTGCGACCGTTGGCGATCGAGTAGAAGCCCGTCACAGCCGAGTAGAGCTCGCCGTGCGAGTAGGTCCGCTGGTACCCGAACGGGTCGTCGACGGGGACGGACGCGGCGATGGCCTCACCGCCCGCCACGATCGGGCCGCGCGCGTTGCCGTGCTCGCGGTACAGGGTGCGCACGTTGCGCCCGTCGGTGTTCAGCGACTCGGCCTGGAAGAACTGCACCCACGTGGCCGAGGCCATGAGGGCCACGAACATGACGAGCGTGATGGTCGCGAGGCGACGCAGGGGGGTGTTCATCGTGCCTCGCCTCCCTGTCGGTCGTCCGGTCTGCCGGTGCGTCGCGGGCGGGGTGCCTGCTCGTCCCTGGTCGCGGCGTCCGCCGCCATGTGCTCGGTCGGGCTGTCGTCAGGCGCAGGGCCGTCCCCCGTGTCGAGGGACGTCGTGGCCGTCGACGTGCGGACCGGTGCGTCGCCGACCACCACCGGTGTGCCGGCAGCGGGCGTGCCCGTGCGTCCGGTGCTGCGTCCCGTGCCCGCGGGTCGGGAGCGGCCCGGGGGCGAGAGCGGGACGCCGATGTCCGGCGTCGCGACCGCGCGCACCGCGGGGACCGGACGGCGCGCCTCGTCCGAGATCCGCAGCAGCAGGGCGGCGATGATCCAGTTGGCGACCAGCGACGACCCGCCGTACGCGAGGAACGGCGTCGTCAGGCCCGTCAGCGGGATCAGACGCGTCACGCCCCCGACGACGACGAACAGCTGGAACGCCATGACGAACGACAGACCGCCCGCGAGCAGCTTGCCGAAGCCGTCGCGCACGCCGATCGCGGTCCGCAGGCCGCGGGACACCAGGATCGTGTAGAGCAGCAGGATCGCGAGCAGGCCCGTCAGGCCGAGCTCCTCGCCGAGGGCCGCGATGATGAAGTCCGAGTACGCGAACGGCACGAGGTCGGGACGGCCCTGGCCCAGGCCGGTGCCGAACAGGCCTCCGCTGGCCATGCCGAACAGGCCCGCGACGAGCTGCCCCGAGCCGCCCGGCGACCGGTTGTAGATGTCGCTGTCCAGCGCGTGGAGCCACACGTCGAACCGTGCGCCGACGTGCCCGAACGTCGCGGCCGCGGCAGCGGCACCGCCGACGAACAGCACGAGACCGATGACGATCCACGACGTGCGCTCGGTCGCCAGGTACAGCACGGCGACGAACAGCCCGAAGAACAGGAGCGACGTGCCGAGGTCCCGCTGCAGGACGAGGACCACGAGGGACGCCGCCCACACCAGGATGATCGGCCCGAGGTCGCGCGCCCGTGGCAGCTGCAGGCCCAGGACGCGCTTGCCGGCGAGGGCCAGCGTGTCACGGTGCGTCACGAGGTAGCCGGCGAAGAACACGGCCAGCGCGATCTTCGCGAACTCGGCGGGCTGCATGCCGACCGGCCCGACGCGCACCCAGATGCGTGCGCCGTTGATGGTCTGACCGAGCCCGGGGACCAGCGGCAGGAGGATGAGCACGAGACCCGTGACCATCGCCGTGTAGGTGTAGCGACGCAGCGTGCGGTGGTCGCGCAGGACCCACAGGACCGCGATCGCCAGGGCCACGGAGATCGCCGTCCACGCGAGCTGCCGGTCCGCGATGTCCGCCTCGGACCGGCCGCGCTCCGCGTACGCGATGGAGATGCGGTAGATCATCGCGAGCCCGATGCCGTTGAGGGCGACGACGACCGGCAGGATCACCGGGTCGGCCCAGGGCGCGCGCAGGCGCAGCACCAGGTGCACCGCGAAGGCGAGCACCGTGGTGCCGGCCGCGTACGCGATGACGTGCGGCGGCACGGTCCCCGTCGCGCCGAGCCCCGCGAGCACGTAGCCGGCGATGCCGATGCCGAGCGCGGGGACGAGCAGCAGCAGCTCGGTCCCTCGCCCGGGCCGGACCCGGTGCGGCTGGACGCTGGCCATCACGACGCGTGCGTCATCGCCGGCGTGCCGTGGGTCGGCGCACCGGCGATCGGCTCGGGCTCGTCCGCGGCCGCCATCACGAGGGCGACGAGCTGTGCGGGCAGGTTCACGCCGGCCGCCGCGGCGGTGGGCGCCGGCGACGCGGTGGGCGAGGGGGTGGGGACGGCCGACTTCGTCGGCTCGGGGTCGACCGCGCCGTCGGCGAGCATCTCGACCAGGCGACGCGCCTCGTCGAGCGAGCCCGCGGAGATGGTCTGCTCGACGCGTTCGCGCAGGTAGCCGGGGAGGTCCTCGACCTCGACGTCGGACGTCTCGACGATCGACGCCAGGTCCACCGGGCCGAGGGACTGCGCGATGCCACGGTAGATCGCGACGGTGCCGTCGGGCGCACCGACGAAGTACTGCGTCTGCGTCCACACGTACCCGCCGGTGAGGGCGGCGACCAGCGCGACGCCCACGGCGACCCACGTCAGCGCGAGCCCGCGGCGGCGGGGCGACGGCTCGAGCGGCTCGTCCTCGTCCGTCGGGGCCGGGGCGTCGGCGGGTGGCGCGGGGGGCGCATCGCCCGGCTCGTCGTCCTCGCCCGCCTCGTCCTGGGTGGTGCCGGAGCCGGACCGGGCCTTGCGCGAGAGCCATGCCGCCCGGGCCGCGGGCCCGTCCGCGGCGGCCGAGGGGCGGTTGCGGCTCACGGCCGCGGCCCCGACGACGGCGCTGGCGGTCGACGGCATCGCGCCGTCCGCGAGGGTGTCGAGCTCCACCACGTCAGCGATGACGACCGTGACGTTGTCCGGTCCGCCGGCGCGCAGCGCGAGCTGCACCAGCCGGTCCGCGCACGCGTCGACGTCCTCGATGTCGGCGAGCGTCTCCGCGATCGTCTCCGCCGAGACGTACCCCGACAGGCCGTCGGAGCACAGCAGCCACCGGTCGCCCGGCCGCGCCTCGCGGACCGACAGGTCCGCCGTCACGTCGCTGTCGAAGTCCCCGAGGACGCGCATGACGACCGACCGCTGCGGGTGGTGCTCGGCCTCCTCGGGCGTGATGCGGCCCGTGTCGACCAGGTGCTGCACGAACGTGTGGTCCGTCGTCACCTGGGTGAGCGTGCCCTCGCGGAACAGGTACCCGCGCGAGTCGCCGAGGTGGACCATCGCGAGCTTGTTGCCGGCACGCAGGATCGCGGTGACGGTCGTCCCCATGCCGGCGAGGTCGGGCTCGGCGTCGCTGCGCGCGATGATCTCGGAGCGGGCGTCGTCCAGCGCGGTCTCGAGCTCGTCGAGCGCGTCGTCGGGGCCGTGCGACTCGCCGTCGAGCGGCGCGAGCGCGGCCACGGCGACGGACGAGGCGACGTCGCCTCCCGCGTGCCCGCCCATGCCGTCGGCGACGACGAGCAGGTGGGGTCCCGCGTAGGCGGAGTCCTGGTTGTCCGAGCGGACGAGGCCGACGTCGGAGCGCGCGGCGTAGCGGAGGGCGACCGTCACGGCACTACCTCTGCAGCTCGAGCAGGCTCTGACCGATCCGCACCGCGGTTCCGGTGGGGACGGGCGTGGGCTGCTCGACCCGCTGCTCGCCGACGAACGTGCCGTTCGTCGAGCCCAGGTCCTCGACGAACCACTGCTCGCCCTGCGGGAAGATGCGGGCGTGGCGGGACGACGAGTAGTCGTCGTCGAGGACGAGCGTGCAGCTGGGCGCGCGGCCGACCAGGACCGCGGACGACCCGAGCGGGAGCGTGGTGCCACGCAGCGGGCCCTCGGTCACGACGAGCCGCGTGGGGCCGCCGGCGCCGCGCGGGCGGCGAGGCGCGCGGGGCGTCGCCTCGCCGGCGGGCACGGGTGCGTCGGCCGCGGGCGTGCCCTTGCCGGGCGTACGGCGGCGGTCGATGATCCGCGTGCCGTACAGGTCACGGCGCAGCACGGTGATCGCCGACAGGACCAGGAACCACAGCACCGCGAGGTATCCCAGCCGCAGCAGGGTGATCGTGAGCTCACTCATGCCGCGGCATCACTCGTCCACGTCCGCGTCGCCGCCCGTCCAGAACAGGATCCGGGTGCGGCCGATGGTCAGGGTGTTGCCGTCGAGCAGCGTCGCCGCGGGCACCTGGTGCCCTTCGACGAACACGCCGTTGGTCGACCCCATGTCGCTGGCCACGACGCCGTCGGGCGTGACGCGGATCTCCAGGTGGCGCCGCGAGACGCCGGGGTCGTCGACGATGATGTCGGCCTCCGAGCCGCGGCCGATGACCGTGACCGGGCCCGTGAGGATGTAGCGCTGGCCGTCGATGTCGATCAGCGGGTGCCGCGGGCTCGGCGCCGCGTTGGTCGCCGGTGCCACCGCGCCGCGGACGGTCGCGCTGTGCACCGCGAACCGGCCGGCGTCCTGCTCCGTGTTCTCCGAGAAGGAGACGGTGACGGGGCCGACGAACGCGTAGTGCTGGCTGGACGCGTGCTCGGTGACGTTGGCGGCGAGCTCCTCCGCGAGGGCCTCCGCGCCCCACGCCTCGACCTGGTCGTAGTCGGGGGTGGACAGCTCGATGGTGAACTCGTTGGGCACGACGGTGCGGTCGCGGCCGACGACGGCGGCGCGGTCGTCGAGCTCGCGACGCAGGGCGTCGGCGAGCTCGATGGGCTTGACCTCGCTACGGAAGGCGCGAGCGAACGCGTTGTTGACGACGCGTTCCACGCCGTTCTCGAACTTGTCGAGGAATCCCACGTCCACCTCCTCCCGCATCGGGCGGGCCGGGTGGCCCGTCCCTGTGCTCGTCGGCTCGTGCGACGCGGTGCGACGACGGTCCGGCTCGATGGTATCCGTGCGACGGGCTGGACGGGTGCCCATGGGGGTGATCGGTGCACGTGGCGCGCGTGCGAGGGGTCTGTGGACGGGTCGATGCGGGGGTCGCGCGGCGGTGCCGAGTGTTGTGGTCACATGTGCGCCGGCTCCGCCATGAAGTGGTCGGGTGCGTGACCACTTCACGGGGAGGAGGGCTCGTGGAGGTCCGCTGTGCCGGCGGTTCGGTGGCGAGGGCTCCGCCGTGCTAACGTTCTGCGGCGCGCGCGAGTGGCGGAACGGCAGACGCGCTGGCTTCAGGTGCCAGTGTCCGAAAGGGCGTGCGGGTTCAAATCCCGCCTCGCGCACAGTGGGGTGGTTCCGGAAGGAACCGCTCAGGTGGTAACGAAACTCCCGGTCAGGGTTCTCTGACCGGGAGTTTCGTGGTTCTGGGGGTGCGTGGGGGTGGCTTCGAGGCGCTCGATCGGGCGCTGAGGGGCCGGTCTGGGGGCAGGTTGATGCCGACGGGGTGGTTCGGCGTGCGGACCGGCCGGTTACCGGGCGATCGAGACTCGAGGTTCAGGCGCCTAACCGCGGTACGGGCGGCGCCGGCCTCTTGTCAGAGGTGTGACGGTCGAGCGGTTCGGTTGACCCTTGCTCGCCGAGCTCACGCCGACCGGCGCCATCAGCTCGGACGGCACCTTCCTCGGCACCACCTGCGGAGACACGGTCACCACCGAGCCGTGTCTGCTCCAGGTCCCGCGGTGCGCCGCGCGGCTCCACCTACCCGAAGCGCTCGGTCACCGAAGCCCAGGGGAGGGCGTCCCCGTGCTGCCGGTAGCTCGATGATCATCGGAATCTCTGCACTGCGGTGCGGTGAGGCCCCGTCGGCTGAAGACGCGCGATGGAAGTGCCCCGGATGCAGCCCGACATCTGTGGTGGAGCCGTCCGACCGCCGCTATGCCGGCTCTGCTTCCATCAGGCCCGCTGCCGTCGTCGCCGGGGTCAGCGGCACGGCCCTCTTCGCCCACCCCAGCGCGAGAAGTGATCCGTCGGCGGGCACCGGCTGCGTTCTCGCGAGGGCAGCAAGGACCTCGGCTACCAGCCGGTCGTCTCCCTCGACCCCGAGACCGCCGGGGATGGTCAACAGCTCGACGAGAGCTGTCTCGTCCCCGTCGCGGACGACGAGCTGTCCGAGCGTGTCGACTGCACCCTCCTCGGCGGAGTAGGTGCTGGACGGCCACAGGCGCTGCATGTCGTCGATCACGCGCGGCCTGTCGAAGTCCCAGTCGTCGTCCGAGCACGCCAGCATCACGTCGGCCATCAGGACCCTCCGTTCACCTTCCGGACGTAGCCGCGCAGGCCGTGAGCCGCCATGCGCGACTCGACGAACACCGCGACGCTGCTGTTCGTCGTCACCTCGACGACCCCGGCATCCTCGGCGAGCTCGTCCGCCGCCGCCTGCGTGCGCAGCAGCTGGCGGTCCGGCTTCGCGACGGAGCCATCACGAATCCTGGGACGAAGGGCGGCTGGGTCGTACCACGTCTGCGCTTCTGCGGTGATGTGCTTGTACTCGCCGAGTGCACCACACGTGCTGGTGCAGCCGTCGGCATGGACTTCCTTGCCGTCGCCGATCTGACTGCGGCGCTCGTTGTGACCGTAGACGGCCACCCGGCCATCCTGCGCGCGACACGGTCGCGTACGCTCCTGCTCGTTGGTGCGTGTCCGGGATGTGGTGATCGTCCCGGTCCGCCGCTCCGGCAGGTGAGCTGGCTGCAGGTGACGCGCGCGTCGCCTCCGGCAGCGGCCGTGCCACGACCAGGGGGTTCGAGGTCCATGGCGTACGTCGTCACTTCCCCTGTCGAGCCGGCGACGACCGGGCCGGCCGCACGCCTCACATGCGCGCTGCAGCTGCCGGTGCCGTCGTCGGGGGGCAGCGGTGCGTGACGCGTCGGCCGGGTCGTCGGACGCACGCCCGCGCGTCGTCGTGCTCCACTCGCGCCAGCCCCTCACCACGAACCCGGCCGAGGCGTTCCCGCCCGACCGGTTCGAGGTCGTCGTCCTCACCGACGCCGACCCCGCGACCGTGTTCCGCGAGGACGTCGAGGCGTCGGTCGAGCAGGTCGTGCACGCCGGACGCGACGAGTGGGAGTCGATCGTGCGGTCCGCGCCCGGCGCGGAGGTCGTCAGCAACGACGAGTACTGCCTCGTCGAGTGCGCACGGCTGCGGGCGGCGACGGGCCTGCCGGCGCGTCACCCCGCGCACCTGGACGGGTATCGCGACAAGGTGCTCATGAAGCGCCGACTCGAGGCCGCAGGCGTCCCGGTCCCCCGGTACCTGGCCTTCGAGCCGGCCGTCACGTCCTCCCGCGCCCTCGCGGACTGCGTCGTCGCGACCGTCGGGCTGCCCGCCGTCGTGAAACCGCGTCGGGAGGCGAACTCGCGCGGCGTCGAGGTGCTGTCCGACGTCGAAGCCGTCCTCGGGTGGCTGGTCCGGCATGACGGTGAGACGGGCTGGCAGGTCGACGAGTTCGTGGACGGGCCCCTCGGCCACGTCAACGCGCTCGTGCGCCAGGGTGACGTCCGCCCCGTCCAGGCGGGGCGCTACCTGGGGCCGCTGCTCGGGTTCGAGCGCGGCCGGGTGCTGGGTGGGTGGACGCTGCCGGCCGACTCCCCGCAGGCCGTGGTGGCGCACGAGCTGAACGAGCGCGTCGTCCGGGCACTCGGGGCGGACGGCGACTTCGTGGTCCACACGGAGTTCGCGACGACGCCCGACGGCCGGCTCGTCGTGCTGGAGACCGCCGCGCGCGCTCCCGGCGCCGCCGTCTCCGAGCTCGCACGCGTGCACGCCGGCGTCCAGCTCGAGGTGGCGCACCTGCGGCTCCAGGCAGGGCTGCCCGTCGCGGAGCCGGACCGCACCAGCGGGCGCCACGCCGCCTGGCTGTGGCTGCCGGTGCTGCCGGGTCAGCGCTGGGCCGGCACCCCCGAGGTCGTCGCAGGCCTCGGGAGCGACGTCGAGGTGCACGTGTTCCGGGCGGGACGCGACGGCAACGTCGGCACGGACGTCCGGCTCGGTGCCGCGGTCCTCGTCACCCGCACCGACCCCGGGGAGCTCGCGCACGACGTCGACGTCCTGCGCCGCGCGCCGTGGTTCCGCACGGCGGACGCGCCGGGTGGGCTCTTGAGCGCGCGAGCTGCCCCGGGCCTGTGAGACGAAGGACAGGACCGCGCTGACGACCGTGGGTGACCAGTCCCCAGCGCGCGTCGGGCTCCGTTCGCGCACGACGCCTGGTGAGGCCCCGCTCAGCCCACCGTGAGCCGCGTCCCCGGGACCTCGCTGCGGATGATCGCGACGAGCGCCTCGGCCGTGACGTCATCGTCCTCGTACGTCTCGTGGTGGCAGACCGACAGCTGGGGCCGCAGGGAGTCGTCGGCCAACGAGAGGTCGACCTCGTGGTCGATCGGCACGGGCAGGCGGAGCATCGCCTCGAGCACCGGCAGGTTCTCGTCCCACGCGGCGACGACGCGGGCCGTCCACACGGCGTCGCTGACCTTGCGCGAGCCGTTGTCGCTGCGGCGGTAGCCCATCGGGTCGGGCTCGCGCTCGATGGTGGCGTCGTAGCTGATCTCGGCGTGCACGCCCTCGGTGCCGCTCGCGCCGCCGACCGCGACGCAGAGCGACGAGTCGCGCCACCGCCCCTCGGCGCGCTGCAGCAGGGACTCCCACCAGCGTGCGGCGAGGCGCGCGGTGGCGAGCGCCGTGTCGCGGGGGACGTCGCTGATGGTGAACGTGCCGTCGGCGGCGTCCAGGCCGATCGTCTGCGTGGGCAGGGCCGCGTACAGGTCGTCGTGCGCCGCGAGCAGCAGGTCGAGCGCCGGCAGCGCGTCGTCGGGCAGCGTGAAGGTCGTGCAGGGGGAGGTGTCGTCGTCGGTCGCGTGCACGGACAGGTCCACCGCCCAGCGCTCGTCACCGGCGCGCACGACGTCGACGACCTCGGCGAGCAGCGCCGAGGCGCGGGACCGGTCGCCGACCGCCCGGACGAGGTACGTCAGGTCGACGCCCTTCGAGGGCTCGATCAGCCGGATCTGCGTACCCGTCGGCAGGGTCGACCGCAGGACCTCGACGCGCTTCTGGGCCGCCTCGCGGTCGAGGGGCTCGGTGTCGTGGCTCGTGAAGCTCCGCGGTGCCATGTGGCGACGGTACGGGGCCCGGCGCCGCTCATCTCCCGCCAGGGTGCAGGGCCCGTCGGCCCCACGCTGTCACGTCCGGCCGTCCTGCGTCGTCATCCGGGTACCGACGACCACGAAGGAGCCCCCTATGGCCCGCATCACCCCGCCCGTCCGCCGCCGCCTCTCCGACCGGATCGCTGCTGCCGCGACCCGCCGGATGTTCGGCCGGTCCCTCGAGCCGGCGGCCGTCACGGCGCACCACCGCGGCGTCCTGTGGTCCCAGCTCCTCGGGGAGGTGGTGCTGCTGCGCGCGCGCCACCACCTGCCGGAGCGGCTGCGCAGCCTCGTCGAGCACCGCGTCGCGGTCGTCATCGGCTGCTCGTGGTGCATCGACTTCGGCGCGATGCTCGCGCTGCGCGTCGGGATCAGCGCGCAGGACGTCCTGGCCGTGCCGGACTACGCGGCGTCGCCCGCGTTCAGCGACCTGGAGAAGCGGGCGATGGCCTTCGCCGACGCCGCCACGGCCACCCCGCCCCGGGTGACGGACGACATGGTCGCCGGGATGCGCGCCGACCTGGGCGACGCGGGCGTCGTCGAGCTGGCGCACCTGGTGGCGCTGGAGAACCAGCGCTCGCGGCTCAACCACGCGCTGGGGATCACGGCGCAGGGCTTCACGGACGCGACGGTGTGCGCGCTGCCGGCCGTCCACGCGGCGGCGCCGAGCCCGGCGGCCGTCACCCCGGGACGCGGACCCGCGTGAGCTTCTCGGGGTTGCGGACCATGTCGACGCCGTGCACCAGGCCGTCAGGCCCGACGCGCGGCAGCACGACGTCGGTCCCCGCGCTCGCCGCCCCCGCATCCCCGCCGATCTGGACGAGCGCCCCCAGCTCGCCGTTGACCAGCACCGGGATGACCGTGACCGGTGCGCCCCCGGCTCGGACCACCAGCCCGAGCAGCAGCCGGGCGACGTGGTCGGCGCCCACCACGGGGCGCAGCGCGGCGCTGACGACCCCGCCGCCGTCGGAGCGCAGCACGACGCCGGGCGCGAGGGTCCGCAGCAGGCCGTCGAGGTCACCGGCCAGCGTCGCGCGCGTGAACGCCTCGACGACCTCGCGCTGGCGGGCGAGCGGGACCGCCGGTGGCGGCCGGTGGTCCCGGACGGCCCGGCGGGCACGCGACGCGAGCTGGCGCGCCGCGGCCACGGACGTCCCGAGCGTGTCGGCGACCTCCGTGAACGGCACCGCGAACACGTCGTGCAGCACGAACGCCACCCGCTGCTCGGGCGTGAGGCCCTCGAGCACGACGAGCAGCGCGAGCCGGACCGACTCGTCGAGCTCGATGAGCGCGTCGGGCCCCGGTGGCGCCTCGACCCCCTGCACCCACGGCTCCGGGAGCCACGGGCCGACGTACGTCTCGCGGCGCACCCGCGCCGAGCGCAGCCGGTCGAGGCACAGGCGCGACGTGACGGTCGTGAGCCAGGCGGCGGGCTCGTCGATCACGGACCGGTCGGCGGCGGCGAGCCGGAGCCACGCATCCTGCACGGCGTCCTCGGCCTCGACGACGCTGCCGAGGATCCGGTAGGCCACGCCGACGAGCCGGGACCGGTGCGCCTCGAACTCGCGGGCGAGCTCGTCCTGTGGGGTCATCGGGGCATCCTGCCAGGGCCCTCGCCCTGGGCGAGGACGCCAGGACCGCCCCCACCGACGCCGGGGCCTCACCCCACCTTGAGCTTCGACCCCGGCACCTGCTCGCGGATCGCGGCGACGAGCTCCTTGGCCGTGGCCTCGTCCTCGTCGTACGTCTCGTGGTGGGACACCGTGAGCCGCGGCTTGAGCGCGTCGGAGGTGAAGGTGAAGTCGACCTCGTGGTCGGCCGGGACGGGGAGCCCGAGCATCACCTCGAGGGCCGGCAGGTTGTCCTCCCACGCCGTGAACACGTGGGCCGCCCACACCGCGTCGGAGACGTGCTTCGAGCCGGTGGGGCCGCTGTGGCGGCCCAGGGGGTCGGGCTCCCGCTCGATCGTGGCGTCGTAGTTGATGTCGGCGTGGACGCCGTCGGCGCCGACCCCGATCCCGACGGCGACCGTGAGCGAGGACGCGCTCCAGCGGTCGCCGGAGCGCTGCAGCACGCCCTCCCACCAGCGCACGGCGACCCGGGCCGTCTCCAGGGCGTCCTCGCGCGCGACGTCGCTGATGGCGAAGCTGCCGTCCGAGGCGTCGAGGCTGATCGTCTGCGTGGGGATGGCCGCGTACAGGTCGTCGTGCGCCGTGCGCAGCAGGTCGAGCGCGGGCAGCGCGTGGCGGGGGAGCGCGAACGTCGAGTAGGGCGCGTCGTCGTCGTCACCGCTGTGCACGGCCAGGTCGAGGGACCAGTTCTCCTCGCCCTCCCGGACCACGTCGACGGCCGCGGCGAGCATCGCCGAGCTCCCCGACCGGTCCGCGACCGTCTGCACGAGGTACGTCAGGGGGAAGCCCTTCTCGGGCTCCATCAGCAGGATCTGCGACCCGGCCGGCAGGACCGACTCGAGCGCGCGGACTCGTGCCTGCGCCGCCTCGCGGTCGAAGGGCTTGGCCTTGCGGGTCAGGAAGCTCAGGATGCCCATGCCGCGACGCTACGGGTCTGCGAGGCCGGTTCCCCCGTCGGAGGTGCAGGGCCCGTCGGTGGTGCCGGGCCCGTCGGCGGTGCCGCGAGCTCCTGCCTCAGAGCCCCGTGCCGCGACGTGGTCACGTCCGTCCGTCGCCGGCGAACGCAAGGTCGCACGTGCGACCACTTCACGCGTGGGAGCCGGACAGGGATCCGAAATGGTCACAAGTGGGGCCAGGTGCGGTGCGGTGCTTGCTCGCGGGGGCGCCGACCGCCACCATCAGGGCGCGGCTGGCAGGGTGCCGGCGGCCCGACCCCCGGAGCGCCCCCATGTCGCAGCAGACCGTCCCCGCCCGTCCCACCGCCGCGTTCGTCGGCGCATCGTGGGTGGCCCTCGTCATCGCGGTCACGTCGTTCGGCGTCGGCCTGTGGAACGCCGACATGCTGCTGTCCGAGAAGGGCTTCTACGGGACCCTGCTGCTGCTCGGCCTGTTCTCGGCGATCGCCACCCAGAAGTCCGTGCGCGACCGCGCCGAGGGGGTGCCCGTGACGAGCATCTTCCTCGGCCTGTCGTGGAGCATGGTCCTCGTCTCGATGCTGCTCGTGGCCGTGGGCCTGTCCAACGCGAACCTCAGCCTGTCCGAGAAGGGCTTCTACGGGTTGGGCTACACGATGGCGCTGTTCGCCGTGGTCGCCGTGCAGAAGAACGTCCGCGACCTGGCCGCCTCCGCGGCTGCCGCGCCCGCCGCGCCGCGGCCGCCCGCCGAGACGGACGTGCACGCGACCGTCTGGAAGTGACCGCCGACCGGCCCTGACGCCGGTGGCGCTCAGGTCGACGCGCGCTGCACCACGTGGAACACGTCGTCGGGCCGCTCCGGCGGGTCCGCGGCGAGCCCCAGCGCGGCGAGCAGCGCGGCGGCCAGGTAGTCGGCCTGCGCGTCGATGGCCTGCCACACGGTCGTCAGGGCGGGTGCGGCGACGCGCGCGGCGGGGATGTCGTCGACGCCGATCACGGCGACGTCGCCGGGCACGTCGGCCCCGGTCGCCCGCAGCCCGGCCAGGACCGCCAGCGCGACCTCGTCGTTGTACGCGGCGACCCCCGTCACGCCGCCGGCGCGCCAGCCGCGGACCGCGTCCGATGCGGACGCGACGTCGAGGTCGACAGCCGTGACCAGCGGCTCCGGCAGGCCGTGACGCTCGCACGCGGCGCGCACACCGGCGAGCCGCCGGTCGGCGAAGGCCGCGACGCGGTCGTCCTGCGGCGACGCGTACGCCAGCACCCGGCGGCCGCGGGACACGAGGTGGTCCGCCTGCAGCGCACCGATGCTCGACTGCGGGACCGCGAACACGTCGGGCTGCGGGTCGGCGTCGAGGGCCGCCCCCACCACGGGGATGCCGGCCTGGCGCATGGCGCGCGCGTCCTGCTCGCCGAACGGCGTCAGGCCCAGCACCGCGCACGGCGTGACCGCGCGCCACAGCTCCGCCAGCGGGCGGGAGTCGCGGCAGATGTGCACCAGGACCGTCAGGCCGTGGTCGGCCAGCGCGGTCGCGAGGAGGTCGAGGAGCCGGTCGATGGCGGACCCGATGGTCCAGTCGGGCAGCACGCAGAGCACCAGGTCGCTGCGCCCCGAGCGCAGCGCCCGCGCGGGTGCGGAGGGCGTGTAGCCCAGGCGGGCCGCGGTCTCGAGCACGCGCTGGCGGGTCGCTTCGGTGAGCGCGATCCCCGTCTTGGCGTTGAGCACGTAGGAGACGGTGGTCCGCGAGACACCGCTCTCACGGGCCACGTCGGCGCTGGTGACGCGCGCCACGTCGGTCCCCTCCCTCGCGTCCGGCCACAGCTCGGCAACAGCGTAGGCGCTGGCGCCACGGGCAGGATGTGCCCATGAGTGCAACCCTCCAGGCCCGGTCGGTCGCCGCGGCGTTCGGCGACCGTGAGCTGTTCTCCGGGCTCGACCTCGTCGTCGCGCCGGGCGACGTCGTGGGGCTCGTCGGGCCCAACGGCGCGGGCAAGACGACCCTGCTGCGGATCCTCGCAGGTCAGCGGCCCCCGGACGCGGGGTCGGTGGCGCTGTCGCCGCCCACCGCGCAGGTCGGCTACCTCGTCCAGGAGGTCGAGCGGCGCCCCGACGAGAGCGTGCGGGCCTACCTGGAGCGGCGTACCGGGGTGCACGACGCGCAGCGCGCGATGGACGCGGCGTCGGACGCGCTCGCGGTGGACGCGCCGGACGCCGCCGACGAGTTCACCCGTGCGCTCGAGCGCTGGATGGCGCTGGGCGGCGCCGACCTCGACACGCGCCTCGACGTGGTCGCCGCCGACCTGGGCCTCGCGGTCGACCTCGACCTGCCCATGACCGCGCTGTCCGGCGGTCAGGCGGCACGTGTCGGCCTCGCGGCGCTGCTGCTCTCGCGCTTCGACATGTACCTGCTCGACGAGCCGACCAACGACCTGGACGCCGACGGCCTGGACCGGCTCGAGGAGTTCGTGGAGCGCGCGCAGGCGCCGGTCGTCGTCGTCAGCCACGACCGCGAGTTCCTCGCGCGGACCGTCACGACGGTTGTCGAGATCGACCGCAGCCTGCAGCGCGTCGTGACGTACGGGGGCTCGTACGACGCCTACCTCGAGGAGCGGTCGACGGCCCGCCGCCAGGCGCGCGAGGCGTACGAGGACTACGCGGGGCGGCGCGACGCGCTGGCCTCGCGCGCCCGGATGCAGCGCGCGTGGATGGAGAAGGGCGTGCGCAACGCGCGGCGCAAGGCATCCGACAACGACAAGCACGTCAAGCACCACCGGGGCGAGACGTCCGAGAAGCAGGCGTCCAAGGCGCGCCAGACGGACCGGATGATCGAGCGGCTCGAGACCGTGGACGAGCCGCGCAAGGAGTGGCAGCTGCAGATGAGCATCGCGACGGCACCGCGCTCGGGCGCTGTCGTGGCGACGACGCGCGCCGCGGTGGTGCGCCGCGGCGACTTCGTCCTGGGACCCGTGGACCTGCAGCTCGACTGGCAGGACCGCGTCGCGGTCACCGGGCCCAACGGGTCCGGCAAGTCGACGCTCCTCGCGCTGCTGCTGGGGCGGCTCGCCCCCGACGAGGGCAGCGCGTCGCTCGGGCCGGGCGTGCTGGTCGGCGAGGTCGACCAGGCGCGCGCCGCGTTCGAGGGCGACGAGCCCGTCGGTGAGGCGTTCGCGCGGCAGGTGCCGGAGTGGTCGACGGCCGACGTGCGCACGCTGCTCGCCAAGTTCGGCCTCGCCGGCCACCAGGTCGGGCGCCCCGCGGCGTCGCTGTCGCCGGGCGAGCGCACGCGGGCGGCGCTGGCGCTGCTGCAGGCCCGCGGCGTGAACCTGCTGGTCCTCGACGAGCCGACCAACCACCTCGACCTGCCGGCCATCGAGCAGCTCGAGCACGCCATGGAGTCGTTCGACGGCACGATCCTGCTGGTCACGCACGACCGGCGGATGCTCGACACCGTGCGTCTGACGCGGCGCTGGCACGTCGAGGAGGGACAGGTGCGCGAGGTCCGGCCGGACTGACACGCGCGCTGCTCAGCTCCCGTCGACCCAGCGCTCGCCGACTCAGCACCCGTCGACTCAGCGCCCGTCGACCCACCGCTCGCCGACGCGCTCCGGCTCGACCCGGCCCGAGGTGAGCGCCGCGACGGTCGCCACGAGCGCCTGCGGGTCGGTGACGCCGAGCAGCAGCCGCACGTCCTGCGCGTACGCGGTGTCGAGCACCTCGACGCCGCGCGTGCGCAGCTCGGCCTCGACGCGTCCCGCCTCGGTGTGGTCGAGGCGCACGCTCCACTCCTCGAGCAGCCGCCGCTCGAGCGTGCCGACCTCCGCCAGCCCGGCGGACACCGCGTCGCCGTACGCCCGCACGAGCCCGCCGGCGCCCAGCAGGATCCCGCCGAACCAGCGGGTGACGACCACCGCGACGTCGCTGACGCCGTGACCGCGGAGCACCTCGAGCATCGGCGCCCCGGCGGTCCCGGCCGGCTCGCCGTCGTCGGACGACCGCTGCAGCATCGCGTCCGGGCCGATGACGAACGCGGAGCAGTGGTGGCGCGCGTCCCAGTGGGCCCTGCGCAGCTCGTCGACCAGGGCGCGGGCCTCGCTCTCCTGCTCGACCCGGCGCAGCGTGCACAGGAACCGGGACCGCTTGACCTCGAGGGTCGCCTCACCGTCCCGGGCGATGGTCAGGTAGGAGCGCATGGCAGCACCCACGATGCCACGCGCCGGGCGCCCCGACGCACCGCCACCCGTCGCGCGACCGACCCCGGTCGTCCTGGCGACCGATGCCGGGCCGTCGCCCGGCTCGCTACCGTGGCGGCTCGACGACAGGAGGCCCACCATCACCACGAACCCCAGGTCCCGAGCCCTGAACGCCGCCCTCACCGGCCTGGCGACCGCCGCGTACTACGCCGTCCCCGACGTCACCCCGTCCCGGGCTGCGCGCGGCTGGCTCAAGGCCGCCTGTCTCGTCGCGGGAGTTGCGCTCACCGCGGCCGCGCCCGAGAGCCGTGAGGGCTGGCGGAAGCTGCGCTCGACGTGGCAGGAGGGCGTCGCAGGGGACGGTGCCCTCGGGACGCGCGACGCAGCGGTGACGGACGACGCAGCGGTGACGGACGACGCAGCGGTGACGGACGACGCAGCGGTGACGGACGACGCAGCGGTGACGGACGACGCACCCGGACCCCGAGCCGTCGACGCAGCGGTGACGGACGACGACGCGTCGCCCTCCCGGAAGACCGTCGTCGCGGTCGTCGGTGTCGTCGTGCTCGCCGCGTCCACCGCGCTGACGGTCGCGGGCGAGAAGTGGCTCTTCCGCCGCGGTGAGGCCCGCGCGGCGGCCGGCGTGCGGTTCGCGCACACCCGCACAGGGCTGGCCCTGGGGGCGCTCAGCGTCGCGTTGTCGCTGGTCCCCGACCCGTCGGACCGAGCGTGAGCCGCGTGCGGCAGATCGGGTGAAATGTGGGGTTCCGCCGCCCGGCCCAGGTCCCTAGCCTGGGTCGGGTGCCGCGACGTCGCGGCCACCCCCACACCCCGGGAGCGCGCGATGCCGGACACCACGAGAGTCCCCGTCACGACCCGCACCACCTCTGCCACCGGCCCCACCGGCCCCACCGACCGCGGCGTGCTCGGCCGTCGCACGTTCCTCGCCATCGCGGGCGCGGCGACCGCCGTCGTGGCCGGGGCGGGCGCCGCCGCGGCGCACGACGGACGTGCGTGGGGCCCACGGCCCGCACTGCACCACCGCCCCGGACGCCCGCACGGCGGCCGCGCCGGGTCGGAGCGGGCCGCCGTCGCCTTCGTCCGCGCCGCAGCCGACGCCTACCCGACCGTCAACACCGGCCCGCGGCTCGCGCAGAGCTACACCGACGAGCTCGGCCTGTTCTCCACGGCGTTCGTCTACGACAACGCGCTCGCGGTCTGCGCCCTGCTCGCCGACGGCCGCCGCAGCAGCGTCGACACCGCCCGCGTCATCGGCGACGGCCTGGTCTTCGCGCAGGACCACGACCCCGACCACGCCGACGGCCGCCTGCGCCAGGGCTACAACGTCGGCCCGTACACGTTCTACGACGGCTCGCCGCAGCCCGACGGGTTCGTGCGCGCCGACGGCGCCGCGAACGTCGGCTGGCAGTTCGGGTTCCTCGGCACCGCGGTCGGGGACATGGCGTGGCCGGGCATCGCGCTGCTGCACCTGTTCCGTGCCACGCGCGACCCCCGCTACCTGCGCGCGGCCGTGCGCATCGGGGAGTGGATCACGACGACCACGTGGTCGACCGCGCCCCTCGGCGGCTTCTCGTTCGGCGTCGACGGTGGCAACCAGCCCGTCCCCAACGGGTCGACCGAGCACAACGTCGACTGCGTCGCCTTCTTCTCGATGCTGCGCAAGACCACCGGGGAGCGGCGCTGGACCCACGCGTCCGAGCACGCGCTCGCGTTCGTCGACCGCATGTGGGAGCCGGCCTCCGGCTGGTTCTGGACGGGCACGAACGACGGCGTCGAGATCAACCGCGACCCGGTCCCGCTCGACCCCGCGACGTGGAGCCGCCTCGCGATCCGGGAGCGCCGGTACGACCGGGCCCTCGACTGGGCGGGTCAGGCGCTCGCGGTGACGGACGACCCGTCCGCCCCCACCTCGCAGCTGCCCGACGACGCCGAGCGGATCTCCGGTGTCACGTTCAGCACCGCCTCGCTGACGTCGACGGCCCAGTACAACGGCATCACCGTGCACCCGCAGGGCGTGTGGCTCGAGGGCACGGCACAGCTCGCCACGTCGCTGCTCGACCGCGACCGCCGCGAGGACCGGCAGCGGGCCGAGTGGCTCCTGGGCCAGGTGCGCCGCGCGCAGGACACCCTCGGCGGCGGGCAGCACCTGGGCGGCGCCGAGGTCGACGGCGGCGTCGTGGCGGCCTCCAGCCTCATCGACTCGGGCTTCGGGTTCGGCTACTTCCAGGTGCAGCACGTCGGCGCGACGTCGTGGTTCCTGCTGGCGTCGAACGCCGCCAACCCGATGCGCTGGGGCGGCCTGCGCTGACGGGCGGGCGGCGGTCGGCGTCGCGCGGTCAGCGGGTCGGGTCGACGTCCCCGTCCACGTACTGCCAGCCGTCCGCGCCGCGGACGAACCGGCTGACCTCGCGCACCGAACCCCGGCCGTCGGGGCTGCGCCAGAACGCCTCGAACTCGACCGTCCCCGCGCTGTCGAACACGCCGCCGCCCGTCGTGGCGCCCACGTCGAGGCGGTACCAGCGCACGTCGTCGTCGAGCGCCAGGTCCGCCGGGCGCGTCGAGGGGTGCCACGAGCGCCGCAGGTACGCGACGTCGCCGACGGCGAACGCGCTGAAGCGCGAGCGCATGAGCTGCTCGGCCGTGCCGGCGGTCCGCTCGCCGCGGTGCAGCGGCTCGCAGCACTCGGCGAGGGGCAGGCCACTGCCGCAGGGGCACCGGGTCGGGTTCACGGCACGAGTCTGCCGGGCCGCGGCGGGGCGTCGCACGTCGCCTAGCGTGGGGGCATGCCCGGACCGACGTCCCCCCGCGCCCTGGTCCTCGCGGGCCGCGCCCGTTACGCCGACCCGTGGCACGACCACGCCGCGACGTCGCACGCCGTGGCGTGCGAGCTGGCGGATGCCGGGTTCGACGTCGCGGTGCGCAGCACGTTCCCCGACGCGCTCGCGGACCTGCGGGCGGCCGACCTGCTGGTCGTCAACGCAGGTCAGGGGCCCGTGGACGACGACGACGCGGTGTGGCGCCCGCTGCACGAGCGCGTCCGCGACCACGCCGCCGCCGGCGGGCCCGTGCTCGCGCTGCACCAGGCGGCCATGACGTTCGCCGACAGCCCGTGGTGGTCGGACGTGATGGGGGGCCGCTGGGTCGAGGGCCGGTCCTGGCACCCGCCGCAGGGCGTCGCGACGTTCGACGTCCGCGCCGGGCACCCGGTCACGCGCGGGCTGGGCCCGCTGGTGGTCGACGACGAGCGGTACACCGACCTCGTCGTCGCACCGGACGTGGGCGCCCTCGTGACGCACGACGAGGGCGCCGCGACGCACCCGGTGGTCTGGGTCGTGGCGGGCCGCCGGGTCGTCTACGACGCGCTGGGCCACGACGTCGGGTCGTACGCCGCACCCGCGCGGGCCGCGCTGCTGCGCCGCGAGGCGCGCTGGCTCGTCGGCCTGCCGCCCGCCTGACCTCAGACGGTCTCTGCCCTCTTCTGCCGCGCGAAGCGCGCGGGCGTCGCGGGGCCGTCCCACACCTGCACCGCACCCCACAGGGACGCCGCGATCGGCACCGCCAGCACGGCACCCGTGACGCCCGCCAGCACGGTGCCCGCGGTCAGGGCGACGAGGATGACCAGCGGGTGCAGGCGCAGCGAGCGGCCCATGACGACCGGCTGCAGGAAGTCCCCCTCGAGCTGGTTCACGGCGACGACGATCGCCAGGACGACGAGCGCCTGGACGGGCCCGAGGGCCACGAGGGCGACGAGCGCCGCGAGGATGCCGGCGAGGGTCGCGCCGACCAGCGGGATGAACGCGAGCAGGAACACCAGGACGGACAGCGGCAGCACGAGCGGCACACCGACGACCGCCAGCCCGATGCCGATCCCGATCGCGTCCACGGCCGCGACGATCGCGGTGCCGCGCACGTACCCGCCGAGGGTCTGCACGGTCTTGTGCCCCACGCGCAGCCCGCGCTCGTACCGCGCACCCTCGAACGGCCGCAGCAGGAACTCCCAGATCCGGGGGCCGTCCTTGAGGAAGAAGAACAGCACCACGACCATGATGAAGAAGCCCGCGACGAAGTCGGCGGTCTGGGACAGGCCCGCCGCCGCGCCGGCGCCGACCGCGTCCGAGGCGAGCGCGCCCTGCAGCGCGTCCTGCGCCTCGGTGATCTGCTCGTCGGTGATCTCGAACGGCAGTCCGGACACGAGGTCCCGCAGCTCGCCGAGGCCGTCCGCCGCGGACGTGGCCAGCTCGTCCCACTGGTCGGCGACGGCGCGCACGACGGCCCAGACGATCAGCGAGAGCACCCCGACGAGCGTCACCAGCGCGAGCCACGTCGCGAGCAGCGACGGCACGCCGCGGCGGCGCAGCCAGGAGACCAGTGGGCTGATCGCAGCGGCGAGCACGAGCGCGATGAGCACGGGGATGACGACGAGCGTCAGCTGCATGACGGCCACCACGCCGACCGCGACCACCGCGAGGATCGCGAGCACCTGCAGCGAGCGGGTGCCGACGCGTCCGAAGCCGTCGGACCACAGCGATGCCGTGGGACCGCGCTGCTCCACGGGTGGTGTGACGGCCGGTCGTGCCGTCGTCACGTCGCGTCGTCCGCCGAACCAGCCCATGCACGTCCTCCGTGGTGGTGTCGGGCCCGGTGGGCGCCTAGTTGGTGCAGACGGTACGGGCTGCGCCGTCCGACGGCACGGGCTGGGCCGGTGCACGGGCTCGCTCCCCGGGAGTTGCCCGACGCGTCAGCGCAGCACGACCGTGCCCTGCGGGCCCACGCCCAGCAGGACGCCGTCGGCCTCGTCGACGCGCATGACGCCGTCCAGCCCGCTGCGGTCCGTGCGCCACTGCACGGTCCCGTCGGCGGGGTCGACCGCGACGAGCCGCGGACCGGTGGTCGGCGTCGCCCCGGCGACGAGCAGGTGGGAGCCGTCGGTCGCCACGCCGGTGACGGCGGCGTCCCCGCCGAGCAGCTCGGGTGCCGTCGTCTCCCACAGCACCTCGCCCGTGCGCGCGTCGAGCGTCGTGACGTGGAACGCGTCGTACACGTGCAGGCAACCGCCGACGACCAGCGCCACCTGCCCCGGGACGTCCGCCCGCCACCGCGGCTCACCGGTCCGCGCGTCCCACGCCCGCAGGCCGCCCGACGTGGTCAGTGCGAGCCCCGGGACGCTGCCGTCGTCGACGTCCACGGGTACCGGTGCGCCCTCGAGCCGCACCTCGCCCGCCGGGCCGACGAGGCGCGTGTAGCCCTCGCTGCCGACCACCAGCGCCGTGCCGTCCTGGCGTGCCCCCGTGACGGTGGCCAGCGTGCCGGCGGTCGCGAGGGTCGACCCGTCGGCGACGTCGAGCAGCACCGCGCCCGCGCCCAGCACCCCGACCGCGGTGTCGCCCACCGGGACGACCCGCACCTCCGCGCCCCACCGCAGCCAGCCGCCCCCGAAACCCGTGTCGGCGCGCACACGCCACCGCTGGGCGCCCGTCGCCGGGTCCAGCGCCCACACCGTCGTGCCGTCGTCGAGCGGGGCCGCGAGCACGAGCGCCCCGTCCGTCACGCCGACCGCCGCCGCGACGTTCCCGTCGTCCACGGCGGCGTGGTCGGCGACGACCTCGCCCGACGCGGCGTCCACGACCTCCACGCGGGCCGACGTCGCCGGCTCGCTGGTCGACGTCGCCGGCGGCCCCTCGAGCGTGCCGGCGACGGTCGCGTCGTGCACGAGGCACACCACCCGGCCGGGCAGCGTGGGTCCGGCGGTGCACTGCAGCCCGTACCGGACGGTCCCGGCCGGCAGGGGTGGGTCGGGCGCGTCGAGCAGCGGCGCCGTCCACCGCACGGCACCCGTCGTGAGGTCGCGCGCGGCCACGGACATCGCGCCGTCCGGTGCGATCCGGCCCTCGAGCAGCCGTGACCCGACGACCTGCACGTCGCCCGTCGCGTCGTCGTGCAGGCGCCACGCGACGCGCGGCGGGTCCGGCTGCGGGTCGAGCACGCCGGTCACGTGGGTCAGCGCCGCGAGGCGGGCGCCCTCGCGCGCGTCCGCGACGAGCTGCGCCAGGACGAGGACCACCACGACCGCGAGCAGCACCAGGGCGCCCCACCGGCGCCGCGCCGGGCCGGCGGGGGATTCCGGCGCGGGCGCCCCGGGGTCGTCGTCGAGCTCGACCAGCACCGGGTCACCCACCTCCCGCACGCTACCCAGCGGGCGCGACGGCGACCAGGACCCGCGACGGTCCGAGCGCGGGACGCCGCCGGCGCGGGTCAGCGCAGGATCGTGATGCGCGTGACGTCGCCGTCGTCGTCGCGGTCGAGCGCCACCAGCATGCCCCCGTACGACGTCAGCTCGTCGGTGCCGTCGGGCAGCGGCGCGCGCCACACCTCCGAGCCGTCCGCCGGGTCCAGGGCCACCATCTCGCTGCGCTGCCCGCGGCTCGGCGCCGCGACCAGGGCGTACAGGTGCCGGCCGTCCGTCAGGGGATCGGCGCTCGACACGTCCGACGTCCACAGCTCGTCGCCGGTGCGCGCGTCGAGCGCCGTCAGCCCGAGGCCCGCGTCGAGGTGCACGCGCCCTCCGAGCACGAAGACCACCGGGGGCACGATGCCCGGGGAGGACCACTGCCGCGTCCCCTCGGCGTCCCACGCGGTGAGCGACCCGTCGACGGACGTGAGGACGAGGCCCGGGACGCTGCCGTCGTCGACGAAGGCCGGCACGATGTCGCCCGTCACGTCGACGTCACCGTCGGGACGGACGACGGTCGTGGTGCCGTAGGACTCGGGCGGCGTCACGTAGAGCGCGCCGGTGTCCCAGCCCGTGATGTACCCGCCGTCCAGCGGCATGGTCCGCACCGTGCGTCCCGCGGCGTCGAGGAGGCGGAGCTCGGTCGCCGTCACGACCGCCACGAGGTCGCCGAGGTCGGTGAGGTAGGTCTGCGACATCTGGTCGTCGACCGGTTCGGGGACCGTCAGGTCCCACGCGGGCGATCCGTCCCACGTGACCGCTCGGACGTCCGTCACCCGCTCGCTCCCCGTGCCGTGCTGCGTGCTGACGACGACGACGTCCCGCGTGACGACCAGCGACGAGAACGACCCCGTGACGTCGAGCGCGTCGGTGAGGTCCCGGACCACCGTGCCGTCGCGCGTGTCGAGGGTGACGACGCGCACCACCGACGGCGGCACCCCGGTGGGATCACCGTCCTCGTCGACGGACTCCGTCCCGTCGTGCACCCAGCACGTCACGCGGTGCTCCCGCCCGGGGTCCTCGCTGCACAGCCCCGACCACGCGAAGGCCGCCGGGGTGTCCTGCGCGGCGCGCGTCGAGCCGTCGATGAGCTCGACGCGCCACGCCTCCACGCCCGTCGCGCCATCGAGCGCGGCCACCTCCACCGGGCCCTGGCCGGTGTGCTGCACCCCGACCAGGAGTCCGTCGGAGGTGCGCGCGTCCACCGTGAACCGGTCCTCCGTCATCTCCCACCGGACCACAGGCGGGCCCGCCAGCAGGTCGACCGCGCCGGCCTGCCCGACGACCGCCTCGACCCACGCTCGCTCGCGGCGGTCCACGACGGACTGGCCGACGACCGCACCGACGACCAGGACCGTCACCAGCGCGACCCCGACGACCAGCGCCCGGCGGCCGCGGCGCCCCGCGTCCGGCCCCGCGGCACCGTCGGCGGTCGCGGTGGGCTCGTCGTCGTCGACGAGCTCCACGTCGTGCAGAGGGCTGCGGCGGGCCATCGTCGCAGGCTAGCGCCGTGCGCGGTGGTGCGGGGCGGGTTCGGGGCGGGTTCGCGGCGGGTGCGGTCGAGCGGCTCCGGTCAGCGCAGGACGCGGTACGTCTCCACCAGGGTGGCCTCGTCGAACGTCTGCATCAGGAGCAGACCGTCCAGCGTGGACAGCCACGTGCGGGCGGGCAGCGGCGTGCGCCACGCCTCGGTGCCGTCGGCGACGTGCAGCGCGACCAGGTCGTAGGGCCCGCTGTGCCGGCCACCGCGGCTGCCGAGCACGTACAGGTGGCGGCCGTCCGTCAGGGGCGTCCCCACGCCGGTCGGTCCGGCCCACCGCCACAGCTCGGCACCGGTCGCACCGTCGTACGTCACGAGCCACGCGGACGTCCCCACGTGCACCCGGCCCTGCAGGATCGTCGCGTTCTGGGCGTCGAAGACCGTGGCCTGCCAGCGCGGCGTGCCGTCGCCCGCGTCCCACGCCTGCAGCTGTGGCGTGCGCGTCAGGACGAGGCCCGGGACGCTGCCGTCGTCCACGACGACGGGCAGGGGAGACCCGTCGAGGCGGACCTCGGCGGTCGCCGACACCACCGCGGACGAGGACTCGCCGCCGATCACGGCGGCCGCGAGGGCGGTGGAGAGCTCGACGGTCGTCGGGGTGCCCTGGCCCGTGAGGCCGGTCTCCGTCTGCGTCCCGACGGTGCGCAGGACCTCTCCGTCGGTGGACACGAGCGTGACCGCCGTGCCGTGGTCGACGGCGAGCGTCCGCGCGTCGAGCAGGGCGCTCGTCGCGGCGTCCGGCGTGAACGGCCGGTCGTCCGCGCCGGCCCCGACCGTGACGTGCCAGCGCTCGGTGCCGTACAGCACGCTCTGCGACCGGACGTGCGTCGTGCCGTCGACCGTGCCGACGAGCAGCACGTCGTCGCCGGACGGGGTCAGCCACTGCGCCGTCGCGGGGGTCTCGCGCTCGAACTGCACGGTGCCGTCGTCGGCGTCGAGCACGAGCAGCCGTGCCGTCGTGGGCGGGACGGTCGTCCACGCCCCGTCGAGGACGTCGACGCCGCCGTCCGTGACCAGGCAGACCACCTGGCCGCGGTGGTCGGGCCGGGCCGCGCACGGCACGGGGCCGGGCCTGGCCTCGGGAGTCCACCGGGCGCGGGGCCCGACCGCGTCGAGCGCCCAGAGCCGGGCGCCCGTCGCCACGTCCCGGCCCTCGAGCACGACCGCGTGGTCGGCCGTCTCGCGCGAGGTCACCAGCACCGACCCGGCGCGTGCGGCGCCCGCGAGACGCGTGCCCTCGTCCACCTCCCACGCGACCTCGACCTCGTCGTCGAGCGGCACGAGGACGCCGCGGACGTCGCCCAGCGCCGCCAGCGCGACGCGCTCGCGGTAGTCGGTGACGGCCTGGCCGACGACGAGCGCGAGGACCGCCACCACCGGGACGGCGAGCCACCACCACCGGCGCCCGAGGGCGGTCGAGCGGCCGGGCGAGGGCGGCACAGGACCGTCGGGGCTGCCGTCCTCCAGCGCCACCTCGACCCTGCGCGCGCCTGCCATGGCCGCACGGTAACCGCGGGGGGCGCGTTGCGCCGGTGGGGACCTCGGGCCGGTTGGCGTTCATCCCAGGACGGTGATGCTCCACTCCGACCCGTCCTCGGCCGGGGTGACCCCGACGAGGGCGCCGAACTTCGCCTGCAGCAGCTCGACGCCCTCCGGGAACGGCGCCCGCCAGGCCACGCTGCCGTCGGCGGCGTCCAGCGCGACGAGGTCCGTCCCGCGGCCGTCGGCGTCGGCGGCCCGCACCAGGAGGCGACGGCCGTCGGTCAGGGGAGGCTCCGTCAGGGGAGCCTGCACGTCGACCAGGCCGCCGTGGCGCCACAGCTCGGCGCCCGTGCGCGCGTCGTACGTCACCAGATCGGTGCGGACCACGAGGTGGATGCGCTCCCCGAGGACGTGCACGGAGCTGAGCGAGGCCGGCACGCCGGCCGCCGTCCACCGCAAGGTGCCGTCGCTGTCCCAGCCGTGCAGACCGTCCCCGTCCACGGTGAGCAGGAGCCCGTCGGCACTGCCGTCGTCGACGTTCGTGGGCACCCAGCGCCCGGCGAGCCCGCCGACGCGGTCCGCGCGCACGAGCCTGGTCTTCGCGCCCGTGGCGACGGTCGCGGTACCGATGCGCGTGAAGATGAGCGCTTCGGAGTCGGGGCTCGTGAGAGCCGATGCGCCGGACGTGCCGCTGAGGACCTCGCCCGGGCCCACCGGGAAGCTGCGCAGCGTCGCCCCGGTGGCGTCCAGGATGCGCAGCTCGCTCGGGGTCGCCACCAGCACGTCCGGGCCCAGGGGCATGACGTCGGCGCGCGGCTGGGAGGGCCGCGACGACGACGGGGGCGCGGCTGCCGGGACCGTGGCCCGCCACGCGACGGCACCGTCCGGTCGGACGGCCACGACCTGCGCGTCGCCGTCCACGAGGCTGCCCACGACGACGAGGTCGTCGAGGACGAAGAACGTCGAGAAGGTCCCGGTGCCGGCCACGGCGTCGGACAGGTCCGTGACGACCGCTCCGTCGTGCGGGTCCAGCACCAGCAGGCGGGTCACCGTGGGCGCGACGTACCGCTGCTCCGCCTCGCCCATGACGGTGCGCGCGTCCGACGCGAAGCACACCAGGCCCTCGCCGTCGGTGCCGTGCGCGAGGCAGGAGCCGCCCCGCGGGAGGGTGTCGGTGCCCGCGTCCGGCGGGGCGTCCGACCCAGGAAGCAGCTCCTGCTCCCAGACGACCTCGCCCGTCGCCGGGTCGGTCGCCTGCGCGGTGGCCGACCCGTCGTCGTCGTTCCTCGTGCCCACGAGCAGCCCGTCGGGCGTGCGGGCCGTCGCCCCCAGCACCTCATCGGTCTCGGCCGTCCACAGGACCTCGGGCGGTCCGTCGAGCGGTGCGAGCGCGTTCGGCAGCGTCGCCACGACCGCGAGCCGGGCACGGTCGCGCGCCGCCTCGCGGACCTGCCCGACGACCCCGACCGTGCCGAGCACGACGACGACCGTGGTCGCAGCCGCGAGCACCCGGCGACGGGCGCGGGGGGAGGGCCGGCGGGAGCGGTCGGAGAGGTCTGCGTCGCCGTCGTGCCCGTCAGCGGGGGTGCCGCGCGGGACCGCGGGCAGCCGGGTGTCCGGCGTCCCGTCGTCCTCGACGAGCTCGACGTGCATCCTGGCGCCGCGCCGTGCCATCGCAGCAGGCTAGCGCGGTGGTGGCTCTCGCGGGCCGCGCTCAGCGCAGGACGTGGGTGACGAGCCCGCCGCCGTCGGGCGACACGTCGTACGAGTAGGCGACGAGCACGCCGTGGACGGGGAGGATCGCCGAGACCGGCTCGGACAGGTCCGCCGCCCACGAGCGCTGCCCGTCCGTGGCGTCCAGCGCCACGAGCACGTCCGGCGCGCTGCCGCCCGGTCGCGGTGCGAGCACGAGGACGTAACGGCCGTCCGTCGTCGTCCCGGAGTCGGGCAGCAGGCCGTCCGCGTGCCACAGCGGCTCCCCCGTGCCCGCGTCCAGCGCGTCGAGGGCGGTGCCGTTGCCGATGAGGACACGGCCGTCGAGGAGCAGCGCCTCGTACCCGGTGGGCTTCGGTACCGACGTCCACAGCGCACGGCCGTCGACGTCCCACGCGTGCAGGCCGCGCTCGTCGGACGTCAGGACGAGGCCGGGCGCGCTGCCGTCGTCGACCGTGAGCCTGACCCACGTCCCGGCGACCCGCCGGATCCCGTCCGGCCGCACCACGACCGTGTCCTGGGCGGTGACGGCGACGGCGTACCCGGACGCCGTCGCCATGCGCGTGTCCGACGCCAGCGCGACCTGCTGCCGGGTCTCACCGGACGCGTCGATCAGGCGCAAGGCGTCCGGTGTCAGGAGCGCGACGGCGTCCGACGTCGCCCGCAGGTCCACGCGTGACCCGTCGGCCGTCGTGGTCGTGGTCGGGAACGAGGTCTGCCACGTGACCGAGCCGTCCGCAGCGACCGCGCGCACCTGGGCGGTGGACCCCCCGGTTCCGGCCAGGACGACGAGGTCGGCCAGCACGACCATCGCCCGCGACGCCAGCGGCTCGCCCGCCGCGGCCGACAGGTCGGTCACGACCGACCCGTCGCGCGCGTCGAGGACGACCAGGCGCGTCTCGGTCGGCAGGAGCTGCGCGAGGGTGCCGCGCCCCACGACGTCGGCACCGTTGTCGGCCAGGCACACGAGCAGGTCCCGCTCGGTCCCGTACGTCTCGCACGCACCGTGGCTGCGGACCACCTCCCCGTCCGGCAGGACGTCGAGCGCGCTGCCGGGGCCGATCAGCTCGACCTCCCAGGCGACCGCGCCGTCGGCGGGGTCGAACGCGACGACCGAGGCCGCGCCGTCCGTCGTCTCGCGGGAGGCGACGAGCAGGCCGTCGGGCGTCCGGGCGCTCGCCATGAGCAGCTCACCGTCCGTGGACGTGCGCAGCAGACGCATCGGCCCGTCGGCGGGGTCCACGACGCCCGGCAGTCCCGCGACCGCCGCCATCCGTGCGCGCTCGCGGGACGTCACCACGCTCTGGGCGACGACGGCGCCGACCACGAGCAGCGCGAGCAGCGCTGCGCCCGCGACCAGGAGGCGACGGCGGGTGCGGTGGGACGCGCCGGACGGTTCGTCGCCCGCTGTGGTGCCCGTCCGCGTCCCGTCACCCGGTGGCGCGCCGGCCGTGGCGTCCTCGTCGTCCTCGACGAGCTCGACGTCTCTTCTCGCGTCGCCGCGTGCCACGGCTGCAGGGTATCGACCGCGGAGGGCGTCAGCACGTGTCGGCGGACCGGGCAGACGTCACCCCCCGGCCGGGGGGGAGGGCCGGGGGGTGACGGTTCAGGGGGTGTCGGGGACACCCGGTGGGTGGGCGCGGTGGCGCCCCGGGTCAGCTCTCCGTGCGGTGACGGCGCCGGGCCAGGACGAGGGCCGTACCGCCGGCGATCGCACCGATCGCGGCGAGGAGGCCGAGGGCTGCCTGCGTGCCCGTCGCGGCGAGCGTGTCGTCCTCGACCGCGGCGAGCACCTCGGCGCGCTCGGTCGGCGTCGGGGTCGGCGCGGGCGTGGCCGTCGCGGAGACGCTCGGCGTCGGGGTCTCGGCCGGGGCCGGCAGGACCTCGCTCGTCTCGCTCGGCGACGGTGCGGGCGTCGGGGTCGGCGCCGCGGTGGGCTCGTCGTCCACGTCGGCGGTCGGGGTCGGCGACGGGGTGGGCGTCGGCGAGGGGGGCGGCGTGGGCGTCGGGGTCGCCGACGGGGTCGGGACGACGACCGGGGCGCACAGCACGTCGAGGTCGACGAGGTCGTTCACGTCGTAGTGGCCGTAGAACGCCAGCGTGTTCGGCACCGGGAAGCCGCCGTCGCCCGAGGGCGTGATGACGGTCGGGACCAGCGACGGGACGTCGAGCCCACGCCCGGCCTCGCCGTCACCCACGAGGTCCACCTGCAGGCCGTAGGCGTCGCGCTCCGCGCAGACGGCCGCGGCGTCGGTGGCGTCGAGCTCGAGCGGGATGATCTGGGCGTTGCGCGGCAGGCTCCGGGACGCCTCGGTGCGGACGGACGTGTCCGCCGTCGGCCACGCCCACACGGTGTGCAGCGCGACGCGGTGCTGCGGCCCGCTGTTCCGGTACGCGGCGGCCTTGTTCACGTCGAGCTTCTTGTAGAGGAAGTACCCCGTGGCCTGGTCGCACGTGTAGGCGTTCCAGGGGATGACGTCGCCGGTGCGCTTGCCGCCGCACAGCGCGCCGGGGGCGGCGGTGGGCTGGGGTGCGGGCGTGGGCTTGCCGGGCTTGGGCTTGCCGGGCGTGGGCTTGTAGCCGGTCGAGTAGCCGGGCTTGCCCGACCCGTGGTGACCGCCACCGGTGGCGGTCGCTGCGGTGGAGGGCAGCACGACGAGGGCTGCGACGGACAGGATGACGAGTGGCAGACGGCGGTTCACGGGAGGACTCCTCGGCCGCGGACGCTTGGACGGGTGCCCGGCGACGACGGCCACGCCATCGGGCGTAACGGACAATAGAGGCAAATGTCGGGTCCGTGGTGAACTTCTGTCCAACTTGGGGACGAATCATCCGTTCGGACCTGCAAGGGCGGCCGAGGAGCCCTCGGCGGCCCCCCGGTCAGGCCGGGCGGGCCAGGGAGGCGATCGCGCGGGCCAGCAGGTCGACCGAGGCGTCGGCGCGCTCGTCGTCGTGGTCGGCGACCCACGCCTGGATGACGCCGTCCGCGGCGGACAGGACGAGGGCCGCGACGTGCTCGACGGGGGCGGTCCAGGTGACGCCGCCGCGCTGCGACCACCCGCCGAGCTGCCGCTCGATCTCCGCGAGGTACTGCCGCCGCTCCCACGCCACGGTGCTGACGTCCGAGTCGTCGCGCGCGGCGCGGATCAGCTCGTACATCGCGGCCTGGTGGGCGGGGTCGGCGCGCACGATGTCGAGCTGCGCGCGCAGCGCCCGTCGCAGCGCCGTCTCGAGGTCGTCGGTCGCGACGGCCGCGTCCCACGCGGCGGTGGCCCCCGTCAGCTCGCGCTCCACCAGCGCGCGCACCAGGGCCGCCTTGGACCCGAACGCGTAGTGGAAGATCCCGTGCGGCACGCCCGCACGGGTCGTGACGGCCCGCGTCGTGAGGCCGGCCAGGCCGTGCTCGCGCAGCACCGCCAGCGCGGCGTCGAGCAGCTGGGCCCGTCGCTCGTCGACGGGCCGGTGGCCGCTGGCGGGGACATTCACCCCCCCATGTTTGGCCACGCGACTTGGCCGCGCGACTTGGACAAGCGGCCAAATCGTCATACGGTGGAGTCACACGCACCGTGACGCGCGGGAGGAGGACCCCATGATCGTCGTCACGCCCGCCGAGCCCGGTGACCTCGCCGCCGCGGCATCGGTGCTGGCCGAGGCCTTCGTCGACGACCCGGTCACCGGGACGCTGCTCGGCGGCCGCGGTCACGACCGTCCGGCGCGCGCCCGCCACCTGTTCGTCGGGCTGCTGCGTCCTGTCATCGCCGACGGCACCGTCGACGTCGCCCGTCGGGCCGGGGAGGACGACGTGCTGGGTGTCGCGATCTGGGAGGCGCCCGACGCCGTGACCACCATCGCGCGGCTCACGGCCCAGCTGCCGTCCTTCTGGCGCGCGTGCGGCCCGGACAACCTGTGGCGTGCGCTCGTCACCAAGCGCGCGGTCGACCGGTACCGGCCCCGCCTGCCCCACTGGTACCTGCAGGAGATCGGGGTCGCCGAGGCGGCGCGCGGCCAGGGCGTCGGCGGTGCCCTCCTCGACGCGCGGCTCGCGACCGTCGACGGCCAGGACGCCGGCGCGTACCTCGAGTCGTCGACCGAGCGCAACCGCCGCCTGTACCGCCGGCACGGCTTCGTCGACGGCGTCCCGGTCCGTGGCATCCCCGCGGCGCCCGTGACGATGTGGCGCGCCCCCGCGTCGGAGCGCGTCGGCCGCCCGGCCCGGCTCACGGTCTGACCACCCCGCGCTGACACCCGCGCCGAGCGCGGTACCCCACCGTCGAGCGCGGTACCTGTGAGTGGTGCGCTCGGCGGTCACGTACCGCGCTCGACGGGTGAGGGGGGCGGCTCCGGGGCGCGTCACCGGTTCGGGGGACGTGCGCCGTCGGCCGCGGAAAACCCTTGGCGGACGTCCAGGTGCGACGTAGCGTCGTGGGTACACGGGAAGGAGGTGGTCCGAGACATGAAGCACTCCCGGACGAGTGAGGTGGCTGTCCGCTAGCCGCCCGAGTCATCGGACGGACTGCCCAGGTCCGCACCCGCTCCGCCGGCACGACGGCAGGGCGGCAGCGAACACCAGCAGTCACCGCAGCCCGTGGGAGCCGCGACCTCGTCCTTCGCGGCAGGGCCCCGTCAGGGGTCCGGCCCACGGGCTGTCCCGTGCCCTGGCGCGGGCGCCCGACCACCGCACGCGGGTCGGATGAGAGGCTGGGGTCGTGGCACTCAAGTCCCCCGCAGAGATCGAGCAGATGCGCCCCGCCGGGCGGTTCGTCGCCGACGTCCTGACGTCGTTGCGCGAGCACGCCCGCGTCGGCATGACGACGAACGACCTCGACGCCCACGCGCGCGAGCTGATCGCCAAGGCCGGTGCGCACTCCGTCTACCTCGGCTACCACCCGAGCTTCGGGGCCATGCCGTACCCGGGTGTCCTGTGCACGTCGGTCAACGACCACGCGCTGCACGGCCTGCCGTCGGACCGCGTCCTGCAGGACGGCGACGTCCTGAGCATCGACTTCGCGTGCCAGGTCGAGGGGTGGGTCGCGGACTCCGCGCTGACGTTCCAGCTCGGCACGACGACGCCCGAGGCGCAGCGCCTCATCTCGACGACCGAGCAGGCGCTCGCGGCCGGCATCGCCGCGGCGCGGCCGAACGCCCGCATGGGCGACGTGTCGGCCGCGATCGGCCGGATCGCGCGCCAGTCCGGGTTCGGCCTCAACACCGACTTCGGCGGTCACGGCGTCGGGCGGACGATGCACGAGGACCCGCACGTCCCCAACGACGGCCGCCCCGGCACCGGCATCCGCCTCAAGCCGGGCACGGTCATCGCCATCGAGCCGTGGCTCATGGCCGGCAGCGGCGAGTACGTCATCGACGACGACGGCTGGACCATCCGCAGCGCCGACGGCGCGCTCGCCGCGCACGCCGAGCACACCGTGGCGATCACCAAGCGCGGCCCGGTGGTCCTGACGGCCCGCGACTGACGGTCGCCCGGTCGCCCGGTCGCCCGGCCGCCCGGAGAGCGTGAAGCGTTGCTGCCGGAATCCGGCAACAACGCTTCACGCTTCTGTCACGTCCGTCGGCGGTCGTCCACAGGTCGGCCGAGCGCTCCGGCGTGCTCGGAAGCGTGCAGAGCCGAAACGCTCACGTGACCCGGCGATGTGCGTCAGCATGTGCGCATGAGCGCAGAGCAGGGCACTTCGGGCGTCCCGGCCGCTCGACCGGTCGAGGCCCGCGACCACCGCGACGACCCGTCCGTCGACGCCGACGCAACGCCCCGGTACCGCGACGGCGACCGCTGGCTGCGCGCCGTGGGGGCCGGCGTCCTGGTCCTGACGTGCACGACGACCGACGTCGGCGCCGCCGCGCTCGCGGCGACCGTCGTCGTCGTGGCGGACATCACCGTGCGGACCCGCCGGACCGGCACGCGGTGGTGGACGGTCCTGGAGCTCGCCCTGCTGGTGGTGATCGTGGTGCTGACGCTGACGTCGACGCGGATCGCGGCCGGGCTGACGGGCGTCGAGCTGGCCGCCCAGCTGGTCGTCGGCGTGCTCGTGGGCGCCGGCGTCGTCGCGCTCGTCGCCGCCGTCAGGCGCCGGCGCGCAGCGGCGGCGGCACGGCCGACGGCGGTGTGACGCCGACGGGCTCGACGAG
This sequence comes from Cellulomonas dongxiuzhuiae, assembly GCF_018623035.1. Lineage (NCBI taxonomy): Bacteria > Bacillati > Actinomycetota > Actinomycetes > Micrococcales > Cellulomonadaceae > Cellulomonas > Cellulomonas dongxiuzhuiae. The sequence goes on from NZ_CP076023.1 coordinate 63,201, forward strand.
CACGAGCGGGTCCTCGTCGAGGTCGAGGACACGCGAGCGGGCGGGCGCGGTCAGCGCCGTCTCGAACCGCACGGTCGCCTCCCGGCCGCGCACGTGCACGACCCACCCGCGGCCGAGGGTCGCGTGCTCGACGTCGAGCCCGGGTCGCGCGTTGGACTCGTCGAGCGGCCGTCCCACCTGCGAGCCGCCGAGCGGTCGCCCGACGACGGCCTTCTCCGCGCCGACGAGCCGCGCGTCGTCCTCGACGAGCGCCGCCACGACGTCGTCCACCCCGGGCGCCGTGCTGCCGTCGGGGAGGCGCGGGCCGGCGGCGGGGTCGTGGGGCGCCGGGTCGTCCGGCGGGTCGTCGGCGCCGTCCGGGTCCGCGGTCGTCTCCGCCAGCCGCCCGCTGACGTGGTCGTGCTCGCCGACCACGGCGCGCCGCGGCGCGTCGAACAGGTGGGCGTCGAGGTCGAGCGCGAGCTGCGCGTGGGACGACAGCGCGTGGAACGCGACACCCAGCAGCCGCACGGGCTCGACGACGCCCGCCGCGAGCACGGCCTTGCGGGCCGCGTCGCGCAGGTCCGCGTCCGACGCGGTCGGGTGCGGGAACGTCACCGACCGGGTGACGGTCGAGAAGTCGGCGTAGCGGACCTTCGCGACGACGGTCCGCGCGGCGCCGCCGTGGCGCTCGAGCCGCTGCAGGGCCTCGTCGACGACGTCGTCCACGGCGGACAGCACCACGTCGCGCCCCCGCAGGTCGACCGCGAACGTGCGCTCGGCGCCCGCGGACTTGCGCTCGGTCGTCGTGACGACGGGCCGGTCGTCCAGGCCGCGGGACATGAGGTACAGGCCGGTGCCGTGCGCCTCGCCGAGCGTCATCGTCAGGGTGTCGAGCGGCTGCCGCCGCAGGTCGGCGACGGTGCGCACGCCGAGGCGCTCGAGCGCGCCCTGCGTCGCGGGGCCGACGCCCGGGACGGTCCGCACGTCGAGCGGCAGCAGGACGTCGTCCTCGTCCTCGGGTCGCACGACGACGACGCCCCCGGGCTTGCGCAGGTCCGAGGCGATCTTGGCGACGAGCTTCGAGCGGCCCACCCCGACCGACACGGTGAGCCCGGTGAGCTCGGCGACGCGCGCCTGGACCTGCGCGGCGGCCTCCTCCGGCTCGGGTGTGCCGCCGGGTGCCAGCGTGAGGTCGGCGAACGCCTCGTCGATCGACAGCGGCTCGACCGCGGGCGTCAGCTCACGCAGGACACCCATGATGACCTGCGAGTACGCGGCGTACGCGGCGAAGCGGGGCACGAGCACCGCCGCGGCCGGGGTGAGGCGACGGGCCCGTGCCATCGGCATCGCGGAGCGGGCGCCCGCGCGGCGCGCTTCGTACGACGCGGTCGACACGACGCCGCGTCCGCCGACCCCGCCGACCAGGACGGGCTTGCCGCGCAGCGACGGCTTGTCGCGCTGCTCGACGGCCGCGAAGAACGCGTCGGCGTCGAGGTGCAGGACGGTCGCGGCGTCGCGCATGCGCACGGCGGCGACGAGTCGCTGCGCCTGGTCACCTCCCCGTTCCACCCCCCCATCTTCCGTCGCCGGCACGACCACCGGCGGCCACGGGGCGCGGACGGGCGGCTGCTCGGCCCGTCGGGTGCGCCGTCAGCAGGCCTCGTGGACGGCCTCCGGTGCGCCGCGCGGGGCGACGTCGCGGTCGCGCAGGACCACCGAGAGCCCCGCCGCGCGCGTCGCGGGGGACGACTGCTCGGCGCACGCGGCGTCGAACGCCGCACGGTCGTACTCGACGTCGAGCACCACCGGGTACGCGGCCGTGTACACGTGGCACTCCTGCCACTCGCGGCACTCCTCGGCGACGACGAGGTCGGCCCCGAGCGCCCTGACCTGCGTCGTCAGCTCGGCCGTGTTCTTCTGCGCGAAGGCCAGGCCGGCCGCGTGCGCCCGCTCGACGAGAAGCGCCGTGTACGCGAGCGTGTCGGCGGGCGTGATGCGGCCGAGCGAGCGCGTGTAGGAGTCGAGGTTGTCGACCTCGACGGCGTCGAACCCGGCGGCGCCGCACGCGTCGATCACGTGCCCGACGCGCTCGGCGACCCGGGCCCGCAGCTCGGGGGTGGTGAGGTCGTAGAGGACCTCGTCGGGCCAGCCGTCGTCCCGCACGGGCTCGCCGGCGTGGTGCAGCACGAGCGCCGGCTCGGCGCGGAGCAGCCGCTCGGTCTGGGAGGGCTGGGTCTGGAAGCCGTTGACGTAGCAGACGTCGTAGCGGCCCGTGGGTGTCGCGGTCGAGTCCCGGACGACGACGGCGGTGTCCTCGGAGGGCTCGTCGGCACCGCCGAGCTGGTACTCGAACCGCGCCCCGGGCGTCGGGAGCGTCACGGTGCGCGGTGCGGTCGTCACGCCGGGTCCGGGTGTGGGCGTGACGTCCGGGGCCGACGTGCCCGCGGCGGGGCTCGGGGTGGCCGTCGGCGACGGTGCGGCGTCCTCGGTGGCGAGGGAGGCCGTCGCGTGGGGCGCCGCGGGTGGCGCGGTGTCGGCGGCGGAAGCCGTGGCGCCCGGTGTGCCGGCGGGCGGGGAGGCGGTGGCCGGGTCTGCCGTGGGCCGGCACGCGGGCAGCAGGAGCACGACGGCGCATGCGACGACCAGGACGGTCGCGCTGCGCGTCGTCGTCGGCACGCGGTCACTGTAGCCGGGCATACCCGGCGGCGGCCGACCTCCACACGGACGGGTGAACCCGGGCCCACGCCGTGGTGATCATCATCACGGAATGGTAACGAGAAGGGCGTGACCTGCGAGGATGTAGCGGTGCCTCGTCCTTACCGCGTGATGACCGTCTGCACCGGCAACATCTGTCGGTCGCCCATGGCCGAGATCGTGCTCCGGCGCCGGCTGGCCGACGCGGGCCTCGCCGACGTGGTCGAGGTCGACTCGACCGGCATCAGCGACGAGGAGGCCGGCAACCCCGTCGACTGGCGTGCAAGGTCCGTCCTGCGCCGCCACGGCTACCCCACGGGTGAGGGCCACCGTGCCCGCCAGGTCCGGCCGGAGCACCTCCTCGAGCGAGACCTCGTGCTGCCGATGACCGCCACGCACGCGCGCTCGCTGCGCCGCCTGGCGGGCGGGGACCCCGCCGCGACGTCCCGGATCCGCATGTACCGCAGCTTCGACCCTGCGGCGCCGTCCGAGCCCGGGCAGCCCGACAGCGTGCTGGACGTCGACGACCCCTGGTACGGCCCGGAGGAGGGCTTCGAGACCACGCTCGCCGAGGTCGAGGCCGCCGCCGACGGCATCATCGCGCACGTCCGCGAGGCGCTCGCCTACCGCGAGGGCGCAACCGACTGACACCACCACCCCGCGCACCTCACCCGCGCAGGAGACGGGGGATCGCGCCGACGTGTGGCACGGTGCTCGCTGTGCCCGCCCTGATCCGCCACGTCCTGTTCCCCGGCCGCCACCACCTGGTGACCGCCTTCCAGGTCGCGTACCTGACCGACCTGCTCGCGGGCCGCGTCCGCGACGCCGACGGCGAGCCCGTGACCTGCGCGCCCGACGCGCGGGTCGTGTGGGCGCTGACGTCCGCGTCGCACAGCGGCACGCGCCGCAACCCCGTGCCGGCGCACCGCCGCGAGGCCATGATCGAGGCGGTGACCACGCGCGCGGGTCTGGCGTCGCTCGTCGTCCCCGTGGCCGACGTGCCGCCGAGCCCTCGGTTCGCGCACACCGTCCTGGCCACGTCCGAGCTGGTGCTGGGCGAGGCGCTCGCACCGCACGACACCGTCGTCGCGTGCTCGACGCCCGAGGTCGCGGCGATGTACGCGGCCGAGGGCTACCGCATCGCGACGGCCGAGGCCGGCGCGCCGGGCGACCCGGCCCGGCCGTGGGACGTCCTCGAGCGGATGGTCGCCGGTGACGACGCGTGGCGCACCGTCGCCCACCCGGACGCCGTCGCGTTCTACGAGCGGTACCGGCTCGACGCGCACGTGCGGCTCGTCCACACCGACCCGACCGTGCAGGACGACGGGGACCTCACCGAGACCCGCGACTACGCCACGTACACCGCCGCGTTCGACGACGCGTCGGACCGCAAGTGGGAGCAGGTCGCCCCGCACGTGCGGCCCGGGCGGATCGTCGACCTCGGGTGCGCGGCCGGCGGGCTGCTGGAGCGCGCGGCCCGGGACCCGCGGCTCGCGGAGTCCGACCTGTACGGCGTCGACGTGTCCCGGCACCTCGTCGCCGAGGCGGAGCACCGCCGGGCGCAGGGCGTGTTCGCCAACCCCAACGTGTTCTTCGCGCAGCGCAACCTGCTGCTCGGCCCGGTCTTCCCGGAGCGGTCCGTCGACACCACGACGACGATCGCGCTGACCCACGAGATCGCGAGCTACGGGGACGGGCGCGCCGACCTCGAGCTGCTGGCCCGGCGCGTCTTCGAGCACACGCGCCCCGGCGGGGTGTGGATCAACTCCGACGTGCTGGGCCCGGCGGACCCCGAGCGGGTCGTCGACCTGGTGCTCGACGGCGACGCGGACGTGCCGGCCCGCGACCTGTCGGGGCTGGAGCGCGCGCAGGCCGCCGCGCACGTCGCCGGGCTGTCGCCCGCCGCGCGGCTCGTGCAGTTCGCGCAGGACTTCCCGGCGCTGTCCGGCGCCGAGGTGAAGGTCGAGTGGGTCGAGCGCGGGGCGGACCGCAGCGTCGCGCGCACGACGCTGCGCACCGCCATGGAGTACCTGTGCACGCGCGACTACACGGACTCCTGGCTCTCGGAGTGCCACGAGCGGTTCTGCGACCTGACCGGCGACGACTGGACGGACCTGCTGACGGGCGTCGGGTTCGAGCTCGAGCCCGGCAGCGGCCCGTGGCGCAACGACTGGCTGGTCGAGCACCGGCTGAGCGTCGGCGCGGCGCTGCGCGACCCGGTCACGGGCGCGCCGGTCGACTGGCCGGACACGCACGTGCTGACGGTCGCGCGACGGCCGCTCGTCCCGGTCGGATGACGCGGCCCGGCCCCGGCGGTCGACGGCGCGCCGTCGCGGCGGTCGTCCGGTCCTGACCACCGAGAAACTCGGTGAGTGCCGACATTTCTCGGTGATCGCCTCGACGGCGTCCGGACGTCCCTGCGTCCCCCGCGGCAGACTGACCCCATGAAGGTCGCCGCCCGCGCGCACGTACCGCCGTTCGCCGTCATGGAGATCCTGGCCGCCGCCAACGCGCGCCGCGCCGCGGGGGAGCACGTGCTCAGCCTGTGCGCGGGCGAGCCGTCGACGGGGGCGTCGGACGTCGTGCGGCAGCGGGCGATCGAGCTGCTGACGTCGGGCGACCTCGGGTACACCGAGGCCCTGGGAGCGCCGGGCCTGCGCGCGGCGATCGCGGCGCACTACGGCGACACGTACGGCGTCGACGTGGACGCGCGGCGCGTCGCGGTGACCACCGGCTCGTCCGGCGGGTTCATGCTCGCGTTCCTCGCGGCGTTCGACGTCGGCGACCGCGTGGCCCTGGCGCGGCCCGGGTACCCGGCCTACGCGAACATCCTGACGGCGCTGGGCTGCGAGGTCGTCGACCTGCCGTGCGGGCCCGAGCAGCGCTACCAGCCGACCGTCGCGCAGCTCGAGGCGCTGGACGAGCCGGTCGAGGGCCTCGTGATCGCGTCGCCCGCCAACCCGACGGGCACGATGATCGAGCCGGACGAGCTCGCGGCCCTCGCCGCGTGGTGCGGCGAGCACGGCGTGCGTCTCGTCAGCGACGAGATCTACCACGGCATCACGTACGCCGACGCGGCCGGAACGACCCCCGCGACCGCCACCGCGGCGCAGTACCTCGGCACGGGTGCCGTCGTCGTGAACTCGTTCTCCAAGTACTGGGCCATGACGGGCTGGCGCCTCGGCTGGCTGGTCCTGCCCGACGACCTGGTCGCGCCCGTCGACGCGCTCGCGGGCAACGTCGCGCTGTGCCCGCCGGCGCTCGCGCAGCACGCGGGCGTCGCGGCGTTCAGTGCCGACGGCATGGCGGCCGCACGCGCCAACGTCGAGCGGTACGCGGACTCCCGCCGGCTCCTGCTCGACCGCCTGCCGGACCTCGGCTGGGACCCCGTCGCGCCCGCGGACGGGGCGTTCTACCTCTACGGCGACGTGTCGGTGACGGGCCTGGACGCGGTGACCTACTGCGCGCGCCTGCTCGACGAGGCCGGCGTGGCGATCACGCCGGGCACGGACTTCGACCCCGTCGGCGGGGGCAGCTGGGTGCGGCTGTCGTTCGCGTCGTCCCCGCAGGTCGTCGCGGAGGCGGCGGACCGGATCGTGGCGTGGCAGCGCGGGCTGTGACGCCACGGCCGCGGGTGCGGTCAGGCGGCGGGGTCCTCGTTCGGTGAGGTCACCACGGTGATGCGCTCGGCGTCGATGCCCTGCGCGACGCACCGCACGACGCGCTCGACGTCGGCCACGTCCGCGTCGACGGCGAGGACCAGCCCGCCGCCGGCGCCCGGCTCGTCGGCACCGACGTAGGCGTCGACGACCATCGGGTCCTCCGCGCACACCGAGACCGTCCTCAGGTCGCCCGCCACGAGCACCGTCCACGGGCCCTGCACCGGGATGTCGACGACGGACGAGCCGCCGCCACCGAACACGGCCAGTGCCCCGAGGAGCGTGGTGCCGACGAGGGCGGCCACCACGACGACCGCGGTCGCTCGGGTCCGCCTGGCGCGATCGCGCACGGTCCCTCCCTCTGTCCGGAACCCGGGCAGCCTAACCCGCGCGCCTGCGTGGCCCGTCGCTGCCCGCCGGGTACTCCTCGAGGGGCGCGACGCCCGCGGCCCACGCGTCGAGGATCGGCTCGACGATGCGCCAGCCCTCCTCGGCCTCGGCGGCGCGGGCCGACAGGCGGGTGTCACCGTCGATGACGGCGAGCAGCAGCTGCCCGTACGGCGTGGGGTCCTGGCGGGCGAGCTCGGTGTCGAGGACGACCTTCTCCAGCGCGAACGGGTCGCCGATCCCGTTGACGTTGAGGTGCAGGGACATCCGGTCGGGGTCGAGCTGCAGGCGCAGCTCGTTGCGGGTCGGAGCGGCGCCGTCGAACACCCGCAGCGGCACCTCACGGAACCGCACGACGATCTCCCGGCGGCTCGCGGACAGCGCCTTGCCGGTGCGCAGCCGGAACGGCACGCCGGACCACCGCCACGTGTCGACGAAGAGCGTGACCTCGGCGTACGTCTCGACCTCGCGGTCCGGGTCGACGCCCGGCGCGTCGGCGTACGCGTCGACCGGGCGCCCGTCGACCTCGCCGGCGACGTACCGGGCGCGGCGCGTCCACCGGGCGACGGACTCGTGGTCCGGTGTGCGCACGGCCCGCAGCACGTCGACCTTGCGCGACGCGAGGTCCTCGGGTGCGACCGACGTCGGCGGCTCCATCGCGACGTACGTCAGCAGCTGCAGGAGGTGGTTCTGCACCATGTCGCGCAGCGCGCCGGACCGGTCGTAGTAGGAGGCGCGAGCCTGCGCGTCGACCTTCTCGTCGAAGACGATGTCGACGGAGGCGACGTGGGTGCTGCTCCACAGGGGCTCGAGGACGCGGTTGGCGAACCGCAGGCCCAGCAGGTTGAGCACCGTCTGCTTGGCGAGGAAGTGGTCGACGCGGAAGATCTTGTCCTCCGGGAGCAGCTCGCCCAGCGCCGCGTTGAGCTCGACGGCCCCGGCCAGGTCCTCCCCGAACGGCTTCTCGACGACCATCCGCAGCCCGTCGGGCAGGTCGATGTCCGCCAGCGCGCGCACCACCGGCAGGAACAGCACGTGCGGCAGCGCGAGGTACAGCACGAGAGGGTCCGCGCCCTGCACCTCGCACGCCGCGATCGCGGCGCGCAGCGTCTGCGGGTCGGTGACGTCGCCGTGCACCCAGACGACCCGCTCGACCAGCGCCGTGACGTCCGCGTCCGGCTCGCCGTCCGCGTGGTAGGCGACCTTCTCGTGGACGAGGGCACGGAACCCGTCGTCGTCGAGGTCGTCGTTCGCGACCCCGACGAGCCGCAGGCCGCCGTCCACCTTCGACTCGACCCGCGCGAGCCCGGGCAGGATGTAGCGGGCGGTGAGGTCTCCGGTCGCGCCGAGGACGACGAGGCCGGCGGTCACGGGTGCGCTCCCGTCGGGCCGGGGACGTGCGGGAGGTCTCGGCTGGTCGGGGTCATGCCCCCATCGTCACGACTCGCCGCGGAGCGCGCGAGGCGAGGTGAGCAATTGGGCGCCGCCGCCCACCGTACGCGTGGGCTCGCCTGCTGCCCCTCGCTCGGGACTGGTCGAACAGGTGACCACGTGCCGCCGAGGAGGCCCGCGGAGGTGACCACTTCGCCCTCTCGACGAGTGAGGGCGGCGGGCCGCTCCTAGAGTCGCTCGCATGGACGGGCCCGGGCAGGTGCGCATCGGCATCTCCGGGTGGCGGTACGCACCCTGGCGAGGGGTGTTCTACCCGCGGGGCCTGCCGCAGCGGCGCGAGCTGGAGTACGCCGCGCAGCAGCTCGGGTCCGTCGAGATCAACGGGTCCTTCTACTCGCTGCAGCGCCCCGACAGCTACCGCGCGTGGCGCGCGGACACCCCCGACGGCTTCGTGTTCGCGGTCAAGGGCCCGCGCTTCGTCACGCACATGAAGAAGCTGGCCGGCGTCGAGACGCCGTTGGCGAACTTCTTCGCCTCGGGCGTCCTGGCGCTCGAGGACCGCACCGGACCCGTGCTGTGGCAGCTGCCCCCGAACCTGGGGTTCGACCCCGACCGCCTCGCACGCTTCTTCGACCTGCTGCCCCGTTCGACGGCCGCCGCCGCCGAGCTCGCCGCCCGTCACGACGACAAGGTCGCCGAGGGCCGGGCACTGACGACCGTCGAGACCGACCGACCGCTGCGACACGTGCTCGAGGTCCGCCACGACACGTATCGCGACCCCGCGTTCCCCGAGCTCCTGCGCGCGCACGACGTCGGCCTCGTCGTCGCCGACACCGCCGGCCGCTGGCCGCATCTCGAGGACCTGACCAGCGACGTCGTCTACGTCCGCCTGCACGGGCACAGCGAGCTCTACGTGTCGGGGTACGACGACGACGCGCTCGACGCGTGGGCGGCGAAGGTGCGCGCCTGGTCGACGGGCGCACCGCCGCCGGACGGTCCGCGGCTGACACCGCCGGCCGCCGACCGCCCGCGGGACGTGTACGTGTACTTCGACAACGACGTGAAGGTCCGCGCCCCGTTCGACGCGATGGGCCTCGCCGCCCGGGTCGCGCCACCGGCGGGCCGGGTCGGCTGACGCGACGCCGGACGGCCGTCGCGTTCGAGGATCAGCGCGACCCCGGACCCGCGCGGCGCCCCCGGCACCACCCCGACGCTCTACGGCTCACGGCTGGCACCGCGCTCACGGTCGTGGTCTCGTCGATCTTCCCCGCCTGAGCCGCGACCATCGGGTCCGGCCTGCGTGACCGAATTGCCGCACACGTGTGCAGCAGGGGTGGACAACTGACGCGGATGCTCCTATACCTATCCCCTGGCGGGTCCTTCACCTGTCCGCGAGGTGCTCGCGCGCTGATCGTCGGCTCCCGGCGCGACGACGCGGGCGGTCCGAGTCAGGAGAGTGGATGCGGGCGACCATCCGTGACGTCGCCCGTGAGGCGGGTGTCCACCACACGACGGTCAGCAGGGCGCTCAACCCGGCGACGGCGCAGCTGGTCAAGGGCGAGACCGCCGCGCGCATCCGTGCGGCGGCGGCGCGGCTGGGCTACGTGCCGGACGCCCTCGCGCGCGGCCTGAAGAACAACACCTCGATGACGATCGGCGTCGTGGTGCCCGACCTGGCCACGCCCATCATGGGCCAGGTCGTGCGCGGGGTGGAGGACGTCGTCATGCCGCGCTACGTCGCTCTGGTGGTCAACACCGACGACGACCCCGAGCGGGAGCGGCTGCAGCTCGAGGTCCTCGCCACCCGGAAGGTCGACGGTCTCGTCGTCGCCTCCGCGCGGCTCCACACGCCGCAGATCGAGGCGCTCGTCGACAGCGGTCTGCCCGTCGTGCTGGCGAACCGGCGCGCCCGCGGCGCGGGTATCTCCAGCGTGACCAGCGACGACGCCGCAGGTGTGGCGGCCGCGGTGGAGCACCTCGTCGCCCTGGGTCACCGCCGCATCGCGCACATCTCGGGCCCGCTCGACACGTCCACGGGCGCGGCCCGTGCGGCGGCGTTCCGCACCGCGCTGACCGAGCACGGCATCGAGCCCGACGACCGGCTGGTCCGCACGGCGAAGGCGTTCCGCGTGGGGGAGGGCGAGCGCGCGTTCGCGGAGCTCGTCGAGTCGGGCGAGCAGTTCACCGCCGTGTTCGCCGGCAACGACCTCATCGCGGTCGGCTGCTACGACGCGATGCGTCGTCGCGGGATCAGTTGCCCTGAACACGTGAGCATCGTCGGGTTCAACGACATGCCCTTCGTCGACAAGCTGTGGCCACCCCTGACCTCCGTGCGCGTCCCGCACCACGAGATCGGGCGACAGGCGGCCCACATGCTCCTCGCGCAGATCGACGGCCGGGCGGAGGCCGGGTCCACCCTGCTGCTGCCTGTGTCGCTGCAGGTCAGGGAGTCGACGGGACCCGTGGAGCGGGTTGCTCCCTGAGCGCCGGAGTGTTTCGCGCAGGTAACGATCTCCCGGGTCGTCCGACGAAATCCTGAGACGCCGTTGCTCACGGTACGGACAGCCATCTACGGTCTCGGCACCGCACACGTGTGCAAAGACTGGAGATCTGACGATGTCGAAGCCCGACGCCGACCTCATCCTCACGGGGGGTCGCATCACCACCCTCAGCACGGACCCGGCGGTCCCGGGTGAGGTGACCGCCCTCGCCGTCCGCGACGGGAAGGTCCTCGCCATCGGTGGTGACGCGGAGATCGAGGCGCTCGCCTCGTCGGCGACACGCCGGATCCGCCTCGACGGCGCGCGCGTCGTCCCCGGTCTCGTCGACTCGCACGTCCACTTCGTCCGGGCCGGTCGCACGTGGAACGACGAGGTCCGCTGGGAGGACGTGTACGACCTCGAGGACGGGCTCGCCGCGCTCACCGCCCGTGCGCAGGCCGTCGGCCCCGGCGCGTGGATCCGCGTCATCGGCGGCTGGGACGAGGCGCAGTTCCGCCAGGGCCGTGGTCCGACCCGGGACGAGCTCGACCGGGCCTGCCCCGAGAACCCGGTCTACGTCCAGATGCAGTACACCTACGCGGTGCTCAACAGCCGCGGCTGGGAGGAGCTCGGCATCGACGAGGCCGCCGTCGCCGGCTCGCCGGCGCCCGGCGGGTTCGAGCGGGACGCCGACGGCGCCCTGACCGGTCGCGCCGCGGGGCTGCCCCTCATGACGTGGTTCTACCGGCGGCTGCCGGCGCCGGACTTCGAGGAGCAGGTCGCCTCGACGGCCGCCCTGTCGCGCGAGTTCGCCCGCCTGGGGATGACCGGCGCCGTCGACGGCGGCGGTGTCAACACCGGCCCCGAGGCGTACGGCCCGGTCTACGAGGCGTGGCGCCGCGGTCTGCTCACGACCCGGGTGCGCCTGTTCAAGCACGCCACGCGCCAGGGCACCGAGGCCGAGGACTACGCCGGCTACATGCGCTTCAACACCCCGCGCCTCGGTGACGACCTGCTGCGCTTCTCGGGCATCGGCGAGGTGCTCATGTACCGCACGCACGACCGCATCGCCGAGCCCGCCGACTACGGCGTCGAGGCGATGCAGGAGACCCGGGACGTGCTGCTCGAGTGCGCCGCCAAGGGCTGGACGGTGCAGATCCACGTCCACCAGCGCGAGTTCTTCCTCAAGCTGCTCGACCTGTGGGAGGAGATCGACGCGATCCACTCCATCCGGGACCTGCGGTGGGGCTTCGTCCACGCCGAGTCCACCTACGTCGAGGACATCGAGCGCCTCAAGCGGCTCGGTGCCGGCGTGCTCTTCCAGAGCCTGCTGCGGCTCAACGGCGAGGGCGCGATCGCCGTGTGGGGCGCCGAGCGCGTCGCACGGTCGCCGGAGATGCGGGACCTGTGGGACGCGGGCGTGCCGATCGCCCTCGGGTCCGACGCGATGCGCGTGGCCTCCTACAACCCCTTCAGCAGCCTCGAGTGGTTCCTGACCGGGCTGACGGTGCGGGGCACGCGCACCCTCGACGACCGGCACCTGCTCTCGCGCGAGGAGGCGCTGCGCGGCTACTCGGCCGCGGCCGCGTGGTTCACCCACGAGGAGGACGTGCGCGGCCCGCTGGTGCCGGGCATGCAGGCGGACCTCGCCGTGCTCTCGGACGACTACTTCACGATGCCGGTGGACCAGATCCACACCCTCACGTCCGAGCTGACCCTGCTCGGCGGCGAGGTCGTGTGGGACTCCGGCGCACTCGACGTCCCCAGCTGACCTACCGCTCGACCCGTCGTCCCCCACCCGTCGTCCGACCCGACTGGAGCTCACCATGACCTCCCCCCTCTCCCCGACCAGGACCGCCACGTCGGCGCCACGGCTGCGCGCCGTCGCCGGCGCGGCCGCCGGTCTCCTCCTCCTGACCGCCTGCGGTGGCGGCACCACCGAGGCCGAGTCGGCCGCGACCCCCAGCGCCGCCGCCGCGGCCCAGGCCGGCGGCACGCTGAGCATCGGCATCACCGGTGAGCCGGGCAACCTCGACCCGACGTTCGCCGCGACGCTCACCTCCGTCTCGGTCTACAACGCGATGTGCGAGCAGCTCTTCAACACGACGGCCGACGGCAAGGTCGTCCCGCAGCTCGCGGCCGAGGCGCCGACGTTCAACGAGGACGCCACCGTCGCCACGATCAAGCTGCGCGAGGGGGTGCTGTTCGCCGACGGCACGCCGTTCGACGCCGAGGCCGTGAAGTTCTCGATCGAGCGCCACAAGAATACCGAGGGCTCGCAGCGCACGAACGAGCTCGAGGCCGTGACCGCGGTCGAGGTCGTCGACGAGCACACGGTCGACGTCGTCCTCTCGGCGCCCATCGCACCGGGTGCCTTCGACGTCATCTTCACCGACCGCGCCGGCACCGTCGTGTCCCCGACGGCCGTGGCGGAGCAGGGTGAGGCGTTCTCCGAGGCGCCCGTCTGCGTCGGCCCCTTCGCGTTCGACAGCCGCATCCCGCAGGACAGCGTCACCCTGGTCAAGGACACGAACTACTACGACGCCGAGAACGTCCTGCTCGACAAGGTCGTCTACCGCGTCATCACCGACTCGAACGTGCGGGCGACGAACCTGCGGGCCGGTGAGCTCCAGGTGATCGAGCGCGTCGCGACGACCGACATCGCGACGCTCGAGTCCGACACGGCCGTCGAGGTCCAGTCCTCCGAGGGCCTGGGGTACGTCAACCTCGAGATCAACGTCGCCAACGTCGGCGGCGAGAGAGGCGTCATCGACACCCCGCTCGCCTCTGACCCGCGCGTGCGCCGGGCGCTGGCGATGAGCATCGACCGTGACGCGATCAACCAGGTCGTCTACAACGGCCAGTTCGCGCCGGCCTGCGGCTTCATGGCCCCGTCGAGCCCGCTCGCGACCGACGCGACCCAGTCCTGCCTGCCGTACGACCCGGACGCCGCGCGTGACCTGCTCGAGTCGACCGGTGTCGACCTGCCGCTCCAGGTGGGCGTCATGCTCAACCAGCAGCCGGAGACCCGCCGCATCGGCGAGATGATCCAGTCGATGGCCGCCGAGGTCGGGTTCGAGGTCGTCCTCGACATCGCCGAGTCCACGGCCACGGTCGAGCGCGGCAACAAGGGCGACTTCGAGGTCTACATCAACTCCTGGTCCGGTCGTGTGGACCCCGACGCGAACGTCAGCCTCTACGCCAAGAGCACGAGCCCGCGCAGCCTGAGCCGGTTCTCCGACGCGCGCGCCGACGAGCTCATCGAGACCGGCCGGTCCGGTGCCGACGTGGACGCGCGCATCGCCGCCTACGAGGAGCTGCACGAGCTCCTCCAGGAGGAGTCGGTGCACGTCTTCCTCGTCCGTCCGGCCAACCTGCTCGGTGTCCGCACCGACGTCACGGGCGTGACCATGCGGGCCAACGGCACGGCCGTGCCGACCTACGCCGGCTACGTCGCCGAGTAGTCGAAGGACAGGACGCGTCCCATGCTCAGGCAGCTGATCCACAAGGGCGGGCAGGCCGTGCTCACCCTGTTCCTCGCGGTCGTCGTGGTGTTCCTCGGCGTCCGCGCCCTGCCCGGCGACGCCGCGGTGGCGCTGGCCGGGCAGGAGGGGTCGCTGGAGAACGCGGACGCGGTCCGTGCGCTCCACGGGCTGGACCGGCCCCTGCCGGTCCAGTTCGTGGAGTACATCGGTCGGCTGGTCCAGGGCGACCTGGGCCGGTCGAGCAGCACGGGCACACCCGTCGTCGACTCGATCGCCCGGGCGCTGCCCGTGACCCTCGAGCTGGCCGCGCTGTCGGTCCTCGTCGCGGCGCTGATCGGGCTGGCCCTGGGCGTGGTCGCGGCCCTGCGGCAGGGCAAGCCGTCGGAGATGGTCGTCAACGCCGCGGCGCTGCTCGGGCTCTCCGTGCCCAACTTCTGGCTCGGCCTCATGGCCGTCCTGCTGCTGAGCGTGGTCTTCCCGGTGCTGCCCGCGTCCGGCTACGTGCCGTTCGCGGAGGACCCGGTGGAGAACCTGCGCCGGATGATCCTGCCGGCGGCCGTGCTCGGCACCTCGCTCGCGGCGGTGATCATGCGGCAGACCCGCTCGGCGATGCTCGAGTCGCTGAGCGCCGACTACATCCGCACGGCCAAGGCGAAGGGCCTGAGCTGGCGCACGGTCGTCGTCCGCCACGGGGTCCGCAACAGCCTCATCGTCGTCGTCACGGTCATCGGCCTGCAGCTCGGGGCCATGATCTCCGGCGCGGTGGTGACCGAGCAGGTCTTCGTCCTCCCCGGCCTGGGCAAGCTCACGCTCGACGCGATCTTCACGCGCGACTACCCGATGATCCAGGGCGTCGTCCTCGTGGTCGCGGCCGGGTACGTGCTCATCAACCTCGCGACCGACGTCCTGTACTCGGTGATCGACCCCCGCATCCGTGTGAAGGCAGGCGAGAGCTGATGGCGACCGACACGACCAGCCCCGCGGTCCCGCCGACCGGGGGAGCCGTCGAGAGCCCCCGGCGCGTCCGGGAACGTCGCGACCCGCGTCGCGTCGGGGTGCTGCGGCGCACGCTGCGCACCCCCGGCGGCGTGGTGGGCCTCACCGTCACCGTCCTCATGGTCGGCCTCGGCCTGCTCGCACCGGTCATCTCACCGGCGGACCCGGTCGCGACGGCGTTCGACCAGGTGCTGCGCCCGCCGTCCGGCGAGCACCTGCTCGGCACCGACGAGCTCGGGCGGGACCAGCTCTCCCGGGTCCTGCACGGGATCGCCGCGTCGATCCAGATCGGTCTGCTGTCCGTGGTCCTCGCGACCGCGGTCGGTGTGCCGCTCGGCCTCGCGGCCGGCTACTACCGGCGGATCGACCCGCTGATCTCCCGGGCCGTCGACGTGCTGCTCGCCTTCCCGACGCTCATCCTCGCGGTCGGCCTGGCCGCGGTGCTCGGCCCGTCGGCCACCAACGTGACCATCGCCCTGGCAGTCACCGCGGTCCCGGCGTTCGTGCGGGTCGTGCGCTCCGAGGTCATGCGCCTGCGCGGGATGGAGTTCGTGTCCTCCGCCGTCGCCTCGGGGGTGTCGGACACCCGGGTGCTGTGGGTCCACATCCTGCCCAACGCGATGAGCGCGCTGCTCGTGCAGATCACGGTCTCCATCCCGACCGCCGTCATCGGGGAGGCGACCCTGTCGTTCCTCGGCCTCGGCATCCGGCCGCCGGAGCCGTCGCTGGGGACGATGCTCTCCAACGCCCAGGCGTTCCTCGCGACGGGCTGGTGGATGGCCCTCTTCCCCGGCATCGCCGTCATCGCCATCACCCTGGCCCTCAACCTCGTGGGCGACGCGCTGCGCGACGCCCTGGACCCGAAAGGACGGCGCCGGTGAGTGTCCTCGACGTACGCGACCTGCGGGTCACCTTCGGCACCGAGTCCGGGCCGGTCGTCGCGGTCGACGGGCTGTCCTACGGCGTCGACGCGGGCGAGATCCTCGCGATCGTCGGGGAGTCCGGCTGCGGCAAGAGCGTCGGCGTCCTGTCCCTGCTCGGTCTGCAGCCCGACTCCGCCCGCGTCAGCGGCGAGGTGAGGTTCCAGGGGGAGGACCTGCTCGCCGTGCCCGAGCGGCGACTGCGCGCCGTGCGCGGCCGCGAGGTGGGCTACATCTTCCAGGACCCCATGACGGCGCTGAACCCGCTGCTCACCGTGGGCACCCAGATCACCGAGGTGCTGCGGCGCCACCTGCGGATGTCGAGGGCCGCCGCGACCGACCGGGCCGTGGAGCTGCTGGACCTCGTGGGCATCCCCGCCGCGCGCACGCGGCTGGCCGCGTACCCGCACCAGCTGTCCGGGGGCATGCGCCAGCGGGTCATGATCGCGATCGCGATCGCGTGCGGACCGCGGCTGCTCATCGCCGACGAGCCGACGACGGCGCTCGACGTCACGGTCCAGGCCGGGATCATCGAGACGCTGAAGGACCTGCGCGACAGGCTCGGCACCGCGATCCTCATCATCACCCACGACATGGGCGTCGTCGCGGACATCGCCGACCGGGTGGTCGTCATGTACGCCGGCCGCCGGGTCGAGGAGGCGCCGGTCGACACGCTGTTCCGCCGGCCCACCCACCCCTACACGCGCGGGCTGCTCGCAGCGGTGCCAGCACCGGGGCAGCGGGCGAGCCGGCACCGTCTCGTGGGCATCCCCGGCACCGTGCCGGTGCTGCGCAGCTCGCCCGACGCGTGCACCTTCGCGGACCGCTGCCCGCTCGCGTCGGCGCAGTGCGAGGCCGCGCGGCCCGAGCCCGCAGGCGTCGGCGCCCCGGGCCACGTCGCCGCGTGCTGGCACGCCGACCTCGCCCCGACCCAGCTCACCGCCGGAGGTGCACGGTGACCACCGTCCCCGACCCGCAGGACACTCCGGCAGCGACCGCGGCACGGCCACCGGCGCTGCAGCTCCAGGACGTGACGAAGCACTACCAGGTGCCCGGCGGCGTCGTCCGCAGCGTCGACGGCGTCAGCCTCACGGTCGGCGCGGGGGAGATCGTCGGCCTCGTGGGCGAGTCCGGCAGCGGCAAGTCGACCGTGGGGAAGATGGCCGTCGCCCTCGCGCGTCCCACGTCCGGTCGCGTCCTCGTCGACGGCGTCGCCGTCTCCGAGATGTCGCGGCGGCGGCTGCGGCCGCTGCGGCGGTCGTTCAACATCGTCTTCCAGGACCCCGGCTCCTCGATCAACCCCCGGATGACGGTCGGCCAGGCCGTCGCCGAGCCGCTGCGCGTCTACGACGTCGTCCCCCGGAACGCCACCCGGGCACGGGTGCTCGAGCTGCTCGACCTCGTCGGCCTGCCCTCGCACGTCGCCGGGCGCCACCCCCACGAGCTGTCCGGCGGGCAGCGGCAGCGCGTCAGCCTGGCGCGTGCGCTCGCCCCCGGGCCGACCCTGCTCGTCGCGGACGAGCCGACGTCCGCCCTCGACGTGTCGGTGCAGGCCTCGGTCCTCAACGTGATCGCCGACCTGCAGCGCGACCTCGGGTTCGCGTGCCTGTTCATCAGCCACGACCTGTCGTCGGTGGAGTACCTCGCCGACCGGGTCGCGGTCATGTACCTCGGCAAGATCATCGAGGTCACCGAGTCGGACGCCCTGTTCCGCCGACCGCTCCACCCGTACACCGAGGCGCTGCTGTCCGCCGCGCCGATCCCGGACCCCGAGGTGCAGCGCACCCGGCGACGGGTCCTGCTGTCGGGCGAGCTCCCCAGCCCGATCCACCCCCCGAGCGGCTGCGCCTTCCACCCGCGCTGCCCGCTCGCGACGGACCTGTGCACCACCTCGGCGCCGCCGCTGCGGCCCGTGTCGACCGTCGACGGCGTCGCCCACGTGGCCTGCCACCTGGTCACCGACGACGGCATCCGGCCGTCGCTGCTCGGGGCACCGGCGGCCGCCGGGTCCGCCCACACCTGAGCCGGACCCCCGCCAGGTCCCCGACACCGGTCCCGCACGACCGGAGGAACGAGCACTGCTGAGAATGGCCCGCCTTGCCGAAGCCGACACCGACGCCGGGGCCGCGACGCCCCGCCGCCGTCGGGACTCCACGACCGTCCTCCTCGTGGTCACCCTCTTCACGATCACGGGCATCGGGTTCATGCGGACGCCCCTGCTGCCCGGCATGGGTGCGGACCTGGAGCTGTCGGCGTCGAGCATCGGGTTCATCACCGCCGTCTTCGCCCTGGGACGCGTCCTGACCAACGTGCCCGCCGGACGGCTCGCCGACTCCCGGCCGGTCGCCCAGCTCGTCGGGCTCGCCGCCGCCGTCATGGCGATCGGCGCGCTCGGGGTCGCCCTCACGGCCTCCTACCCGGTGCTCCTGGTGTGCGTCGCCCTCATGGGCGTCTCCTCCGCGCTCATGAGCACCACGGCGATGACGACGCTGACCCGGCGCGCGGCGCCCGGGCGGCGGGGAGCCGCCATGGCGCTGTACTCGACGAGCCTCATGACCGGGCAGATGATCGGTCCCGCGCTGGCAGGGCTGGCCGCCGGCGCGCTGTCGTGGCGCGCGACGCACTCGATCAGCGCCGCCCTGGCCCTGCTGCTCGGGGTGACGGTGGCGCTCGTCGCGTGGAAGGTCGCAGGTCCCCTCGTCGCCCGCCCGGGGGCCCCGGGGGCGCGGCGGACGTCGGACGTCGACGCGACCCGCCCGGACATGACGAAGGTCGAGCTCGCGGTCGTCTCGGGCGTGGCGTTCGCCGTGTTCTTCGGGATGGGGGCGCTGCCCTTCACGCTGCTGCCGCTGTTCGCGGAGGACGAGCTCGGCCTGTCCGTCGAGCTCATCGGTCTGGGGGTGGGGCTCGGTGGCCTCACACGGATCGTCGGCGCCAACGTCTGCGGGTTCATCGCGGACCGGGTCTCGCGCAAGGCGGCGCTCGTGCCGAGCATGGCGCTGCTCGGGGTGTCGGCCCTGGTCGTGGCGCTGCCGCTGACCGTCCCGCTGTGGTTCGTCGTGACGGCGGTCTTCTCGCTCGCCTCGTCCGGCGTGGCGATCGCCGGCACGGTCATCGGCGACCGGTCGAGGCCGGGCGCGCTGGGCCGGCGCATGGGCGTGTACCGGGCGACCGGGGACCTCGGGCTCTTCGTGGGGCCGCTGGTGGGTACCGTGGTCTACGAGCACGTCGGCAGGTCCGCCGCGGCCGTCGTCGTGGGCGTCTTCCTCCTCGTCGCCACCGCCGTCGCCACCGCGGCGCTGCGCGAGTCCCGGCCTGCCGCCGAGTCCGTGGCCGCCTGACGCCCGTCCGCAGCGTCGAGTCGCGTGGCTCGCGTAGGTTCATGCTGCCGACCGCCGACGGAAGGACCGCACCATGCAGTGCCCCGTGGACCAGGCCCAGCTCGTGATGACCGAGCGCCAGGGCGTCGAGATCGACTACTGCCCCGTGTGCCGCGGGATCTGGCTGGACCGAGGTGAGCTCGACAAGATCATCGACCGCGCCGCCACGGTGGCACCGGCGGTGGACCCGCGGGCCGTGCCCGGGGCGGCCGGGCCGGTGTACGGCACGCCCGAGCCGCGCGGGTACGGCACGCCCGGGTACGGCGCACCCGGCTACGACCGGCCGCGCTACGACAGCGGGCGGGACGACCGCGGGTACGACCGCGGCCACGACGGCCGCAAGCGCAAGAAGAAGGAGTCGTGGCTCGAGGAACTCTTCGACTTCTGACGCGTGCGGGATCGCCCTCCCACGCGCGGGGGGTGAGGTCGCACCCCCTGTGGTGAGAGCGCGATCCGGCACCGCGGTCCCGGCGCCTCCACCAGCGGCCTTCACGCAGGTGGCAGAGGTGCCGTGTCGGCCGTCGCCGCCCAGACCTCCTCGGCGAAGCACCACAGGGCGTCCTCCCGGGCCTCGTCGTAGGACGCGGGCGAGGAGGGGACGACACGCGACCGGCGACGGTCGCCGCGGCACGGCCGGCCCTAGGCTGCGGGCGACCCACCGCTCCGAGCGTCAGGACGCCACGTGATCTTCTTCGGCTGGGGCCGCCGGCCCATGACCGCCGACCTCGACCCCGGACGCGCCCTCGTGCGCATCTGGAGCCACTTCCACCTCTTCTGGCTGTTCCGCTTCTCGTGGCCCAAGGGCTACCTGCTGGCGACGGCCACCGAGGCGGGCTGGGCGCAGCAGCCGATCACGGACGAGGAGGGGCGGGCGCTCGACCCGGAGGGTCGGACGGACGTGAACATCTGGTGGCGCTTCGGGCTGCTGCTGCCGCTCGTGGGCATCGCGTTCTCGATCTTCATGTCGACCGTGGGGCCGGGGTCCTGAGGGCCTGAGAGCGGGGGGTTTCCGCACGATCGTCCCTATTTTTCGGCACGATCGTGCTAATCTCGCCGGATGGTCGCCACCGCGCTGCCCAAGGGCCGCCGGACGCGTGCCGCCGTGCTGGCACGCGGCGTCGAGCTCGCGTGCCGCGTGGGCCTCGGCGGGCTCACGATCGGCGGGCTCGCCGACGAGGTCGGGATGTCGAAGAGCGGCATGTACGCGCACTTCGGCTCCAAGCAGGCGCTCCAGCTCGCGGTGCTCGACGCGGCTGCCGAGGAGTTCGCGAGCAGGGTGGTCCGGCCCGCGCTGCGCGCCCCGCGCGGCGAGGCCCGCGTGCGCGCGCTCGCCGACCTGTGGATCAGGTGCGGCGTGGAGCGGCAGCCCGGCGGGTGCCTGTTCGTCAAGGCCAGCACCGAGCTCGACGAGCAGGACGGGCCCGTGCGCGACCGCCTGCGCGAGCAGCACCACGAGCTCGCGCGAAGCATCGCGCGGATGGTCGCCGGCGGCGTCACCGACGGCCGGCTCCGGCCCGACACCGACACCGCACAGTTCGCGACCGACCTGCACGGCGTGATGCTCGCGATGTACCACGGGCACCGGCTGCTCGGTGATCCCGCGGCCGAGCAGCGGGCGCGCACCGCGATCGAGCGCCTGCTCGCCGCGGCCCGCGCGGAGCCGCCGTCCACGGCCGCCGCACCCGCATGACCTCCCGCCTCCACCGCACCCGAGAGCAGGTCGCCGCATGAGCGCCGTCGACGCCTCCGCCACCGGCACCGCCCGCACCCACGCGACCGCCGCGACGGCGCGTGCCTCCCGGGGCCGCCGGCTCGTCGCGCGCTCACGCCTCGCCTACGTCCGCGGACGCCTGCGCGTCCTGGGCGTCGTCGCGCCGCGCGCCGCCGGTGCCGAGGCGTTCGCGCTGTGGTGCACGCTGCCCGGCGGGTCCGGGCGTCGCAAGGACGACCGCCCGTCCGCGGGTGAGGTCGTCGAGCTCACCGCGCCCCGGGGCGGCCGGGTCGTCGCCGAGTCGTGGGGCGAGGGACCGGTCGTCTACCTCGTGCACGGCTGGGGCGGCTGGCGCGGGCAGCTCGGCGCGTTCGTCGCGCCGCTCGTCGACGCCGGTCACCGGGTCGTGGCGTTCGACGCGCCGGGCCACGGGGACTCCGACCCGAGCGTGCTCGGCCCGCGGCGCGGGACGCTGGTCGAGGTCATGGAGGCGTTCGAGGTCGTCGGTGCGCGCTTCGGCGACGCGGCCGCGGTCGTCGCGCACTCGATGGGGACGACCGCCGCGTCGATGGTGCTGCGCGCCGGGACCCTGCGGGCCGACCGGCTCGTGCTCGTCGCGCCCAACCACGACTTCGCCGACATCCTCGCGGACTTCGCCCGCACGCTGCGGCTCCCCGTGCGCGTCCAGCGGCAGCTGCGTGCGGCGCTCGAGGAGTTCGCCGGACGCTCCCTCAGCGACTTCGACCTGGCGCCGCTCGGGGCGGACGGGCAGCTGCCGCAGACGCTCGTCGTGCACGACCGGCGCGACAAGGAGACGCCGTTCGCGGTCGGTGAGCGCGTCGCGACGGCGTGGCCGACGGCGACCCTGGTCACGACCGACGGGCTCGGGCACCAGCGGGTCCTGCGCGACGCCGCGACCATCGAGCTCGTCGTGCGGGACGTCACCGGTCCGCGCGACGCCTGAGGTGAGCCGGGACGCCTGCGCCCAGGGCGGCGTCCCGCGGGCTCACGGTTGCGTCGTGGACGCGGGCTCGCGTGCCACCCCCGCCTCGGCCAGCGCCGCGTCGATGCGGGCCTGCACCCGTCGGGCCGACCGGCGGCGCCCCCAGCGGACCCCGAGCACACCGCCCACGACGAGGACCAGCAGCGCGAGCTGCGACCACGGCACCACCCACACGGCGACCTGGGCCGACCCCGTGCGCAGGGCGGCGTCGACGACGTCCTCGCCGACCACCCAGGGCCGGGCGTCGACGTGCCCGGCGACGCGGACGACGGGCCACACCTCGAGCTCGGCCTCGACGAGCGCCGACTGCCCGGGCAGCACCTCGCGGACGTCGACGGCGTGCTCGGCCGCACCCGCACCGAACGGCCCCGCGAGCGTCGTCGCGGCCCGTGCGGCGAGCCGGACGTCGCCCGTGTTGGCGACCCGGTACCGCACGTGGACGGTCCCGGGCGCGAACGGGTTCCACGACGGCTCCCAGCGCGTCGTGACGTCCTGGGGTGCGAGCGACGCCACGACGTCGCCGGTGACGCGCAGGTGCAGGCGCGTCCCGACGCGCGCGGCGAGCCGCACCGTGTCGCCGGAGACGAGCTCGGCGACGACGCCCGCGGGGTGGTCGCCCGGCGTCGCGTCCGCGGGGACGGTGATCGCCAACGGGACGGTGACGGCCGCGCCGGGGTCGAGCGTGAGGCGCAGGGTGCCGTCGTCGACGCGCTCGGCGCCGGGGACGTCACCCAGCGTGAGCCACGCGCCGCCGTCCTGCGCAGAGCTGTCGCCGGGCGGGAGGTCGAAGTGACCCGAGTCGGACACGACCCCGTCTCCGGCGTACACGGCGAAGGTCGCGGAGCGCTCACTGAAGTTGGTGATCGCGACGTGATCGGTGACCGACGCACCGGGGTCGAGCACGTGCCGCAGCGAGATGCGCCCGTCGGGACCGTCGGCGGTCGCGGGCTGCACGGTCCAGGTCACGGTCGCGCCGGCGTCGGGCGCAGCCTCGTCGGACGTCGAGCCCGCGGCGGGACCCGCGACGAGTCCTCCCACGAGCGCGACCAGAGCGGCGACGACGGTGCAACGGATCGGGATGCGCACGGGTGAGCCCTCCACGGCAGGACTGGATTGCTCTCTCACGAGCGATGGGGTGCCGAGCTCGTACTTCGGCGGCTTCCGGCGGGCCGTGGGCCGCCGAAGCACGAGCTCGACGTGACTGGACTGCTCTCTCGCCGTCCTCGTCGGGTCAGTCGACGGGGAACAGCGACAGGCTGAGCGTGCCCGTGTACTCGCCGGGCGTCGTGTCGACCGGCACGTCGAGCACGAGGTCCGCGCCGATCGTCGCCGTGCCGACCCGGCCCTCGGGCGTCGCCGACGCGAGGCGACCCGGGACGACCAGGCCCTCCCCGCCGCCGAGCGCCGTGGCCCGGGCGTCGCCCGCGGCGAGGCCCGCGCGCGGGCTCTCGAGGCGCGGGGTCCACCCCAGGTGCTTCCCGTCGAGCAGGCGTGTGGCGGACTCGAACGAGTACGCCTGACCCGTGACGGCCCAGCCGGTGACCCCGGCCTGGGACACCGAGCGCGAGTCGGTGACCGTCACGGTGGGCAGCTGACCGGTGAACCGCAGCGCGGTGCCGGTGTTCTGCGGCCCGTCGAGCGTGACGCCCGAGCCGTCGTCCGCGACCGACAGCGCCAGGACGCCGTCCTCGCCCTCGGGCACGACGGCCCGCAGCTCGACACCCTGCGTGTTCGCGGGGTCGCGGAACAGGCGCGGCAGCAGGTCGACGAGGTTCTTCGACCACGTGTCGAACCCGTGCGGGCCCTGGGTGACGCCGGCGAACTCGTGGTGGATGCCGTTGGTCTCCAGCAGCTCCAGGAGGTCCATCGTCGCCTGGTAGGTGAAGTCGGTGACGTCACCGGTGTACACGCGCGCCATCCGGGTCTCGGCGTTGACGAGCGCGGGGTCGAACTGCGGGGTGTTGAAGAACAGCCCGCCCGAGAACGCGGCCATCCACCCGAACTGACCGGGGCGGGTGAGCCACGTGTTGAGCGTGTTCATCGCGCCCATCGACAGGCCGGCGATCGCCTGCCGTGCGGCGTCGTCGGCGATGTTGTACTCGGCCCGTGCCGCGGGCGCGAGGTTCTCGACGAGCTCCGCCGGGAAGTCCGGCGAGTTGCCGTTGCCCATCACGACGACCATCGGGACGATCGCGCCGTCCTTGATGTAGTGGTCGAGGATCTGCGGCGCACGGCCCACCTCGACCCAGTCGCCGTAGTTCTGTCCACCGCCGTGGTTGAGGTACAGCACGGGGTACGGCTCGGCGCGGTTCGCGTCGTAGCCCTTCGGCGTCCAGACGTACGCCTGGCGCTCCTCGCCGGCGACCGCGCTGTCGTACGTCAGCAGGGAGACCTCGCCGCGCTCGTCCGCGGGCAGGTCGCCGAGCATGCGGTCCGTCTCACCGGGGACGAACAGCGGGCTGACGCCCGTGAGGGTGTTGACCTTGTCCTCGGGGTCCTTGACGTCGACCCCGTCGACCACGTACCGGTAGTAGTAGAACCCGTCGAGCGGGCCCATCTGCAGGCGCCAGCGGTCCCCGACCCTGGTCATCGGGACACGGAACCACGCACCGTTGGGAGCCCAGTTGGCCCACACGGTGACGTCCTTCGCGTCCTTGAACTGCGTGCCGGTCTCGAACGTGACGATGCCGTCCTCGTCGACGTGCGGCGTCGAGATCGAGCCGGTCGCCGGCGCCGTGTACTTCCTGTCGAGCGGGCGGTGCCCCTCGCGCGGACCGTGGCCCGCGTCGTCCTGGAAGACGCGCGACGCGAAGTCGCGCAGGCCCTCGCGCCACGTGTCCCACGTGCCGCCCGTGTCGGGGTCGACGCCGTCGAACTCGTGCTCGACACCCGTGCGCTCGAACGTGCGCAGCAGGTCGTGGGTCTTGTTGTACGACGGGTCGAGCACGTTGCCGACGTAGATGCGCACGCGGTCCGTGCCCTCGTTGATCGCCGCGACCTCCGACCGGTTCGGGTCGGCGGGGCGCTGGGAGAACTCGACCGAGAACGCGCCGACCTCGCTGAAGACACCCGGGTCGGTGCGCAGCAGCGTCAGCGCCTGCTCGGCGCCGGTGCCGATGCCGGCCACCGCCTGCCCGGACGCGTCGTCCGCGACGTGGTACGCGTCACGCGCGGCCGCGACGACACCGTCGAGCAGCTCGGCGCGCGGGTCGGCGCCGCCGACCTCGGCCATCACCACGACCATCGACGCGAGCCCGCCCTCGGCGGCCAGGTTGTCGAGCACCTGCCGCGCGCGGCCCAGCTCGGTCCACTCGTCGGCCGACTGGCCGTCGTCGGCCAGCAGGTACAGCACGGGGTACGCCTCGGCGCGCTCGGCGTCGTAGCCGGGGGGCGTCCAGACGAGCGTCGTCCGCTCGTCGCCCGCCGCGGGGCTGTCGTACGTCAGCTCGGCGACGTCGCCGCCGTTGGCGACGTCCGACATCCACTGCACGGACGGCCCGGGCACGAAGAACGTGCTCCAGGTCGGCTTCGAGCTGATCGCCGCGGGTGCGTCCGGGTTGCGGAACGACTTCTTGGTGCGGTCCGGGAACGTCGCTGTGTACTGGTAGTAGTACAGGCCCGGGTCCAGGATCCCGACCTGCGTCGGGTAGTCCGTGCCGCTGGGGTCCATGGCCAGGTCGGACCACGTGCCCGCGGGGCCGATGTTGCCCTGGAGCTCAACGACCTGCGGCGTGCCGCCGACGATCTCCTGGACCGTCGCCTGCGGTGCCGTGAACCGGTAGTACCCCTCGGGCGTCACCGACACCCACGGGTCGGGCGCGACGCCCTCGGCTGCTGCTGCTGGTGGTGCCATCACTGCCGCCGTTCCCAGTGCGAGCGCGGCCCCTGTGACCGCGGCTGTCGTCCTGCGCTGCGCGCCGCGTGGCCCTCTGCGAGTCATCCCCATCGAAACTCCTCCTCGGTCGCCGACCGGCAGGAGGATGCGGACGACCTGCCCTCCACGTCGAGGGCCGGGATCGCGGTGCTGCTTCCCCCTGCGGCTGCCGCGGGCGCCCATGACGCCCACGACGGGCCCGCCGTCTGCAGCGTTGCAGGAGCGGGTTGTCCGAATGCTGTCCGGTCGGGAGGTTTAACGTCAAGCCTCCAGGCCCGGCGCGTCGATCCGGTGGCCTGGTCATGTATCACGGGCCCGCCCTTGACCGGGGTCCGACCGGGGCAGAGACTGCCGGGACGGGAGCAGACCGGGCCGCACCGCTGCGGAGCCGGACGCCCGGACGCCGCTCGCGGTGCCGTGCGGTTGCCCCGACGCAGGGGGAGCGTCGTCGGTCGGTGGGGGTCGGCGCGGGTCCGGTGACGCCGCGGCCCGCGGGTCCCGCTCGGCCGCGTGGCGGACGGGGGCCGGCATGGCGTGGTTCCGCGTCGCAGCGCCCTGCGACGCGGCGACCCGTGCGCGGCTGACCGCAGCCGGCCTGCGCGACGCGGACGCGGCGGACGCCGACGGGCGAGGCGTCGCGCCCGACGAGCCCGGCGTCGTGCTGCTGACCGACCCGCACGCGGCACCCGACCCCGCGCGGCTCGCCGAGCGCCCCGGCCGGGTCCTCGTGGCCCTCGCGCCCGGCGTCGACGTCGACCCGTGGTCGCTGCTCGCGTGCGGCGCGGCGGACGTCGTGCACCTCACGGGCGGCGACCTGCGTCCCGTGCTCGACCGGCTGAGCCGGTGGCAGGACGTCGACGAGCTCGTCCGTGCGGAGGCCCGGCGGGCCGGTGCGATCGGCACGTCGTCGGCCTGGCGGCTGTTCCTGCGGGACCTCGTCGAGGTGGCGCGCTGGTCGACGGCACCCGTGCTGCTGCTGGGGGAGACGGGCGCCGGCAAGGAGCTCGCCGCGCATATCGTGCACCGCGTGGACCTGCGACGACGCGAGCGCGAGCTCGTCCTGCTGGACTGCACGACCGTCGTGCCGACGCTCTCGGGCAGCGAGTTCTTCGGTCACGAGAAGGGCGCCTTCACGGGTGCGGCGACCGCCCACGAGGGCGCGTTCGCGCGCGCCGACGGCGGCACGCTCTTCCTCGACGAGGTCGGTGAGCTGCCCGCGGCGCTGCAGGCCGCGCTGCTGCGCGTCGTGCAGGAGGGGACCTACCAGACGGTCGGTGGCACGCGGCGCCGCCGCACGGACTTCCGGCTCGTCGCCGCGACCCACCGCGACCTGCGGACCGAGGGGTTCCGCGCGGACCTGTACCACCGGCTGGCGGCCACGACGCTCCGGGTCCCGCCGCTGCGCGAGCGCCGCGACGACGTGCTGCCGCTGTTCCGGCACTTCCTCGCCGAGCAGCGGCTCGGCGGTGACGTCGCAGCGGCGCGCCACCGGCCGTCGGTCGAGGCCCGGGGCAGAGCCGCCGACGCCCCCGAGGTGTCCCGCGAGGTCGCGGACGCGCTGCGCGGCCACGACTGGCCCGGCAACGTGCGCGAGCTGCGGCAGCTCGCGGCACGGGTGGCCGCGCGGCACGTCGGCGACGGCCCCGTGACACCGGGCGACCTGCCCCCGGAGGACCGTCCCGTCCGGGCCGTCACCGCGCCGACCGTCACCGCGCCGACCGTCACCGCGCCGCACCCGTCGTCCCTCACCGCTGGGAGCCCGTGGGAGTCCGGGCTCGAGAGCGCGGTGCGGGGAGCGCTGAGCGCGGGGGTCGGCCTGCAGGAGCTCAAGGCCCGCACGGCGGACGTCGCCACGCGCGTCGCCCTCGACGTGGGCGGCGGCACGGTCGCCGCCGCCCGGCTGCTCGGCGTGAGCCGGCGCGCGCTCGGCTACCGCACGGCGGCGCAGGCCCGTCCTCAGCCCACGGACCCCAGCTCGGACGCGAGCTCGTAGAGGTACTCCGCGACCTCCTTCCACGCGACGTCCGCGCCCTGCTGCTGCGGCTGCTTGCGCGGGCTCAGGGCATGGGCGTCGCGGTAGTTCGAGAACCGGAAGAACGCGTACCTGACCAGCGGTTCGACCATCGACCCCCGCACGACCGGCCCCACGTCCGTGCCCCACCACGGTTCCGGGTGAGCGGGGAGGGCCAGTGGTGCGGGGCTCAGTGCGTACCACTCCCCGAGCGAGCCCAGCCACGCACCGAAGTTCTTGTCCGGGGGGCGGGCCGGGGCCGTCGTGCGGGCGGTGCTCGGCACCAGCAGGTACGGCGTGACGGCGCGCGGCGCGGGATCGCCGGGCTGGTGGCGGTACGTGAGCAGGAACGCCTGCTTGTACGGCAGCCCCGTCTTCAGCTTGTGCTTCTGGATGCTCTGCAGCCCGGCGAGGATCCCGCGGACGTTGTGTGGCTTCACCTCGGCGAACCCGAGCCCCACGTACCGGGGTGCTGCCTTCGTCGACAGCGGCGGCGCCGGCAGCATCGTCCCCGGCTCGATCATGATGCTCGACATGTCGGTCTCCTCGCGTGGATCGGCCCCGGCTCACACCGGGAGGGGGGTGGTGGCCGGCGTCCGGCGGACGGCGGCGACGAGCCGGCGGACGTTGCCCGCCAGGACGAGGGCGAGGTCCTCGCGCGCGAGCGGCAGCGCGCGGACCTTCGCGAGCTCGGCCGCCGGGTGCAGGTAGGGCCCGTCGGTCCCGAGCAGGACCTTGTGGGCGCCCGCCCGCCGGACGGCGTCGAGCAGCACGTCGACGTAGCGGACGCCGGACGTGTCGGTGTGGACGTTGGGCAGCCGCACGAGCAGGTCGGCGAACCGGGTCTGCGCGCGCCAGTCGTCGGCGAACGACGACAGGTGGGGGATCACCCACGCGACGTCGGGCCAGCGGGTGGCGAAGTGCGCGACCTGGTCGACGTCACCGCCGGGGTCGTGCACGACGGGCAGCGCGCGGGCGTCGGCGACCCGCGCGACCTCGTCGGTCATCGGGCCGTCGCGCCAGTGCACCTTGACCGCGCGGAACCGCCACGCGTCGACGGCCGTGGTGACCATGGCCCCGATGCGGCCCGCGTCGGCGCGCGTGCCGACGAACACGACACCCGTCCACCGGCGCGGGTCGGCGGCCACGATGCGGGCGACCCGCCGGTTGGCGGCGGGGTAGTCGTCCGACGGCGGGGCCATGAGCAGCGTGTGGTCGATGCCGGCGCGCCGGGCGCGGGCGGCGTACCGGTGCAGCGCGGCGTCGGGGCGCTCGTCGCCCAGCGGGTCGGGCATGACGTCGCCCAGGCCCGCGTGGCAGTGGGCGTCGACGATCATCGCGGGACCCCCGTGGCGGGGGGCACGCGCTCGATGCCCCGCACGGCGTCCCGGACGGCGGCCAGCGCGCGCTCGACGTCGGCCGGTGCGTGCTCCGCGGTGACGACGAACGTCAGGACGGGCTCCGGCAGGCACGCCGGGGCCAGCACGAGGGCCCGGACGCCGCGCCCGCGCAGCGCGCGTGCGACCTGTGCCGGGTCGGGGACGCGCACGTGGACGACGGGGAACGGGCGCCCCACGACCGCGAGCCCCCACCGCAACAGACCCGCGCGCAGCGCCCGGACCAGCCACCACAGGCGGCGCCGGCGCCGCGCCAGCGCCGGGCCGCCCGCGGGGTCGGTCGCGCGGTCCGCGGCCCGCAGGTCCGCGGCGGTCGGCGGGCTCGCGTGCCAGCGCGTGCCGTGCACCGCGAGGCGCGCGACGACGTCCCGCGGCCCGGTCGTCACCGTCAGGGGCGCCCCGAGGCCCTTGGCCAGCGACACGACCTGGACGGCGCCGACGGGCCGCCCACCGGCCCAGCGCCACGTGCCCGACCCGCCGGGGCCCAGGACGCCGAACGCCTGCGTGTCGTCGACGACGAGCGTGCCGCCCGCCGCGCGCACGACGCGCTCGAGCGCCGCGAGCGGCGCGGGCCGGTTGCACGCGGCGCACCAGCCGTCCGTGACGACGACAGGCCGCCGCCCGGTGCGCGCGCCCCACCCGATGCGCGCGCCCCGCCCGGTCCCGCGCCCCGCGGGCTCGCCGGCGAGCAGCCGCGCGACGTCGTCGACGTCGTGGTGCCCGAACGTGCGGACCACCGGCGCCGTCGCACCTGCCGCCAGCCTGACCAGCGGGTACGCCGCCACGTCGACCAGCACGGCCGACGGCGCGAGCACGTCCACGACGTCGACGAGCGCGTGCAGCGCCGAGCGGTGCACGACGCCGGCGGGAGCCCCGAGCCGGGCCGCGACGCGTGCGGCGACCCGGCGGGCGGCCGCCGGCTCGTCGAGCGCCGCCGCACGGCCCGTCGTCAGGGACGGCCACCCGCCGGGGCCGCCTGCCGCGTGGTGCAGGCCGAGGAACAGCGAGGACGTCAGGTCGAGCACGTCGCACGCCCCTAGGCCCGCACGCGTGCGCGGCTGCGGCGGGCCAGCAGCACGGCCGGCATCGTCGCGTCGACCCCGAGCTGCAGGTCCACCCCCGTGACCGTGCGGTACGCGTGCACGTACCGGTGCACGGGGTCGCGCATGAGGCGGGCCCAGTTGGCGGCCGAGTCGGCCGTCAGCGAGATGTCGCTCCAGTCGCCCCAGCGGACGCTCATGACGAGCTGCTCGCCGTGCACCGCGAGCTCGTGGAAGCTCATGACCGACGTGTCGCCCCAGCCGCACAGCGTGCGCACCGTGTCGACCTTGTCCATCCAGGGCTCCTCGTACGGCACCATCGGCCGCCCGCCCAGGAACTCGCGCATCTCGGGCTGGGCCAGCACGTACTGCATGGCCATCGTCTCGATGCGCGACTGCAGGGCCACACCGTCGAACTGGTTCTCCGCGCCCGGCGCGAGGGTCCGGTGCAGGTCGCGCAGCGCGTTGAGGACGGGGAACCCGTCCGCGACGACCGTGGTGTCGTCGTCGAGCCGGTGGAACCGCAGTGCCTCGTGCAGCAGCGTGTGGAACGACTCGAGGAACTGGCTGCGCCGCTCCACGTACTGCAACGAGCCGGGCACGGCGCGGCCGATGAGGCTCAGCCCGTACTCGTACTCGTACTCCGCGGCGCGGCGCCGCACCGTCAGGCGGTCGATCTCGTGGTCGCCCCACGTGTACAGCAGGTTGCGCAGCGGTCGCAGGTAGCTCAGGGAGAACCGCTCGAGCGCGAGGCCGTTCGGCAGCCGCCGGTTCTGGAACCGCGCGAGGATGAGGTTCATCGCCTGGAACCCCGCGCCCTCCTCGTTCCAGTACGTCCAGATGAGCTCGACGGGCGCCGGCCGTGCGAGCAGCTCCTCGTCGATGTCCGCCACGCCGTCCGCAGCCGTGCGGCCGAGGCGCGCGTCGGGGTAGCGGCTCGCGACGTTCTCGAGGTACGGGAGGTTGCCGCCCTCGAGGTAGTTGCCGCCGGGGTCGATGATCGTCGTGGTGTCGCGCTCGAGGAACTCCCGGGTCGCGCGCAGGATCACGTCGTACGCGGCGGGCGAGAACGCGCCGTTCGTCTCGCGCTGCAGCGAGCGGTCCACGTGCAGCTGGTACTCCGCGAACCGCCGTGCCCGCGTCACCCGCAGGATCTCCTGCGTGAGCACGACGTCGTTCGTGGGGGTGGTCGCCGTGCGCGCGAGCTGCACGCGCGCTGGCGGCGGCTCCTCGTCGGCCGTCACCGTGCCGACCACGTGGAACTCGCTCTCCGCGACCACGACCTCGGGCGTCACGCCGACGTCGACGACCTGCACGACGTACGGCCCGGAGGGCGCGTCGGCGAGGGGCACGCCGACCTTCGCCGCGGTGCCGCTCGCGTTCGGCTGCACCGGGCGGTCGATCGTCCCGAACTCCGCCGGACCGACCAGCCGCGCCTCGTACCGGTGGTGGCGGACGAGCTCGGTCGCGGTGAACCGCACCTCGCCGTCGACGAACCGGGGCGTCTGGATCTTGACCATGGCTCTTCCCTTCAGGGCTGGGCGCTGGCCGCGACGGGTGCCGCGGGGCGCTGGTGTGCGGGACGGGGACGCGCGTGATGGGGGCGCGCCATGACGTCGATGGACGAGCGGACCGCCCACGCGGCCAGCACGTCCGCGAGCACCGCGGACTCCTGCTGCGGGGCGACGAGCCCGGCGCCGCGCGCCTGGCCCAGGACGGCGAACACGAGCGTCGGGGGGCGCCGGGCCAGCACGCCCAGGTCGTCGCCCCACGTGCGCCGCAGCGCCAGCAGGCGCTCCGGCGTGCGCGTCGCCAGCGGCAGGACGTCGGCGATCGCGCGACCGCCGAGCAGGGGCGGCCGGTGCCCGGCCATGAGGTCGGCGAGGTCGTCGGCCGTGCCCTCGAGGCGGGCGATGTCCGCCCGCAGCTCCGGGGTCACGTCCTGCACCGGGTAGCAGGCCTTCCACGCCGCGACGAGCGCGTCCCACTGCGGGTGCGGGTAGAACGCGCGCCCGATCGCCGCGGACAGCAGCACCCGCACGTACGGCATGGGGTGCGGGTCGCCCCGCGGCGGCCGGAACGTCAGGGAGCGCGGCAGGCTCACGACGGCCAGCAGGCCGAGCGTCGAGGAGATGCCGAGCTTGCCGACGGACCACAGGTCCGCGACGCACTCCGAGACCGTCGAGTGCCACCCGGCCCACGCGGCGGCCTCCGCCGGCCCCGCACGCGCGCGTCGCCGCGCGATCGCGTCCTGCAAGGACGGCACGAGCTCGAGCTGGGCCGCGACCTGGTGGCCCACCTCGTGGATCAGGGACGACGCGACGCCGTGCCCCACCATCCGCTCCCGCGGGACGCGGATGACGGCGACCGGCGACAGGCGCCCGCCCGGCAGCCGCGTGCGTGCCCGGCGGATCGCCGCGCCGGCGCCCCGGGCCAGGTAGCAGACCAGCGGCGGCGGCTCGACCGGAGGGTCCGGCATGCCGACCGCGTCGGCGGCCAGCCGGTCGAGGCCCGACAGCCACACGCCGGTGCCCTGCTCGCTGCGCTGCGTCACCACCTCGGCGAACACGTCGAGCTGGGACAGGACGTCGTTGAACCGCATGCGGATCGCGACGAACCGGCGCTGCTGCTCCCACGCCGGCGCGGCCGCACCCGGGCCGGTGAGCCAGTCGAGGAAGCCCTCGACGTCGTCCCGCAGGGCCGTGCGGCCGACGTGCAGGAACCGCTCGATCGCCCGGTGGGCGTCGTACGGCAGCGCCGCCGCCAGCACCATCGTCTCGGTCATCACGAACGGGCGCAGCCGGCCGAGGCGCACGAGCAGCGCCTCGGCCTCCTGCGCGACGAGCGCCGGGGCGAGGGCGGCGCCGTCCGGGACGGGGTCGCGGTCCGCACGCGTGGTCATGCGAACTCGAACCCGGTCTCGCCGGTGCCGTCGTCGGCACCGTCCCAGACGTCGGCACCGTCGTCCCACGGCGTGCTCCACCCGGGCCACGGGCCGGCGACGGGCCAGGCGTCACCGCCCCACGCACCCCACCGCGGGCCCGGGCGCGGACCGCGACGGCGGCCGGGCCGGCCGGACGACGTGCGGCCGTCGCCGCCGTACCACGACGACGCGCGCGGCCGACCGCCGCCCGACGAGCCGTACCCGCCGCCGTACCCGCCGGACGAGCCGTACCCGCGGCCCTGCGACCGCCCCGTGCGCGGGCCGTACGCGGGTCCCACGCGCTGGCCGCGCCGGCTGCGCCACCCGGGCGTCGAGGGCCGTACCAGCGCGGGCGCGTAGCGGCGCGCGGCGGCGATCGTCGCGCTGCGGGCCACGGTCCGCGGCGGCACCGAGGGCGGCGCGGCGGCCGCGTACCGGGCGGTGGCGCGGCCGAGCTGCACGAACCGACGGGCCGCCTCGAGCTCGGCCTCCTCCTCGCCGAGAGCCTCGGCCTCCTCGGCCTCGAGGAGCTTGGAGGCCATCGAGCCGAGCTTGCCGCCGATCGCGGTGCCCACGCCCGGTGCGACGAAGCTGCCGATCGCCGACCCCACCATCGGCAGGGCGACCTTGGCGACGTTCTTCAGCGCACCGGTGACGGCCTTGCCCACGCCTGAGCTGAGGAACTTGCCCGCTCCCTTGACGAGCTTGCCGAGGAACTGGTCGAGCTCCTCCTCCGAGGTGATCTCGAGCAGCTCGTACGCGAGCTCGTCCTCGGACTCGCCCTCGCCGGACCACTCGGACTCGCCGGACCACTCGGACTCGCTCTCGCCCGACCACTCGGACTCGCCGGACCACTCGGACTCGCCCTCGCCCGACCACTCGGACTCCGACTCCGACTCGCCGGACCACTCGCTCTCACCGGACGCGCCGGGCAGCTCCCACTCCTGCAGGGACACCTCGCCGGACCACTCGCGCTGGTCGTTGCTCTGGTAGGTCATGGCACCTCTCCTCACGCGTCGAGCAGGACGATGTTGCGGCCGCGGCGCACCCAGCGGCCGGTCGTGCGGTGGCCGCCGGGCCGCGTGGGGCCGCCGGGTGCGGGCGGTCGCATGCCCGCGACGACGGGGGCGAGCGGCGGCAGGTGGCGGCGGGCCGCGGCGGTGGCGGCACGCTGGGCGGCGACCTGCGGCGGCACCCCGGGGGGCGCGCCGGCCGCGGTCCGTGCGGTCTCGTCGGCGAAGCGCACGAACGCGCGGCTCACCTCGTACTCGCGGTCCTCCTGGGACAGGCCCTCGAGGTCGGCCTCGAGCCTGCCGGCGACGAAGCCGCCGACCTTGCCGCCCGCGTCGGCGCCGATCCACGGCACGGCGCCACCGACCATGCGCCCGACGTGCGGCAGCGCCTGCTTGGCTGCGGACTTCAGCAGCCCGCCGACGGCGCGGCCGGCGTCCGACGAGGCGAACGCCCTGCCGGCGCTCACCGCGCTCTTCAGCACGTTGCCGAGGAACCGGTCCAGCTCCTCCTCCGACGTCACCTCGAGCAGCTCGGTCGCCAGGCCGATCTCGGCCTGCCCGCCGAGCTCGTCCTCGGACTCGCCCTCCCAGGCGTTCTCCTGGCCCATCTCGAAGAGGGCTCGGTCGATGTCATGCATGGGCGCATCCCTTTCCCCGCTGCGGACTCCGTCACCCCGCTACATGCACGTTCCGTGCCACGGGCGTGCGGGGGCCGCGGGCTCGTGGGTACGAAGAGCTCTTCGCACCCACGAAGCCCGCTTCCGTCGTCCCGGGCCGACCGCAGCCGCCCGACGCGCCTGGCCCGCGCCGAACGCGCCGTTCCTCGCGCACCTCAGCGGTGGCGGCGGTGGCCGTGAGTGGTCGAGCCGGCTGTGGCTGACCCCCGAGCCGCCACCCGGCGACCTGGTCGTCGTCGCGCACCTGGGCCTCGGTAGCGACGACCAACCGCCGGCGCGACGTCGGCGCGGCTCACCGCGCGGCGGACGGGGTCGCGCGGTACTTGGCCACCGTGCGGCGCGCCACGTGGATCCCGCGGGCCGCGAGCCGCTCGGTCGCCTCGGCGTCGGTGCGCGGGGGGTCGTCGGACGTGAACAGGGCCGCGACCGCGTCGCGCGCCGCGTGGGACGTGCCGAACAGGTCGGCGAGCGGCAGCACGCGGCGGCCCGGCAGCGCGACGACCGCCCCGGCGACGACGCGCGAGACGGTCGAGGCGTGCAGCCCCAGGCGCGCGGCGACCTGCGCGCGCGTCAGCGGCCGGTGCGCCGACGGCCCGTGCCGCACGAACCCCTCCTGCACGTCCACGGCCACCGCGGTGACGCGCCGCAGCGTGTCGGCCCGCCGTCCCAGCAGGTAGACGAGCTGCCGGGCGGCCGCGACGTGGGCGTCCCGCCACGCGGCGGCGGCGTCCTCGAGCGGCAGTGCGGTGAGCTCGTCGTCGAGCCCGATCCCGAGGTCCTCCGGCCCGAGCGCGTCGACGACGAGCCGCCCGTCGACCTCACGGACGACGACGTCCGGTGGCGTCGCGGGGCCGTCGGACGCGCCGCGGGGCAGCGGTGCGGGCGTCAGGCGCCGCACGACGCGCATCGCCGCCTCGAGCGCCGCGCCCGACGCACCGACGTGCCGTGCCAGGTCGGGGGTGCCGATGCGGGCGAGGTGGTCACTGACGAGCACGAGGACGAGGTCCGGCGCGCCGTGCCGCACGTGCCAGCCCGCCTGCGCGACGAGGCTCGCGTGCAGCCCCCGCTCGGCGGTGCCGGGGGGTGCGACGGCGCGCACCGCGGCCAGGGCGGCCGCGAGCCGAGGTGCCGGCGGGTCGGGTGCGTCGGAGGGCAGCAGGCCGCGGTCGTCGAGGAGGGCGACGGCCGCGTCGACGTCGTCCTCCGCACCCGGCGGGACCAGGGCGCGAGCGTCGAGGCGGACCCGGTCGCGCTCGTCGGCCGGTGCCGCGGGGTCGCGTGACCGCAGGTCGGCCCCGGAGCCGCTGCACGTCGGGCACCGCCCGCGGCGCAGCGGCGAGGCGCACCAGCGGCACCGCCGGGGGGTCCCGCGCACGAGCACCGGGTTGGCGGCCACCCGGGCGTCGACGTCCGCGTCGACGTCGGCCTGCGTCGCGGCCAGCACGTCGAGCAGCTGCCGCGCGACCGTGGTCAGCGTGGCGTGCTGCTCCAGCCCGTGCTCCGTCGCCGGGCCGTGGACCGGCTCCACCCCACCAGTGTCGCCCCGTCCGGCGTCGGCGCCCCGTGCGGGTGGTCCGGCGGCCGCCGCCGCCCGCAGCGGGGGCCGGTGCCGTAGGCTGACCGGCAGATCCAGCACAACTGAACACGCTGCTCGAACCGCGGCGGGAGAGCTCCCGCCGGCCGCCCCCGGGTGGTCGTGCGGGGCGCCGAAGGAGCAAGTTCCCTCCGAATCTCTCAGGCACCCGTACCGCCGTGGCCAGGCAACTCTGGAAAGCGGCGCCGGCAAGGTCCGGTGCCCACCGACGGTGCAAGCCGGCGCGCCCCGGGGTCTCGTCCGTCCGCGGACGACGCCCACGGCGGACCGGCAAAACTCTCAGGTCACCCCGTACGGGGTGGATGACAGAGCGGGGAGCCCCTGCCCGTCCCGGTCCGTGCGCCGTCACGACCGGACGACCCCGTGGAGCAGCCCGTGACCGATCTCGTGACCGATCTGGCCGTGCCGTCCGTGGCTGCCGCCGCGTCCGCGCCCCCGTCCACCGCGCCCGTCCGCTCGCCCGCCGCCGACGTGTTCGCCGACCGGCACATCGGCCCGCGCGGCGACGAGACGTCCCGCATGCTCGCGACCCTCGGGTACGCGGACCTGGACGCGCTGGTCGACGCGGCGGTGCCCGCCGCGATCCGCACGCAGCGTCCCCTCGACCTGCCCGCGGCCCGCTCCGAGGAGGAGGTGCTGGCGGCTCTGCGTGGCATCGCGGAGCGCAACCAGGTGCTGCGCCCCATGATCGGCCAGGGGTACTACGGCACGGTGACCCCCGCGGTGATCCGCCGGGGCGTCCTGGAGTCGCCCGCCTGGTACACGGCCTACACGCCGTACCAGCCGGAGATCGCGCAGGGCCGGCTCGAGGCGCTGCTGAACTTCCAGACCGTCGTGTCCGACCTCACGGGGCTCGACGTGGCCAACGCGTCGCTGCTCGACGAGGCGACGGCCGTCGCCGAGGCCGTCGCGCTCATGTGGCGGGCCTCGCGCGCGACGACGGGCACGGTCGTCCTCGACGCCGACTTGTTCGGCCAGTCCCTCGCCGTGACGCTCGGACGCGCGGCCGCTGTCGGGCTGCCGGTGGTCGTCGCCGACCTCACCGACGGGCTGCCGGAGGTCGACGGCCCGCTCGTGGGGGTCGTCGTGCAGCAGGTCGGGGCGTCGGGTGCGCTGCGCGACCTGCGGCCGCTCGTCGCTGCGGCCAAGGAGCGCGGGGCCCTCGTCACGGTCGCCGCGGACCTGCTGGCGCTCACGCTCGTGACGTCGCCGGGCGAGCTCGGCGCCGACGTCGCGGTCGGCTCGGCGCAGCGCTTCGGCGTCCCGCTGTTCGGCGGCGGTCCGCACGCCGCGTTCATGGCCGTGCGCACCGGCCTCGAGCGCACGCTGCCCGGGCGCCTCGTGGGCGTGTCCGTCGACGCCGACGGCGCCCCGGCCTACCGGCTCGCGCTGCAGACCCGTGAGCAGCACATCCGCCGCGAGAAGGCCACGAGCAACATCTGCACGGCGCAGGCGCTGCTCGCGATCGTCGCGTCGATGTACGCGGTCTACCACGGGCCCGACGGGCTGCGGGAGATCGCGCGGCGGGTCCACGGCACGGCCGTCCGCCTCGCGGACGTGCTGCGCGAGGTCGGCGTGGAGGTCGTCCACGAGCACGTCTTCGACACCGTGCGCGCCCGGGTCCCGGGCCGGTCGCGGGCCGTGGTCGCGGCGGCGGCCGCCCGTGGCGTCAACGTGTGGGCGCCCGACGACGACCACGTGCAGGTCGCGTGCGACGAGACGACGCGGGACCGCGACCTGCTGGCGGTCGTGCTCGCCTTCGCCGACGCCGGGACGACGCGACTGGTGCCCGGTGACGACGGCTCCCACGACGTCGGCTTCGTGGGGGCCCGCCCGGCCGACGTGCCCGCGCACCTCGCGCGGACCACCGGCTACCTGACGCACCCCGTGTTCCACGTGAATCGTTCCGAGACCGCGATGCTGCGCTACCTGCGTCGCCTGTCCGACAAGGACCTCGCGCTCGACCGCACGATGATCCCCCTGGGCTCGTGCACCATGAAGCTCAACGCGACCGCCGAGATGGAGCCCATCTCCTGGCCGCAGTTCGCGGACGTCCACCCGTACGCGCCCGCCGACCAGACGCAGGGCTACGCCGCGCTGGTCACCGAGCTGCAGGACTGGCTGGCCGAGATCACGGGCTACGCGGCCGTGAGCGTCCAGCCGAACGCCGGCTCGCAGGGCGAGCTCGCCGGGCTGCTCGCGATCCACGCGTACCACGAGGCCCGACGCGCGGACGGCGACGAGCACCGCGACATCTGCCTGATCCCCGCCTCGGCGCACGGCACCAACGCGGCGTCGGCCGCGCTCGCGGGCCTCAAGGTCGTCGTCGTCGCGACGGCCGAGGACGGCGAGGTCGACCTCGCCGACCTGCGCGCGAAGCTCGACCAGCACGGCCCCCGCGTCGCGGCGATCATGATCACCTACCCCTCGACCCACGGGGTCTACGAGGCGCACGTGCGCGAGGTCTGCGACCTCGTCCACGCCGCGGGCGGGCAGGTCTACATCGACGGCGCCAACCTCAACGCGCTCGTCGGGCTGGCCCGCCCGGCCGAGCTCGGGGGCGACGTCTCGCACCTCAACCTGCACAAGACGTTCTGCATCCCGCACGGCGGCGGCGGCCCGGGCGTCGGGCCCGTCGCGGTCGCGGCGCACCTCGCGCCCTACCTGCCGGGCGACCCGACGCCGGGGGCCGCAGGCGCGCCGGTGCCGGGTGCGAGCGGCCCCGTCGTCGCGCCCGTCGCGGCCGCGCCCTGGGGCTCGGCCGGCATCCTGCCGATCTCGTGGGCGTACGTCGCCCTCATGGGGCCGGACGGGCTGCGCCGCGCGACCGAGACGGCCGTCCTGGCCGCGAACTACCTGGCCACGCGCCTGCGCGAGCACTTCCCCGTCCTCTACGCGGGCCCCGGCGGCCTGGTCGCGCACGAGTGCATCCTCGACCTGCGCGCGATCACCAAGGCCACCGGCGTCACCGCGGAGGACGTCGCCAAGCGGCTCATGGACTACGGCTTCCACGCGCCGACGCTGTCGTTCCCCGTCCCCGGCACGCTCATGATCGAGCCGACCGAGAGCGAGGACCTCGTCGAGCTCGACCGGTTCGTCGACGCGATGGTCGCCATCCGCGCGGAGATCACGGACGTCGCCGAGGGCCGCTGGCCCCTGGCGGGCTCGCCGCTGCGCCAGGCGCCGCACACCGCGGCGTCCGTCAGCGCGGACCGGTGGGAGCAGCCGTACGGCCGCGAGCAGGCCGCGTTCCCCCTCGCGTCGCTGCGCGCCGACAAGTACTGGCCGCCCGTGCGCCGCATCGACGGCGCCCGCGGCGACCGTCAGCTCGTCTGCTCGTGCCCGCCCGTCGAGGCGTACGCGGACGACGTGCGATGAGCGCCCCCGGCACGCCGACGCCCGACGTCCGACCCGACGCCACGCCAGGAGTCCCCATGACCGAGCTGCGCTCGCCGCTGCACGACGAGCACGTCGCCCTCGGCGCCGCGCTCACGGCGTTCGCCGGGTGGCAGATGCCACTGCGGTACACGTCCGACCTCGCGGAGCACACCGCGGTCCGCACGGCGGCCGGCTTGTTCGACCTGTCGCACATGGGCGAGATCGAGGTCGCCGGGCCGGACGCGGGCGCGTTCCTCGACCGTGCGCTCGTCGGCGACCTCAGCGGCCTGCGGGTGCTCGGTGCGCGCTACACGATGATCGTGCAGCCCGACGGCGGGGTGATCGACGACCTCGTCGTGTACCGCACGGGCGACGCGGAGTACCTCGTCGTCGCGAACGCGTCGAACCACGACGTGGTCCTGGCCGAGCTGCGCGAGCGGGCGGGCGGCACGGGGCTCGACGTGCAGGTCGTGGACCGCTCCGCCGCGACCGCGCTCGTCGCGGTGCAGGGGCCGCACGCGCTCGCGGTCGTCGAGGCGCTGGCCGGGCTGACCTCGGACCCCGCCGGGCCCGCGGACGTCACGCCCGCGTCGCTGCGCTACTACGCGTGCCTGCCGATGCGGTTCGACGGCGCACCGGTGCTGGTCGCACGCACCGGCTACACCGGCGAGGACGGGTTCGAGTTCTTCGTCGCCGCGGACCGAGCGCCCGCGCTGTGGCGCGCCCTGCTGGCGGCGGGGGCGGACCACGGCCTCGTCCCCGCGGGCCTGTCGGCGCGCGACTCGCTGCGCCTCGAGGCCGGCATGCCGCTGTACGGCAACGAGCTGGACCGCACCACCACGCCGCACGACGCCGGCCTGGGCCGCGTGGTCCGGCTCGACAAGGTCGACGCGGACGGTGCGCCGGTGCCCTTCGTCGGGCGTGACGCGCTCGCCGCCCGCAAGGTCTCGCCGCCGGCGCGCGTGCTCGTGGGGCTGCGGGGCCTGGGGCGTCGTGCGGCGCGGCACGGCTACGACGTGCTCGCGTCCACGGCGCCGGACGCGCCGGTCGTCGGCACCGTGACGTCGGGGGCGCCGTCGCCGACGCTCGGGTACCCCGTGGCGATGGCGTACGTGACGCCTGAGATGAGCGCCGAGGGCGCCGAGCTCGCGGTCGACGTGCGCGGTCGGCGTGAACCCGTGCGCGTCGTGGCACTTCCCTTCTACCGTCGTCCTCGGTGACGGCCCGCAGCACGCGGTCCGCCCGCACGTCCGCACCACCCGACCCGACAGGAGCACCCATGGCTGCCGAGCTGCCCGAGACGCTGCAGTACACCGCCGAGCACGAGTGGGTGGACGCCTCGGTGCCCGTGACGGTGGGCATCACGGCGGTCGCCGCCGACGCGCTGGGCGACATCGTGTTCGTCGAGCTGCCGTCGGTCGGCTCGGACGTCGCCGCGGGTTCGGTCATCGGGGAGATCGAGTCGACCAAGTCGGTCTCCGAGCTGTTCTCGCCCGTCACGGGGCGCGTCGTCGAGGTCAACCAGGCCGCGGTCGACGACCCGTCGCTGGTCAACTCCGACCCGTACGGCGAGGGCTGGCTCCTGCGCGTCGACGTCACGTCCACGGGTCCGCTGCTCTCCGCCGAGGAGTACGGCGCGCTGAACCCCTGAGCCGTTCGGGTGGCATCCGCCCGGGTGCGCCCGTTCGGGTGACGACCTGGACGGCCGTCCATGCGTCCGGGTGCTTGCCCGAACGGGTGATCTGGCGCACAGTGCTGGTGACGACGTCTCAACCGTGATGTATCAGGGGGGCCTGGGCGTCGTCTGACAGGTGCAGCGATCGGCACCGCGGGGGGGTCTCACGGTGATTCAGAGAAATCGGCGAAAGTCGCGTCATAACCCCGACGTGTGCCGCTCTCATCCGGTACGCAGCCCACGCGGGGCCGGAGAGCCCGGGCCCGCCGCCCACCGGAGGACATCATGAGCATGCTGGACACGACCGTGGATCCGCACATCCTGGGTGCACACTCGCTCACGCGCCGGGAGCGGGTCGTCCTGGCGGAGCTGACCGAGGACGTGACGCTCGAGGACATCGCGACGCGGCTGTTCGTCACCCGCAACACCGTGAAGTCCCAGGTGCGCAGCGTGTACCGCAAGATCGGCGTGTCGACGCGCGCCGAGGCGGTCGCGTGGGCCGAGGCGCACGGCATCCGCTGACGTCACCACCCTGCGGAGGGGCGGGAGAGATCCCTCCGCACCCGTACCACCCACGTTCACGCGTTCGGCCCGGCCGGTCCTCCCCGGCTGTGCGGACGACGTGAGCAGCCGGGCACAGTGTCGTGACCCGGCCGTGACAGACGGCTGGCACACTCGAGGCATGAGTCCTGTGCTGGTCGTGGCCGCCGCCGTGGTCGACGACCTCGACGATCCCCGGCTGCTGCTCGCCGCCCGTCGTGCGACCCCGGCCAGCCTCGCCGGCCGGTGGGAGTTCCCCGGCGGCAAGGTCGAACCCGGCGAGACCCCCGAGGACGCGCTCCACCGTGAGCTGCGCGAGGAGCTCGGTGTGCGTGTGGGGCTCGGTGTCGAGCTCCTGGGGCCCGACGGCGGTGCCTGGCGCATCTCCGACGAGTACGTCATGCGGCTGTGGTTCGCCGAGGTGCTCGAGGGCGGGCCGGAACCGCTCGTCGAGCACGACGAGCTGCGGTGGCTGCCCGCCGGGCAGTGGCTGGACGTGCCGTGGCTCGACGCCGACGTCCGCATCGTCGAGGGTCTCCTGGGCTTCGTCGCCGGCTTCACGGGAGACGACCGGCGATCGGTCGACCGCTCCGCCTGAGGGCCTGGCAGGGGTGTTCGCCTGCAGCGAAATCGAGCCGCTGAGCGGTTGGCACTCTCAGTGCACGAGTGCTAATTCTTGACGTGTAGCCACCCGGTGGCGGGGACCGCCGGGGCAGCACCGGGATCCGGGGGGACCGGACCCACGTCGAGGAGGTGATGGGGCATGGCTACTCGTTTCGACCCGTTCCAGGAGATGGACCGCGTGCTCGCGCAGGTCCTGGCGTCCGACCGCGCATCGGCCACCATGCCGATGGACCTGTACCGCGACGGCGACCACTACGTGCTGCACGTCGACCTGCCGGGCGCCGACCCGGGCACCATCGACGTCAGCGTGGACGACCGCACCCTGACGATCCGCGCGCAGCGCAGCCCGCGCACCGAGCACGACGTGCAGTGGCTGGCCAAGGAGCGCCCGGTCGGCACGTACGCCCGCCAGCTCACGGTGGGCCGCGGGCTCGCGCTCGACCGCATCAGCGCGACCTACAACGACGGCGTCCTCACGCTCACGGTGCCGGTGGCCGAGGAGGCCAGGCCGCGCCGCGTCGAGATCCAGCACGGCGCCCCCGCGACGCCCATCGAGGCACCCGCCACCGCCGGCTGACTCATCCCACCGGGTGGGCGCCCTCCACGAGGGCGCCCACCCCTGTGGTGGTGAGAGAGCAGTCCAGCCACCCCGAGGTGGTGAGAGAGCAGTCCAGCCCTCTTCGGAGGTGTGAGGGGGGAACCTCCACCCCCGAACGTAGGACTGGATTGCTCTCTGACCACCTGGGGTCTGGTGGTGAGAGCGCAGTCCAGCCACCCCCGAGGTGGTGAGAGAGCAATCCAGCTCTTGTTCCCGCCGGCCCGGGCGTCAGGAGCGCGCGGCGAGCGTGGTCACGAGCCGGTCGAGGGCGTCGCTCAGGATCTCGCGGGACGTCGCGAGGTTGAGACGCACGTGCCCCGCGCCCTGCGGGCCGAACGTCGGCCCGGAGTTCACCGCGAGCCGGCCGTGCAGCAGCAGCAGCCGTGCCGGGTCGGTGCCCGACGACACCACGGCGGGCATCGCCCGCACGTCGAGCCACGCGAAGTACGTCGCCGCGGGCCGCACCCAGCACGCCTGGGGGAGACGCTCCGCGAGCGTCTGCTCGACGAGGTCACCGTTGGCGCGCACCGCCGCCCGCACGTCCCCGAGCCACGCGTCGCCCTCCCGGTGGGCCGCCTGGTGCGCGATCGACGCGACGTGGCTGACACCGTGCCCGACGATCTCGGGCAGGCGGGCCAGGTCGTCGGCGGCGGGGCCGGGGACGGCCACGGCAGCCTTGAGGCCCGCGAGGTTGAAGGCCTTCGACGCGGAGTGCAGCGAGATCGCGTCGGGGATGACGGTCGTGGTGGGGACGAACGGCTCGTCACCGACCGTGAGGGGTGCGTGGATCTCGTCGGCGACGACGCGCACGCCGTGACGTGCCGCGAGCTCGCCGACGGCGCGCAGCTCGTCCGCCGTGTGCAGCGTGCCGGTCGGGTTGTGCGGGTGGCACAGCAGGTACGCGG
Source organism: Cellulomonas dongxiuzhuiae (assembly GCF_018623035.1). Lineage (NCBI taxonomy): Bacteria > Bacillati > Actinomycetota > Actinomycetes > Micrococcales > Cellulomonadaceae > Cellulomonas > Cellulomonas dongxiuzhuiae. Next base: position 107,539 of record NZ_CP076023.1, read on the forward strand.
ACGCACCGGCGAACGCGCGGTCGAGCGCCGCGAGGTCCAGGCGACCGTCCGGGGCGAGCGGGGCGGTGACGACCTGGCGTCCCGCGTGCTCGAGGAACCCGCGGAACGGCGGGTAGACCGGGGGGCTGATCACGACACGGTCGCCGGGCCGGGAGAGGATCCCGAGCACCTCGACGATCCCCAGCATGACGTCGGGGACCATCCGCGTGCGGTCCACGGGCACGTCCCAGCCGTGCTGCCGGGCGGCGAACCCCGCGAACGCCTCGGCGTACGCCGTCCCCAGCGGGCTCGCCGGGCCCACCTCGTAGCCGGTGTCACCGGCCAGCATCGCGCCCGTCACCGCGGTCACCACGGCGTCGAGCGGCTGCACGTCCATCTCCGCGACGAACGCCGGCAGCACGTCGTCGGGGTACGTGTGCCACTTCAGCGACGTGCGGCGGCGCATCTCGGCGACGGTGACGTCGAACGGGGATCCCATGCACCGCAGGTTAGGGGAGGCGTGAGTCGGCCGCGTGTCATGGCCGGGGCCCCGGCGCCGCGGGTGCGGCGGCCGGGGCCCCGGGTCGTGCGGGGTCGCGTCAGAGCGTCGCGCGGACCGTCCGGGTCGCGGTGACCAGGTGCTCGAGGGAAGGGGTGACCTCCTCGTAGCGGCGGGTCTTGAGGCCGCAGTCGGGGTTGACCCAGAGCTGGTCGACGTCGATCGTCCGGACCGCCTCGGTCAGCAGCTCGGTGACCTCGGCCTCCGACGGGACGCGCGGGGAGTGGATGTCGTAGACGCCCGGTCCGACGGCCCGCGGGTAGCCCGCGGCGGCGATGTCGCCGAGGATCTCCATCTTCGAGCGCGCCGCCTCGATGCTCGTCACGTCGGCGTCGAGACCGTCGATCGCCTCCATGATCTCGCCGAACTCCGAGTAGCACAGGTGCGTGTGGATCTGGGTGTCCTCGCGCACGCCGGCCGTCGCGAGCCGGAACGAGCGCACCGACCAGTCGAGGTACGCCGCGTGGTCCTTCTCGCGCAGAGGCAGCAGCTCGCGGATCGCGGGCTCGTCGACCTGGACGATCGCGATGCCGGCGGCCTCGAGGTCGGTGATCTCGTCGCGCAGGGCGAGCGCCACCTGGTTGGCGGTGTCGCCGAGCGGCTGGTCGTCACGGACGAATGACCAGGCCAGGATCGTCACCGGGCCCGTGAGCATGCCCTTCATGTGCTTGTCGGTCAGCGACTGCGCGTACTGCGCCCACGCGACCGTGATGGGCGCCGGACGCGACACGTCGCCCCACAGGATCGACGGCCGCGTGCAGCGCGAGCCGTACGACTGGACCCAGCCGTTCTGCGTCACGGTGAACCCGTCGAGGTTCTCGGCGAAGTACTGGACCATGTCGTTGCGCTCGGGCTCGCCGTGCACCAGCACGTCCAGGCCGATCCGCTCCTGCAGCTCGACGACGCGGCGGATCTCCGCCTTCATCTCGTCCTCGTACTGCGCGCCGGTGAGCTCGCCCTTGCCGAACGCGGCGCGCGCCTTGCGGATCTCCGGCGTCTGGGGGAACGACCCGATGGTCGTCGTCGGCAGCGCAGGCAGCTGGAGCCGTGCGGCCTGCGCGGTCTTGCGCCCGGCGAACGGGCCGCGACGGAACTGCTCGTCGGTCAGCGCCGCGACACGCTCGCGCACCTCGGGGCGCACGACCCCGGGGGCGGTGGCGCGGCTGTTGACGGCGTCCGACGCGGCGAGGAGCTGCTCGTGGATCGCCGCACGGCCCTCGGTCAGGCCCTCGGCGAGGGTGGCGACCTCGCGGACCTTCTCGTCGGCGAACGCGAGCCACTGCACGAGCGTGCGGTCGAGCGCGGGCTCGTCGTCGAGCGTGTGCGGGACGTGGAACAGGGACGTCGAGGTGCCGACGGTCACGGCGGCCGCACCGAGGGTCTCGAGCTGCTCGAGGATCGCGAGCTTCTTGTCGAGGTCGGCGCGCCAGATGTTGTGGCCGTCGATCACGCCGCCGACGAGCGTCTTGCCGGCCAGCCCGGTGACGGCGACCGTGGGCGCGTCGCCGCGGACGAGGTCCAGCGCGAGGCCCTCGACGTCGGTGGCCGCCACCGCGGGCAGTGTCGGACCGAGGTCGCCGTACGGTGCGGCGAGCAGGATCGCCGGGCGCTGCGGGCGCGCGAGCTCGGTGGCCAGCACCCGGTACGCGCGGGTGGCCGCCTCGGCGAGCACGTCGGGGGAGACGCCGACCGAGTCGGAGACCAGCGCGGGCTCGTCGATCTGCACCCACGTGGCGCCCGCGGCGGCGAGCTCGGTGAGCAGACGCGCGTAGACCGGCAGGATGTCGTCGAGGCGGTCGATCGGCGAGAAGCCGGCCGGGGCGTCCTCGGTCGGCTTGGCGAGCGCGAGGTACGTCACGGGCCCGACGACGACGGGCCGCGTGAGCACGCCCTCGGCCAGCGCCTCGGTGAACTCGGCGACCGGGCGGTCGGACGCGTAGCGGAACGCCGTGTCCGGGCCGATCTCCGGGACGAGGTAGTGGTAGTTCGTGTCGAACCACTTGGTCATCTCGAGCGGCAGGTCGTCGCCGCGGCCGCGGGCCACCGTCGAGTAGCCGGCCAGGTCGAGGCGGCCGTCGGCGTCCTGCAGGTCGGCGAAGCGTGCCGGGACCGCGCCGACGAGCGCCGTGGCGTCGAGGACCTGGTCGTAGAAGGAGAAGGCGCTGGGGATGGCGGGGACGTCCGTCGCCAGGCCGAGCTCGGCGAGGCGCGTGCGCGTGCGTCGGCGCAGGTCGGCGGCGACGGCCTCGACCTCGTCCGCGGACGTGCGGCCGGCCCAGAACGCCTCGAGGGCCTTCTTGAGCTCGCGGCGCGGGCCGATCCGGGGGTAGCCGAGGACGGAGCCGGCGGGGAAGGCCGGGATCGCCGGCGCGCTGGGGGTGGTGTCGGTCATGACAGGTTTCCTCGCGGTGTCGTCGTCGTGGTCGCGCCGGCGGTGCTGCCGTCGGACGCGGTGAGGTCGTGGGGGGTGACGGCGCTGCGGCGGCCGCCGACGAGGTCGGCGCCCTCGAGCAGGTCGAGCGCGGCCTCGTGCTTGTTGAACGTGTAGACGTGGACGCCCGGCGCGCCGCCGTCGAGGACGCGGTTGACGAGGTCGACGCCCGCCCGGGTACCGCGACGGTGCCGCTCGGCGGGGTCGTCGGTCGCGCTCAGCAGGTCGAGCAGACGGCCCGGGACGGGGACTCCGGTGAGCTCCTGCACCCGGGCGAGGCGCGCGGGGTCGGTGGTCGGGATGATGCCGGGGACGATGGGGATCGTCACCCCGGCCTCGCGCGCCTCGGCGACCAGGCCCAGGTACGCCTCGGCGTCGAAGAAGACCTGCGAGATGGCGAAGTCGGCACCGGCCTCCTGCTTGGCCAGCAGCGCCTGGACGTCCTGCGCCCGGGTGCCGCCGGTGGCGTGGTTGCCGCGCGGGAACGCCGCGACCGCGACGGACAGGGGCCGGACCCGGGCGCGGACGGCCTGTGCGGCGCTGCGGCCGCACCGCCGCTTCTCGATGTCGCGCAGCAGCTCGACGAGCTCTGCCGCGGTGTCGACGCCGTCGGGGTGCGGACGCCAGTCGGGCTCGCCCGCGGGCGGGTCGCCGCGCAGGGCGAGGAACGAGCGCACGCCCTCGTCGAGGAACTCCTCGACGATCGCCGTGACCTCGTCCCGCGACGTCCCGACGCACGTCAGGTGCGCGATCGGGTTGAGCGAGGTCTCGCGCAGCAGCCGGCGGACGAGCGCGCGCGTGGTCTGGCGGGTGCGTCCCGAGGCGCCGTAGGTGACGGACACGAAGTCCGGCTCCACGGTCTCGAGCTCGCGGACCGTCGCCCACAGGCGGGGCGCCGCGTCGGGGTTGCGCGGGGGGAACAGCTCGAAGGAGACGGTCGGGCGGTCCAGCGCGCCGGCCTGCTCGGCGCGTCGACCCGTGGCGCGGGCGGGCCGCTCGGCCGGCGTGTCCTGCGCGGCGGGCGCGGTCTCGATCTCGGCCACGACGCTCATCGCGCCGCGGGGCTGGTCGTCGGGCGGGCGGTCCCGCACGAGGGGTCGGTGGCACAGGGGCGCACGTTCATCGTCACTCCATCGTTCCTGGCGGAAGCACCCACACCCTCGCGAGGAGGGGGGTTGCTGCGGCGTCGTCGAGCCAGGTCTCTCAGCCGCTCTGGATGGTCGCCGAGGATCGTAGCCCCGCTGCCCGGATGGCGGACAGGTCCTCCCGACAGGTGAGACGCAGTGTCCGATCAGTGGGCAGGCGGGTGGCCCGCGTTCACGCCGACGACGAGAGGCCGCGTCGACGGCACGCCGCGGCGACCTCCTCGTGCTGCTCCCGGGGAGGTCAGCGACGGCGGCGGCGCAGGAGCGTCGCGGACTCCCGCGACGTGCGCTGGTGCGGCAGGCCGAACCACGACGAGGTGGGCGCGGCGACCGGGACGCGCAGCAGCCCGTCCTGGACGGCCTCCAGGACGAAGGGGTCCGGGTCGCCGGGAGACAGCCACGCCGCGTGCGCCGCGCGCACGGCGTCGTGCCGTCCGTCGTGCTCCGCGTGGTCGGTCATGACGGCACCCTAGCCCGCGGGTGCCTGTCTGCCGAGGCCTGGGCGGCGGTATCACTCCGCAGGAGTAGCCGCGACCGGTGCGCTCGCCGCGTCCCACCGACGAGCGACGACGCAGTCGGCCAGGTGGTCGTCGACCACGCCGCACGCCTGCATGGCGGCGTACGCGGTCGTGGGACCGACGAACCGGAAGCCGAGGCTCTTGAGCTCCTTCGCGAGCGCCGCCGACTCCGGCGTGCGGCCCGGGACGTCGGACCAGGTCAGCGGCCTGGGCCGAGGCGGCGGTGCGGACGACCACAGCACCGCGTCGAGCGTGCGACCCGACGCGTGGAGCGCCAGCAGCGCGCGGGCGTTGGCGATCGTCGCCTCCGCCTTGGCGCGGTTCCGCACGATGCGGTCGTCCGACAGGAGCCGCGCGATGTCGTCCTCGCCGTAGGACGCCACCACCCGGGGGTCGAAGTCCGCGAACGCCTCACGGAACGCGGGCCGCTTGCGCAGGATCGTGATCCACGCGAGCCCCGACTGGAACGCCTCCAGCGAGATCCGCTCGTACAGGGCGTGCTCGTCGTGCACGGGCACACCCCACTCGTCGTCGTGGTACGCCGCGTAGAGCGGGTCGGAGCCGCCGAAGCACCGGAACGGCGCGGGGGTCGTGGTCATGGCCCGAGTCTGGCGCGGCCCGCCGACACCTGCGGCCGCACAGCCCGCGGCCTGTGGACGAACCCCCCCCGCGGTCGGGGGCTGTGGTGGGCTCGGTGCGCGACCAGCCGGTCAGAACAGCGGCCACGGCACAGGAGACGTCCCACCGGCGGGCGCGGGGAACCGGCCGGTCCGCAGCAGCCGGTCGCACCGCTCCCCGAGCGCCTCGACCTCCGGCCCGCTGAGCAGCGCGGACAGCTGCTCACCGAGTCCACCGTCCACCCCCGACCGCACGCGCTGCACGCCGGCCCTCTCGTCGGCGTGGAGCTCGGCGCCCACCCAGCCCCAGAGGACCGTCCGCAGCTTGGGCTCGGTGTGGAACGTGACGCCGTGGTCCACGCCGTACCGGTGCCCGTTCGTCATGGGGAGCACGTGGCCGCCCTTGCGGTCGGCGTTGTTCACCAGCACGTCGAGCACCGCCATGCGGCGCAGCGCGGCGGAGTCCTCGTGGACCACCGCCACCGGGCGGCCCTGGGCGTCGGTGCCCTCGAGCACCGTGCACCAGCCCTGCGCCGGGACGGCCGACGTCGCCACGACGTCGACGGGGTCCTGCTGCGGGTCGGGCTCCTGCCACAGCTGCACCATGCCGGGGCCCAGCGGCCCGTCCCGCAACCACGTGCGCGGCACGACGTCCCAGCCGAGCGTCTGCGAGACCAGGTAGGCCGCGACCTCACGCCGTGCCAGCGTGCCGTCCGGGAAGTCCCACAGCGGCTGCTCGCCCGCCACCGGCTTGTAGACGACGGTGACGTCACCGATCGTGCCGACGAACGTCGCGTTGGACGCGGCGGTGAGACGACCGACGATCCGCAGCTCGTCGCCGTCCCCGTCGTCGCCGCCCGGGGTCACGCCCCGTCAGGCGATCCGCAGACGTGGCCGTCAGGGTCGATCGGCTCCCCGCACCGGCTGCACGTCGGCCGCCCGGCGTCCACGACGCCCCGGATCCGCTGGACGAAGGCCCGGGCGGTGCCCACCGGCATCCGGACCAGCAGCACCTCGCGGGGCCCGTCGTCGTCCGGGTCGGGCAGCACGCCCGGCTCGTCCGGCGTCTCCTCGAGCGGGAACGCCTCGACGACCACCTGGAGCGTGCGCGGGTCCCAGCCGAGGCGCATCGTCCCGGTGCGGAACAACGCGTCCACCGGCGGGTCGATCGGGTCGTCGTCGACCAGCTCGGGCGGGGTCTCCCGCGGGACGGCGACGGGGTGGGACCCGTCGGTCGCGAGGTCGTCGAGCAGCTCCTCGATGCGGTCGGCGAGCATCGCGGACTGCTGCTTCTCCAGCACGACGCTCGAGGACCGTGCGCCCATGCGGACCTGCAGGTAGAACGTGCGCTCGCCGGGGCGGCCCACGGTGCCCACGACGACGCGGTCCGGCCAGTCGAACTCGTGGACGAGAGCGGTCATGCGTCGAGTGTACGAAGGGTCATGCGGTCCCACCGGTCGCGTCGTGCCCGGCGCCGCCGCCGAGCGGCGCGTCGTCCGCCGGTCGCGCCCCAGCGAGCCACGCGAGGTCGCCACCCTGGGTGTTCAGGGCGATCACGTGCGGTCGCAGGGGCCCGTAGCGGACCAGCGAGACCGACGCGGGGCCGACGTCGAGCCGCTGGAACAGGTCCAGGTGCATGCCGAGCGCGTCGGCCAGGACCGCCTTGATCACGTCGCCGTGGCTCACCGCGGCCCAGACGGCCCCGGGGCCGTGGCGCTCCTCGAACACGGCGTCGTGCCGCCGCACCGCCGCCACGGCCCGGGCCTGCACGGCCGCCAGCGACTCGCCCCCGGGGAAGGTCACGGCCGCGGGGTACGCCTGGACCGTCGACCACAGGGCCTCGCGCGCCAGCTCGGCCAGGGACCGGCCCTGCCAGGCCCCGTAGTCGCACTCGGTCAGTCCGTCGTCGACCGTCAGGCCCGGTGCGCTGCCCTGCCGCGCACGCAGCAGCTCCGACGTCTCGCGGCACCGCTCCAGCGGGCTCGTGACCACGCCGACCAGCGGCACCACGGCCAGACGCTCGGCGGTGCGCTCGGCCTGCCCGCGTCCGACGTCGTCGAGGCGCACCCCGGCGGCGCGCCCCGCCAGGACGCCCTGGACGTTGGCGTCGGTGCGGCCGTGGCGGACGAGCAGGACGGTGGCCATGCCCGCAGCCTAGGCAGCCGCACGGCGGGTCCCCGCCGTGCCGTCACCCGGCGTCGTCAGCCGAGCGCCGCCAGCGCCTTGCGGATCCGCGTCGGCGACACCGGCACCGGCGTGCCCAGCTGCTGCGCGAACAGGCTGACGCGCAGCTCCTCCAGCAGCCAGCGGACGTCGTCGAGCGCGGCGTCGCGGGCCGGGTCGGGCGACGCGGTCGCGGCGCGCTCGCGGGCCGCGGTGTAGAGCTGCTCGACGTCGTGCACCTGCCACGCGAGGTCCGCGTCGCGGGTCGGGTTGTCCGCCGCCTTGGCCAGCCGGTGCTGCGCCGCGCGCAGGTAGCGGACCAGCTGCGGCAGCCGGTCCGCGCCGACGTCCGCCACGAACCCGTCGTGCACGAGCGTCGCGGCCTGCTCGCGGACGTCCTGCGCCGTGGCCAGCAGCGCGAGGCTGCTGGTCCCGCGCACGTCGCCGTCGAGCTCGCGCCACGCCGTCAGGACACCGACGAGGTCCCCGACGACGCGGTGCACGTCGTCCTCGAGGGCGTCGCGCACCGCGCCGCGCAGGGCGGCGTACGCGTCGGCGTCGCGGACGTCGCGCGGCGTGCGTCCCTGCAGGTGGCGGGCCATGAGCCGGTCGATGGCCGCGAGCTGCACGTCGGTGACGAGGGCGTCCGTGGTGGGGTACGGCGACGCAGCCAGGGCGAGCGCCTGCCTGCCGCTCCACCGGCTCGTCACGCGCGGGGTGGCGAGGCCCGCGTCGAGCAGCAGCAGGCGCCGCAGGCCGCGCCGGGCGGCGGCCTGCGCCACGGCACCGTCGGCGAGCACACGCAGGGCGACGGTCGCGCGGGGCCCCGTGCCCTCCTCGACGAGGGTCGGGTAGGCGCGCACGACGCCGCCCGCGGAGGTCACCGCCTCGATCACGTCGGGCAGCGGACCGGGCAGGTCCGGCCAGGTCGTCAGTCCGGTGCGCTCGAGGTCGGGGGTCGCGTCCGATCGCTCTCTCGCGCCCGGGGTGGGGGTGCCCCTGCGGGGGGCGCCGGCGGAGCCGGACTGCTCTCTCGCGCCCTGGGGGGAGGTGCCCTGGGGGGAGGTGGCCTCGAGGGGGGCTGGTGGGGTGGGAGCGGGCTGGGTGGGGAGGCCGGCCTGGGTGGCCGCCTCCTCCATGGCGGCGCGCACGGCCGTGCGCACGGCGGACGCGACCGCGTCCTGCGCGCGGTCCGCGAGCCGGCGCTGCAGCGCGAGCAGGTCCTTGCCCTCGTCGACGACGCCGCCACGGTCCCCGACGATGCGGAACGTCATGCGCAGGTGCGCAGGCAGGCGGTCCTCGTCGACGGCGTCGGCGGGCATCTCGACGTCGCGCAGCGCCCGGACGGCGCGCGCGAACATCTCGCGGAACGACGGCGCCGCGTCGGCGGCGCGCACGGTGTCGGCCCACGACGCCGCGTGCTCGGCGAGCCACCCGTCCACGGCGCGGGCGACGTCCGGTGCCGGCACGAGCTGCACCCGCACGGGCTTGGGCAGGGCGCGGATCGTCGCGGTCAGCAGCTCGGCGCGCATGCCCGGGACCATCCAGTCGAAGCCCTCGGGCCGCACGCGCGGCAGCTGGGAGATCGGGATGTGGACCGTGACGCCGTCGGCCTCGGTGCCGGGCTCGAACTGGTAGGTCAGCGGGAACGACAGCTCGCCCTGCGGCCAGCGCGACGGGAACGCGCTCTCGTCGATCTCGGCCGCGTCGTCGCCCACCAGGAGCTCGCGCGTGAACGACAGCAGGTCCGGGTCGGCACGCTTCGCGGACTTCCACCAGGTGTCGAAGTGGCGTGCGGACACGACCTCGGGCGGGATGCGTGCGTCGTAGAAGTCGAACAGCGCGTCGTCGTCGACGACGAGGTCGCGGCGGCGCGCGCGGGCCTCGAGCGCCTCGGCCTCGTCGAGCAGGCGGCGGTTCTCGTGAAAGAACGTGTGGTGCGTCGTCCACTCGCCCTGCACCAGCGCGTGCCGGATGAACAGCTCGCGCGCCTGCTCGGGGTCGACCTTGGCCAGCAGCGACCGGCGCTGCGCCACGACGGGCACGCCGAAGAGCAGCACCTTCTCGTTGACCGTCGCCGCGCCCTGCCGCGTCGACCACGCGGGCTCGGAGTAGGTGCGCTTCACGAGGTGCGCGGCGGCCTCCTCGACCCAGTCGGGGTCGACGCGCGCGACGTCGCGCGCCCACAGCCGGGACGTCTCGACGAGCTCGGCGGCCATGACCCACGACGGCGGGCGGCGGGCCAGGCCCGACCCGGGGAAGATCGCGAAGCGCGCGCCGCGCGCCCCCAGGTACTCGTTGCGGGCGCGCGCGTCGGGCTTGCGGGGCTTGCCGTCGCGGCCCTTGGGCGGGTTGCCGGCGGCGACGTCGGTGACGATCTGCATGCCGATCTGCGAGAGCAGGCCGGGCAGGATCGCGCGGTGGATCGCGTCGCCGTCCCACGTCCAGCGCGTCTGGACGGCGTCCGGGGCGGTGCCGGCGGTCGCGTCCTGCGTCGGCGCGCCGGTGGGGACGTGCCGCCCGCCGTCGCGCCGGCCGTCGCGCCCGTGCCCGTCGGCCGCGGGGGCGTCGGACGACGTGGGCGTGGGTGCGCCCTTGGCGTCGACGCCGAGGCCCTTGGCCATCTCGCGCAGCTGCGTGACGACGTCCTGCCACTCGCGCACGCGCAGGTGGTGCAGGTGCTCGGCCTTGCACATGCGCCGGAACGCGGACCCGGACAGCTCGCGCTGCCGCTCGCGCAGGTACGTCCACAGGTTGAGGTAGGACAGCAGGTCCGACGACGGGTCGGCGAACCGCCGGTGCAGCGCGTCGGCCGCCTCGCGCGACTCGGCCGGCCGCTCGCGCGGGTCCTGGATGGACAGCGCGGCGGCGATGACGAGCACCTCGCGCGCGACACCGCGACGGCCCGCCTCGACGACCATGCGCGCGAGGCGCGGGTCGATCGGCAGCTGCGCCAGCGCCCGTCCGGTCTCGGTCAGGCGCGCGCGGCCGTGCACCTCCTCGAGCGCGTGGAGCTCGGTGAGCAGCGCGACGCCGTCGCGCACCGAGCGCACGTCCGGCGGGTCGACGAACGGGAAGTCCACGACCTCGTCCGGGGACGTCACGACGCCGACCGCGATCATCTGCAGGATCACCGACGCGAGCGACGTCCGCAGGATCTCCGGCTCGGTGTACAGCGGCCGGGACTCGAAGTCCTCCTGCGAGTACAGCCGGATCGCGATGCCCGGGGCCACGCGCCCCGACCGGCCCGACCGCTGGTTGGCCGACGCCTGCGAGATCGGCTCGATCGGCAGGCGCTGCACCTTCGTCGCCTTGGAGAACCGCGAGATCCGCGCGGTGCCGGGGTCGACGACGTACCGCACGCCCGGCACCGTCAGCGACGTCTCGGCGACGTTGGTCGCGAGGATGACGCGGCGGCGGGTGTGCGCCTCGAAGACGCGGCGCTGCTCGGCGGCCGACAGCCGCGCGTACAGCGGCACGATGTCGACGCCGTTCGGGTGCTTCGGGTCCACGCGCGGCCCGAGCGACCCGCGCAGCGCGTCCTCCGCGTCACGGATCTCCCGTTCGCCGGACAGGAACACGAGGATGTCGCCCGGCCCCTCGCCCATGAGCTCGTCGACGGCCTCGGTGATGCCGGTGACCATGTCGCGGTCCGGGCCGTCCTCGGGGGACAGCGGCTGGTAGCGGATCTCGACCGGGTAGGTGCGGCCGCTGACCTCGACGACCGGGGCCGGGACGCCGTCGGGGTGCTCCGCGGTGGGCGGGCCGGCGAAGTGCCGCGCGAACCGGTCCGAGTCGATCGTCGCCGACGTGATGACGAGCTTGAGGTCCGGCCGCTGCGGCAGCAGCCGCGTGAGGTACCCGAGGATGAAGTCGATGTTGAGGCTGCGCTCGTGCGCCTCGTCGATGATGAGCGTGTCGTACATCCGCAGCATCGGGTCGCGCTGGATCTGCGCCAGCAGGATGCCGTCGGTCATCACCTTGACCAGGGTCGAGTCGGACGACTCGTCGGTGAACCGCACCTGGTACCCGACGACGCCGCCGAGGGGCACGCCCAGCTCGTCCGCGATGCGCTCGGCGACCGTGCGCGCCGCGATCCGGCGGGGCTGCGTGTGGCCGATCTGGCCAGCGCGCCCACGGCCCAGCTCGAGGGCGATCTTCGGGATCTGCGTCGTCTTGCCGGACCCGGTCTCGCCCGCGACGACGATCACCTGGTGGTCGCGCAACGCCGCGGCGATCTCCTCGCGGCGGGCGGAGACGGGGAGCTGCTCGGGGTAGACGATCGGGGGGAGGGTGACCTGCGCGCGGGCCTGCGCGGCGCGGGTCAGGTGGGCGTCGTCGCGGCGGTGACGGCGACGGGTGGCGTCACGTGGCTGGTCCTCGCGCGGGTGGTCCCCCGGCTGGTCCTCTCGTCGTCGCGCCCCGCCTCGCCCGGACCGTCCGCCGCGGCGCCGGCCCCCGCCGCGCGCACCGTCACCGCCGCGCGCACCGTCACCGCCGCGCGCACCGTCACCACCGGCACCCTGGGCGGGTGCGGCGTCGGTGGGGGTGGGGTCGGACGTGCTCACGACCCACCATCCTCCCAGGCGGCGGGACGGGCTTCACGTCCATTCACCGTGGCGCCGGCTCCGAGCGGGCTTCCCGGTGCGGTCGCGGCGGCGGCTACGTCACCATGGCGTCCGTGAGCGCGATGCGGTGGGACGACGTCAGCGACCTGTTCGACCCCGACACCATGGGGACCCTGCCCGACGGCTGGGTCGACGGGACGACGGTCGCCGACTGGCAGGCGCTGTTCGACCTCGTCCGCACGGGCCCCTGGCCGTGGAGGTGCCTCGACGACCGCACCGAGATCGAGCTCCCGGCCGCCGCGGAGCTTCCCCTGCGGCCCGACGACGCCGCGACGGTCGTGCTCCACGTCGAGGTGGCACCCGACGCGTGGGTGGTCTTCTGGTTCCTCGGGCCCGGGAGGATCGACTTCGACCTCGACCTGCGCCTCCTGCAGGGTCAGGAGCGCCTCGACCGGTTCTGCGAGCTCCTCCGGTCGCTGTCGCACGCGCTCGGGAAGTCGGTCTGGCTGGGTCCCGAGGGTGCGTCGGACGATCCCGTGCTCGGCTTCGACGTCACGGCCGACCGGATGGTGCGCCTCGCGGCGCGCGTGTCCTGACCCGTGAGGCGGATCCGGCGCCCGCGCGGGTGCGGGCCGAGCGCCGGACCGGGCACGGAGTGGTCACGACCCCCGCAGCCCCGGCAGCAGCTCCTCCGGCAGCTCGTCGACGGGCCGTCCGGGACCGGCACGGTCCACGGCTCGTGGGGCGAGACCCCGATGCGCAGCTCACCGCCGCGGACCCGGTCGAGCGCGCCGTCGGGGTCGGTGGGGACCGTCACGCCGCACCCGGCGATCACACCCAGGGCCAGGGCCGCTGCGGCCGTCGCGGTCGGCCGCCGCGTGGTCGTCGTCATCGCAACATTGGACGCGACCGCGTGCGTCCTGCACGTCAGGAGGAGATGGTCGCCCGGAGCGCCTCGAGGTCCACGAGCCCGCGCACCACGGGCCCGACCATCACGAGGTACATGAGGCCGAAGAACAGCGCGCCCAGCAGCGTGAAGCCGATCGCGTTGCCCACGGCGCCGGGCGAGCGCAGGTGGTCCACGACCTTGCGGACCAGGTGGTGCGGGTGCTTCACGTCCCAGGAGTTCAGGCGCACGTGCCGCCCGAGGTAGATGCCGAACGCCACGAGCAGCAGCAGCACCCCCTCCAGGACGCGCGCGGGGGTGCTGTCCAGCGGTGCCGCGGAGTCCTCGCTGCCGACGACGAGCGCGACCAGGACGACGAGGAACACGTTGAGCACGGTCGTCAGGACGCCGGACATCGCGAGGACCAGCACGAGCAGCACGTCGTACCACTCCGGGACGCGCTCGCCCTCGCGGCGGTGGTTGAGGTTGAGCTCGGTGATGAGGTACCCGGAGTTCGGCAGCAGCAGCAGCCACACGAGCCCGAGCACCACGCCGACCGCCCACACCAGGGGCCGGGGCGTCCCGACGACGAGGAGCGGCAGCACCACGACCACCGCCAGCCCCAGCACCACCAGCGGCGCCGCCGACAGCACGAGGTTGAGCAGCATCGGCCGGTACAGCCGCGTCCCGTAGACGGGTGCCCGTGCGACGACGAGCGCCGCGGCGAACACGTTCATCAGCAGGACCCCCACGACGAGGCTGGTCAGCACACGCGCTCCCTCGACTAGAAGGCGCCCATCATGTCGCCCCCGCCCCCCGGGGAGCCGCGCTCCTACCGGCGCGTCCGCGAGAAGTGGTCGACGAAGTGCCCACTTCCCGAGTCCGAGAGGGGCAGGTGTGACCACTTCTGCGCACCCGGTCTCAGGCGCAGCCGTCCAGCGGGGGTGCGCCAGCGAAGCGGTCGGCGGTTCGGGCCAGGAGGTCCGGGATCAGGGGGAGTCCGCTCCACCAGGGCGACGTGGTCCAGGCGGCTGGACCCGCTCGATGAGAAGGTCCTCACACCTTGGGGTGAACGACGTCACGCGGACGGTTGCGGCAGGGCAGGATGGGCGCCTGGGCGATTCGTCCGGATCGACCGACGCCGACGACGGGAGAACGCGTGCTCGAGCAGCCGTGGCCGCCCCCCGGTGCCGGTCCGCGCCAGCCGCGTGACGCGCACGGCCTGCAGTGGGCCAACGACGTCCGTCGCGCGCTCGTCCGCCCCGCTCCGTCGTCCGGCTCGGACCCGTGGGCCGACGTGACCGGGCGGCAGCCTGCGGCACGCCGCCGCGGCGCCGAGGAGCTGGGTCGGCACGAGGGTCCGGAGCGTGCCGGCCGGGACCACGGCGACCCGGAGGACCACGCGTCCGCGCCCCGGGACGCCGGCGTGCGAGGCGCACGCCCGCTGCCCGCGCGGTGGGTGCCGCAGGAGGCCTGGATCCCCGACCCGGCGCCGGCGCCGGAGCAGCGTTGGACCCCCGAGCAGGACTGGCTGAACGCCTTCGCCGCACGCCGCGAGGCCGCCTCCCAGGAACCGGCCGTGAGCCCCGCGGCCCGGCGGTGGTGGGTGCTCGCCGGGGTCGCGGTGCCTTCCCTGGGGTCGGTCGTCGCACTGGTCGTCGCGCTCGTCTGACGCGCGGGGCCTCGCGCGCAGGGCCGCTCGGCGGACGCCGGGCGCGCCGGTGGCTACCGTGGACGCGTGAGCGACGCGAACCCCGGACCCGCACCCACAGCCGCCCCCGACGCCGAGCTGCGCACCGACGGCGAGCGCCGGACGGTGGAGGCGCTCGAGGCGTCGGGCGTCCCCTACGTGCGGACGCGGCACGGGCGCGTCGGGTCGCTCGCGGAGGCCGCCGCCGCACGGGGCATCGAGCCCGCCGACCTCGTCAAGACGATCGTGGTGCGGCGCGGCGACGACGACTTCCTGCTCGTCCTGCTGCCGGGCGACCGGACCATCTCGTGGCCGCGGCTGCGCGCGCTGCTCGGCGTGAGCCGCCTGTCGATGCCGGACGCGACGGTCGCCAAGGACGTCACGGGCTTCGAGCGCGGCACCATCACGCCGTTCGGGACGACGCGCACGTGGCCGGTCGTGGTGGACGCCCGGGCGGCCGGACGCCGCGTGTCGATCGGCGGCGGTGGGCACGGTGTCGGGATCGAGCTGGCCACCGACGACCTCGTGCGCGCGCTGGGAGCGACCGTCGCGGACGTCAGCGAGGCCGGCTGACGCGACCGGGAACACGCGCACGGGGGCGCGCGTTGTACGACCGCACGAGCTCGCTCGCCGCGCCGATGTCGGCAGCGGTGGGTAGTTTCGTCTCGCCCGTCGCACCCCGGTACGACGACGTACCGGCCCGAGGCACGAGGAGCACGAACGCCCATGACCGAGCTCACCGCTGCGATCGAGCGCACCCCGGAGCCCGTGGACCACGAGATCCGCGTCGAGCACCGTGACGGTCGGGCCGTCGTCTGCCTGGTCGGCGAGATCGACGCGTCCCTGCGGCAGTCCGCGTCGGCGTCGATGGGGATCGCTCTCATGAGCGGCCTGCCCCTGCTCGTCGACGCGAGCGAGGCGACGTTCATCGACTCCTCGGGCGTGGCGTTCGTGCTGCAGCTGCACCTGGCGGCCTCCGAGGCGGGCATCGACCTGACGCTGCACGACCCGCACAGCGTCCTGCGGGACCTGCTCGACATGGTCGGCATGGGCGGTGTCATCCCCGACGACTGAGGCCCGGCCGCGGGTCGACCGTGGCGATGTCGGTGGGCTCGGTTACGTTCCGGGCATGCGGTTGCTGCACACGTCGGACTGGCACCTGGGCCGGACCCTGCACGGGGTCGACCTGCTGGACCACCAGGCGTCCTACCTGGACCACCTGGTCGACGTCGCGCGCTCCGAGCAGGTCGACGCGGTCGTCGTCGCCGGTGACGTGTACGACCGGGCGATCCCGCCGGTCGAGGCGGTGACGCTGCTGTCGGACACGCTCGCGCGGCTCGCGGAGCACACGACCGTCGTCGTGACGTCGGGCAACCACGACTCGGCCACGCGCCTCGGGTTCGGGTCCGCGCTCATGCGCGAGCGGGTGCGGCTGCGCACGCGCGTCGCGTCGCTGGCCGAGCCGGTCGAGGTGGCGGGTGCGCTGGTCTACGGGCTGCCCTACCTGGACCCCGACGTGTGCCGGGCGGAGCTCGCGCCCGTCGCCCCCGACGGTGCCCGCGGCCTGCTGGCCCGGTCGCACCAGGCGGTGACGGACGCCGCGATGACGCGGGTGCGGGCGGACGTCGCGGCGCGTCGGGGCGGCGCACGGCCGCGCGTCGTGGTCGCCGCGCACGCCTTCGTCGTCGGGGGGCGGGCCAGCGAGTCGGAGCGCGACATCCGCGTGGGTGGCGTCGACCACGTGGCGGCCGACGTGTTCGCGGGCGCGGACTACGTCGCGCTCGGCCACCTGCACGGCCCGCAGGTCGTCAACGGGCCCGCCGGGACGGTGCTGCGGTACTCGGGCTCGCCGCTGGCCTACTCGTTCTCCGAGCAGCACCACGCCAAGTCCTCGGTGCTGGTGGACCTGTCGGGCGACGCGCCGACGACGACCCTGCTGCCGGCGCCCGTCCCGCGGCGCCTGACGGACGTGACGGGCACGCTCGACGACCTGCTGGGTGCGGCCGGCGAGCCGCACGTCGAGGACTGGGTGCGCGTGACCGTCACCGACGCCGTGCGGCCCGCGGACCTCTTCCGCCGCGTCCGGCAGCGGTTCGCGCACGCGCTGGTCGTGCAGCACCGGCCCGAGCGTCCGGACGAGGAGCGCACGCGGCCCGTCCTGGTGACCGCCGCCGCCGACCCGGTCGTGGTCGCGGCCGACTTCGTGGCGCACGTGACGGGCGCGCGCCCCACGGCCGCCGAGGCGCAGGTGCTGCGTGCCGCGCACGAGCACGTCGCCGCCGCCGAGCGGAGCGCCTGATGCACCTGCGCTCGCTCACCCTCCAGGCCATCGGGCCGTTCGCCGCCCGGCACACCGTCGACCTGGACGCGCTCGGCGCGTCGGGCCTGTTCCTGCTCGAGGGCCCCACGGGGTCCGGCAAGTCCACGCTCATCGACGCGATCGTCTTCGCGCTGTACGGCAAGGTCGCGGGAGCCGACGCGTCGGACGAGCGGCTGCGCTCCGCCTACGCGGCCGACGACGTGGAGAGCGTCGTCGACCTCGTCTTCGAGGTGCCCTCCGGGGTGTACCGGGTGCGCCGCACGCCCGCCTACCAGCGGGCCAAGCGTCGCGGCACCGGCACGACGACCGCGCAGGCGAGCGTGAAGGCGTGGCGGCTGCCGGCCGATGTCGACCTGACCGGGGCACCCGAGGGCCTCGACGGCGTCGGCGTGCTGCTCGGCACTCGGCTGGACGAGGTCGGGGCCGAGCTGCAGCGGGCCGTCGGGCTGGACCGTCTGCAGTTCGTCCAGACCGTCGTGCTGCCGCAGGGCGAGTTCGCGCGGTTCCTGCGCGCGGGCGGCGAGGAGCGGCGCGTCCTGCTGCAGAAGATCTTCGGCACGGAGGTCTACGAGCAGATGCAGCAGCGCCTCGCCGCGCTGCGCGCCGAGGCCGCCCGGACGGTCGAGGCGTCCCGCACCCGGCTGGGGCAGGCGGTCGCGCACCTGCTCGGTGCGTGCGCGCTGGGGCCCGACGAGCAGACCGCGGTCCGCGTCGCGCTCGACGAGGCGGTCGTGGGGGCGCCGGTCGCGGAGCGCGTCGCGCAGGTGGTCCTCGCGACCACCGCGGCGCTGGACGCCGCGGCCGACGCGCTCGCGCACGAGGCCGCCGCCGCGCGCACGACGTGGGACGCCGCGCGGGCCGACCTCGAGCACGCGCGCGCGACGGCCGCACTCGCCGCGCGTCGGGACGCGCTGCGCAACGAGCGGACGGCGCTCGAGGCCGCGGCGGCGCAGCACGAGGACGACGTCCGACGCCTCGCACGGGGGCGTGCCGCGGCGGCCGTGCGTCCGCTGCTCACGGGGTGGCAGGATGCCTGGGCGGCGCACGAGGCCGCGGCCAAGGCGCTCGTCGCGGCGTCGGACGCCTCCCCGGCGGACCTGCTGCCGGCGGGGCCGGACCTCGCGGAGCTGGTCGAGGCGCGGGTGTCCGGGCGGGGTGCCGCGCCCGGCGGGGACGGGGGCGGGCGTGACGACCTCGCGGGCGTCCTCGACGCCTGGCGCCCCCACCTGCGGGCGCAGCGGACGGCCGCGGCGGACGCGGCGGCCGAGCTGCGCCGGACCGTGGACGCCGAGGCCGGGCTGAACGGGCGCCGGCGCGCGGTGCGTGAGCTCGCGGCGGCGCTCGACGACCTGCGCACCGAGCTCGACGCGGCCGCCGTGTGGCTGGCCGGGCGGCCCGCGGAGCGTGCGGCCCTCGAGCAGCAGCGGGACGACGCGCGCCTGCGCGCGGGGCAGGGTGACGCCGCCGAGACGGCGTGCGCCGCGGCACGGGTCCTCGTCGCGGACGTCGCGGCACTGACCGCGGCGCGCGCGGAGCTCGCCGAGGCGCAGTCGGAGGTCGCCGCGGCGGCGGGTGCGGCGCAGGCGGCGGTCACGGCCGAGGCCGCGCTGCGCACCGCGCGGGTCGCGGGTCTCGCCGGCGAGCTGGCCGCGGGGCTCGTCGACGGCGCCGCGTGCCCCGTGTGCGGTGCGTGCGAGCACCCGGCGCCCGCGTCCGTCGGCGCCGACCACGTGACGGCCGAGCGGGTGCTGGAGGCGGAGCAGGTGCGCGCCACGGCCGAGGCAGCGGTCGCCGCGGTGGGTGCCCGCCGCGCGCGGCTGGCGGAGCGGGTCGACGGCCTCGCCGCCCGCACGGGCGACCACGACGCCACCACCGCGGTCGACGCGCTGCGGACCGCGCAGGACGCGGTCGCCGCCGTTGCCGCCGCGACCGCGCAGGTCGCGGACCTGGACGCGCGGATCGCGGCCCACGACGCTGCGACCCGACGCCGCGAGCAGCTGCGTGACGAGGTCCAGGCGCAGGTGCACGGTGCCGAGCTGACCCTGGAGGCGGAGCGCGACGCGCTGGGCCGCACCGAGGCCGAGGTCGTCGAGGCCCGCGCCGGGCACCCGACGGTCGCGGCCCGGCACGCCACGCTGGACGCCCGTGCCCGTCAGGCCGCCGCGCTGCTCGACTGCCTCGACGTCGAGCGCGCGGCGGCCGCTGACGCGGGCCGCCGACGCCACGAGCTGGACCTGGCGCTCGCCGAGCACGGCTTCGACGACGACGACGCGGCCCGTGACGGGTGGTGCCCGCCCCACGTCCTGACCGACCTCGACCGCCGGGTCCTGGCGCACACGGCCGACGCCGCCCGCGTCGCGGCGGGCCTGAGCGACCCCGAGGTCGTCGCGCTGCCGGAGGACGTCGCCGCCGACGTCACGGCGACGCAGGCCGCGGAGAGCGCCGCGCGCCGCGCCGCCGACGACGTCGAGGGCCGCGCCCGCGTCGCCGCGTCACGCGCGGAGTCCGCCGGGGAGGCCGCCGCCCGTGTGCGGCACGCCGCCGACGCGCTGGACGCGGCGGTCGCCGCGGCCGCTCCCGTGACCCGCATGGCCAACCTCGCGTCAGGCACAGGCAGCGACAACGCCCACGCGCTGTCGCTGGCGACGTACGTGCTCGGCCGCCGGTTCGAGGACGTCGTCGCGGCCGCCAACGAGCGGCTCGCGGTCATGTCCGACGGCCGGTACGAGCTCGTGCGGTCCGACGAGAAGGAGGACGTCCGCACGCGGGCCGTCGGCCTGGCGATGCGCGTCGTCGACCACCGCACCGAGCGGGCGCGCGACCCGCGGACCCTGTCCGGCGGCGAGACGTTCTACGTGTCGCTGTGCCTCGCGCTCGGCATGGCGGACGTCGTGACGGCCGAGGCCGGCGGCGTCGAGCTGGGCACGCTCTTCGTCGACGAGGGCTTCGGTGCCCTCGACCCGCACGTCCTCGACCAGGTCCTGGGAGAGCTCGGGCGGCTGCGGCAGGGCGGCCGCGTCGTCGGCATCGTGTCCCACGTCGAGGCGCTCAAGCAGGCCGTCGCCGACCGCATCGAGGTCCGTCCCACGCCCGCGGGTCCCAGCACGCTGACCGTCCTCGCCGGCTGACCCCGCCGCCCGGCGGGACACGCCTCACCAGGTCCAGCCGCGCGCGGCCAGCTCGACCTCCTCGCGGAACCGCTCCTGCGCGTCGCCCGCCGCGGCGGGGCGCACCTCGACGCCCGCCATGCGGCACGCCTCGGCGAGCAGCTGGTCGTACGCGAGCTGCGACGCGATGATCCGCTCCGCCCGGGCGAACAGCCGCTCGTCGCCCTCGAGATGCCGCACGTGGTCCGCGACCGCGCCGAGCCGCTCCTGCACGGCCAGCGTGCGGAACGGGTCGTACGGCTCGACGTGCCGGTGCCGCAGGCGGTGCGCGACCGCCTCCAGGGCGTCGGCCAGCGCCACGCGCCAGCGCGGCGGCTCTTCCGGCGAGGGGATCAGTGCCCAGACGGCGCACAGCAGCGCGGTCGGGGCCACCGAGGTGATCAAGAGGAGAGCCCAGGTCATCGCGCGTCCTCCGTCGAACGTGACACGAGCCTAGACAGTCGGTGTGACGCACGCCACAGGGCGGCCGGGACGCGCAGGCGGTCGACGCGGGCGTCCCGTGGGCCGGACCCCTACGGTGGGCGCGGACGACGGGGACGACGGAGGGGAGCGCATGGGCGCCAAGGGACTGGTGAGCGGCGTCGTGGCGCTCGGGCTCGTCGCGGTCGGCGTGCTCGTGGCCGACGGGTTCGCACGCGGCAGCGCCGAGGAGACCGCGGCGGACGTGCTGTCCCAGCAGCTGCAGGTCACCGGCGACCCGGACGTGCAGATCCGGGGGTTGCTGTTCCTGCCCCAGCTCCTCGCCGGCTCGCTGGACGACGTGCGGGCGACCGCCGCGGGGGTCGCGCTCGAGGGTGTCGAGGCGACGGACGTCGTCGTCGACGCCGCGGGGGTCTCCCTCGACGCGCCGTACCGCGTCGGCTCGGTGCGGCTCGAGGCGACCGTCCCCACGTCGTCCCTGCAGCAGGTCGTCGCGGAGCGCGCCCAGATGGACGTCGCCGTGGACGGCGGGGTGCTGCGCGCCTCGGGCGAGCTGTTCGGCATCCCCCTGACGGCGGGCCTCCTGCCGCGCGTGAGCGACGGTCGCCTCCTGGTCGACGTGCAGGACGTCACGCTGGGCGCCGGCACGCTGCAGCTCGACGACCTGCCCGGTGACGTCGCCGAGCGGCTCGTCGGGATCGAGGTGCCGCTCGACGGGCTGCCCCCCGGGGTGCTGCTCGAGCAGGCGGTCGTGGTGCCCGAGGGCGTCAGGTTCACCGCCGGCGGCACCGACGTCGCCCTGGAGGAGCTGCCGTGAGCGCAGGTGGACCGGGCGGGGCCGTCGCGGCGCTGCTCGTGACGTCGACGCCCTCCGGTGCCGACGGCCTCGCGGGCCTGTGGGAGCAGGTCACCACCCCGCAGCCCGCGCCGGGCCGCGTCACCGTGCTCGTGGTCGGTGGTGCCGTGCTGCTCGCCCTCACGGTCCCGTTCGTCTGGCACCTCCTGCGCCACGGCCTGACGATCGTCCACGAGGCCGCGCACGCCGCGGTCGCGGTGCTGGCCGGGCGGCGGCTGTCGGGCATCCGGGTGCACTCCGACACCTCGGGTCTCACGGTCTCGCGCGGGCGTCCCCGCGGTCCGGGCATGGTCGCGACGGTCGCCGCCGGCTACCCCGGCCCGGCCGTGCTCGGCGTGGCGGCCGCGTGGCTGCTGTCCCGCGGCTACGCGCTCGGCGTGCTGTGGCTGCTGCTGGTGGTGGTCGTCCTCGTGCTGCTGCAGATCCGCAACTGGTACGGGCTGTGGGCGGTCCTCGTGAGCGGGCTCGCGCTGGTGGCGGTGACCCTGTGGGCGCCGGCGCAGGTGCAGACGGTGGTGGCCGCGGGCCTCACCTGGTTCTTCCTGCTGGGCGCGCCGCGCGCCGTCCTGGAGATGCAGGTGCAGCGCAGCCGGCTGCGCCGGCGGGGCGGCCGCGACGAGTCCGACGCGGGACTGCTCGCGGGGCTCACGCACGTGCCGGCGATCCTCTGGGTGGGGGTGTTCCTGCTCGTCTGCGGTGCGCTGCTCGCGCTCGGCGGGGCATGGCTGCTGGCGGTCTGGCCAGTGGCCTGAATCACCCACCCGCCTTGGCACGTTCTGCACCCGTGTGCCCCGGTGTGCCCCTCTGGCCTGCGGTGATACGTCACCCGGACGGACGTCCAGCGTCTGCGATAGTGAAGCGGTGAGCACAACTCCCGACGTCGAAGCGCGCCCGGGCCGCAACGAGTCGCTCTCCCTGCGTCGGGCACTCGCACTGCTCGACGTGTGCGCGGCGGAGACGGACCCCGCCGGTCTGACCGCCGCAGAGATCGGCCGCCGGCTCGACGTCCACAAGTCCACCGTCCTGCGACTGGCCGCCCCTCTGCTCGAGTCCGAGCTGCTGCGCCGCGACGCCGTGAGCGGTCGCTTCCGGCTCGGCCCCGGCGCCCTGCGCCTGGGGCACGCGTACCTCGCGAGCCTCGACATCGAGTCGGTCGCCGCGAGCGCGCTCGACGACCTCGCACGCACGAGCGGCTGCACGTCGGTCCTCGCCGTGCCCGACGGCCTGCAGGTCCGCCTCGCGGGCCACCGGTCGGCGCCCGGGTCCGCCGGCCGCACCGCGGGCCGCCTGCCGGCCACCGTCCCGCTGCACTGCTCCGCGAGCGGCAAGGCGATCCTGTCGGTCTCCGGCGCCGCGCTCGTCGAGCGTGCCGTCGCCGGTGGGCTGCGGTCGGTGACGACCCGCTCGATCACGGACCCCGGCGAGCTGCGCGCCGAGCTCCTGCGCACGCGCCGCCGCGGGTTCGCCGTCGACGACCGCGAGCTCGACCCCGACATCCGGGCGGTGGCCGCACCCGTCCTCGACCACACCGGCGACGTCGTCGGCGCGCTGACGCTCGTCGCGCCGGCCGCGCGGATGCCCGCCGCCGCCGTGCAGGAGCACGCGCGCAGCGTCGTCCTCGCAGCCCGTGCCGTCTCACGGCGGCTGGGCGGCGCGATCGGGCCGCGCAACGTCGGTGGGTCGGGCGAGGACCTGCAGGCCCGCCGGGGCGCGTGACTCAGCCCGCGACGACGCACCGGTCGATCGCGCGTGCGAGCGCGTCGTGCTCGGCCTGCGTGACCCACAGGCCGTAGCCGGCCTTCACGGCGGTCTGCCGCAGCGCGTACGCGCAGCGGTACCCGCGGTTCGGGGGCAGCCACGTCGCGGCGTCGCCCGCGCCCTTGCTCTGGTTGGCGCCGCCGTCGACGGCCAGGAGGTTCGCGGGGTCGTTGGCGAACTGGCGGCGCTTCTCGTCGGTCCAGCCCTGCGCGCCCTTCTGCCACGCGTCCGCCAGCGCGACGACGTGGTCGATCTGCACGTCGGCCGAGCGCTCGCCGCGCGTGAACGCGATCGTCTCGCCCGTGTACGGGTCGGTGAGCGTGCCGCGCAGGACGACGCAGTCCTGCGTCCCCGGCTTGACGGTGAGGTCGACGAGGTCCCGCCGCAGGACGTCGTTGCGCGTGTCGCAGCCGTTGCGGTCCACGTCCGCCCAGGAGGGCCCGAACTCGTCGCGGTCGTACCCGGTGCGGGGGGCGCGACCCTTGACGGCGAGCGTGCCCAGCGCGGCGCGTCCCGCGGCCAGGTCACCGGCGCTGACGGGGTGCTGCGCGGCCGCCTGGGCGTCGAGCACCACGGGCGTGCCGAGCCCGGCGGCGAGTCCGAGCAGCAGCACGAGCACCCAGGGCCAGCGGGGACGGCCGCGGCGCGGGAGGGACCGACGCGCGCCGGCGGCCCGCACGGAGGTGAGGAGGTCGGTCACGGGGGCAGCATGCCCGTGCTCGTCCGGTGGCCGGGGCCGCCTCGCCGGGGACGGTGGAACCTCGCGACCTGCGGCGGGGCTGGGGTCGGCCCGCGGGTCAGCCGGCGGGTGGGACGCGGCCGGCGTCGGCACGCGTCCCGCCGTCCGGCGGTGGCACGTCGACCGGCAGGGCCTCGTGCCCGCGCCGCCCGTGCGTGCGCTCCCGCTCCTTGAGCTGCGCCTCGTACACGTGACGCCGCCCGGCGGTCAGCTCGTCCCGCACACGGCGCTCGGCGTCGGCGAACGCCCGGTGGTAGCCGTCGTCGAAGTCCTCGACGACCTGGAACGTCCACCTCCCGGAGATGACGTTGCGTCCGACGACGTCGGCCCGCACCCGGTCGGCGAGCTCACCGTGACCCGCCGCCTCGAGGTCGTCGAGCGCCTCCTGCAGCTCGAGGTCGGCGCGCCCGACCAGGCGGTGGAAGGCGTACAGCATGCCGCGCGCGTGCTCCACGACCTCGAACGCCGCCGTCACCGCGCCGACGGCGGCGACGGTCGCGTCGTCGACGCCGGCGGGGGGCACGTGCCGGTCGTCGGGTCCGTCGTCGCGGGAGCGTCCTGCCGTGTCGTCCATGCGCCCACGATGCCGAGGGCCGGTGCGCCCCGCACGCCGGCAGCCGCGGGGGCGGCGGCCCGCGGACCGGGACGAAGGTCCGGTGGTCCCCGGTGCCCGTGGACGCCATGCTCACGGGTGGCACGCAGTCGCACCCGAGGGGGAACCATGACGTCGACGGACGCACGGCGCGCAGGCGGACCGCGCGGGATCCTGCGTCGCAGGTCGGTCGAGGACGCGATGGCGGTGGTCGGCGACCCGGACCGCCGGCTGCGGCGCACGCTCGGCGCGTGGGACCTGGCGGTCATGGGGGTCGCGGTCGCCGTGGGCGCGGGGATCTTCTCCGTCGGCGCGACGGCCGCCGCCCGGTACGCCGGGCCGTCGGTGATCGTCTCGTTCGTCATCGCCTCGGTCGTGTGCGCGCTGGCGATCATGTGCTACGCCGAGTTCGCGTCGACGATGCCCGTGGCCGGCTCGGCGTACACGTACTCCTACACGACGATGGGCGAGTTCATCGCCTGGATCATCGGGTGGGACCTCATCCTCGAGATGCTGCTGGCGTCGGCCGTCATCGCGAAGTTCTGGGGCGTGTACCTGTCGGACGCGTTCGCGCTGTTCGGCGTCGACCTGCCGCCGACCGTCGCGGTCGGGGGTGCCGACGTCGCCTGGGGGCCGGTCCTCATCGTCGCCGTCTTCACGACGCTGCTCGCGATCGGCACACGCCTGAGCTCGCGCGTGAACAGCGTCTTCACGATCCTCAAGGTGGGCATCACGCTGTTCGTGATCGTCGCCGGCTTCTTCTACGTCAAGGCCGAGAACTGGTCGCCGTTCGTGCCGCCGTCGCAGCCCGCGCCCGAGGGCACGGGCGCGCTGCACCAGCCCCTCACGGGCTTCCTGCTCGGCCTCGAGCCGAGCATGTACGGCGTCATGGGCATCCTGTCCGGTGCCGCCCTGGTGTTCTTCGCGTTCATCGGCTTCGACGTCGTCGCGACCACGGCCGAGGAGACGAGGAACCCGCAGCGCGCGGTGCCGCGCGGCATCCTCGGCGGCCTCGCGCTCGTCACCGTGCTGTACGTCCTGGTGACGGTCGTCGTCACGGGCATGGTCAGCTACACCGAGCTCGCCGCGTCGGACTCCCCGTCGCTGACGACCGCCTTCGTGCTCGTCGGCGCCGACTGGGCCGGGCGCGTGATCTCCGTGGGCATCGTCCTGGGCCTGACGAGCGTCCTCATGGTGCTGCTGCTGGGCCTGACGCGCGTGGTCTTCGCGATGAGCCGTGACGGGCTGCTGCCGCGCGCGATGTCCCGCACGTCGCGCCGCTTCGGGACGCCGCTGTGGCTGCAGGTGGGCGCCGGCGTGATCGTCGCGCTCATCGCCGGGCTCTCGGAGGTCGAGCTGCTCGAGGAGATGATCAACATCGGGACGCTGTCGGCGTTCGTGCTCGTCAGCTTCGGGGTCCCGCTGCTGCGCCGCTCGCGGCCCGACCTCCCGCGCGGCTTCCGGGTGCCGTTCTCGCCGGTCCTGCCGATCATCTCGGGGCTGGCGTGCATCTGGCTGATGCTCAACCTGACGACGCTGACCTGGCTGCGGTTCCTCGTGTGGGTCGTGGTCGGGGCCGTCATCTACTTCGGGTACTCCTACCGCCACTCGATGCTGGGCCGCGGCGTGCCCGCGCCGGCCCTGGCCGAGGACGTCGAGCGCCCCTGACGCGCCGGGAGGCCCGCCCCGGGCGGGGTGCTGCGGCATACTGACCGCGCACACCCACCGAAGGGACCCCCACGGCCGTGACCGTCTTCCTCGTCATCGGCGGCATCGGCCTCGTCCTGCTGCTCGCGTCGCTCGTCTTCGGCGACGTCTTCGAGTCGTTCGACATCGGTGAGGGTGGCTTCTCCGGCATCGCCGCGGGTGTCGGTGCCGTGGTCTTCGGTGCGAGCGGCGTCATCGCGCTCGCCGCGGACCTGCCCCTGGTGTGGGCGTACGTCATCGGTGTCGGCTTCGCGGTGCTCGCCTTCGCGGTCGCGCAGCGCGTGATCAAGCAGCTGTCCGATACCGAGGACGGGCCGCCGCCGCCGCTCGACGGCGCCTTCGGCATGACGACCGCCACCACGGGGCCGTCCGGGGGTGAGGTGCGGCTGGAGGGCGTGCGCGACCTCGAGGCGCGGCTCGCGTGGGCCGAGGAGGAGATCGCGGCGGGCACGCGTGTCGTCGTGGTCGCCGTCTCGGGCTCGCGCGTGCAGGTCCGCCCCGCGTGACCCGCACCCCCGGCTCCCGCCGCACGTCGACCTGAGCCGCACCCGCGGCTCGACCGGAGCCGCGGCCCAGCACCACCCACGCAGGACCTCAGAGGAAAGGGGCCCGGCTCAGCCGGGACACCATGGTCGACTTCTTTCAGGACGGTGCCACGATCCTGGCCGTCGGTGCGCTCGTCATCGCGTTCGTCGCGGTCATCGCGCTCATCACCAAGCGCATCCGGCGGGTGCCGCCCAACGAGGCGCTCGTCATCGTCGGGCGCGGGGCCGGCCGCAACGCAGCCGTCGACGGCGGGCAGCGCGTCGTCGTCGGTGGGCGTGTGTTCGTGTGGCCCGTGCTCCAGCAGGGCTTCCCGATCTCGCTCGAGCAGCGCCAGATCGGCATCACCGTCGAGGGCGTCGACAAGAACCGCATCAAGCTCGCCATCAAGGCGTCGATCAACTTCAAGGTCCGCGGCGACGAGGAGGGCGTGCGGCGCGCCGCGCAGCGCTTCCTGTCCCAGCAGGCGACGCTCAACGACGTCATCAAGGAGTCCCTCGAGGGCTCCCTGCGCGCGATCATCGGCGACATGACGATCGAGCAGATCATCAGCGACCGCAAGTCGCTGCAGGACGCCGTCGTCAGCTCCACCAAGTCCGACCTCGCCGAGCAGGGTCTGCAGGTCGACCTGCTCAACATCTCCGACATCTCGACGCCCGGCTCCGACTACCTGTCCAACCTGGGCCGCGCGGAGGCCGCGCGTGCCCGGCAGGTCGCCGAGGTCAAGGAGGCCGAGGCGCAGCAGGTCTCCGAGTTCGCGAAGATCCAGGCGATGGAGTCGATCGCCGAGCGCCAGCGCGACCTCGCGCTGAAGCAGGCGGGGATCAAGGCGGAGACCGACCGCGCCAACGCCGAGGCCAACGCGGCCGGGCAGCTCGCGCGTGCCGAGCAGGACAAGCTCGTGGCCCTGCAGGAGCGTGACGCGCTGGCCGAGAAGGCGAAGGTCACCGAGGAGCAGCTCGACATCGACATCCGCAAGCCGGCCGAGGCGTCCGCGTACGCCGCGGTGCAGCACGCCAACGCCGAGCGTGACGCCGCCAACGCGGCCGCCGAGGCGGACGCGTACCGCCGCATGAAGGTCGCCGAGGCGAACAAGATCGCCACGGTCCAGGACGCCGAGGCCGCGGCCGAGGCGACCATCCGCGCGGGCAACGCCGAGCGCGACCGTCAGCTCGCCGAGGCCAAGGCGCTCGAGGCGCTGGGTGCGGCCCGCGCGTCCGCCACCCGCGCCGAGGGTCTCGCGCAGGCCGACGCGACCCGCGCGCAGGCCGAGGCGCTGCGGGAGCAGGGCCAGGCCGTCCTCGCGCAGCAGGTCATCGCGCTGCTGCCGGAGATCGTCCGGGCCGCGGCCGAGCCCATCGGCTCGATCGACCAGCTCACGGTCGTCTCGACCGACGGGGCGTCGGCCATGACGCGGACCGTCGGCCAGGTGCTCGGCGAGGGCCAGGAGGTCATCAAGTCCCTCACGGGCCTGGACCTCCACGCGCTCATCGCCGGCATCGCGGACACGACGGTCGGGGCGAACGGGACGTCGAACCACTCGGCCTGACGCCGGCGTCCGCACGCGGGCACCACGACGACGCGCCCGGTCCCTCGCGGGGGACCGGGCGCGTCGTGCGTGGTGCGTCGTGCGTGGGGGAGCGGGCTCAGTCCTCGACGGGCGTGAGCACGAAGACGGGGATCTCGCGGTCCGTCTTCGCCTGGTACTCGTCGTACGCGGGCCACGTCGCGACCGCGCGCTGCCACCACACGGCGCGCTCGTCGCCCGTGGCGAGGTGCGCGTCGTAGTCCTTCTTCACGGGGCCGTCCTGCAGCTCGACGCGCGGGTTCGCCGTGAGGTTGTGAAACCACGTGGGGTGCTCCGGGGCGCCGCCCTTGGAGGCGACGACCGCGTACTCGCCCTCGTGCTCGACGCGCATGAGCGGCGTCTTGCGCAGCTTGCCGCTCTTCGCGCCGAGCGTGGTCAGGACGATGACGGGACGGCCGTTGAGCGTCGTGCCCTCGGTCCCTGCGGAGGACTCGTAGAGCTCGGCCTGCTGGCGGGCCCAGTCGTCGGGGCTGGGGGCGTACTCACCGGTGAGGGGCATGCAGGTCGCAACGCACGCCGTCCGCGTCCGATTCCCGCGCCCGCCGGCACGCGTGCGGGGCACGGGGTGCGGGGCCGCCGCCGGCCACGAAGGATGGACGGCATGGCACTCCCGACGCTGCCCACGCACCCCGTCGCCGACCCCGCCGCCGTCGTGCAGGGCGACCGCTACCGGATCACGGTCCTCACCGACGGCCTGCTGCGCCTCGAGCACTCCCCGGACGGGGTGTTCGAGGACCGCCCGTCGACGTTCGCGCTGCACCGCCGCCAGCCGGTCCCCGAGTTCCGGGTGGTCGACCGGGGCACGCACCTCGAGGTCGTCACGCGCCGGCTGCGGCTGACCTACGACAAGGGACCGTTCACCACCAGCGGCCTGTCGGTCGCGGTGCTGGGCGCGGTGACGACCTGGCACTCGGTGTGGCGCTACGGGCAGGACGACGACGGTCGCAACCTCGGCGGCACGGCGCGGACCCTCGACGAGGCGGACGGCGCGGTGCCGCTCGAGCCGGGCGTCGTCGGGCGCAACGGCTACGCGGTGATCGACGACTCGACGTCCCTGCTGCTCACGGACGACGGCTGGGTGGCCCCGCGGGACGACGCGCGCACCGACCTGTACGTCTTCGCGTACGGCCACGACCACGCCGAGGCCGTCCGGGCGCTGTACGCGGTCTCGGGCGCGCAGCCGGTCGTGCCGCGCTGGGCGCTCGGCAACTGGTGGAGCCGCTACCACCGCTACACCGCGGACGAGTACCTCGCGCTGCTGACCCGCTTCCGCGCCGCGGGCGTGCCGTTCTCGGTCGCGGTGCTCGACATGGACTGGCACGTGACGGACGTCGACGCCGCGATCGGCAGCGGCTGGACCGGGTACACGTGGGACCGCGAGCTGTTCCCCGACCCGGCCGCGTTCCTCGCCGACGTGCACGCGCGCGGGCTGCGCGTGACGCTCAACGTGCACCCCGCGGACGGCGTCGGCCCGCACGAAGAGGTGTACGAGGCG
Source organism: Cellulomonas dongxiuzhuiae (assembly GCF_018623035.1). Lineage (NCBI taxonomy): Bacteria > Bacillati > Actinomycetota > Actinomycetes > Micrococcales > Cellulomonadaceae > Cellulomonas > Cellulomonas dongxiuzhuiae. Next base: position 137,280 of record NZ_CP076023.1, read on the forward strand.
ATGTGCGCGGCGCTCGGCCTGGATCCCTCGACGCGTGACCCGATCGCGTTCGACGTCACGGACGAGGCCTTCCTCACCGCGTACCTCGACGTGATGCACCGCGGGCTCGAGGCGGACGGCGTCGACTTCTGGTGGATCGACTGGCAGCAGGGCGCCCACTCGCGCGTCGCGGGCATCGACCCGCTGTGGATGCTCAACCACTTCCACTTCCTCGACAACGCGCGCGACGGTCGGCGCCCGCTGACCTTCTCGCGGTACGCCGGGCCCGGGTCGCACCGCTACCCGGTGGGGTTCTCGGGCGACGCGGTCATCTCGTGGGCGTCGCTGGCGTTCCAGCCGCACTTCACGGCGGCGGCCGCCAACATCGGCTACGGCTGGTGGAGCCACGACGTCGGCGGGCACATGTTCGGCGCCAAGGACGACGAGCTCGCGACCCGGTGGGTGCAGCTCGGGACGTTCTCGCCGGTGCTGCGGCTGCACTCGTCGCACAACCCGTTCCTGACCAAGGAGCCGTGGTCGTTCGGCCCCGAGCACGCCGCGGCGCAGACGGACTTCCTGCGCCTGCGCCACCGCCTCGTGCCGTACCTGCACACCATGAACCACCGCGCCGCGCGCGAGGGCGTGCCGCTCGTGACGCCGATGTACCACCGCTGGTCGCGGCACGCGGAGGCGTACCGCGTGCCCGGGCAGCTCGCGTTCGGGTCGCAGCTGCTGGTCGCGCCGGTGACGGCACCGCGCGACCCCGCGTCGGTGACGGCGGCCGTGCGCGCGTGGCTGCCCGAGGGCACGTGGGTCGACGTGCTGACGGGTCTGGTCTACGACGGCGGTCGCGAGCTCGTCCTGCACCGGGACCTGACGTCGGTCCCCGTCCTCGCCCCGGCGGGTGCCCTCGTGCCGCTCGACGCCGCCGACGTGCCCGGCGACGACCCGGTCGAGCCCGAGGCGCTCGAGGTGCTCGTGGTGGTCGGCGCCGACGGCGCGTTCACGCTCGTGGAGGACGACGGCACGGGCGACGGCCTCGACGAGTCGCGCGTCGCCCGCACGCCGCTGGTCTGGGACCAGGCGGCGGGCGTGCTGACGGTCGGGCCGGTCACGGGTGCGCACGGCTTCCTGCCCGCGACGCGGACGTGGACGGCGACGTTCCTGTCCGTGGCCGACGACGTCCGGCCCGGGACGACCGTCGAGGGTGGGGCGGTCGAGCCGGTCGTCGCGCGGACGGCCGACGGCCGCCTGCGCGTGACGGTGGCCGACGTGCCCGTCGACGCCACGCTGCGCGTCGGGCTGGGCGCGGCGCCTGCGCTGCGGCCCAACGACGTCGCGAGCCGGCTGCACGGGATCCTGGACGCCGCCCAGGTCGGGTACGAGCTCAAGAGCCGCGTGCTCGACGTGCTCACGTCGGCGCGTCCGCTGCACGTGCGGCTCTCGCACCTCGCGGCCCTCGACGTGCCGCCGGCCCTGCGCGCGGCGGTCGAGGAGGTCGTGCTGGCGCGCGCGACGGCGTGACGGGCGCCGCGCTCGTCCGTTGCCCCCGCACGCCGCCGCCGCGTCGACCCCCCACCCCGTTGGTGAGAGAGCAATCCGGTCGTGCCGGATCGCTCTCTCGCGGATGGGGGAGGGGATGTGGGGGCGGGTCCGGCTCGGGGGACGTGGTGTGCGCTGAACGGGTGAGCCTGTGGACGGTGAAATGCCCGGTCCGGACCTCTCGGGCATCATGGCGGCACCCCTCACCGCCTGGAGACCTACGTGCCCGCTGCCCGACGCCTCCGCCCGGTGCGCGCCGCCCTCGCCGTCGCGCTCGGTCTCGCGCTCGTCGCCTGCACAGGCGGTCACCCGGCCCCCGGTCCCGGCACCCCGACACCGACCGTCGACCCGGGCCCGCAGCCGGACGACGTCGTCGCGACGGCCGTGATCCCCGAGGGCGGCGTGGATCTCGAGCTGCGCGTGCACCCGCTCGTGCGCGCGGGTGAGCACGTGGTCCTGACGCTCGACCTCGTCCCCCTCGAGGAGATCGACGACAACGTCCACATCTTCGGCTTCGACGTGACGTCCTTCATCGCGGAGGGGAGGGCGCCGGTCAACGTCCGGCTCTTCGACCTCGCCGGCGACGTGGTCCACCACGTCGGCGCAGACGCCGAGGGTGAGCCCGTCGTCGCACCCGAGCACTGGGACCGGATCAGTACGGCGCACGGCACGCGCCTCCAGATGCCGTTCGCCGCACCGGCGGACGACGTAGAGGTGCTGTCCCTGCTGGTGCCCGGCGCCCCGCTGTTCGCGGAGGTGCCGATCATCGAGGGCGAGATCCCCCCGGCCGCGCACCCGGACGACGTGGCCGCCGCCGCGGACGCCGCCGCGACGGCGGCCGCGCTGGCCTCCGCGAGCCCGTCGGCCACCCCGGACGTCGAGGAGGTCGAGCCGCCCGAGGAGCTCGACCTCGACGCCGTCGTCAGCGCGCCGACGTTCCCGCTGGAGTCGACGAGCGCCGAGCTCCACGGTGCCGTGCGGACCGTCGAGTCCACGGAGCGGGTCGAGGTCACGCTCGGGTCCGACGTGCTGTTCGCGTTCGACTCGGCCGACCTGACGCCGGAGTCCGCGCAGGCCGTGACGCTGGTCGCGGAGCGGCTCGCGGAGCGGGAGTCGGGCACGGTCGAGGTCGTCGGCCACACCGACGACCAGGCGGACGACGCGTACAACCGCGACCTGTCGCGGCGACGCGCGCAGGCCGTCGCGGACGCGCTCGCGGCGCAGGTCAGCGGTTCGGGGCACCGCATGAAGGTCGACGGTCGCGGCGAGTCGGAACCGGTCGCGGACAACATGTCGGACGAGGGGCGGGCCCTCAACCGCCGGGTGACGGTGTCGCTCACGTCGAAGGTCGTCACGCGCACCGACGTCACGACGGAGGGGGAGCTGCCGCCCTTCGGCGCGCACGTCGGTACTGCGGGCACGCCGCTGCGCGTCGAGACGTACGCCCGCGTGTGGGAGGTCGACGCGACGGCCCGTCGGGTGCACGGCCACGTGGTCGTCGACCTGACCGTGCACGCCGCGGACGACGAGGACGGGCTGGGCTGGGCGGTGGGCTTCCTGCGCGGGTTCTCCTCGCACCGCGCCGGCGACACCGTCACGCCGCACGACATCACCGCCCGCGGCACGGTCCTGCAGGGCGCGTCCCGGTTGTTCCCGCTGGACTACCGCGTCGCGGAGAACGAGACGTGGCCGGACGGCGAGTGGTTCACCGCGTCGGACCTCGACGCCGGCCACTGGATCGACGGCCGCCAGACCCGGACGTACTCGTTCGTGTACCCGCGTCTCGACGTCGACACCGTGGTGTTCCAGGCAGGGACGGGCGTCACGTTCGACGACGACTTCCGCCTCGTCGACATCCCGGTCGCGCGCGAGGCCTCGGCACCCCGCGCCCCGAGCGCACACACCCCGAGTGCCACCACGCAGGACGCGACCCCCTGAGCGGCCCCGGGCGGGCTCACGTCAGCAGCGGGTGGACCGCGTAGACCAGCCCCACGAGGGCAGCCAGCCCGACGGTGACGCCCGACCAGACCAGCAGCCGGGCGATCCGGCGCGTGCGCCCCTCGTCCACGGCTCAGCCGACCAGCTGCACGACGAGCACGACGACGACCGCGACGACGAGCACGACGGTGAGGCCGACCAGGACGCGACGCAGCTGCTGGCGGCGGGACTCGTCGCCCCAGGGTTCGTGGTGACCGCTGCCCCGCATCGCGCACCTCGCCGGTCGTCGGGCTCGCGCTCCACTCTGCCCGCCGTCCCGCGGGTCCGCACCCGGTCGCGGCGGTCCGGCCGTCGGTGGCGGAGCCCCCCGACGCCGCCCGCCGCCCGCACGGGCACCTCGACCACCACGGTGCTGCGGGCGAGCGCGGACAGAGCGTCCTGCGCCGTCCTCGCGACGACGACGACCATGCCCTCGCGCTCGCCGGACGCGGGGCCGCCCGGCGACCAGCTCGACGGCTGCTGACGCGTGCTCGCCGCAGGACACGGCAGGTGCAAAGTCATGGGATGTCGTGACTTATCGGGCGTGATCGTTCACCGTGGGTCGTCGACGTCGTCCGGGCATCCCGCGGGCGGCGTCCCCCCACGGCCGACCAGCCGCGGACCCGCGACGAAGGGACACCACAGTGACAGCTCGACGCACCACCACCCTCGCCGGAGCGCTCGCCGTGCTCGTGCTCGGGACGAGCGCACTGCTCGCACCGCCCGCCACGGCCCACGGGCCAGGCGGCAAGCCCGGGCCCGGCCACGGGCCGGTGCACACGATCGACGCCGAGCGCTTCGCCCGTCAGGTCACGACGCGCGGCGTGTGGCGGCACCTCGAGGAGCTCCAGCGCATCGCGGACCGGAACGACGGCAACCGCGCCGCCCTCACCGAGGGCTACGAGGCGAGCGCCCGGTACGTCGAGCGCACCCTGCAGCGTGCCGGGTACACGACGACGCGCGACCCGTTCACGTTCGGCCTGGAGGTCGTCGACGCCGCGAGCCTGGCCCTCGGCACCGGTGAGACGTACGAGGTCGACCAGATGCTCTACGCACCCAGCTCGCCCGAGGGTGGCGTCACCGCGCCGGGCTCGTTGCCGACCGACACGACCGGCTGCACGGCCGACTCGTGGGCGGGCGTCGAGGTGACCGGCACGATCGCCGTCGTCAGCCGCGGGGTGTGCGCGTTCGCGGACAAGGCCGTGGCCGCCGAGGCTGCCGGCGCCGTGGGCGTCGTGGTCTACAACAACGTCGAGGAGCTGCTGTTCGGCACCCTCGGTGCGGAGGGCCTCGTGAGCGTGCCCGTCGCCGGCATGGGCCAGGCCGACGGGCTCGCCGTCGTCGAGGCCGTGGCGGCAGGCGTGACGCTGACCCTCGACACCCGGTTCCACACCGAGGAGCGCGAGAGCTTCAACGTCGTCGCCGAGACGCGCGCGGGCCGCGACGACAACGTCGTCATGCTCGGTGCGCACCTCGACGGTGTCGAGGAGGGCCCGGGGATGAACGACAACGGCAGCGGCTCGGCCGTCCTGCTCGAGGTCGCCGTGCAGCTCGCGAAGCAGAAGAAGCTGAACAACACCGTGCGGTTCGCGTGGTGGGGCGCCGAGGAGCTGGGGCTCATCGGCTCGACGGCGTACGTCGACGAGCTCGCGGGCCAGGAGGGTGAGCTCGACCGCATCGCCACGTACCTGAACTTCGACATGGTGGGCTCGCCCAACTACATCATCGGCGTGTACGACGCCGACCAGTCCACCTACGAGGCCCCGGTCGAGGTGCCGGAGGGTTCGGCGCAGACGGAGGCGGTCCTCACGGGGTGGTTCGACCGCACGGGCCAGCCGTGGGTCGACACGGAGTTCTCGGGCCGTTCGGACTACCAGGCGTTCATCCTCAACGGCGTCCCGGCGTCCGGCCTGTTCACCGGTGCGGACGACATCAAGACCGAGGAGGAGGTCGCGCTGTTCGGCGGGACCGCGGGCATCCGCCACGACCCGAACTACCACACGGTGGGCGACGACCTGTCGAACGTCAGCCGTGAGGCGATCGGCATCATGGCGCCGGCCGTCGCGTTCGCGACCGCGAGCCTCGCCACGGACACCTCGGCGATCAACGGGGTGTCGGGCCCTGGCGACCAGGGGCACCACCACGGCCCGTGGAAGCCGGGCAAGGGGCACGGTCACGGCCGCGGCCACGAGCACGGCACCCTGCAGCGGGCGTCCTGACGGCCGCTCGTCGTGACGCGCTGACGCGCGGGTGACCGGCGGCCCGGGTCCTCCAGGGGGCCCGGGTCGCCGCGCGTCCGGACGTCGGTGCGGCGTGACGGGCTGCCGCGGCGCGAGGCCGCCGGCAGGTGCCGCGGCGCGAGGCCGCGGTGGTGCGTCGTCGTTGGCGTGGCCGCCCAGCCCCGCAGGAGACGGGCGACATCTTGCTCCTTCGGGTGGGGTCTTGCCAAGCCCCTTCGTGACCTTTTCTTGACCTGCGGACGCCCGAGCGTCAAGTCGAGGTTCACGAGATGGTGGGAGATGATCCATTTGTAACAAAGATGTGAAGATCCTCACCCAAGCGAGACACGGCTCCGGGTCACGGAGCACTATCGAGGAGGCCGCCCAGCCTCGCGCCCAAGCCGGCGCTCCCCTCTCGCCTCACGCGCCGATGCGGGGGAACGGGTCCAGGGAGAACGCGACCTCGACAGGGACGTCGAAGAACGCAGCGATGCGCAGCGCCAGGTGCAGCGACGGGCTGTACTCGCCCCGCTCGAGGTACCCGACGGTCTGGTAGTGCACCCCCAGTGCGTCCGCGAGCTCGCGGCGGCTCACGCCGCGCTCGGCACGCAGCACCGCGATCCGGTTGTGCACGGACTCCCCGCCCGGTGACCGTCGGCGCGCCTCCTCGGTCACCTCAGCCGCGCAGGAGGGTCTCGAGGCGGTCCGCGAGCGCGCTCGCGGTCTGCCGGGCGGTCGACCGGCGCAGGACGACGGGCGCGGCGACGAGCCCGACGACGGCCCAGGCGACGAGCACGAGGGCGGCGACCTCGGGGTGCCACGCACCGCCGAGCTCGAGCGCCTCGGCGCCCGCCGGCAACGTCGTCGACCGCAGCCCGTGGGCGAGCCAGTACAGCGGGAACGCCTGGACGGCGCCGGACGCCCAGGGCGGCACGGTCTGGGCGCCGAAGACGCCGGAGAGGAACGCCAGGGCGACGACGGGTGCCATGACGAAGAGCATGACGCGTGTCGGGCGCGCGGCGAGGGCGCCGCCCACGATGCCGATCGGCAGCATCGCGAGGGTGCCCAGCAGCAGCCAGCCCGCGACGGCGACCCATCCGCCCGGTCCCTGGTGCATCGGGTCGCCGAGCAGGAACGGCCACGGCGCCAGCAGGATCACCAGCATGGGGACGGCGCCCAGCACCTGGCTGACGACGACGCCGACCGTGTACGTGGTCGTGCCGCGGGGTGTGGTGCGCATGCGGAGCACCGTGCCCTCCTCGACCTCGGTGGCGAGGGCGAAGGCGGGGCCCATGACCATGCCGAACAGGACGGTGGCGGCCAGGATGCCGGGCAGCGCGACGTCGGGGAGCGTCAGGCCGCCGCTCCCGGGGACGGTCGTGCCGCGCTGCGTCACGAGGTACACCAGGATCCCGATCCCGATCACGACGTTCCACCCCACGTCCTCGGGGTTGCGCAGCATGTGCCGGAACTCCGTGACGCCGCGGCGCAGCCCCAGGCGCACGGCCCAGGCGCGGGGGGACGGCGCGGTGCGGGCGGGCGGCGCCGTGCGTGCGGGCGTGCTCATCGCGTGACCTCCAGGTCCCGGTCCGCGGCGGCGGCCTCGTGCCGGCGGACGATGTCGAGGTACGCGTCCTCGAGGCTGGCGCGCACCACCTCGAGGTCGTCCACGCGGACGGTCGCGAGCAGCTGGCGCGTGAACGCGACCGGGTCGTGCGTGCTGTGCACGTGCCGGGCCCCGTCGGCGCTCCAGCGCACCTCGGACGGTCCGGCGACCTCCCGCGCGACGGCGGCGGGGCTGCCCGCGGCGACGATGCGACCGCCGGCGAGCAGCAGGATCCGGTCGGCGACCGTCTCGGCCTCCGTCAGGTCGTGCGTGGTGAGCAGGACGACGGTGCCGTCACGGTCCACGACCTCGTGGACGAGCTCGTGGAACTCGCGGCGCGCGGCGGGGTCGAGCCCGGCGGTCGGCTCGTCGAGGACGAGGAGGTCGGGCCGGCCGACAAGCCCGACGGCGACGTCGAGGCGGCGGCGCTGGCCGCCGGAGAGCGTCGACATGCGTTGGTCGGCCGCGTCGGTGAGCCCGACGCGCGCGAGCAGGTCGTCGACGTCCCGCGGTCGGGCGGACCGGTCGGTCGCGTACGGACGGTAGGTGTCGGCGAGCTGGCCGAGCAGCTCGCGCACCCGCCACCGGCGGTGGTCGCGCCACGACTGCAGGACGACGCCGATGCGTGCGCGCCAGGCGTCGTCGCCGTGCTCGGGGTCGGTGCCCAGCACGGTGACGTCGCCCGCGTCGCGGTGCCGGAATCCCTCGACGATCTCGACGGTGGTGGTCTTGCCGGCGCCGTTGGGTCCCAGCAGCGCGACGACCTCGCCGGGCGCGACGTCGAAGTCGATGCCGTCGAGGACGGTGTGCTCGCCGTACGCCATGCGCAGCCCCGCGACGTGCACGGCGGCACTCTCGAACCTGTTCATGTAGTAGATGTACTACGTGACGTCGTAGGTGCGCTATGGCGTTGGAGCGGTTTCACCCGGGTTCCGCGAGTGCGCGCCGGTCACCCCTGGCCCGGACCGGCGACGTTGACCATCCAGCCGACGCCGAACCTGTCCGTGCACATCCCGAACTCGTCGCCCCACGGAGCGACCTCCATCGGCACGCCCGGCGTCCCGCCCTCCGAGAGCCGCGCGAACACCGCCCGCAGCGCCTCGGCGTCCTGCGGACCGCCGAACAGCGCGACGGACGCCGAGGACTCGTCCGGGACGGGCATCCCCGCGGGTGTGTCCGACGCCATGAGGACGCCGCCGTCCGCAGGCAGCTCCAGCTGGGAGTGCATGATCTTGCCCGCGTCCGCGGTGTCCTGCGCCATGCCGTACTCGTCGAACGTGCTGAACGTCGGCTCGGCGCCGAAGACCTCGCCGTAGAACTCCATCGCGGCGCGGGCCTCGGTGCGGAAGTTCAGGTAGGGGCTGATGCGGGCGGTCATGTGGTCCTCCGGTTGCTCGGGCTGACACCAGGTACCGACCGCGTCGGCGGCCGTGAGTCACCGGGTGCGCCCGGCCCGCGTGTGGCGCGGTTAGGGTGATCGGGACCCCCTCGGAGGACCCCCATGTGCTACCCCACCCCCTGCCCGACGTGCGGCCTGGTCACCTGGGCCGGCTGCGGTGAGCACGTCGACTCCGTGCGCGCCCAGGTGCCCGACGCCCAGTGGTGCACCTGCGACGCCGAGGCTGTGACACCGACGCCTGTGGGTTGAGGGTGGTAGGACGGGGGCATGACGACACCTCCCGGCGGCGACGTCCCGGCCGCCACGCCCTTCCACGACCTCGACGCGTACGTCGCGCTGCCGCGCCTGTCCGGCCTCGTGCTGTCGCCCGACGGCACGCGCCTCGTCACGGCCGTCCAGACCCTCGACCGCAAGCGCACCGGCTACGTCACTGCGCTGTGGGAGGTCGACCCCGCGGGTGAGCGTCCGGCGCGACGCCTGACGCGCTCCGCCAAGAGCGAGTCGTCCGCGGCGTTCACGCCCGCCGGCGACCTGCTGTTCACCAGCGCGCGCCCGGACCCCGACGCGCAGGACCCCGACGCCGAGCCGACTCCGGCGCTGTGGCTGCTGCCCGCGGACGGTGCCGAGGCCCGCGTCGTCGCCGACCGTCGTGCGGGCGTCGGCGGTGTGCAGGTCGCGACCGGCGCGCCGACGGTCCTCGTCGTGTCCGACGTCCTGCCGTCGGCGAGCGACCCGGCCGACGACGACCGCCGTCACCAGGAGCGCAAGGACGCCAAGGTCGCGGCGATCCTGCACACGGGCTACCCGGTGCGCTACTGGGACCACGACCTGGGCCCCGGGTCGCCGCACGCACTGGTCGCGACGGTCGGCACCGACGTCGCCGCGCCCCGCGCCGGCGAGGGCGACCCCCGGCTCGACCTGCGCGACGTCACGCCCGACGCGCGCATCGAGCTGCTGGAGCAGTCGCCCGCGCTCAGCCCCGACGGCCGCACGGTCGTCACGCCGTGGAACCGCGGGGGAGCGCGCGGCGAGCTGCGCACCCACCTGGTGGCCGTCGACGTCGCGACGGGGGAGCGTCGCGTGCTCGTCGAGGACGAGGCCGGGGACATCGGCCACCCCGTCGTGTCACCCGACGGGCGGTGGGTCGCCTACGCCCGCGAGACGATCTCGACGCCCCACCGCGCACCGGCCGTCGAGCTGTGCGTCGTGCCGTTCGCAGGCGGTGAGCCGCGCCGCCTCGCCGCCGGGTGGGACCGCTGGCCGTCGAGCCCGGTCTGGCTGCCCTCGTCCGACGCGCTCCTGGTGGTGGCGGACGACGACGGCCGCGCCCCGGTGTTCCACGTGGAACTGAGCTCCGACACCGTGACGCGCGTGACCAGCGACGACGCGGCGTTCTCCGACGTGCGCGTCAGCCCCGACGGACGGACCGCCTACGCACTGCGCACGTCCTACGAGGCGCCTGCGCACCCGGTGCGCATCGACCTCGCGGCCGCGCTCGCGGGTGCGCCCGTCGCTGCCGAGGCGCTGCTCTCGCCCGCCGCCGACGTCCCGCTCCCCGGGCGCCTGGAGGAGGTCGTGACGACGGCCGCCGACGGCACGCGCGTGCGCGCCTGGCTCGCCCTGCCCGACGGCGCCGGCCCCGACGCGAAGGCGCCGCTGCTGCTGTGGATCCACGGCGGACCCCTCGCCTCGTGGAACGCGTGGTCGTGGCGGTGGAACCCGTGGCTGATGGTCGCGCGCGGCTACGCCGTGCTGCTGCCGGACCCCGCGCTGTCGACCGGCTACGGCCAGGACTTCGTGCAGCGCGGCTGGGGGTCGTGGGGCGCCGCGCCGTACACCGACCTGCTCGCCGCGACCGACGCCGCGCTCGAGCGCGACGACCTCGACCCGGAGCGCACGGCCGCCATGGGCGGGTCGTTCGGCGGGTACATGGCCAACTGGGTGGCCGGGCACACCGACCGCTTCCGCGCGATCGTCACGCACGCGAGCCTGTGGGCCCTCGACCAGTTCGGTCCCACGACGGACGCGGCGTACTACTGGCAGCGCGAGATGACGCCCGAGATGGCGCTGGAGAACTCGCCGCACCGGTTCGTCGCCGACATCGTCACGCCGATGCTCGTCGTCCACGGCGACAAGGACTACCGCGTGCCCATCGGCGAGGGCCTGCGCCTGTGGTACGAGCTGCTCTCGGCCTCCGGCCTGCCCGCCGACGAGCAGGGGCGCAGCCCGCACCGGTTCCTCTACTACCCGGACGAGAACCACTGGATCCTGCAGCCGCAGCACGCCAAGGTCTGGTACGGCACGGTCGAGGCGTTCCTCGCCGAGCACGTCCTGCGCCGCACTGGCGACGACGCGCCCCGCTACCCGGACCTCCTGGGCTGACGCCCCGGGCGCACCAGCACCGGGAAGTGGTCGCCCAGGTGACCACTTCCCGGTGCCCGCCGCGCAGATGCGACCACTCCCGCCGGGAGAGGGTCGCAGGGGCCCGCCCGCACCGAGCTCAGAGGTCGGCCGGGTCCACCAGGAATTCGGCCTCGTCGGCGATCTCGCCGCCCGTCACGGCCTGGAGCGCCTTCGTCACCGTCGCGATGAGCGGTGTCGACCGGCTGCGCGCGACACGGTGCTCCAACGACGGCTTCTCGCGCTCGATCTGCTCGATCTCGAACGGCTCCCACCGCACGCGGTAGGCCACGACCCCGTCCTTCGTCCAGGGCAGGTTCTCCATGAGCGGCGGCAGCTGCTCGCACGCGGCGACCTCGACGGCGAGCATGCCGTCGACGCCCAGGTCGACGAGGACGCCGAACGCCTCGGCCGGCGGCGGGTCGGCGAGCATGAGCTGGTCGTAGGCGTCGGCCTCGGCCATGAGCCGGCGACGCTCGTCGGCGTCCGCGACGCCGTGCTCCTCGAGCGCCGCGCGCAGACCCGCACCGCCGGGCTCGCGGGCTCCGCCCACCGATCCCTGCGAGCCGCGTCCGGCCAGGACCGTCGGCCCCGACCAGGTGCCCGGCGTCGCGACCGACAGGTAGGCGCGCGGCTGCACGCCCTGCACGACCGCGAGCACGTGCTCCGGCTCGAGCCACCGGTCGGTGAGCACGGTCAGGTCGGTGGCGGCGTCCGGGTCGGGCGTCAGGACGACGCCCGTCTGCGTGCGCACCGACCCGCCGAGCCGTCGCGCGGCCGCGACGAGCCACTGCAGCACGCGCTCCTCCTCACGGATCGGCAGACCGTCCGGGAACGCGCGCTTGAAGCCGTCGCGGTCGCCACCCGGCCAGGGGCGCTCACCCCGCTCGCGCGGCGCGTCGAGCACCCAGACCATGACGGTCGTGGCCGGCAGGCCCAGGGCGATCGCGTCGTGCGCGCCGATCCCGTAGGGGCCGGCGAGGGACGACAGGCGCGCGAGCCGCAGGACGCGGGAGGGCCGGGCGCTCCGGCGGGCGACCGAGCGCATGCCGAAGGCCGCGGTCACGGCCGGCAGCACGCCCGTGCGGGCCGGGGCCTCCGCGGCGCGCGCGTCCTCCCAGCGGGAGTTGCGGAACCTGCTGGCGGCGAGGACCTCGATCTCCTCGGGCTCGACGCCGGCGGGCAGCGCGAGCAGGTGACGCCCGGCGAGCGTCGGGTCGGTGACGACGAGCGGCGGGTACGCGGCCATCAGACCTCCGTCCGGTGGAACCCCTGCCAGGACCGCGACGCCGTGGGCCCGCGCTGCCCCTGGTACCGCGAGCCGGAGGCCGCCGAGCCGTAGGGGTTCTCCGTGGGCGACGTCAGGCGGAAGAAGCAGAGCTGGCCGATCTTCATGCCGGGCCACAGCAGGATCGGCAGCGTCGCGACGTTCGAGAGCTCGAGCGTGACGTGCCCCGTGAAGCCGGGGTCGATGAACCCCGCGGTCGAGTGCGTCAGGAGCCCCAGACGCCCGAGCGACGACTTGCCCTCGAGGCGCGCCGCGACGTCGTCGGGCAGCGTGACCTGCTCGTAGGTCGAGCCGAGGACGAACTCGCCGGGGTGCAGGACGAACGGCTCGCTGCCGTCGACCTCGACCAGACGCGTGAGGTCGGGCTGCTCGGCAGCCGGGTCGATGAACGGGTACTTGTGGTTGTCGAACAGCCGAAAGTACCGGTCGAGGCGCACGTCGACGCTCGACGGCTGGACCATCGCGGGCTCGTAGGGCTTGAGCGCGACCCTGCCCGTCTCGAGCTCGGCACGGATGTCGCGGTCGGAGAGCAGCACGGGGACACCGTAGTGCCGAACCGGTGGGAACCGACCCGCGCCGCGTGGCTGTCACACGTTCCTCACACGGACGGCGGGTCGCCGCGGGGTGCGCCGGGCGGCGCGGGACCGGTGGATCGCGTCGGTGAAAGGTCACGGACCATTCCGGGCGGATCAGCCTTCGGGTTATGCTGTGCCCGCTTCGCGTGTGGGAGCGCTCTCGCCCCGTCCGGCGAGGCGCTGCGACGTCGAGCGCGCGGGCGTACCCGCGATGTAGTTCCGTAGGACGACCAGGTACCTGAGCAGGGTCGCTGACACCTGGCGTGCACCTCCCGGTGACGCCGCGGTCCTCGGCCGTGCGACGAGGCACGAGAGGCATGCGATGCGGTTCGGCCACTTCGACGACTCGGCGCGCGAGTACGTCGTCACCACGCCCCACACCCCCTACCCGTGGATCAACTACCTCGGGTCGGAGCGGTTCTTCTCGCTGCTCTCGCACCAGGCCGGTGGGTACTCGTTCTACCGCGACGCCAAGATGCGGCGTCTGACGCGGTACCGCTACAACAACGTCCCCGCCGACACCGGTGGCCGCTACCTGTACGTCAACGACGGCGGCGACGTGTGGACCCCGTCATGGCTGCCGGTCAAGGCGGACCTGGACCACTTCGAGGCGCGGCACGGTCTCGGCTACTCCCGCATCACGGGTGAGCGCGGGGGCCTGCGGGTCGCCACGACGTTCTTCGTCCCGCTCGGCGAGGACGCCGAGGTGCAGCGCGTCGCGGTGACCAACACCTCCGACGCTGAGAAGACCGTCACCCTGTTCTCGTTCGTCGAGTTCTGCCTGTGGAACGCGCAGGACGACCAGACGAACTACCAGCGCAACCTGTCGATCGGCGAGGTCGAGGTCGAGCAGGACGGCCCGCACGGGTCCGCGATCTTCCACAAGACCGAGTACCGCGAGCGGCGCGACCACTACGCCGTGTTCGGCGTGAACACCCGCGCGGACGGCTTCGACACCGACCGCGACACGTTCGTCGGTGCGTACAACTCCCTGGGCGAGGCGGCCGTGCCGCGCGCGGGGGCGTCGAGCGACTCGGTCGCCTCGGGCTGGTACCCGATCGGCTCGCACTCGGTGCGCGTGACCCTCGCCCCGGGCGAGACGCGCGACCTCGTGTACGTCCTGGGCTACCTGGAGAACGCGCAGGACGAGAAGTGGGCCGACGACGCCCACCAGGTCGTCAACAAGGAGAAGGCGCACGCGCTGCTGGGGCGCTTCGCGACGGCCGAGCAGGCCGACGCCGCGGTCGAGGCGCTGCAGACGTACTGGACCGAGCTGCTCTCGACGTACTCGGTGCGCTCGGGGGACGAGAAGCTCGACCGGATGGTCAACATCTGGAACCAGTACCAGTGCATGGTCACGTTCAACATGTCGCGCTCGGCGTCGTACTTCGAGACCGGCATCGGCCGTGGCATGGGCTTCCGCGACTCCAACCAGGACCTGCTGGGCTTCGTGCACCTGGTCCCCGAGCGCGCACGCGAGCGGATCATCGACATCGCGTCGACGCAGTTCGAGGACGGGTCGGCGTACCACCAGTACCAGCCGCTGACGAAGCGCGGGAACAACGACATCGGGTCGGGCTTCAACGACGACCCGCTGTGGCTGATCGCGGGTGTCGCCGGGTACGTCAAGGAGACCGGGGACTTCTCGATCCTCGACGAGCCCGTGCCGTTCGACAACGCGGCCGGCTCCGAGGTCCCGCTGTTCGAGCACCTGACGCGCTCGTTCGACTTCACGGTCAACAACCGCGGTCCGCACGGCCTGCCGCTCATCGGCCGCGCCGACTGGAACGACTGCCTCAACCTCAACTGCTTCTCCACCGAGCCCGGCGAGTCGTTCCAGACCACCGAGAACCAGGTCGGCGGCCACGCCGAGTCCGTGTTCATCGCCGCCCAGTTCGTGCTCTACGGCGAGCAGTACGCCGAGCTCGCGGAGCGCCGCGGCCTCACCGAGGTCGCGTCGCAGGCCCGCAAGGTCGTCGGCGAGGTCCGCGAGGCCGTGCTCGAGCACGCGTGGGACGGCCGCTGGTTCCTGCGGGCGTACGACTTCTACGGCAACCCGGTCGGCACCGACGCCACGCCCGAGGGCAAGATCTGGATCGAGCCGCAGGGCTTCGCCGTCATGGCCGGCATCGGCGTGGGCGACGGTCCCGACGACGTGGAGGCGCCCGCGATCCAGGCTCTCGACGCGGTCGACGAGATGCTCGGCACGCCGCACGGCCTCGTGCTGCAGTACCCGGCGTACACGACGTACCAGATCGAGCTCGGCGAGGTCTCCACGTACCCGCCCGGGTACAAGGAGAACGGTGGCATCTTCTGCCACAACAACCCGTGGGTGATCATCGCCGAGACGGTCGTCGGCCGTGGCGACAAGGCGTTCGACTACTACAAGCGGATCACCCCGGCGTACCGCGAGGAGATCAGCGACGTCCACAGGCTCGAGCCGTACGTGTACGCGCAGATGATCGCCGGCAAGCAGGCGCCGCGCGCCGGCGAGGCCAAGAACTCGTGGCTCACCGGCACCGCGGCGTGGAACTTCGTGGCGGTCTCGCAGTACCTGCTGGGCGTCCGGCCCGACTACGACGGCCTCGTCGTCGACCCGCAGATCGGCCCGGACGTCCCGTCGTTCACCGTCACGCGCGTCGCCCGCGGTGCGACGTACGAGATCACGGTGACCAACTCCGGTGCCCGCGGCTCGCGCGGCACGCTCGTCGTCGACGGCTCGCCGGTCGAGGGCAACCACGTCCCGTACGCCCCCGCGGGCAGCACCGTCCGCGTCGAGGTCACGCTCTGACCGGGGCCGCTGGGCGCCCGGCGCCGACAGCAGGGGGCTGCCGCCGATGACGATCACCGCACAGATCACCGAGCCCACGCCCGCCCCGGTCACCACGGCCGTCGCGGCACCTCCGGGCGCCGTCACGCTGCGCAACGCCCGCTGGGAGGTCGACGTGCTGCCCGGCACCGGCGCGGCGCTCGGCGCCGGGCGCATCCGCACGGCGGACGGGGTGTGGCGCGACCTGCTGCGCCCGACCCGCCGGACGTCGTCGGGCGACCCGGAGAAGTGCGCGAGCTTCCCGATGGTGCCGTGGTCCAACCGCATCCGCGGCGGCGTGCTGCCGTTCGCGGGGCGGCGGTGGCAGCTGCAGCGCAACGCCGCCGACGGCACCGCGATCCACGGTGCCGTGCGGTACGCGCACTGGGAGGTCGTCGAGCGCAGCGGCACGGCCGTGACGCTCGCCGTCGACACGGCCGAGCAGGTCGGCATCAACTTCCCGTGGCAGTTCGGTGCGACGGTCCGCTACGCGCTCGACGGTGACGGCCTGGTCGTGACGACGTCGGTGCGCAACACGGACGTCGAGCCGTTCCCGGCCGGCTTCGGCCACCACCCGTACCTCAGCCGCGCGCTGCTGCCCGTCGGTGCGCCCGTCCGTGAGTACCCGCCGACCGCGGGACCGCTCCTGCACGTGCCCGCCGAGGCGGGGTACCGGCTGTCGCGGGCCCTCCCGGACGGCCCCGCCGGCCCGGTGCCGCCGCGCGCGGACTTCCGGTCCCGCCGCCCCCTGGGCTCGGGGTTCGTGGACGACGTGCTCACGGCGCTCGACCCGACGCAGCCCGTGCGCGTCGAGTACGCCGACGAGGGCGTCACCGTCGACCTCACCGTCGACCCGGTCTACCGGCACCTCGTCCTGTACGCCCCGCGCCGCCGCTGCTACTTCGCGCTGGAGCCCGCGACCAACGTCAACGACGGCTTCCGGCTGCACGACCAGGGCGTGCCCGGGACGGGCGTGTTCGTCCTGGACCCCGGCGAGGAGCGCTCGGGCAGCTTCCGCCTCTCCGTCACGGCCTGACCCCACCCACCCGCCCGGCCGTGAGAGTGCAATCGAGTACCGGGCGGTGCGGCCGCCCGTGCCTGGCCACCTTGCTGGGCCCGACCTTCACCGCAGGTCGAGCACCATCCGGTGCCCGTCACCGTAGGCGGTGTCGCGGACGAGGCCCATGTGCTCGTAGAACGCGATGGCCCGGGTGTTGCGCGGGTCGACCCCCAGGTGCACGCCGGGCACGCCGCGGTCCCGCAGCGCGTCCGCCAGGGTCTCGATGAGACGGCGGCCCCAGCCGTGACCCTGCAGCCGCGGCAACAGGTCGATGTGCAGGTGGGCGGGTGCCGAGGCCGGCACCGACGGCGACCCGGGGTCGTGGATCTGCGCGCGCAGCACGTGGTCCGCCGTGCCGTCGCGCGGGTCGGCGAGCCGCGGGTAGCGGGCGCGCAGGACCGGCCACCACGCGCGCTCGCACCACGTGGCGAACGCCGCGGTGTCGGCCGTGGCCACGACGTACCCGGCGATGCCCTGCTCGTCGACGACCACGAACGACAGGCCCGGGTCGGCCGTCGGGTACGGCCCGCAGTAGACGTGCCCCAGCAGCTCCGGATCGCGGTAGAGGGCCGTCGCGTCCTCGCCCGCGGCGCCCGTCAGCAGGCACACCCGGTACATGCCGGGCAGGTCGGAGGCGTGGAACGGGCGCATCGACGCGGTCACCGTCCCGACCCTGCCACCCGCCGGGCGTCACGACCAGGCGCGACCGGTCGCGGCGCGGTCCGGGTTGGAGGACCACACCGGGTAGCGGGTAGGATCGTTGCCGCAGCGTCCGTGAGGGCGCCGCGCGGGTGTAGTTCAGTGGCAGAACTTCAGCTTCCCAAGCTGATAGCGCGAGTTCGATTCTCGTCACCCGCTCCCTTCGCCGCCGGGTCTCGTCCCCGGCCCCACGGCTCCGGTGCCCGGCCGTCGTCGCCCTGCGACCCGCAGCAGGACCGCCGCCGCGCGCGGCATCCGCATGTCCACGAGGCACCCGGCGACCCGCGTCACCGCATCTCGATCCGCACAAGGTGAGGTCACGGTCCGGCCACGCGGCGGGGGTCGTGGACACGGAAGCCCATCGTTCGGGTCACGAGCCCGCAACTCCCGTCCGGGACGCCCCGCCCGCGCCCTAGCGTCTGGCCCCACGCCACGACCACGGAGACGGGGACAGCGATGAGGACGAACCACGGCAGGGTGACGCGACTGGCCGGAGCCGCGCTCGTGGCGGCCGTCGCGCTGGTGGGCTGCTCGGCGGGCGACGGCTACTCGGACGCGACGGGGGCCGTCGAGCCCGGGCCGGAGGGCTGGGGGATGCCCGCGCCGGACCCCGTCCCGACGGGTTCGGCGGCCACGTCGGGGATGACGGACCCCGCGCACGACGCCCTGTCCACGTTCGCCCTCGACATCGACACCGGCTCCTACACGCGGTTCCGGGACGCGGTCTCCCAGGGGGCGTCGATCGACGCGCGCGAGGTCCGCACCGAGGAGTTCGTCAACTACTTCGAGCAGGACTACCCCGCCCCGCGGGACGGGCTGGGGGTCAGCATCGACGCCGTCGAGCTGCCGTTCCGGGCCGACCACCGGCTCGTCCGCGTGGGCATCAGCAGCGCGCCCGCGTCGAGCGTGTCCCGCGACGACGTCGACCTCGTGCTCGTCGTCGACTGCTCGGGGTCGATGGACGAGGCCGGGAAGATGGCGACGACCCAGGCCGCGCTGCGCACCCTGGTCTCGGCGCTGCGGCCGACCGACCGCGTGGCCATGGTCTGCTACTCCGACGAGGCCGAGGTGGTGCTCGACCCGACGCCGGTGTCCGAGCGTCAGGGCGTCCTGGCGGCGGTCGACGCGCTCACCCCCCAGGCCTCGACGAACGCCGCGGCGGGCCTCGCGCTCGGCTACGACGTGGCCATGGACATGCGCACCGAGGGTCGGATGACGCGGGTCGTCCTCATCAGCGACGGCGTCGCGAACGTCGGTGAGACCGACCCCGACGGGATCCTGTCGCGCATCAGCACCGAGGCCAGGGCCGGGATCAACCTCGTCTCGGTCGGCGTCGGCATCACCACCTACGACGACCACCTGCTCGAGCAGCTCGCCGACCAGGGCGACGGCTGGCACGTCTACATCGACACCGCGGCCGAGGCCGAGCGCGTGTTCGGCACCGGGCTGACCGGCTCGCTCGTCGTCGCGGCGCGGGACGCGAAGGCGCAGGTGCAGTTCGACCCGGCCCAGGTCGCCGGCTACCGGCTGCTGGGCTACGAGAACCGCGCGGTCGCCGACGGCGACTTCCGCAACGACGCCGTCGACGGCGGGGAGGTCTTCGCCGGTCACGCGACGACGGCGCTCTACGAGGTCGCCCTCCGTGAGGGGGTGTCTTTCGAGCCGTTCGTGACGGCGACCGTGCGCTACCTCGACGACGCGGGCGAGCCCGTCGAGCGCTCCGGCAGCCTCGACGGGTCCGCGAGCGCGACCTCCCCGCGCGAGGCGTCCCCGCGCCTGCGCCAGGACCTCGTCGTCGCGCTGCTGACCGACCACCTCGTCGGCGGGCCGTGGTCCACGGTCGTCGGTGCCGCCGACCTCCGCGCTGAGGCGGCGGCCCTGCCCGCGGTCCTCGACGGGGACCGCGACGTGGCGCAGCTCGTGGACCTCGTCGACCGGGCGACCGGCTGACCGGCTGACCCCGGGCACGGCCCCCCGCCGGGCACTGCGCCACGGCGTTGCGCGGCGGGCAGCGCAATGCGCCCGTCATGCGCGCCGCGCGGGCACGAAATACGCCCCCTGCACGCTCGTCGGACAGCGCGGACGTCCCGGAGCCGCGCCCTCGCCGATGGGGTGTCGTGGTCGAGACCGTCACTGCCGCAGCACGCGACCGGCGCGCGCGCGTCCGCGCCGCCGGACCGCCAGGAGGCGTCGGTCCCGTGCGAGCGCTGCTCGTGCTGGGCCTGGTGACCTGGCTCGGGCCGCTGTCCCTCGACGCCTACGGACCCGCGCTGCCGGCCATCGCCGTCGACCTCGACGCGGGGCCGACGGCGGTCCAGCTGACGCTGTCCGCGCTGGTCGTGGGGCTCGCCGTCGGGCACCTGTTCGCGGGGTCGCTGAGCGACCGGTTCGGCCGCCGGCCGGTCCTGCTGACGGGGCTGGCGGCCTTCGTCGTCACCACGACGATGTGTGCGCTGGCACCCGGCATCGGGACCCTGGTGGCGGCGCGTCTGCTGCAAGGGCTGGCCGCCGCCACGGCGCTCGTCATCACCAAGGCCGCGGCGCGGGACCTGTATGACGGCGTCACGCTCGCGAGGTTCCTGTCGCACCTCGCGGCGATCATGCCGGTCGCCCCCGCGCTGGGGCCCCTCCTGGCGGCCGTGCTGCTCGAGGCGTTCTCGTGGCGGGCCATCTTCGTGCTGGTGGCCGCCGTGGGCGCGGCCGCGCTCGTCGTGGTGCACCGCAGCTGGCCGGAGACCTCGCCCGCGCACGTCGGGGCGGCGCCGGCAGGAGGACGCACGCCCGGGCCACCCGGTCGGCAGGTCGTCGTGGAGCTGCTGAGGGACCGCGGCTTCCTCACGTGCGTCATCACGTTCGCGCTGGGCAGCGCGGTCGGCCTGGTCCTCGTCGCCGGCGCCCCCTTCGTGCTGCAGGAGGGCTACGGCCTGAGTCCGCAGGCCTACAGCCTGCTGTTCGTGGCGAACGCGGTCGTGCTGGTCGGTGCGGCCCAGCTGAACGCGCGCCTGCTGCGGCGGCTGCGGCCCGGGCGGGTCGTGGCGCTCAGCCTGACGTGCCAGCTCGCGGTCGCCGGTGCGCTCACGGTGGCCCTGTCCACGTCGGTGCCGGTCGGGCCGATCCTGGTCGGTCTGGTCGTGATCGTGTTCTTCCACGGCTTCCTCATGCCCAACCTCGTGGCGATCGGCATGCACGGTGTGCCGCAGCAGCGCGCGGGCACGGCTGCGGCGCTCATCGGCGCCGGGCAGTACCTCGTCGGAGGGCTCGCGGCGCCGGTGGTCGGGCTGCTCGGGGCACGGCCGGCAGCGCTGGGCGCGACCATGGTGGCGCTCGCGGCGGCGGCCCTGGTCGTGCACGTGGGCGGGGAGCGCCGGCGTCGCGCACGGGGGACGCTGTGAGGCCCCGGCCGGGTGAGGTGACCACGAGGGCGCTGCTGCCGGCGCTCGCGGTCTGCGTGCTGCCGTTCTCGATCATGCAGTCGGCGGTGTCACCGCTGCTCGGCACCTTCGGCGAGCGCCTGGGCGTCGACCAGGCGGGCACGATGTGGATCTTCACCGCGTTCCTGCTCAGCGCCACGGTGACGACCCCCGTCCTCGGACGACTCGGTGACCTGCACGGCAAGCGGCGGTGGATGCTGATCGTCGTCGTCGTCCAGGTCGTCGGCACGGTGGCGTGCGCCGTGGCGGGCGACCTCGCCACGATGCTCCTGGGACGTGCGCTGCAGGGCACCGGTGGCGCCCTCTTCCCGCTCGCCTACGGACTGCTCCGCGACCACCTTCCACCGTCCCGGGTGGCGCTGGGCATCGGCGTGCTGAGCTCGGTGCTGGGTGCCGGCGGTTCGATCGGCGTGGTCACGGCCGGGCCGGTCGAGCGCCTGCTGGGACCGGCGTGGGTGTTCGGGCTGCCCGGTGTGCTGATGGCGGGTTCCCTGCTGCTCATCGTCGGCCTCGTCCCCGAGAGCCCGCAGCGCAGCGTCGGGGGTCTGTCGTGGCCCTCCGCGGTCCTCCTGGGCGCCGGCCTGCTGGCGTCGATGCTCGTGCTCAGCACCCTCGGGGCCTGGCCGGCCGCGGTGGTCGGGACGATCGCCGTCCTCGGCGTGGTGACGATGCTGGCGTGGGCGAGGGTCGAGGCCCGTGCGACGTGGCCCCTGATCGACGTCCGGCTGCTCCGGGCGCGCGGCATGTGGACGACGAACCTCTGCTCGATGCTGGTCGGGTTCGCGCTGATCCAGAGCTTCCTGGTCGTCCCGCAGCTGCTGCTGCTGCCCGCCGACAGCGGCTTCGGCTTCGGCGTCGACGTCGTGCACGTCGGCCTCTACGTGCTGCCGTCCAGCCTGGCCATGCTGGCGTTCAGCCCCGTGTCGGGCTGGCTCGGCGGACGCGCCGGCGCCCGCGCCCCGCTCATCGTGGGGGCCCTGCTGTGCGCGACCGCCTACGCGGCCCTCGCCTTCGGCCACCGTGAGATCTGGGCCGTGGTCGGCGCGAACGCCCTCAACGGGATCGGCGCCGCCCTGGCCTTCTCCGCGCTGCCCAACCTCACCGTGCGGGCGGCACCCGTGGACCGCACCGGGGTCGCCACCGCGATCACCACGGTCGCGCGCACGGCGGGCGGCGCGCTGGGGACCCAGGTCGCGGCGGTCGTGCTCGCGACCGCGACGCCCGTCGGGGCGAGCCACCCCGACGAGATCGGGTTCACCGCGGTCTTCGCCGTCATGGTCGTCGCGATGGTCGGGTGCCTGGCCGTCGCGATGGCCGTTCCGCGAAACCCCCACCCCCCATGCCCTCCTCGTCCGCCCCTCGTCGTCACCCCGAGAAGGAGCACCACATGCACATGGCCTGGTTCCTCAGCTATGCCGTCCAGGCGTGGGGTCAGCCCTGGGCCGGCCGCGCCGGCACCGAATGGGTGACACCCGACCTGTACGTCGACGCCGCGCGGTCCCTGGAGCGCGCCGGGTTCGACTACCTGATGTTCGAGGACGGCTCGTTCGTCCCGGACGCCTACGGCTCCAGCATGGAGTGGTCGCTCGCACACGCCGCCGCGGCCCCGAAGCACGACCCGCTGCCGTTGGTCTCGTTGATCGCCCAGGAGACCGAGCGCATCGGCCTGATCGCCACGATCACCACGTCGTTCTACCCGCCGTACCTCGCGGCGCGGCTGCTGGCCACGCTGGACCACCTGAGCAGGGGACGGATCGGCGTGAACGTCGTGACCTCGCACAACGACCGCACGGCCCAGAACTACGGGCAGCCCGCGCAGCTCGACCACGACCTGCGCTACGAGATCGCCGCCGACTGGCTGGAGGCGGTCCGGGCGCTGTGGGACACCTGGGAGCCGGGCGCGCTGGCGCTCGACGAGACGACCGGCACGTTCGCGGACCCACAGAAGGTGCACTACGCGGACTACGTCGGCACCCACCACCGCACCCGCGGACCGCTCAACACGCCAGCCGGGCCCCAGCACCACCCGGTGGTCTGCCAGGCCGGCGGCTCCCCGGCCGGGCGCGACCTGGCGGCGCGGTACGCCGACACGGTGGTCGCGCAGGCACGGGACGTCGCGGAGATGACCGAGTACAAGGCCGACCTCGCGGCACGTGCGGCGGCGGCCGGGCGCGACCCGGACGACGTCAAGGTCCTGTTCCTGGCCGGTTTCACGTTCGGGGACACCGACGACGAGGCGCGCACCGCACTGCGGCGCAAGCAGGCGTACGCCGCCGCCCACCCGGAGGTCGCGCTGGCGTCGCTGTCCTTCGCGAGCGGGATCGACTTCGCGCGGTTCGACCTGGACGCGCCGCTGCCGCCCGTCGAGACGAACGCCGCGCAGAGCGTCGTCGGGCTGCACCTCAGGGACACCGAGGGGATGACGCTCCGCGAGATCGCCGCACGTCGCAGCACCGGTGCCGTCGAGTTCACCGGGACTCCCGCGAGCATCGCCGACGCCATGGCCGAGGCGGCGGCGGCGTCCGGCGCCGACGGGTTCATGGTGCAGGCGCCCATCACGCGTCGCAACGTCACGATGATCGCCGACGGCCTGGCCCCCGAGCTGCGCCGTCGCGGCCTGATCCGCGACGGGTACGACTACCCGACGCTGCGCGAGAACCTGCTCGCCGGGTGAGCGCGCGACAGGCCCCCCGCCGCACCCGCGCAATACCCGTGGAACGTCACCGTCGCGGCGATGTCACGTCCGCAGGGTGCACTTGGCCACGACCCCACGACAGGAGGCACTGATGTTCCACCTCGGTTGGTTCCTCGGCACCGGCTTCGGTGTGTACGGCTGGAACACCCCGTGGGCGGGGAACGTCGCCCAGGACGTCGGCAACCCGGGGCTCTTCGCGGACATGGCCGCCGCGCTCGAGCGCGCGGGCTTCGACTACATGATGCTCGAGGACTCCTCGGTGCTCCCCGACATCTACGAGGGCAGCTTCCGGCACTCGCTGAAGGTCGCCACCGTACGGTTCGACCCGCTGCCGCTGGTGCCGCACCTGACCCGCCGGACGCGGCACATCGGCATCATCGCCACGGCCGCGACGACGTTCTACCCGCCCTTCCTGGCGGCGCGGCTCTACCAGTCGCTCGACCACCTGACCGGTGGTCGGGTCGGGCTGAACCTCGTCACCGCCAGTCCTCACGCGGCCGCGCAGAACTACGGCCTCGAGCAGCACGTCGAGCACGACCTGCGGTACGAGATGGCGGACGAGTGGACGCGCACGGTCACGGCGCTGTGGGAGTCGTGGGAGCCCGACGCCGTCGTGCTCGACGAGAGCACGGGCGTCTTCGCCGACCACACGAAGGTGCACGCGGTCCACCAGCAGGGGCGCTGGCACTCCTCCCGGGGGCCGCTCAACACGATCCCGGGGCCGCAGCGGCGCCCGGTCCTGTGCCAGGCCGGCGGGTCCCCGGCGGGGCGGGACCTCGCGGCCGCGCACGCCGACACCATCGTCTCGGCCGTCGTCGGGGTGGAGGCGATGAGGGAGTTCCGGGAGGACATCTCGCGCCGTCTCGTCGCGCACGGGCGCCGGCCGGAGGACGCCAAGGTGCTGTTCCTGGTGGACCCGGTGCTCGGCGACACCGACCGGGCGGCGCAGGACCGCGCGGAGCGCAAGACCGCGGCCATGGCCGCGAGCCTGGAGAACGCCCTGGCCGGCCTGTCGTACGTCAGCGGCATCGACTTCTCCCGCTTCGACCCGGACGAGCCGTTCCCCGACGTCGCGTCGAGGACCAACGGCCACCAGAGCACCGTGGCCGACTACCAGAAGGCCGGTGCCGGCAAGACGCTGCGCGAGGTGGCCCTGACGCGGCGGGTGGCCGAGTCGATCCCGCTGGTGGGCAGCCCGGACACCGTCGCCGACCAGATGGCCGAGGCCATGGACCACGCCGGCGGGGACGGGTTCCTGATCGCCTCACCCGTGACGCGGCGCGGCATCTCCGAGGTCGCGGACGGACTCGCGCCCGTCCTGCGCCGGCGCGGGCTGATCCGTGACGGCTACGAGCACGCCACGTTCCGCGAGAACCTCCTCGCCTTCTGACGCCCTGGTGGCGCCCCCGTGACGCCCCGCCCCCACCTCCAAGGAGATCGCAGACATGTTCCACATGGGTTGGTTTCTCACCACCGGTTTCGGCGTGTACGGCTGGAACCAGCCGTGGTCGGGCAACGTCCGGTCGGACGTCGGTCGACCCGACCTGTTCGTCGACACCGCGACCTCGCTCGAGCGAGCCGGCTTCGACTACCTGATGTTCGAGGACTCCTCCGTGCTGCCGGACGTCTTCCGCGGCTCGTTCGAGAGCTCGGTCCGCGGCGGCCAGGCCGTGCGGTTCGACCCCATGCCGCTGATGCCGCTGGTCGCCCAGGCCACGTCGCGCATCGGCATCGTCGCGACCGCCGCCACCACGTTCTACCCGCCGTTCCTCGCGGCGCGGCTCTACCAGACCCTCGACCACCTGACCGACGGGCGCATCGGCATCAACCTGGTCACGGCCAGCCCGCACGCCGCCGCGCAGAACTACGGCCTCGAGAAGCACGTGGAGCACGACCTGCGGTACGAGATGGCCGACGAGTGGATGCAGGCGGTGGACGCGCTGTGGGGCAGCTGGGAGACCGGTGCGCTGCAGATGGACGAGTCGACCGGCGTGTTCGCCGATCACACGAAGATCCACCACGTCGACTTCGAGGGCGGCTTCTACCGCACGCGCGGCCCCCTCAACACTCCGCCCGGCCCCCAGGGGCGTCCCGTGATCTGCCAGGCCGGGGGGTCACCCGCGGGCCGCAACCTCGGGGCCACGCACGCCGACACCATCATCTCGGCCGTGGTCGGGGTGGACGCGATGAAGGCCTACCGGGACGACATCAGCGAGCGCCTGCTGGCCGTGGGCCGCAAGCCGTCGGACGTCAAGGTGCTGTTCCTCGTCGCGCCCATCCTGGCCGACACCGACGCGGAGGCGCAGGAGAAGCGCGACCGGATGCGCGCGGCGCAGGCGGCGAACATCGACGGCAACCTCGCCGCGATGTCGTACTTCACCAGCATGGACTTCTCGAAGTTCGACCTCGACGCGCCCCTGCCGGACCTGAGCGAGAACAACGGCCACCAGTCCACGATGGCGGACTTCGCGAGGTCCGGGAAGACGCTGCGGGAGATCGCGGCCAACCACCGGACCATCGAGTCGATCGAGCTGTGCGGCACCACCGAGACGGTGGCCGGCCAGATGGCCGAGGCGATGGAGCACGCCGGTGGTGACGGCTTCCTCATCGCGTCCCCCGTCACCAGGAAGAACGTGGCCGAGATCGCGGACGGCCTCGCGCCCGTCCTGCGCCGCAAGGGCCTGATCCGGTCGGGCTACGACTACGCGCACTTCCGGGACAACCTCCTGGCCTTCTGAGGCCGCATGTGCGGGGAGCGGGCCGGACCCCGCTCCCGGACCGACGCGTCGATGGGGCCGCACCTCGCCCGGGAACCGGGCGAGCCTGCACCGACCCATCCTGGGAGGTCACCGTGCCGCCACGCAGTTTCGAAGAGCTCGAGCGGGAACGTCTCGTCCACAGCCGCGCACGACGACGGACGGTCGCGGACCGGCACACCTCGCCGCGCCGCGCCTACGAGCAGCTCCGGTCCGCCATCCGGTCCGGGAGGCTGCTCGACGGGCGGGCGTTCGACGAGCAGCGGCTGGTGGACGAGCTCGGTGCGAGCCGCAACTCGGTCCGCTCGGCGCTGCAGCACCTGACCCGTGAGGGTCTGCTGGAGCGGCGCACCAAGACGGGGACGCAGGTCCGCCACCCGTTCATGCGGATCCCGATCGGTGAGCTGCTGCCGAGCGACGTCACCGTCCCGGGCCGTTACCCGCAGGTCGTGGTGCACGATCTCGGCAGCCGCGTCTCCACCCCGGACCCCGAGGTGGAGACCGAGCTGGAGACGGGGCGCGACGTCCTCGTCATGGAGCACGTCGGGCTGTTCGGGGGCACGCCCGCGTACCACCGCATCGCCTACCTGCCGCTGCACGACCCGCCCGAGGTGGTGCTCGCGCGCGTGGCCGCGCTCCACGAGCAGCTGCTGTGCTTCGCCGCGTCGTTCCGGAGCATCTTCGGCTGCCCCGCGGGGGAGTGGAAGGCGTCGGTCGAGGCCGTCGCGGCCGACGCCGTCCTGGCGGCGCACCTCACGGTGCCGGAGCGCTCACCGGTGCTGCTCCGGGAGCTGGTGCTGCGCGACTCCGCGGGACGGGTGCGCGACCTGAGCTTCACCCACTTCCGGGGCGACATGGTCGCGATCGGCTCGACCTCGCACGCCCGCCCGGTGGCCCGTCGGCGCAATCTGGACGTCACAAGCAGAGCCACCGGTTCGTAACACGGTTCCCGCAGTGTTGCGCCACGACAGGACGCAGCCCCGCACCCCTGGTGCAGGCCCTGATCAGCACGAGGATCACCGGCCGACACCGGGATCACCTCCACCGTCACGACGCCGTGGGCTCCGCTCCGGAGTCGCGCGCGCCGCCCCGCTCCAGACCTGATCTCGTCCGCGACATCCATGAGGTGGTGCCATGTTCAGCACGACGCTTCGCGATCGAAGCCCGGCCGGCTCCCCGGCGCAACGACCCCGGCTGCGTGCGGAGGAGCCCGCACCGGGCGCGGACCTCCTGCGGGTGCAGGACCTGACCGTGCGGTACGGCGGACCCGACGGTGCGACCGCGGTGCGCGACGTCTCCTTCGACATCGGGCGGGGCGAGCGCATCGCCCTGGTCGGCGAGTCCGGGTCGGGCAAGACGACCCTGGCGATGGCCGTCGCCGGCTTCCTGCCCCCCGAGGCGCACGTCACCACGACCGCCATGGAGTTCGCCGGCCGCTCCATCTCCGACCGTCGACCGGGCCGCCTCCCGCGGCGCACGCCCGGCATGGCGATGGTCTTCCAGGACGCGATGACGTCCCTCGACCCGGTGTGGTCGGTGGGTAGCCAGCTGCTCGCCGTCCTGCGGGCGGACGGGCGGGCGTCCCGCTCGGACGACGACGCGCGCGCTCGTGACTGGCTGCGACGTGTGGGTCTGACGGACCTGGATCGCGTGATGCGGGCCCGGCCGTACGAGCTGTCCGGGGGCATGCGCCAGCGCGTCATGATGGCGCTCGCGCTGTGCGGTCAGCCGCGGCTGCTGATCGCGGACGAGCCGACGAGCGCGCTGGACGCGTCGTTGGCGCGCGCCACCATGGACCTGCTGCTGGAGCTGACCAGCACCACCCAGACGTCGCTGCTCATCGTCAGCCACGACATCCACCTCTGCCTGGACTACTCCGACCGGACCTTCGTCATGTACCAGGGGGACCTGGTGGAGCAGGCGGCGTCGGCGGACCTCGCATCACGGGCACGCCACCCCTACACGCAGGGCCTGCTGCGGTGCATCCCGACGCTCGCCGACGTGGGACGCGACTACCTCCCGACGCTGGACGCGGTGATGGCCGAGAGCCGGCTCGCCGTGGCCGCGGGGGGCGAGCTCGACGACGGCGCGGACCTCGCTCGGGGTGCGGCATGAGAGCGTCCGTGACCCTGACGGCCGACAAGGTCACCAAGTTCTTCGGCTCCCGCGCCCACCGGCACGCGGCCGTCAGCGAGGTCGACCTGACCGTGACCGACGTCAGCCGGATCGGTCTGGTCGGTGAGTCCGGGTCCGGCAAGTCCACGCTGGGCAGGATGCTCGTCGGGCTGGAGGTGCCGAGCGAGGGGGCGGTGTACCTCGACGGTCAGCGCCTCGACGTCCTCCTGCGGTTCCGCGGGCAGCGCGCCGAGGTCCGCCGAACCGTCCAGTACATCGCGCAGGACACCACGTCGTCCTTCGACCCGCGGCGCACCCTGCTGGACTCGGTGATGCAGCCCCTGCTGCACCTGTTCGGACTGCCGCGGACCACCGCGCGCGCACGGGCCCTCGAGACGATCGAGTCGCTCGGCCTGCCGCCGGCGATGGCCGAGCGCTACCCCCGGTACGTCTCGGGAGGTCAGCGCCAGCGGTTCGCGATCGCCCGGGCCCTGGTCGTCGAGCCGAAGATCCTCGTCTGCGACGAGGTCGTCTCCGCGCTCGACGTCTCCGTCCAGGGCGCGATCCTCAACCTGCTCAAGCGGGCGTGCCTCGAGCGCGGGGCGGGGCTCGTGTTCGTGTCGCACGGCCTGCCGGCGACGGGGTTCGTCTGTGACGAGCTCGCGGTGATGCACCGCGGGCAGATCGTCGAGCGGGGCGGCTCCGCGGACGTACTGACGGACCCCCGGCACGAGTACACGCGGGGCCTGGTCCGAGCCCACGAGACCCGCCGCCCCGTCGGGGCCGGCACCGCGGTGCTGCCGTGAGGGCCTGGGTGGTCCGTCAGCGCTGGTGGGCCACGCGCGTGGCGATGCTGCCGGCGCACCTGCTGGTCTTCGTGGTCCTCACGTTCGTCCTGGTGCGTGCCATGCCGGGGGACCCGGTGCTGGTGCTGCTGGGTCAGAACTACACGCCCCAGGCGTACGCGGCCCTGCAGGCGGACCTCGGCCTGGCCGGGAGCCTGCCGGAGCAGCTCGTCGGCTACGTGGTGAACCTCGTGCAGCTGGACCTGGGGCAGTCGCTCATGACGGGACGTGAGGTGGTCGCGGAGTTCGCGCAGCGACTGCCCGGCACCCTCGAGCTGGCGATGTGCGCCCTGGCGATCTCGGCGCTCGTCAGCTGCCTCGTCGCCTACGTCGTGGTGCTCCACCCGCGCAACCCGGTGTCCGCGACGGTCCGTGCCTACGCCCGGGCCGCCGGGGCGATCCCGGAGTACGTCCTGGCGGTCGCCGGGCTGATCGTCTTCTACGCGGCCCTCGGGTGGGCTCCGGCGCCCGTCGGACGCCTCGACATCCAGATCCTGCCGCCGCCGCGCGTGACCGGGTTCCCGCTGCTGGACGCCGTGCTGGCCGGCAACGTCGAGGCGGCGGGGTCGATCGTGTCCCACCTCGTGCTCCCCGTCGGCGTGATGGTCCTCGCGCAGTCGGCGCTGCTCATCAAGCTGTGGGTGGCCGGCCTGGAGGACGCGATCGACGACCCCGTGACCCGGTTCCGGGTCGCCTCCGGGGCGTCCCGCGCGGCGGTGGTGCTCAGCGTGTACCGCCGTGCGGCACCACCGGTGATCACCATGACCGGCACGCTGTTCGGCTACCTGATCGGCGGCGCCGTGGTGATGGAGGGCCTCTTCGGGTTCAACGGCATGGGCCAGTACGCGGTGGACGCCGTGAACTCGGGCGACTTCATCGCCTTGCAGGGGTTCCTGCTGGTCGTCGCCGCGATGTCCCTGGTCGTCTTCCTCGTCGTCGACATCGTCAACATGCTGCTGGACCCCCGGCGGCGTCCCGGAGTCCGGGTGGAGGAGTCATGAGCGCGTCGACCGTCACCGTTCCCGCCGTCGAGGCCCCCGCGCGCGACCGCACCGACCGCACGGGCTGGTGGAAGGTCGTGCCGTTCGTCGTGATCGCGCTGGTCGCGGTCGTCGGGCCGTTCCTGCTGCCCTACGACCCGACGCGCGTGGTCGCGTCGGCATCGGTCCCGCCGGGTGGCGACCACTGGTTCGGCACGGACTCCGCCGGCCTGGACGTGTTCTCCCGCGTCGTGGCCGCCACGCGCCTGAACCTCGTCATCGCGGGGCTCGTCACCGTGCTCGCCACGTTGATCGGGGCGCTGGTCGGCATCCTGATCGGCATGAACGAGTCCCGGCGGGGGCCGCTGGGCCTGGCGGCGCGTGGTCTGAGCCGCCTCGTCGACCTGGCCGACGCCGTCCCGGCCATCGTGCTGGGCCTCGTCGTCATCAGCTTCTTCGGGGCCAGCGCACCCACCATCGTGGTGTGCCTGGCGGTGATCCTCTCGCCGATCCAGATCCGTCTGATCCGCACCGAGGTGCTGCGCGTGCGAGCCGAGGCGTACCTCGACGCCGCGCGGATCGCGGGCGTCGGTGAGCTGCGGCTGACGTTCCGGCACGTCATGCCGAACTCGGTGAGCGCCGCGTGGGAGAACACGTCCGTCGTGTTCGCGGTCTCCATCATCGTCACGGCTGCCCTCGGCTTCGTCGGCGTGGGGATGCCGCCGCCGACGCCGGAGTGGGGAGCGATGCTGAGCCGCGGCGCACCCGACGCCGTCGCCGGCCGGTGGTGGTCCGCGACCTTCCCGGCCGCCGCCCTGGCCCTCGCGGTCGGCGCGTTCGCCCTGGCCGCGAGCGAGGTCCTGCGCCGCAGGCGCCGTTGACCCTCCGGCCGACGCCTCCAGCTCGGCCACCCCGACGCCCCCGCCTCCCGCGGTGGCCGATGCCCGCTCCGACCCCCGAGGAGTCCCCATGCCCCTGCCCTCCCGACCCGACCGCAGACCCCCCGGACCGGCCGCGCACCGCACCGGGACGGTCGTCCTGCTGGGCGTCCTGCCCCTGCTCCTGGTCGCGTGCGCCGGCTCCGACGGGTCCGGCGGCAGCGCCGACAGCCCGTCGTCCACCGGGGACGTCCTGGTGGAGGCCGTCGCGGCCGTGCCCGGCGGCCTCGCGTTCGACAGCAAGCCCGGCGGGTACGAGGCGTTCGAGTACACGCTGCTCACCGGGGCGACGCTGATCCGCAACCCCTACGTCCAGGCGGAGGACGACCCGAACGCCCTGACGCAGGACCTGTACGACTTCGAGGGCGTGCTCGCGGAGTCCTACGACGTCAGCGAGGACGGGCTGACCTACACCTTCCACCTGCGGGAGGGTGTCCTGAGCCAGGCCGGCAACCCGTTCGACGCCGACGACGTCCTGTACAGCTATGAGCGCAAGTGGAACTCGACGAGCATCGCGCCGGCGATCTCGCTGCCGGCGATCACCGACCCTGCGACCCAGCTGCGCAAGATCGACGACCACACGGTGTCGTGGACGGTGGCGGAGGCCGGTCACGGCTTCCCCCTGCTGGCGGTCATCTCGAAGATCTCCGGTGAGATCTACGACAAGGAGCTGCTCGAGGAGCACGCCACGGCCGCGGACCCGTACGCGGTCGAGTGGTCGAACACGAACGGCAACTTCGGCTTCGGGCCCTACGTCATGACCGACTACCAGGACGGTCAGCAGATCTCGTTCGAGGCGAACCCGGAGTACCCGCTGGGCGAGCCGGCCATCAAGCGCATCATCCAGCGTGTGGTGCCCGACGCGGCGAACCGTGCCCAGCTGCTGCGGGCCGGGGACGTCGACGTGGCGGTCCAGCTGCGCGCGGCGGACGTGGCTGCGATGACCGGGACCGAGGGCCTGCAGACGTTCTCGGTCGACACGAACAACTTCGCCTGGGCCTTCATGCAGACCCGGACGCCGCCCTTCGACGACCCCCTGGTGCGCCAGGCCGTCTTCTACGCCATCCCGTACGAGCAGATCATCGAGCAGGTCTACGGGGGCCGGGCGAACCCGGTGGTCGGCCTGCTGAACCCCGAGGCGCCCCACCACGTGGCGGACGGTCTGCTCGAGCAGGAGTACGACCCGCAGCGCTCGCTCGCGCTGCTCGAGGAGGCCGGGGTCCGGACCCCGGTGTCGTACACGATCACCGTCAGCAACGCCGTCCCCGACATGGAGGCCATCGCGGTGCAGATCCAGTCGTTCGCGGGCGACGCGGGGTTCGACGTCGACATCGAGGTGCTGCCGCCGGCCGCGTTCCAGGAGCAGGCCCTCACCAAGGCGTTCCAGATGCGGCTCTACCGCGACATGTCGGTGTCCTACGAGTCCCCGCCCTACAGCTTGCTGCTCGCCTTCCCCGAGGACAACGAGGAGCGCAACTCCAGCAGCTGGGAGGACCCGCGGTTCTACGAGGCCGTCGCGGCCGGTGTCGCCGCCGGGGACGCGCTGTCGCCCGAAGCGGCGGTGCACTGGAACCGGGCGGAGCTGGTGTGGCAGGAGGGTCGCGCGCAGATCCAGATGGCGAAGGTGCAGCCGCTCATGGTCTTCCGTGAGGGACTGACGGGGTTCGCCCACCGCACCGACAACGTCATCGACTTCAGCATCGTCGAGCCGGGCTCCTGACGTCCTGCGCCCCCACGGCACCCGGCTGCCGCCCCGCTCACGAGCAGGGCGGCAGCCGCGTGCCGGTTACCCGTTCCCACCTCGGAGGACCGATGCGCCCCTCGCCCCGACCCACCACCGGAGCCGGCACGTGATCCGCCGCCGGCACGACCACCGCCCCACCGGTGTCGAGCTCATCCAGTGCCTGCCCAGCGAGCTGCGGGGTGCCCCCTCCGGCGCCGTGACGATCCACGAGCTGGAGCACCGGGTGGTCGCGTCCACGGCGTACGTGCGAGAGCGGCTGCGACGCGACGACGAGACCGTGATCCTCATCGAGCAGGAGGTGCGAGCCGCCGGGAGGCCGCTGTACGTGCGCGTCGGCTACCACCCGGTCGAGCTCGGGCTGGAGCGCCTGAGCGCGGCGGTCCGGGACCTCGACACCCGTGCCTCGATCCCCGACGCCCGGGCCGCGTTCCGCCTCCTGTTCGGGCGTGAGCTCGGCTCCAGCGACACCGTGCTCGAGGCGGCCGCGGCGGACGTCGCGACGGCGCGCGTGCTGGGCCTGGAGCCAGGGGACCCGGTGCTGCTCCGCGAGCAGCTGCTCTGCGACGTCGACGGGGTGCCGTGGTCGCTGAGCTGGGTGCACTACCGGTCCGACGTGGTGATGGCGACCACCGCACGCGGGAGCCTCACGGCGCTGTCGTCGTCCTGACGCATCGGCGCAATGGTCGGGTAACAGCGGCAGGCCGCGGCGGAAACAGGCTGCGCCCACGATGGACGACGTCAGCCCGTCCGACGCCCGCCCAGGAGGACCCGTGACCGTCGCGATCGTCGTCGGCAACCCGAAGCCGGCCTCCCGGACCGCCGGCGCCGCGCACGCCCTCGTGCGGCGACTGACCGGCTCCCCGCCGGACGTCGTCGTCGACGTCGTCGACCTGGGTCCGGGGGTCCTGGGCTGGGGCGACGCGGGCGTCGAGGCCGCCGTCAAGGCGGTCGCCGGTGCCGACCTCGTGGTGGTCGCCAGCCCCACGTACAAGGCCAGCTACACCGGCCTGCTCAAGTGCTTCCTCGACCAGTTCGCCACGGGGGACGGCCTGCGGGGGGTCACCGCCGTGCCGCTCATGCTGGGCGCCGGCCCGGCGCACGCGATGGCCCCCGACCTCCTGCTCAAGCCGGTGCTCGTCGAGCTCGGCGCGACCTGCCCGGCGCCCGGTCTGTACGCCCGCGACGCGACCGCCGCCGAGCTGCCCGAGGCCGAGGCCTGGGTGCAGGTCTGGGGGCACGTCCTGCTCACCACCGCACACCTTCGCAAGGAGCCGTCATGACCGTGCCCACGACCACAGCCGACGTCTCGACGCCCGCGCCGGAGCAGCCGGGCGAACCCGTCGACCCCGCACTGCTGCGCAGGACGTTCGGCAGCTTCCCCAGCGGCGTCGTGGCGGTGTGCGCCACGATCGACGGTGCACCCGTCGGGATGGCCGCGAGCAGCTTCGTCACCGTCTCGCTGGACCCGCCCCTCGTGGCGTTCTGCGTGCAGTGGACGTCCACCACGTGGCCCCGCCTCCAGGGGGCGGCCCGGCTGGGGATCTCCGTGCTGGGGGCCGGCCACAACGTCGCGGCCCGCCAGCTCGCGTCGAGGTCGCGCGATCGCTTCGCCGGGCTGGCCACCACCGTGACGCCGGACGGTGCCCTGTTCGTGCACGACGCCTCGGCCTGGTTCGACTGCTCGTTGCGCGAGGTGGTGCCGGCCGGTGACCACGGCATCGTCCTGCTCGACGTGCGGCACAGCACCGTCTCGCCCGACGTCGAGCCGCTGGTCTACCACGCGAGCACCTTCCGCGCGCTGCAGCGGCACGTCGCATGAGCGCGACGACCGTGCGCGTGCCGCGCGGTGCCGCCCCGACGGCGCGGCCGTCCCCGCCGGTGGTGCGCGGCGTCGTCGCGCGGGGGGACCAGCGCGGCCGCCTGCTGGGCTTCCCCACGGCGAACCTTGCCGTCCCCGGCCTGGACGTCCCCGACAGCGTGTGGTCGGGGACGGTGCGGGTCGTCCGCGAGGGCGTGAGCGGCCGGTACGTGGCCGCCGTCTCGATCGGGCGCCGTCCGACGTACTACGGCCGGCACGGCGTGCGCCTCCTCGAGGCGCACCTGCTCGACTTCTCGGGTGACCTGTACGGGGAGGTGATCGAGGTGCGCCTGCTGCACCTGCTGCGGCTGCAGCGGCGGTTCCCCACGTCCGAGGCGCTGCAGGAACAGCTGCACCTCGACGTCCGAGGTGTCCGCGCGCAGGCCGCGGACCTCGCGCGGCAGGCGGGCTGAGGCACCGTGCACTGGAGGCAGCGCCGCACCGGCGGCCGGTCGGCGGGCCGGTCGGCGCAGGAGCGCGTCGAGGAGCGCCGACGGCGTCGCGCGCTCGCGGTGAGCCGCACCGTGCGGGAGCTGCTGGTGACCGGCGCCCACGTCACGCACGAGCGCGTGTCAGGGGGCACAGGCCTGCCCGTGGGCTACCTCAGGTGGGCCTACCCCCTGCGGACGGACCTGCTCGCGGCCGTGGGTGGTGAGCCGTCGCCCGGGACGGGCGCACCCCAGTCGTCCCACCCTTCGGAAGATCCCCTGAGAATCCTGTGACGACCGCCACACCGCCCGTCACCCGCGCGGCCCACCGGCGCACGTTCCTGGGAGTGGCGCATCCGTGTCGCCGCAGGTCAGCGACGTGCACGCGGTGAGCCGAAGGCCCTGTGGCGCACGCGGCGCCGATGCTACGTTGGCCGCGGCCCAGGGGGAGAACGACGTGAGCAGGTGTCGTGCCCCCCGCACCGCCGCGCCGGGTCGTGGTCGCGTCACGCATCGCGTGGCGTCCGTGCGCGGGTTCGCGTGTCGGTGCCGGCTGCGTCCGGTGCGCCGACCCGAGGAGCACCCGTGACCCGCTCGACCGCCACCCGCCGCCGCACGATCGTCGTGTCCGCGGCCGCCGCCGCCCTGCTCGTCGCCGCGGGCTGCACGTCCACCGCCAGCGCGGGGGGATCCGCGACGCCCGCCGAGATCGCGACCTACGCCGGCACGCAGACCGCCTTCGGCCAGTCCTTCACGTACGCCAACGGCCTGGTCGTCGAGGTCAAGAAGCCGGCGGCGTTCGCGCCGTCGGCGTACGCCGACGGCGTCGAGGGCTCCGAGGGCGAGCCCGTGCGCGTGCGCGTCAACATCATCAACGGGACGAGCGGCGAGTTCGTCCCCGACACCGTCGGCGTGGTCGTCGTGTCCGGCGGTGAGGAGGCCGTGCAGATCCTCGACCCCGGGACGGGTGTCGACCTCACCGGTCCCGCCCAGCCGCTGGACCGCTCGGGCGTCGTGGCCTTCGACCTCGCGTTCGTCGTGCTGGACCCGCAGGACGTCACGCTGACGCTCACGCCGTCGCTGATCGGCTACGACCCGCTGGTGTTCACGACCGCCTGACGCACCGCGACGCGCGTCGCCGCGCTCGTCGTCGCGGCCGCCCGCGCCCGCGCCGCCCGCCGCTCCCGCCCCGCTCGCGGACGCGGCAGCAGGGGCAGCACCGCGGCCGCGACGACGAGCAGGACCCCGGCCGCGGCGGGTGCGGAGACCGCCTCGCCGAAGACGGCGGCGCCCAGGAGCACCGCGACGACGACCTCGAGGTACGACAGCGACGAGAGCTCGACGGCGCGCAGGTGCTTGCCCGCGACCACCAGCAGGCTGAGCGCGAGCACGCCGCACACGACGAAGAACGCCGCGGCCCACGCCCAGTGCGTCGCGGTCATGCCCGACACGTCGGGGCGCGTGACGGCGACCATGGCGCCGGTGCCGACGGCACCGAACACGAAGTTCCAGAAGCTGCGCACGTCCGACGGCATGTCCGTGCGGTACCGGTAGCACAGCAGCGCGCCGCCGTAGAGGACGCCCGACGCGATGCCCAGGCCGACGCCCAGCGCGTGCCCGTCGGGCACCGGCCGCGACGGGCCGCCGACCAGGCCCGCGGCGAGCAGCATGCCGGCGAACGCCGCGACGAGCGACACGACGTCGGTGGCGCCGACCCGCTCCTTGAGGACGGTCCCCGCGAGGACCGTCGCGACCACGGGGCCGAGGTAGTGCAGCACGACGGCGAGCGTGAGGTCGATGAGCACGGTCGACGACAGGTAGGTCGCCAGGGACAGGCCCAGCAGCACCCCGCCGAGCACGACGGAGGGGGTGATGCGCGTGCGGCGCAGCCGCCCGAGGTGCCGGGTCGCGGCCAGCACGACGAGCATCCCGAGCGCGCCGACGAGCATGCGACCCAGCGTCAGCGCCTCCCCGACGACCGCGCCGGCGGGTGCCGCCATGCGACCGAAGAGCCCGGCGGTGCCCATCGCGGCCGCGGACACGACGATCGCGACCAGGCCCAGGCGGCGGTGCGTCCCGACCGCGGCGGCGCCGGTCGCCGGGACGGGCAGGGCGACGTCCGGGACGACGGGCGCGTGCGGGCGTGAGGCGGTGACGACGGCCACGGGCAGGCTCCTGGAGGACAGCGCGAAGGGTCGCGCGAGCGGGCGGTGTTCCCCGCTCTGTCATCGGACCTGAGAGCTTTCGCGGGACGCGCCCGCCTGCACCGTCGGTGGACCCCGTGGGGTCGCTTTCCAGAGTTGCCTCGCTGCAGCGGTTCGGATGCCTGAGAGATTCCCGGGGAGGTTGCTCCTTCGGCGCCCGCTCGGGCGGGCTCTCCCGCCGCAGATCGGTGGCGTCTTCAGTTGTCCCGACGACTATAGCCGTGGGCTGCGGCACGTACTCCGCGGGAACCTGCAGCCCGACTCGCCGTCCGTCGGCCGGACGGTGGCGAACGCTTGTCATGGTCAGCGATCACACGGTGAGAGCCTCATGTGAATCCGGCCTCGCGAACCGTTTAGGCGCAAGATATCGGACAAAACGGCGCTACTTTCGGTCCGCCGACGACGCACGCGGAGCGTCTCGGCCCCCTCCGTTCCGGTGATCGCGCAGCCATGCCCGCGCCACCCCGGCAGGGGTCCGTCATGGCGGGCGCCGGGCGACCGGGGCGCGCCGGCCGCCGATCCCAGGGAGAGACCACGCGTGACCACCGAACACCCCGATGCCCGACGCGGGACCTCACCCGCCCTGCGCTCCGTGCCCACCCCACGGTCCGGCGTCCCGACGGCCGGCTTCGGGGTCTCGGCGATCTCGTCCCGGGAGCCGTCCGACCACACGCCCGTCATCGAGCCCGAGCGGCGCAGCCGTGCCGTGACGATCGCCGGCGCGCTGCTCGCCGTCGTCGCCGTCGTCGCCGCGGTGGTCGTCTTCCGCATCATCGTCCCGACCGTCCCCTCCGCCGCGGCGGGCCAGGAGACCTCGTCCCGGTCGAGCGACCGCGAGCAGCCGGGCAGCATCGTCGGGTTCGGCAACCCGCACTCGTACGGGGACGGGCTCGAGGTCGCCGTCAACCCTCCGCAGCGCTACGAGCCCAGCGACAACGCGACGGGCGTCGACGAGGGCGTCGCCGTCAAGATGCAGGTCGTCGTGACCAACCGCACGGACCAGGCGTTCCGGCCCAACACGCTCCAGGTCCGGGCGACGTCCGGCGGGCAGCCGGGCGTGGCCGTGTGGGACCCCGACCAGGGGATCGCCCTGACGGGACCCGACGTCAGCATCCCCTCCGGCTCGACGTTCACCTTCTTCCTCGCGTTCGCGGTGGCCGACCCGGGCGATCTGGTGCTCGAGGTCACCCCCGCGCTGTACGGCTACGGGGCCACGGTGGTGCAGGGCTGACGAACGACGGCGGGCGCCGGGCCCGGGGCCCGGCACCCGCCGTCGCGCCGTACGGTCAGACCGTCGCGCGGCGACGCCACGCGACCAGTGCCGCACCGAGCAGCAGCCACAGCCCGGCCAGGGCGCCGACGGCGACGGAGTCGCCCGGGCCCGTCACGGCGAGCGCGGCGGCGGCGGGAGCGGCGGCCGGAGCGGCGGCCGCGGCGGGCACCCGCGTGAGCACGCTGTCGCCGATCCGCCCGAGCACGCCGTCCGCGGCGACCGTGAAGCCGACCTCGGCCGCGACGGCGACGCCGTCGAGCCCGACGGCGTCCATCACGAGGCGGTGGTCGCCGGCTGCCAGGTCGGCCGGCAGGACGCCGGTGACCACGGCGGTGCCGTCGGCCCCGACCGTGACGCGAGCGAGCTCGCGCGGCGTGGAGTGGACCGTCACCACCACCACGTCGGAGCCGGGCAGCACGCCCGACGCGCGCACCGTGAACGGTGCACCGGCCGCGAGATCACCGAGCTCGGCGTCGAGCCGCACGGTGGCGGACGTGCCGGTGCCCACCACGCGGATCGTGGTGGTGGCGTCGGCGGGCAGCGTGTGCGCGTCACCCGCCTGCGTGGCGGTGATCGTGCAGTCGCCCGACGCGACCGTGCGCAGCTCGTCGCCGACGACGAGGCACGCACCCGTGGCGGTGAGCGTCACGGGCAGGCCGAGCGACGACGTCGCGACGACCCGCACCGGCTCGACCGCGAAGAGCAGGTCGCCGATCGGGTCGATCGTGACGGTCTGCGAGCGACGCTCGACGTCGACCTCGACGCTCACGGGCGGCGCGGGCAGGACGTTCGCGTCCCCGTCCTGCGTGGCGGTGACGGTGCAGGTGCCGACGTCGGTCGCGGTGACCCGGCCGTCGGTCACGGTGCACGCGCCCGTGGCCGTGAGGGTGACGGGCAGGCCCGCGGAGGACGACGCGACGACGTCCGCCGTCTGGCCGTGGACCAGGCCGGGGACGGCGAGCGTCAGGGTCTGGACGAGCTGCCCCACCGTGACGGTGGTCGAGGCCTCGGCCGGCAGGTGCTCGGTCGTCCCGGCCTGCGAGGCCGTGACCGCGCAGTCGCCCGCGCCGTCGACCTGCAGCGTCGCGCCCACCACGGTGCACGCACCGGTCGCCCCGAACGTCACCGGGCCGCCGGAGGTGGCCGTCGCCGTGAGCGTGACGGGTGCGTCGCCGTAGGTCAGGGGGCCGACGGCGTCGAGCGTGACCGTCTGCGTGGCCCGGCCGACGACGACCTCGGTCGTGGCCGAGCCGCCCGTCTGGTCGGGCGTGGCCGCGTACGTCACCGTGACGGGGACCGTCCCGGCGAGCGAGACGAGGCCCGTCACCGTCGCCTCGCCGTCCACCAGCGCGACCGTCGAGGTGGCGCCGCCGATGTCGAACGTCACGTCGCCCGTCGCGGGCGCGCTGTCGGACCGCTCCACGGACGCCACGACCGCGTACGGCGCGCCGGTGACGACGACGGCGGGGACCGTCGTGACCACGAGCGACGTCATGGCGCGCGGGGTCGCGACGACGCCCGGGGAGAGCAGGCTGACGCCCGCCGTGCTCTGGTTGTGCACCTGGACCGTGACCGGGACGCCGTTGGTCAGCCCGTCGACGGTCGCGGAGGTCCCCGCACCGCTGACCGTGCCGCAGTACGTCGCCGTGCCGCCGTCGACGGAGCAGACGAGCGTGGAGGACGACACCACCGATGCGGGGGGCGTCCAGGTCACCGTCACGGACCTGTCACCCGGTGTGACCGTGACGCCCGTCGGTGCCGCCGGCGCGTCGACCGGGCGGATCGTGACCGTCCCGGGGCCCGTGCGGGGGTTGAAGGAGTTGCTCGCGAAGGCGAACCGGTAGGTCGTGCCCGCGGTGACATCCACCGTGATCCGGGCGTTGAGGGTCCCGTCGGCGTCGTCGTTGGAGTCGACCAGCGTCCCGGACGCCGTCCACAGCTCGAGCGCGTTGTCGAACGAGGAGCTCAGTGCGATCGAGATCCGCGCGTCGGCGGGTGCCGTGAACTCGTACCAGGTGCCGTTGGCCCAGATCGGTCGGCCGGGGTAGTTGCCGCCCGGGGTCGAGCGACCCTCGTTCGTCGCCGCGAAGGTGCCGTCGAGCGTGGTCAGCGGGACGGCGAGAGGACTGTCGAACGAGCTGCCGTCGCCGGCGGCCGCGTGCGCGGGCGTCAGCCCCACGAGCAGCAGGACTGCCGCGAGCAGCACGCCGAGCAGGCGTGGCGCGGGCGAGGCTGCCGGACCGGACCGGCGGGCGTGATGAAGAGACGGGCGCACGAGGGCTCCAGTGCTGGGGTGCGGTCGACGGACTGCCCCCCGGCCCCTACTCGGTGCCACCGGGAGGGGACTGAAGTCCCTGGCGGCGACGACGCGCGCTGCACACCCCGGCGTCCGGGCGCGTCGGGCCTTCCGGGCCGCCGACACCCCGGGCACGTGCGCCGCACCCGCGCGCCGTGCGTCAGACTGCCGGGATGACCGACCTGCTCTCGTCACCGCGCCCGCTGGGCGACGGGACGATCGCGCACCGGCCGGACTGGACCTGGCTGCCGCCGGGCGCCGCCCCCACCGACGCGGACCTGACCCGCGCCGCGCGCCAGGCCGAGCAGCTGCTCGCCGGGCACGGCGTCACGTACGGCGCCGAGGCGGTCGACGGCGACCGGCACTGGCGCCTCGACCCGCTGCCCGTGGTGGTCGACGAGCCCGAGTGGGCGCGGCTCGAGGCGGCGCTCGTGCAGCGCGCCGAGCTGCTCGACGCCGTCCTGCACGACCTGTACGGGGCCCGGCGTCTGCTCGACGACCGCCTCCTGCCGCCGTCGACCGTGCTCGCGCACCCCGGGTTCCTGCGGGCCGTCGACGGGCTGCGCCTCCCGGGAGGGCGCGAGCTCGTCCTCACCGCGACGGACCTGGTCCGCGACGCGTCGGGCGGCTGGTGCGTCGTCGCGGACCGCACGCAGGCACCGTCCGGCGCGGGCTACGCGATGGAGGACCGGCGCGTCACCGCGCAGGTCCTGGCACCGGTGTACCGCCAGGCGTCCATCGCGCGGCTCGGGCCGTTCTTCCACGCGCTGCGCAAGGCCCTGCGCGAGGTCGCGCCGCCCACCGCGGGCGACGACCCGCGCGCGGTGCTCCTGTCGCCGGGCCCGGCGAGCGAGACCGCGTTCGACCAGGCCTACCTCGCGTCGATGCTGGGGCTGCCG
Organism: Cellulomonas dongxiuzhuiae; assembly: GCF_018623035.1. Classification (NCBI taxonomy): domain Bacteria; kingdom Bacillati; phylum Actinomycetota; class Actinomycetes; order Micrococcales; family Cellulomonadaceae; genus Cellulomonas; species Cellulomonas dongxiuzhuiae. Next base: position 179,295 of record NZ_CP076023.1, read on the forward strand.
CTCGTCGAGGGCAGCGATCTCGTGGTGCGCGCCGGGCGCCTGTACCTGCAGGGCATCGACGGGCTCGAGCCCGTGGACGTCGTCCTGCGGCGGGTCGACGGCGAGTGGTGCGACCCGCTCGACCTGCGCGCCGGCTCACGGCTCGGGGTCCCCGGGCTCGTGCACGCCGTCCGCCAGGGCGCGGTGAGCGTCGTCAACCCCCTGGGGACGTCCGTGCTGGAGAACCCGGCGCTGCTCGGCTACCTGCCGCGCCTGGCGCGGGCGGTCCTCGACCAGGACCTCACGCTCCCCTCGGCGCCCACGTGGTGGTGCGGCGAGGAGCGGGCGCTGCGGCACGTCCTGGCGCGGCTGGACCGGCTCGTCCTCAAGCCGGTCGTGCACGGGTCGAGCACCACGACCCTGCTCGGGTGGCGGCTGACGACCGCCGAGCGTGAGCAGCTCGCGGCGCGGATCACGGCCGAGCCGTGGCGGTGGGTGGGGCAGGAGCTCGTGGGCCCGGGTGCCGAGCCCGCCGACGACGGGCCGCGCGCGGCCGTCATGCGCGCGTTCGCGGTCGCGCACGCCGGCTCGTACACGGTGATGTCCGGTGGTCTGGCGCGCGTCGCCGACGACCACGTCGTGTCGTCGTCGGCCGTCGGCGCGCTGGCCAAGGACGTGTGGGTGCTCGCGTCCCCGCCGACGGCCCCCGTCAGCGCGCTGCGCGAGGACGTCGACGCGGGCGTCGGCCGCGCGGGCGCCTACGGCATCTCGCCGCGCGCCGCCGAGAACCTCTACTGGATGGGCCGGTACGCCGAGCGCGCCGAGGACGGGGTCCGCGTGCTGCGCGCCGTCGCCGACCGCTGGGACGACTACCACCGCACGCCGGACAGCGCGGGCGGGCAGGCGCTCGCGGTGCTGCTCGAGGCGCTGACCCCCGCGGCGCTGCCCGACGGCGGTGAGCCGGTCTCGATCCACCCGGACACCGAGCACATCGGACCGCGGGTGCCCGCGCTGCGGGACCTGCTGCTCGACCAGCGCACCGCGGGGTCGGTCGCCCGGGCCGTGCGCCGGCTCGCCGCGGCAGCCGCGACCGTGCGCGACCAGCTCTCGACCGACATGTTCGGCCCCCTCGCGCGCATCGAGCGGACCCTGCGCGACGAGCGTGCGCGGGTGCGCGTCCGCCAGCAGGCCGGCGACGTCCTCGACGTCGGGCCCGTGCCGCCGGGCTCGGTGACCGCGGGCCTGCGGCCCACGCTGGACCGTGTGCTGGAGAGCCTGCTCGCGGTCTCCGGCATCGCGGCCGAGGGCCTCACGCGTGACGTCGGCTGGCACCTGCTCGACGCGGGCCGTCGTCTCGAGCGGGCGCAGCGCCTGGTGGCGGTGCTCCGGGCGACGCTGGTCGAGCACCGGCCCGCCGACGTGGAGGACCTGCTGCTGGAGTCGGTCCTGCTGGCCAGCGAGTCCGCGATCACCTACCGCCGTCGCCACCAGTCGCGCACCGACGTCGCGCGCGTGCTCGACCTGCTCGTGCACGACCGCACCAACCCGCGCTCGCTCGCGTTCACGCTGGACCGCCTGCACGCGGACCTGGAGTCGGTGCCGGCGCCGCGGTCCGCCGCGCAGCGCGACCACCTGCTGCAGGGCGTCGCCGAGCTCGTGGCCGAGCTGGACACGGTCGTCGTCGGCAACGAGGTGTCCGACGACGGGCGACGCGTGCGGCTCGTCGACGCGCTCGAGTCGATCCTGTGGCGGCTGCGCGAGGCGTCGGACGAGATCGAGCGCGTGCACTTCGTGCGGCCCACGCCGAGCCGGGCCCTGGACGACCTGTGGGGCTCGACCTACGGCGAGCCGAGCGAGGGGGGCGCGCTGTGAGCGGCCGGGCCTACGACCTGGTGCACCGCACCACCTACGAGTACGCGCAGCCGGTCACCGACTCCTACGGCCGCACGACGCTGACCCCGCGGGACCTGCCCGACCAGCGTCTGCTGGCGACGTCCCTGACCATCGACCCGGAACCCGCCGACACGGGCCGGCACGTCGACTGGTTCGGCAACACGACGACGTACTTCGGCGTCACGCGGCCGCACACGCGGCTCGTCGTGACCGCGCGCTCGACGCTCGAGGTGAGCCGTGCGGCCCCCTCGCGCGCGGAGCTGCCGGACACGGGCTGGCGGGCCGTCGCGCGCGGCGTCACGGGCGCGGACCTCGGGGTCCTGCACACCGACGCCGCCGGTGTCGTCGCGCTGCGGGAGGCAGTGCTGCCCTCCGCGCACGTCACGTTCGTCGACGAGGTCCGCGACTGGGCGGCGCCGTCGTTCGTCGACGAGCGACCGCTGGCCGACGTCGTCACCGACCTGCTGCACCGCATCCGCACCGAGCTGACGTACCGGTCCGGCTCGACGACGGTCCACACGACGCAGGCGCAGCTGCTCGCGCAGGGCGCGGGCGTCTGCCAGGACTTCGCGCACCTCATGATCGCGGCGCTGCGCGTGCACGGCGTGCCCGCGCGCTACGCGTCGGGGTACATCGAGACCCGGCCGCGCCCCGGTCGCCCCAAGCTGCGCGGCGCCGACGCGTCGCACGCCTGGGTGTCGGTGTGGCTGCCCGGGCACGGGTGGCTCGAGGCGGACCCCACCAACGACCAGCTCGTCGACGACCGGTACGTCGTCCTCGGCTGGGGCCGGGACTACCACGACGTGCCGCCGCTGCGCGGGGTCATCTTCACCGAGGGCGGCGGCGCGACGCCGCGCGTCGAGGTCGACCTGGTGCCGGCGGGGTCGGAGCCGTTCGCCTGACGCGGACGGAGCGGTCTCAGCGCGGGCGCGCCCGCGCGTCGATCTCCTCGTGCGGGACGACGAAGCCGCCCGCGTCGACGACCGTCCCGCCGACGGTCCGCCACAGCGTCGCCACGACGCGCGCGATGCTCGGCGTGACGCGCTGACGTGCGATGACGTGCAGCTGGGAGGGGTGCGGCACCTCGAGCTCGAGCGGGTCCGGCGGGCGCCACGTCACGTGGTAGCCCCAGGGCCCGTGCTCGCGCCAGTCCAGCGTCGAGAGCACGACCGGCACCTCGCGCGAGCGGGAGCAGCGGACCTCGACCTCGCCGTCGTACTCGTACCTGGCGACGAGCGTGAAGCCCTCGGGCGCGCCACCCGCCGGGGGCGCGGGCGCGGCGAGCCGGCTGCCGGACAGCGCGGGACGCACCAGCGGGAGGGCGTCGTCGGGGCGCAGCGGCACGGCCGACCACAGCGTGAGGTCGACGGCCGCGGCCGGGTCGGGGACGATCGCGCGGTCCCGTGCGGCGGGCAGGATCCCGCCGCCGGTGCGCCGCGCGACGGCCGTCGCCCAGCCCGTCACGAGGTCGGGCGGCAGCGTCGCCCCGGCGACGGGTGCGGCGGGCAGGCCGTAGAGGTCGCTCTCCTGCGGTGGCAGCGCGAGCGAGCGGGCGCCGGCGGCGTCGAGGGGATACGGCCCCGCGACCTCCACGGCCCCGTCGAGGCTCAGCACGCCCGCCGGGTCCGGGGGAGCGACGGCGATGCCGCGGAACCGGGCACCGGTCATGGGCCGCGCGGCCGCCGCCTGCGCAGCCGTCGCCGGCTCGCGCGACCAGTCGGCCGTTGGGAACCAGGCGCGTGCCAGCGGGAGCAGGGGGGTACCGCGCGGAACGGCGAGCACGTGGCTGCCGTCGAGGACGGCGGGGGCCGCCGACGGTCCGGTCATGGCGGGAAACGTACACAGTCATTGCTGCGGTCGTGTTTCGCAACCGGACATGGCGGCGGCCCGGCCCGGCGCGTCGCCCCCGGCGCGCCGGGGGGCGTCCGCGGGCTGGACGCGTCGGTGCGGGTGTCAGGCGCGCACGTCGTGCAGGTGGTGGACGACGTCGTGCAGGAAGTACTGCCCGAGCGTGCGGACCGTGAAGAGCGAGCCGTTGCTGCGCCGTCCCGTGCGCTCCCACGCGTCGGGGGCGACGGCGTCGAAGCGGTCCGCCGTGAGGTCGGCCGCCCGGGCGAGCTCGTCCGCGACGACCGCGGGGTCCTGCAGGTCGTACCGCTCGGCGAGGGCCGTGGCGTCCTGGTCCCAGTTGGCGAACAGGGGGTCGTCCTGCTCGACCATGAGCCGGACGCGCTCGTCGAACACGCGCATCACGTCGCGCACGTGGGCGCCGTACTCCAGCGGGGACCACACGTGCGGCTCGGGGCGCTCGCGCGCGTCGGCGCGGTGCAGCGCCGCGACCCACCGCGGGACGAGGTCGCGCACCGTGCCGCCGATGCCGCGGGGGTCGACGTCCGACGCGGCGAAACCGCACTGCGGGCAGCGGGCCTCGACGACCCAGGTCCAGTCCTTGGCGTCCGGCTCGATCGCGGGTGGCCGGGGGGTGGCGGTGGGCGATGGCTGCTCGTCGGTGTCCACGGCGCCACGCTAGCGGCCACGCCCGGGCCCGGGAACCGGGCCGCGTGGGTGCCCGCGCACCGGCCGAGGTGATGGCCGGGCGACGCGCCCCCTCCCGCGCGCCGCCCGACCGGGCACCAGGGGCGACGGACTCCCACGAGAGGCGTCGCCGTCGATGCCACCGACGCTGACGGTAGTCGGCGGACCGTTGCACGACCGTTGCACGACGGGATCCGTCACGACCGGGTTCTCCGAGGGTGCGCACGGTGCCCAGGCGCCGGTCAGCGCCGCTTCCCGGGCGTGCGCGCCGACGCCGGCGCCAACCGCTTCGACGACGCCGCCGGTGCCCCGCCACGCCCGGGTTGCGACGAAATCCGTCGTCGGGCTCGTCCGGCGGTCAGCGCAGGGCGCGGTCGAGCTGGGCGAGCCGGGTGTGGGCGCGCAGGTGAGCGGCCGACCCGATCGCGGCGACGCGCGCGAGGGTCTGCCAGGCCTGCCAGTCGTCGGCTCCCTGGTCGCTCGCCGTCCAGCGGGCGACGAGGTCGGGGTCGCCCGACGCGAGCGCCGCAGCCCGCACCTCGTCCTGCACGGTCGCGCGCAGGCGGGCGACGCCGGGCGCGGCGGAGCGCGGCAGGATCGAGCCGGCGTAGGCGCTCAGCGCACCGCCGACGTCCCCGACCGCGAGCGACCCGCGCACGACGTCGACGTCGGTCTCCAGCGGGGCGGCCAGCCGGTACGGGCGGGACTCGGAGAGCAGCGGGCCGACGAGCCGGCGCAGGCGCGAGATCTCGGCGCGCACGGTGACCTCGGACAGCTCGGACTCCGACAGCAGCACCGCGAGCTCGTCGCCGCGCAGGCCGGCCGGGTGCTCGGCGAGCAGCAGCAGGATCTCGGCGTGGCGGCACGTCAGGCGACGCCGGCCCGTCGGCAGGTGCAGCGTGCCGCCGTGCGCGCCGAGCACCGCGAGCCGTGCCCCGGGTGCGGTGGCGGAGGTGGACGTGAGGTTCGCCTCGATCGCGGCGACGGTCGCGCGGACCAGGGCGAGGGCCATCCACGAGGCGGCGTCGTCGCGGCCCGTGACGTCGAGGACGCCGAGCATGCGCCCCTGGGGGTCGTGGACGGGGACCGCGGCGCAGTTCCACGGGTGCACGACGCGGGCCCAGTGCTCGGTGCCCATCACCTGCAGCGGGCGGCGCGTGGCGAGGGCGGTGCCGAGGGCGTTGGTGCCGACGGCGTCCTCGCGCCACGCGGCACCCTCGACGAAGCCGACGTCGTCGAGGGGGCGGCGCAGGTCGTGGTCGCCGTCGACCCACAGCAGCCGGCCGGCCTCGTCGCTGAGCGCCGCGACCCAGCCCGCCTGGGGCTCGACGAGCAGGCGGCGCACGATCGGCACGGCGCCGGACAGCGGGTGCGAGCTGCGCAGCTCCGCCAGGTCGGAGCCGCCGATGTCGACGGGCGGCGTGGGCAGCTCGGGGTCGACGCCGACCCGCCGGCTGCGTCGCCAGGAGTCGGCCACGATCGGCCGGACCTGGCGGCCGGGGTCGCCACCGGACGTGACGAAGCGCTCGTGGGCGGCCCGCACGAGCGCCGTGGGCCGTTGGCCCGCCTCGGTCGCGGGCCAGTCGCCGGGGCGTGCGGCGGGGACGGGTGCGGGCACGGTGCCGACGCGCGCGGGGCCCTTGAGGGCCCCCGCCTCCGCGGGGTGGGCGTGTCGGCTCATTGCGTTCGGTGCTTCCGTCTGAGGGCGTGCAAGGTGACGTTGAAGGCATTGTAGGCGAAAGCGACGAACCGCCGTGATGAATGTCACATTTCTCACGGGAGAGGCTCGAGCCCGTGCAGAGTTTCCTGACATTGCGTGCGATGATGTCAGCATGCCGAAGATCATCGGGGCCTCGCTGCACGAGCACCGCGAGCAGACACGTCGTCGTCTGTTCGACGCCCTGTCCACGCTCATGAACGAGCGGGGCTTCGACGTCATCACGCTCGCGGACATCGCCGCCGCCGCGGGCGTCGGGCGCACCGCCGTCTACAACCACTTCCCGGACAAGGAGTCGCTGCTCCTCGGGTTCATCACCCACGAGACCGAGCAGTACGCCGCCGGGCTGCAGGCCTCGCTCGACGACATCGACGACCCCGTCGAGCAGCTGCGCGCGTACGTCCGCGCCCAGGCCTCGCTGACGCGGGTCTACCACGTCGCCCCCGGCCCCGAGCTGCGCTCGGTGCTCTCGCGCGGCGCCCAGCAGCGCGTCCGCGAGCACGTCGGCGTGGTCGAGCAGATCCTGCGCCGCATCCTCGACGCCGGCATCACCTCGGGCGCGTTCCCGGAGCAGGACCTCGCCACGACCGTCCCGCTGGTCAACGCGTGCCTCACCGGTCGCGGCCTGCCCGAGGGCGGCGCGGAGCGCGAGCACGCGATCGCGCAGACCGAGGCGTTCGTGCTGCGCGCCGTCGGCGCACGCGTGCCGGTGGCGACCTGACCACGCGGCGCGGCGGGCGCCCCGGTCCCACCCGCGGTGGTGACCGGCCCGCCGCCGCGAGCCGCGCGTGGCGCGACCGGCAGACCGACCGCCGCACCTCCGGCGCACGCGCCGCGGGCCGTCCGGCGGCACCCCGGCCCGTCGCCTCGACGTCGGTCGAGCTGACGTACCTGCCCGGGCTGCGTGACGTCCTCGCCGACGAGGTCGCCGACGTGCTGCCCGGCGTCCGGGGCGTGCGCGACGTCCCCGGCCGCGACGACGCCCTCGCGCTGACGCTGCCGGGCCCGCTCGCCGCGGTCACCGGCCTGCGGACGGCCGTGGCCGCGTGGGTCGTGGTGCACCTCGACGTCCCGCGGCCGAAGTCGTTCACCAGCCCGGAGCACATGGGCCGGATCGTCGACGCGGTGTACGCGTCGCTGCGCGTCGCCGGCTCCTCGACGTTCCGGTTCGAGGCCGCCGGTGCGGACTCCGCGGTCTTCGCCCGGCTCGCGGGCATGCTCCACGAGGCCACGGGTCTGCAGCACGACCCGGACGAGGGTGACCTGGTCGTCCGCGTGCGGCGCGGTGCCCGGTCCGCCGCCGCCCGCCCCGCCGCCGCCGCCCGCCCCGCCGGACGCGCCGCCGGCCACGACGTCGACCCCGGCTGGGACGTGCTCGTGCGCGTCGGGCCGCGGCCGCTGTCCGCGCGCACGTGGCGCGTCGCCGACTTCCCCGGTGCGGCGAACGCGACGATCGCGGCGGCCGTCGCACGCCTGGCGGGCGTGCGCGCCGAGGACCGGGTGCTCAACCTCATGGCCGGGTCCGGCACGCTGCTCGTCGAGCGGCTGCTCGCGGGGCCGGCCGCGGCGGCCGTGGGCGTCGACCTCGACCCCGCCGCGCTCGACGCCGCCCGCGCCAACCTCGAGGCCGCACGGCTGCTCGCGCGCCCGCCGCGACCGGTGCTGCTGCGCGCCGACGCCACCGACGCGGACGCGCTGGCCGCTGCCGTCCTCGGCCCCCTGGGCGGGCCCGCCGACGTGGTGCTCGCCGACCCGCCGTGGGGCACGCTGCACGGCTCGCACGCCGACGCACCGCGCCTGCACGCCGGCCTGCTGCGCGCGGCCCACGCCGCGAGCGCACGGGGGGCCCGGCTCGTCGTGCTGACGCACGAGGTCAAGGTGATGGAGCGCGTCGTGCGCGACGCGTCGGACCTGTGGCTGCCGCGATCCGCGACGCGGGTTTTCGCCAAGGGGCACCACCCGCGGATCCACGTGCTCGACCGTCGCTGAGGCGGGGACCCGGGTCCTGCTGAAACGGTTAGCACCCTCGCGTCGTGGCGGGACAGGCCGCACGGTGGTCAAGCCCTCGCGCTCACCGTCGCCCGTCGGTCGCATCGATGCGACCCGACGGGCGTCCGCGGACGGTAGCCGTTCGTCACCGACCCCCAGGAGACATGCATGTCCATCCGCACCAGCAGTCGGCTGGGCCGCCTCGCCAGGCTGGCCCTCGCCATCCCGCTTGCGCTCGCGGCCACCGGCCTCGTCGCCACGTCGGCGTCCGCCCACGGGTCCGTCACCGACCCGCCGTCCCGCAACTACGGCTGCTGGGACCGTGAGGGTGGCACGCACATGGACCCCGCGATGGCGCAGCGCGACCCCATGTGCTGGCAGGCGTTCCAGGCCAACCCCAACACCATGTGGAACTGGAACGGCCTGTTCCGTGAGGGCGTCGGCGGCCGCCACGAGGCCGTGATCCCGAACGGGCAGCTCTGCTCCGGCGGCCGGACGCAGAACGGCCTGTACGCGTCGCTCGACACCCCCGGCCCGTGGATCATGAAGACGGTCCCGACGTCGTTCACGCTGACGCTCACCGACGGTGCCAAGCACGGCGCGGACTACCTGCGGATCTACGTCTCGAAGGCCGGCTTCGACCCGACCACCGAGGCGCTCGGGTGGGACGACCTCGACCTCGTCAAGGAGACCGGCCGCTACGGCACGACGGGCCTGTACGAGACCGACGTGAACCTCGCGGGCCGCTCGGGCCGCGCCGTCCTGTTCACCATCTGGCAGGCCAGCCACCTCGACCAGCCGTACTACATCTGCTCGGACATCAACATCGGCGGCACGGCGAGCACCCCCACGCCGGCCCCGACGACGCCCGCGCCGACGACGCCTGCGCCCACGACGCCTGCGCCCACCACCCCCGCACCGACCACCCCCGCGCCCACCACCCCCGCGCCCACGACGCCGGGCCCCCAGCCGGGCAACGGTGCCTGCACCGCCACGGTGAAGGCTGCCAACACCTGGGGCAACGGCTGGCAGGGTGAGGTCACCGTGACGGCCGGATCGTCGGCCATCACCGGCTGGAAGGTCACCATCGGTGGCGCGACCGTCACGCAGGCGTGGAGCGGCACGTACAGCGGAGGCACGCTGACGAACGCCGCGTGGAACGGGTCGCTCGCGGCCGGTGCCTCCACCACGGCCGGCTTCATCGCCTCGGGCTCGCCCGGCACGCTGACGGCCACCTGCGCGACGGCCTGACGCACCCCCTGACCCGTCGGTTCCCACCGACGGCAGCACCACCCCGCGGGGGCACGACCCGCGGGTAGCACGGCCCTGACGGCCGGGCACAGCCACCCCTCCGGCTGCGCCCGGCCGTCGCACGTCCCCGCTCCTGCACGTGCGCCACGGGGTCGCACGCGCGACCACGTCCGCTCGACGGGGCCGTGGGATGTGACCACATACGTGCGGTGCGACGTCGGCACCGGAACACGTCGGCGACAATGTGCGACGTGACGTCGACCTCCGCACCGCGACTGCCCCGTGTCCGCGCGTCCGAGCTGGTGGGGCGCGGCTGGCTGAACACCGGCGGCAAGGACGTGACCCTCGCCGACCTGCGCGGCAAGGTCGTGGTCCTCGACTTCTGGACCTTCTGCTGCATCAACTGCCTGCACGTCCTGGACGAGCTGCGGGAGATCGAGGAGCGGCACCGCGACGTCCTGGTCATCGTCGGCGTGCACTCGCCCAAGTTCGTCCACGAGGCGGACCCGGTCGCGCTCGCGGCGGCCGTCGAGCGGTACGAGGTGCACCACCCCGTCCTCGACGACCCGGACCTGGTGACGTGGCAGGCGTTCACGGCCCGCGCCTGGCCGACGCTCGTCGTCATCGACCCCGAGGGGTACGTCGTCGCGCAGATGGCCGGTGAGGGCCACGCGCACGCGGTCGAGACGCTGGTGCGTGACCTCGTGGCCGAGCACGAGGCCAAGGGCACGCTGCACCGCGGCGACGGTCCCTACGTCGCCCCGACGCCGCAGCCGACGACCCTGCGGTTCCCCGCCAAGGCCGTCGAGCTGCCGGGCGGGACGTTCCTCGTCGCCGACGCCGGGCACCACGCGCTCACCGAGGTCGCGGCGGACGGTGAGACGCTCGTGCGGCGCATCGGGTCGGGCGAGCGCGGGCTGGTCGACGGCGGTCCGGACGTCGCCCGGTTCAGCGAGCCCAACGGCCTGTGCCTCGTCCCCGACGAGCTGCGCGAGCGACTCGGCTACGACGTGCTCGTGGCCGACACCGTCAACCACGCGCTGCGCGGCGTGCGCCTGGGCGACGGGCACGTCACGACGGTCGCCGGCACCGGCGAGCAGTACATGGTCGGTGCGGTCGACAACGTCACGCCGCACGACGGCGGCACCGCGCACCCCGTCGAGGGTGGCGTGGGCGACCAGTGGCCGCCGCGCCAGGTCAAGCTCTCCTCGCCGTGGGACGTCGCGTGGTCGCCGCAGCTCGCGGCGTTCGTCGTCGCGATGGCGGGCAACCACACGCTGTGGGCGTTCGACGACGAGCAGGGGTCGGTGCGGCACCTCGCCGGCACCATGAACGAGGGGCTCGTCGACGGGGCGCCCGACGAGTCGTGGTTCGCGCAGCCGTCCGGCCTGTCGGTCGACGCCGCCGGGCACGTCTGGCTGGCCGACGCCGAGACGTCCGCGCTGCGCCGGCTCGACCCGGCGGACGCGCACGTGCACAGCGTCGCCGGGACCGGCCTGTTCGACTTCGGCCACCGCGACGGCGCCGCGGACCAGGCCCTGTTCCAGCACCCGCTGGGCGTCGCGGCGCTGCCCGACGGGTCGGTGCTGGTCGCCGACACCTACAACGGTGCGCTGCGGCGCTGGGTCCCGGGGGAGGACGGCGGCACGGTCTCGACGCTCGCGACGGACCTCGCCGAGCCCAGCGGCCTCGTGCTGCCCGCGGGTGACCCGGACCACGTCCTGGTCGTCGAGTCCGCCGCGCACCGGCTCACGCGGATCGCGCTGCCCGCGGGCGCCGGCACGCAGGTCGACGGCGGCGCGCACCGCACGCAGCGTCCCGTCACGCAGATCGGCACGGACGTCGCCCTCGAGGTCGTCTTCCACCCCGCCGCCGGGCAGAAGCTCGACGACCGGTGGGGCCCGTCGACGTCCCTGCAGGTCTCGGCGACGCCGCCGGGTCTGCTGCTGGACGGGGCCGGCGACGACGTCGCGCTGACCCGCACGCTGCGGCTCGACCCGGGCGTGGGTGAGGGCGTCCTGCACGTGACCGCGCGCGCCGCCAGCTGCGACGCCGACCCCGGCATCGAGCACCCGGCCTGCCACCTGGCCGCGCAGGACTGGGGCGTCCCGGTGCGCGTCGTCGAGGGCGCGGACGCGACGCTCGTCCTGCCGCTGCACGGCTGACTCCGGCGACCAGCGCTCAGAGCGCCCCGACGTCCAGGATCGCGATCGCGACGAGCGCGCGCAGCGCGGTCTGCACCTGACGCCCCGTCGACGCGGCCGCGGCGACGGCGATCTCGACGACCCACTCGTCCCGGTCGAGCGTGATCAGCCGGGTCTCGGAGGAGTCGGCGGAGCTGCCGCCCCGCGCGACGGTCGTGAACGTGTCGGACCCGGGCATGCGCTCGCGCACCGCCCACGAGTCGCCGCCCAGCGTCTCGGTCACGGCCGCGGCGAACGCGCACAGCCGCGGCACGACCGCGGGCGCCGCGGCGCCGATCGCGACCGCACCGCTCGCGGTGAGGCGCTCGACGGCCTGCACGGGGTCGGAGATGGGCGGGGTCGTGCGGGCCCGGGCGCGGGCCCGCCGGCGCTTCGCCTGGTACTGCGCCTGGTCGGCGCGGCGGAAGAGGTGGCGCGCCTCGACGGACCCCATGACGGCGGTCGACGCGATGCCGTAGGAGATGGCGGCGCCGTGCGGCAGCGGGAACTTCGCGACGGTCGTCGCCATCGTCGTCGCGACGACCTCGCGCGGCTGGTCGACCGTCACGAGGCAGAACTCGTCGCCGCCGATGCGTGCCGCCGTCGCCCCGGGGATCGCGTCGGCCGCGCGGCGCAGGACGTCCGCGACGGCACGCAGCAGGTCGTCGCCCGCGTCGTGCCCGAGCTCGTCGTTCACGCGCTTGAGGCCGTCCACGTCGCACATGACGACGCAGGTCTCGCGTCCGGACGCGAGCGCGACCTCCGCGGCCTGGTCGGCGGTGCGCCGGTTCGCCAGCCCCGTGAGCGGGTCGTCGGCGATGATCTGCCGCATCTGCTGCTCGAGGTCCACGCGCGCGATCGCGCCTGCGGCGAGCGCAGCCAGCACCTCGGCCGTCGCGACGTCGTCGGTGTGGAACAGCGGCACGTCGAAGTCGCGCACCACCGAGATCTGGCCCCACACGACGTCGTTGACGACGACGGGCGAGGTGAGCGCCGAGGCGGCGCCGACCTCGCGCAGGAGCTCCACCTCGACCCGGTCGCCGGCCGACGTGTCGCCCGGGTGCACCGAGCGGCCCTGCGCGTCGAACGCGTGCGCCAGCCAGCTCTCGCGGTTGCGCAGCAGCGCGCGCAGCGCGGGGCGCTCGTCGGCGCGGTACGTGGTGCTGAGGAACTGGTGCCAGCGGGGGTCGTTGCTGGGCGGCTCGAGGTGCACGACCCGGCACGTCTCCTGGGTGATCCGGGCCACCGCGCAGGCGTCGGCACCGAGGACGTCGACCGCGGCCTGCGCGGCCGCCGCGACGACCTCCTCGACGTCCCGGCACGCGTCGAAACGGTGCGCGGCGACGGCGAGTCCGCGCACGCCACCGAGGTCCGCAGCCGAGAGACCACCTCGGTGCGCACCCTTGGCGGTCGAGCCCCTGCGCGTCACGCTGCCCATCATCGGGCCTCGACCCCCGATCCGCCGAGTGCCGTTCGTGAGAGGTCGGTGAGATCACTCGTCCGCGTGCGCTCCGACGGCCCCCACGCAGGGGGCATCGCACGTGCTGGAAACGTTTCGGAGCCTTGTCCGACCGCGTGGCGGTCCGCACGCTGGGCGCGAGACTGCACCAGCAGTGCCCGGCCCCAGCGGCAACCACCGCCGCTCGTGCGAGAGGGAAACCCCCCACATGCCCCGACACCGCACCACCCGCCGCACGCTCGGCAGCCTCGCCGCCGTCGCGGTCGTCGCGACCGCTCTGGTCGCCATCCCCACCGTCGCCCAGGCGCACGGCGGGCTCACCAACCCCCCGACACGCACGTGGGTCTGCTACCAGGACGGCCTCGCGGGCGGCCAGGCCGCGGGCGAGGCCGGCAACATGCGGCCGACCAACGCGGCCTGCAAGAACGCCTTCGCCGACAACAGCTACGGTTTCTACAACTGGTTCGGCGACCTGCTCGGCACGATCAACGGCCGGCACGAGACCATCGCCGACGGCAAGCTGTGCGGCCCGGACTCGAAGTTCGCCGCCTTCAACACGCCGTCGTCCGCGTGGCCGACCACGCGTGTCACGCCGGGTCAGACGATGACCTTCCAGTACGCGGCGGTCGCGCGTCACCCCGGGTACTTCACGACGTGGATCACGAAGGACGGCTGGAACCAGAACGAGCCGATCGGCTGGGACGACCTCGAGGCCGAGCCCTTCGACCGCGTCCTCAACCCGCCGCTGCGCGAGGGTGGCGTCGCCGGGCCCGAGTACTGGTGGAACGTGAAGCTGCCCTCGAACAAGAGCGGCAAGCACGTCCTGTTCAACATCTGGGAGCGCACGGACAGCCCCGAGTCGTTCTACAACTGCGTGGACGTCGACTTCGGCGGTGGCGGCGGTGTGACGCCGACCCCGACCCCGACCCGCAGCGCGACGCCGACGCCCACGCCGACCCCGACGCGCACCGCGACGCCGACCCCGACCCCGTCGGTCACGCCGACGCCGTCGGTGACCCCGTCGTCCACGCCGTCACCGACCCCGTCGGTCACGCCCTCGCCCAGCGTCCCCAGCGACTCGGTGTGCGAGCTCGAGGTCGACACGTCGAGCTCCTGGCAGGGCGGGTTCCAGGGCAACGTCACCGTGTTCAACGCGACCATGGAGCCCGTGAACGGCTGGGAGGTGAAGTGGAAGTTCGCCAACGGCGAGTCCATCCAGCAGGCGTGGAGCAGCGTGACGACGCAGTCCGGCTCGACCGTCACCGCGAAGAACGCCGCCTGGAACTCCACGATCGGTCACCACAACGCCGTGAGCTTCGGCTTCATCGGCTCGGGCACCCCGAGGCAGGTGACGGACGCGACCCTCAACGGCCAGCCCTGCATCATCCGCTGACGTCCGGCCGCTGACGACGGCGACGCGCTCGCACCCTCCGGGGTGCGGGCGCGTCCGTCGTCCGGGCCGCGGGGGCCGTCAGTCCTGCGCGGTGATGGGACCCGAACGGCGGACGTGGACGTTCACGCCCCGCACGGTCCTCGGCACGTCCGCGCCCCGCGTGCGGACCGCGTCGTCCTGGACCCGGACGAGCACGCCGTAGCCGTCGGCGTCGGGAGCGATCCCGATGGCCGTCACCCCCGGGCGCCCCGCGAGGGCGGTCTTCAGCTCGTCCTTGGCTCTGCGTGCCTCGTCCAGATCGGCCACTGCGCACCTCCCGCGTCTCCCGGGTGCGCGGGCCGGCGCTCGCGTCAGGCGAGCAGCGTCGCGTCGAGCGCCCCGAGGACGGCATCGATGGGGTTGACGTAGGTCAGCCCGCGTCCATTGTCCCCCCCGAGCTCCGACCCGGCAAAGAGCAGTCCCAGCGCGACCCCGTCCTCGCGGTAGACGAGCGAGCCGGAGTCGCCGCCGCGGGAGAACGCGGCGGTACCCGTGCCCTCGATCTCGATCTGGTCGTCGAACCGCAGGTCGCCCAGCTCCTCGCCGTAGCCGACGACGACGTCGTCCAGCTCGATCGCGGTGACGCGCCCGCTCGTCACGGCGGTCGTCCGCCCGACCTTGGCGACGAGCTCGCCGCCCAGCGCGCGGGCCGTCGTCGTGATGCGGCCGACCGGGTACGTCGCGTCCACGTACTCGTCGTCGAGCAGGGCGATCGCCGCGTCGACCGTGGCCGTCGTGCCGGCGGCGAGGGGCACGGCCGCGGCGAGCGTGCCGACCCGGTCCGCGGGCGCGCGCCCGCCGTCCGCGGGGCCGGGCTGCAGGATCAGGTCGCCCGGACGCGCCGCAGGGGAGCCCGCGAGCACGTGGTAGTTCGACAGCGCGTGAACGGCGCCGCCCACCTGCACGAACGCACCGAGCGTGCCGGCAGTGACGTCGACGTGCGCGATCGAGACGCCGGGGCGCAGCGGGCGCACGCGGCCCGTCTCGCCCAGCGCCTGGGCCGTGACGACGGGCGGGCGCGGGCCGGGGACGGTCGGCCCGTCGGTGCCGACGCCCGACCGGTGACCGGCCCCGGCGAGGGCGCGGATCCGCCCGGTGCGGCGCAGGTCGACGACCTTGCCGACCTGGCCGATCTCCGCGGCGACCTGGTGGGCGAGCGAGCGCACGCCCGGCAGCCCGAGGCGGTACCGCAGCGCGATCCCGTAGCTGCCGTCCGGGCACGGCGCGAGGCCCACGGCCAGCGGCGCGACGCTGACCTCCGCCGCGGCGGAGTGCACCGCGCCCTCCGCGAGCGTGCGTGCCACCGCCACCGCGTGCGCCTTGGCCTCGCGTGCCTCGTCGTGGTCCATGCGTCCCCCTTCGTCGTCACCCCGGTCACCGCGCACGGTGCTGCTGCGCGGGGGGCGCCCATTGTGTCCGTTGCGTCCGACATGCGCTGCTCGTGCCCGCCGTGCGGACGCCCGGCGGGGGTGCGGGCGCGACGACGCCCCGCCCGGTGGTCCGGTGCGGGGCGTCGGTCGAGCGTGGTGCGGGGGTCGTCAGACCGTCGGCGGGAGCGGCGGCTCCTCACGGTGCTCGACCACCTGGCGGTGCGTGGTGTTGGTGCGCTGCGAGTTGAGCGCGACCGCCAGGATCAGCGCGAGCACGCCGGCGCCCATGCAGATGTACCCGATGACCGTCAGGTCGATGCCCTCGATGCGGTCGGAGATGCCGAACGAGAGGATCGCCCCGATCACCAGGAGTGCGATGCCGGTACCGATGCCCATGTCGCTCCTTCGTCGTGCGTCGTTGCAGGCCACCGTGGCCCACCTGGTTGGCGAGTCTGGTGCCAGCCCGCCGGTCCCGCACGTCGAACGGCTGCGCCGGGGCCGTACGGGTGACGCCGCGACCACCCGGTGCGCGCCGTGGGGCGGCGGGGGAGCGGGCCGCACGGGTAGGTTCGCCGCCATGAGCTGGCGGACCGTGGCCTCGCGCGTCGTGTACGAGAACCCCTGGATCACGGTGCGGGAGGACGACGCGGTCGCGCCCGACGGCAGGCCCGCGCTGTACGGTGTCGTCGAGCTGCGGCCGTCCGTGTTCGTCGTCGCGCTCACCGACGACGACGAGGTCGTGCTCGTCACGACCGACCGCTACACGACCGGGCCGGCGTCGGTCGAGGTGCCCGCGGGCGGCACCGACGGCCAGGAGCCGCTGGTCGCGGCGCAGCGCGAGCTCGCGGAGGAGACCGGCCTCGTCGCGCGCGACTGGACGCACGTCGGCACCCTCGACGCCCTCAACGGGGTCGCGCGCGCGGTCGAGCACGTGTTCGTCGCCCGCGGGCTGTCGCCCGTCGCCGACGCGGGTGCGACCGCCCACGAGCAGGCGGCCGAGGGCATCACGGCGGTGCGGGCCGTCCCGCTGCGGGACGCGTTCGCGATGGTCCGCCGGGGCGAGGTCCGCGACGGGGAGACGGTGGCCGCGCTCGCGCTCGCCGCCCTGCACCTGGGCCTCCTCGCCTGAGGGGCCCGGCGGGCGAGGTCAGCGGGCCGGCGCCGCCGTCGAGCAGCGCACGACGAGCGACGTCGCGAGCTCGATGTGGTGGGAGTCGGGCACGCGCCCGTCGGCCATCGCCACGACCGTCCGCAGCGCCACGCGCCCGATGTCGTGCAGCGGCTGGTGGACGCTCGTCAGCGGCGGGTTGGCCCACGCCGCCACGTACGTGTCGTCGTACCCGACGACCGACAGGTCCCGCGGCACGGTGAGACCCAGCAGGCGCGCGGCCCCGAGCACGCCGAGCGCCTGCGCGTCGCTGCTGGCGACCACCGCGGTCGGGGGGTCGTCGAGCCGCAGCAGGGCGGCGGCGGCGTGCAGCGCGTCGTCGTGGTCGAACGCGACGTGCCGGACGAGCGCGGGGTCGACGGGCACGCCTGCGCGCTGGCACGCCGAGCGGTAGCCGTCGGCGCGGGCGACCGCGCTCATGGACGCCTCGGGGCCGCCGATCATGGCGATGCGCGTGTGGCCGAGGTCGAGCAGGTGCTCGGTCGCGGTGCGTCCGCCGGTCCAGTTGGTGGCGCCGACCGACACCAGCTCGGGCGTCGTGAGGTGCAGCGGGTCGACGACGACCACGGGCAGGCGTGCGCGGGCGATGCTCGCGTACGTCGTGCCGGTGACCTGGCCGGTGACGACGATCGCGCCGGTGCGTCGCGCGGCGACCAGGCGCCGCGTCCACGTGGAGGCCGCCTCGGGACGGTCCCCGCCGCCGCGTCGCAGGCGCGAGACGGTGACGTCGACGTCCGCCTCCTCCGCGGCGAGCGTGACGCCGCGCAGCACCTCCATGGCGTACGGGCTGTCGAGCTTGTCGACGAGGAACTCGACCGTGCGGCGCAGCTCGACGTGCCGCAGGCCGGGCGGGCGGTAGCCGAGCTCGGCCAGCGCCGCCTCGACGCGCTCACGGGTGGCGGGCGCGACGTCGTGGCGGTTGAGGACCTTCGACGCCGTGGCGATCGACACGCCGGCGCGCTCGGCGACGGCGGTGAGCGTCGGACGACGCGCGGGAGCAGGCATCGGGGTCCTTTCCGGGTTCGACGCGAACGTAGCCCCCGGTCACCGAAAAACTCAAGGCCCCTGGAATATGCACTGCAGGGTCAGGCAAGCCCGTGAGCAGGCGTTGACACCGGTGACGGCGAAAACTAGCGTGAACCGCGCAGCGGCGACAGCCGAAAAGTTTTCGACGACGAGGACACCCGATGAGCACGGACGGCACCCGTCCCACGAGCGAGCAGTGGCCGATCGCCGCCGCGATGCTCCCGTTCCCCGCGTCCCAGGACGCCCCGGCGGACACCTGGGTCGACCACCTCGCGGAGGTCGCGTACGAGGGGTTCACCGAGGTCGACCTCACCGACTCGTGGGTGCAGCCGGGTGACCTCGCACCCGCGCGCGTCGACGAGCTGCGCGACGCGCTGGCGACGGTCGGGCTCGACCCCGTCGCGCTGTCCGCGATCCGCCGCTCGGTCATCGACCCCGAGACGGGCGACGAGAACCTGGCCTACTCGCACCGGACGATCGACGCGGCCGCCGCCCTCGGCGTCCGCGTCGTCAGCGTCGGCCTGCACCGCCCGCTGCTGCCCGCGCAGCGCGGCGCGTTCTGGTTCTGGACCGAGGAGGGCCCCGCCGACGCGACGGACCCCGACACGTGGAGCCGGGCGGTCACCCGCCTGCGCGAGCTGGGCCGGCACGCCGGCGAGGTGGGCGTCCAGCTGTCCCTCGAGATGTACGAGGACACCCTGCTGGGCACGGCGGAGTCCGCCGTCCGGCTCGTGCAGGACATCGGCCGCGACGACGTGGGCCTCAACCCCGACCTGGGCAACCTCATCCGCCTGCACCGGCCGATCGAGGACTTCCAGGCCGCCGTCGCCGCCTGCCTGCCCGTGTCGAACTACTGGCACGTCAAGAGCTACTTCCGCGACGAGGACCGCACCGCCGGCACGTACGTCGCGCTGCCCGCGCCCATGGAGATGGGCTCGGTGAGCTACCGCACGGCCATCCGCACGGCCGTCGACGTCGGGTTCACCGGCCCGTTCTGCGTCGAGCACTACGGCGGCGACGGGCTGTCGGTCTCGGCGCGCAACGCGCGGTACATCCGCCGCATGCTCGCCGTCGCCACGGGCGAGGCCCGCGAGTCCGTGCTGCGCGCGACGGCGGGTGCGCGATGAGCGCCCGCGTCGCCGTCCTCGGCCTGGGGGCCATGGGGCTGCCCATGGCGACCGCGCTGGCGCGGACGTTCGACGTGGTCGCGTTCGACATCGCCGCGGAGCGCACCGCGCTCGCGGTGGAGGCGGGCGCCACGGGTGCGGCGACGGTCGCCGACGCGTGCACCGGGACGGACGTCGTCGTCGTGGGGGTGCGCGACGGCGCGCAGCTCGACGCGCTGGTACTCGGGACGGGCGGGGTCGCCGACTCCCTGGCCCCCGGCGCCGTGGTCGTCGTGACGTCGACCGTCGGCGAGGCGGCGGTGGTGTCCGTCGCGACCGCGCTCGCCGCTCGGGGAGTCCTCACGGTCGACGCCCCCGTCTCCGGCGGGCCCGTGCGTGCCGGCACCGGTGACCTGCTCATCATGGTCGGCGCGGACGACGCGGCCCTGGCCGCGGCCCGTCCGGTGCTCGACGCGATGTCCTCGTCCCTCACAGTCGTGGGCGCGATCGGCGCCGGGCAGCAGCTCAAGACGGTCAACCAGCTGCTGTGCGGCATCCACACCGCCGCCGCGTCCGAGGCGCTCGCGCTCGCGCACCGCCTGGGCCTCGACCTCGACGCGTGCATCGAGGTCCTGTCGCAGGGCGCGGCCGCGTCGTTCATGTTCGCCGACCGCGGTCCGCGCATCGCGCAGCAGCTGCGCGGCGAGACCCCGCCGCTGCGCTCGCGGCTCGACGTCATCGGCAAGGACATGGGCATCGTGGGCGACCTGACGCGGCAGCTCAAGGTCGCGACGCCCGTCGCGGCGGCCGCGGAGCAGCTGTACCGGGCCGTGTCCGCCGCCGGCCTCGACGCCGCCGACGACTCGGTCGTCGCGACGACGCTCGCCCAGGAGCGGACGTGGTGAGCCCCCTGGCCGACGACCCGGCCCGGTTCGTCGACGACGCGCTCGACGGGTTCGTCGACCTGTACGCCGACCAGGTCCGCCGCGTCCCCGGCGGAGTCGTGCGGGCCGTGCCGGCCCCCGCGTCGCAGGTCGCGGTCGTCGTGGGCGGCGGGTCGGGCCACTACCCGGCGTTCTGCGGCCTGGTCGGGCCCGGGTACGCGCACGGTGCGGTCGTCGGCAACGTCTTCACGTCACCGTCCACCGCGGACGCCGTGTCGGTCGGTGCCGCGGCCGCGGGCGACGCGGGCGTGCTGCTGCTCACCGGCAACTACGCGGGCGACGTCATGAACTTCACGCTCGCGCGCGACGAGCTGCGCGCGCGCGGCATCCCCGCGGAGTTCCTCGTCGTCACCGACGACGTCGCGTCGGCCCCGGCCGACGAGGCGCACCGGCGTCGCGGCATCGCCGGGGACCACGTCGTCTTCAAGGTCGCGGGTGCCGCCGCGGCCGAGGGCCTGTCGTTCGACGACGTCGTCGCCGCGGCGCGCCACGCCAACGACCGCACGCGCACGCTCGGCGTCGCGTTCGACGGCTGCACGCTGCCCGGTGCCGACGCGCCGCTGTTCACCGTGCCCGAGGGCACGGTCGGCCTGGGCGTGGGGATCCACGGCGAGCCGGGCATCGGCGAGGTGCCCGCGTGCACCGCGAGCGAGCTCGCGCTGATCCTCGTCGACCGTCTGCTCACCGAGCGCCCCGCCGACGCCGGCCCCCGCGTGGGCGTCGTGCTCAACGGCCTGGGCCGCACCAAGCACGAGGAGCTGTTCGTGCTGTGGCGCGCCGTGCGTCCGCTGCTCGACGCCGCCGGCCTGCAGGCCGTGCAGCCCGACGTGGGCGAGCTCGTCACGAGCCTCGACATGTCCGGGTGCTCGCTGACGCTCGTGTGGCTCGACGACGACCTCGAGCGGTGGTGGTGCGCTCCGGCGCACACGCCGGCCTACCGGCGCGGGCAGGTCGGGGGCGTGGCCGACGCACCGCGGTCCGATGACGTGGGCACGCGCGCCGAGTCGTCGACGCCCGGGTCCGTGGGCTCCGCGACGTCGGGCGCGTCGTCGTCCGACGCGTCCGCGCCCGGCGGCGCGGCTCGCGTCGTCGACGCGACCGACGCGTCCGAGGCGTCGGGCGTCGTCGCCGCGCTGGGCGCCGTGCGCACCGTCCTGACGGACCTCGAGACGGAGCTGGGCAGGCTCGACGCCGTCGCCGGGGACGGTGACCACGGCCGCGGCATGCTGCGCGGGGCCGGTGCCGCCGCCGACGCGGCCGCCGCCGCCGCGGACGCGGGCCACGGCGCCGTCGCGAGCCTGCGGGAGGCCGGCCGGGCGTGGGCCGACCGCGCGGGAGGCACGTCCGGCGTGCTGTGGGGCGCGGGCATCGGTGCCGTCGCGCATGCGCTGGCCGCGCGACCCGTCGCCGACCCGTCGACGCGGACGGCCGCGGCCGTGCGTGCGGGCGTCGCCGCCGTCGTCGCGCTGGGCGGCGCGCAGCCGGGGGACAAGACGATGGTCGACGCCGCCGAGCCGTTCGCCGCCGCGCTCGAGCAGGCGGCGGCCGCCGGCGAGCCGCTCGGTGCCGCGTGGGACGCCGCGCTGGACGCGGCGCGCACGGCGGCGCAGGAGACCGCGGCGCTGCGCCCCCGCCTGGGGCGGGCACGTCCGCTCGCCGAGCGCAGCGTGGGCACCCCCGACCCCGGGGCCGTGTCGTTCGCGGCGATCGTCGCGGCCGTCCGGTCCACCGTCGTACCCGAGGAGAAGGAGACGCCGTGAGCGTGTCGAGGATCGTGGTCGGTGCCGACGAGGCCGGCCTGACGTACAAGGACGCGCTGGCGGACCTGCTGCGCGCCGACCCCCGGGTCGAGGTCGTCGAGGACGTCGGCGTGCACGCCGGTGACGACACCGCCTACCCGCACGTCGCCGTCGCGGCCGCGCGCCGGGTCGCCGCGGGCGGTGCCGACCGTGCGCTGCTCGTGTGCGGCACGGGGCTGGGCATGGCGATCGCCGCCAACAAGGTGCCCGGCGTGCGGGCGGTGACCGCGCACGACACGTTCTCGGTGCAGCGCTCGGTGCTGTCGAACGACGCGCAGGTGCTGTGCCTCGGTCAGCGCGTCATCGGGCTCGAGCTCGCCAAGACGCTGGTGCGCGAGTGGCTGGACCAGGAGTTCGACCCCGCGTCGGCGTCGGCCGCCAAGGTCGACGTCATCCGGGGGTACGAGACCGACGACGCGGGCGCCGAGCGCACCGACGCGTCCGAGGGGGCCGGCGGGGGCTGCTGACCCGCCGCCCGGTGGGGGGCTGGGGCGCACGGTCGGAGGGGACTCGTGCGCCCGGGCCTCCCGGCACGGTGGTGAGACGCCGCACCATCCGCCCCGGGCCCCGCGCCCGCGTGCGAGCATGGTCGCGGGCCCGACGTCAGCGCGGGTCCCCGGACGAGGGGCGCCGTACCCGGAGAGCGACAAGACGGCAGCCGTCGGAGGTCATCCGTGTCCACCACGTCCGTCGCCTGGCTCGTGCTCGTCGTCTCGGGGCTGTTCGAGGCCGTCTGGGCGACCGCCCTGGGCCGGTCCGAGGGGTTCACCCGGCTCGTCCCGACCGTCGTCTTCGGCCTCGCGCTGCTCGTCTCGATGGGCGGCCTCGCCTTCGCGATGCGCGAGCTGCCCACCGGCACGTCGTACGCCGTGTGGGTCGGCATCGGCGCGTCCGTGACCGTCGCCGTCGCGATGGTGACGGGCACCGAGACCGCGAGCCTCGTCAAGATCCTGCTCATCCTCGGGATCGTAGCCTGCGTCGTGGGCCTCAAGCTCGTCCACTGAGGGCCGACGTCAGTCGTCCTGGGCGAGCAGCCAGTCGCGCAGCGGGCCGATCTCGTAGACCTGCTGGTACGCCGGCCGCGCGTCGACGCCGGCCGTCGCGGTCGGGGTCGGGGTGCCGTCGATCGTCACGAGGTACGCGTCGTCGTCGGACGCGAGCAGCTCGCGCGCCGCGTCGGCGAGGCGGTCCTGCGTCCACGTCGCGTCCCACGATGCCGTCCGGTAGCTCTCGTCCTGCGTGTCGAGCACGGAACGGATGGCGTCCTGGGAGCCGGCGTCGTCGCCGGTCGCGACGGACACGAACGTCGCGTCGGCGAGCCCGGCGAGGTCGGGCTTGCTGGTCTGGCCGCCGACGACCAGCTCGGCCGCGAACAGCTCGGGCTGCTGGGCGGCCAGCCGCAGGACCGTCGCGGCCCCGAGGCCCTGCCCGGTCGCGTACGTGCGCTCCTTGTCGACCTGGTACGCCTCCTGCACGGACCGGACGAGCCGAGCCGTGAGGTCGACGTAGTCGGTCGTGCCGCGGCCCTCGAGGTCGGCGACGACGAGGTCGGGGTACTGCGGCACGACGACGATCGCCGGGTGGTCGGCCTGCATCTGCGGGCTCGCCCAGATGAGCGCGCCGTACTGCGTCGAGGGCGCCGGCACGGCGTCGCCGATGCGCGTGGAGTCCGACACGAACAGGACCATCGGGTACTGCGTACCGGAGTCGAAGTCCGCCGGCAGGAACAGGTTGTAGCCCACCGGCAGGTCGACCTCCGGCTCGTCGAACGACCGCTCCTCGAACTGCGGGAGCACGTCCTGCTGCAGGGTCTCGAGCGACGGGCTCGCGGCGGCGCCGGCCGTACCGCTCGCCGTCGGGGGACTGCTGGTGGGCGGGCTCGTCGACGCCGCGTCCTGCGGTGTGCCGGTGCTGCACGCACCGGCCACCAGCGTCACCGCACCCAGCAGGCACGCAGCGGTGCCCACCCTGATCCTCGTCGCCCCCATCTGTCGACGGTACGTCCGGCCCCGACGACGCGCGCGGTGGTCGCGCGCGCGCGTCAGACGGCCGCGGCAGCGGGCGCGAACTGCGTGCGGTACAGGTCCGCGTACAGCCCGCCGCGCGCGAGCAGCTCGGTGTGCGTGCCGGTGTCGGCGACACGCCCGTCCGCGACGACCACGATGAGGTCCGCCTGCCGGACGGTCGAGAGCCGGTGCGCGATGACCAGGGACGTCCGCCCGACGAGCGCCTCGTCGAGCGCGGCCTGCACGGCCGCCTCCGACTCGGAGTCCAGGTGGGCGGTGGCCTCGTCGAGCACGACGACATCGGGCGCCTTGAGCAGCAGCCGCGCGATCGCGAGGCGCTGGCGCTCACCGCCGGACAGCCGGTAGCCGCGGTCCCCGACGACGGTGTCGATGCCGTCCGGGAGCGACGCGACCAGGTCCCAGACGTGCGCCCCCCGCAGGGCGCGCTCGATGTCGTCGTCGGTCGCGTCGGGGCGCGCGAAGCGCAGGTTGCCCGCGATGCTGTCGTGGAAGAGGTGGGCCTCCTGGCTGACGATGCCCACGGTGTCGCGCAGGGACGCCGCGGTGACGTCCCGCAGGTCCTGCCCGGCGATGCGCACGGCGCCGCGCGTCGGGTCGTACATGCGCGTGACGAGCTGGGAGATCGTCGTCTTGCCGGCCCCGGAGGGCCCGACGAGCGCGACCATCGACCCGGCGGGCACGCTGAACGTGACGTCGCGCAGGGTGTCGGCCACGGGGTCGCGGCTCAGGGTCGCGACGGACTCCAGCGAGGCCAGCGACACCTCGCCGGCCGACGGGTAGCGGAACCCGACGTGGTCGAGCTCGAGCGTCGCGCCGTTCTTCTCCACGGCCGCGCGCAGGTCCGACGCGTCGGGCTTCTCGGCGACGGTCGGCTCCAGGTCGAGGACCTCGAGGACGCGCTCGAACGACACGAGGGCCGTCATGATGTCGACCTGCACGTTCGACATGGCCGTCAGCGGCCCGTAGAGGCGCCCGAGGTACGCGGCGAGCGCGACGACGACACCGACGGTGAGCTCACCGCGGATCGCGAGCAGACCGCCCACGCCGTAGACGACGGCCGTGGCGATCGCCGCGACGGTGGTCAGGCCGATGCGGAACCACGTCGAGTACAGGGCGCGCGTGACGCCGATGTCCCGGACGCGGGCGGTCTGCTCGGCGTAGGCGGCGGACTCGCGGGCGGGGTCGCCGAAGACCTTGACGAGGTGCGCGCCGGCGACGTTGAACCGCTCGGTCATGGTCTGCGAGGCCTCGGCGCCGAGCTCGTAGGACTCGCGCGTGATGCCGGCGATCCTGCGCCCGAACCAGCGGGCGGGCAGCACGAAGACGGGGACCAGGACCAGGGAGAGCAGCGTGAGCTGCCACGACATCGAGAGCATCGCGGCGAGCACGAAGACGATGGTCAGCGAGTTGCTGACGACGTTGGACAGCGTGGCGGTGAACGCCTGCTGCGCGCCCAGCACGTCGCCGTTGAGGCGCTGGACGAGCGCGCCGGTCTTGGCGCGGCTGAAGAACGCGAGCGGCATGCGCTGCACGTGGTCGAACACGGCGGTGCGCAGGTCGTGGATGAGGCCCTCGCCGATGCGCGCGGACACCCAGCGCTCTCCGACGCCGAGCGCGGCGGACACGACCGCCAGCGCGGCGACCACGACGGCGATGGTGACGACCGTGCGGGTGTCGCCGGCGGCGATGCCGTCGTCGATGAGCCGCTGGAACAGCCAGGGGGTGGCGGCGCCGGCGGCGGCGCCGAGCGCGATGAGGACGAGGAACACCGCGAGCTGGGAGCGGTAGGGGCGGGCGAAGGCGAGGATGCGGCGCAGGGTGCCGGGGGCGAGCCGCTGGCGGGCGACGTCGCGGTCCTGGCTGAAGCCGCGCATCCCGCGACCTCCGGGGACGGGTCCGGGGTGGGTCAAGGGGGACCTCCAGAGGGTCGGAGGGCGCGGCTCGAGCCGCGCAACATGCTGAGGTTACCTCACGATGAGCAACATTCACCTCCGGGATATTCCCCGGTAGCCTCGGAGCCGTGCAGACGGACGACGCGACCGACGGGCAGCCCTCGCGCGACGCTGCGCGGACCAGCCCCCGGCCCACCACGGTGCCGCACGGCGTCCCGGAGCGCGAGCGGCGCGAACCCGTCCGCAGCCCGCAGCCCCCCGAGGAGCTGCTGGAGCTCCTGCACGACGTCCTGCGCGCCGTGCGCCGCGACGCCGCCGAGCGGCTCGGCCACGACATCACGCCGGGTCAGCTGCGGCTGCTGCGGACCCTCGACCGGCTCGGCCGGCCGCAGCGGCTCGGGGAGCTCGCCGCCGCCCTCGACGTCGCGCCCCGCTCCGTGACGTCCAAGGTCGACCACGCCGAGGCCGACGGGTGGATCCGGCGCGTGCCCGACCCGCGCGACCGCCGCGCGACCCTCGTCGAGCTCACCGAGGAGGGCCACGACCTGCTGGACCGGCTCTCGGTGCAGCGCCACGAGGGCGTGCGCGCGCGGCTCGAGGTGCTGGACGCCGACGAGCAGCGGGTGCTGCTCGAGCTGCTGCGGCGGGTGGCGGACGCCGGCTGACGCGTGCGGCGGGCTGGGCCGGGGAGGGCGCTGTGCCGGATTGCTCTCTCGCGGGGGCCCCGGGGGTGTGGGACGGTCGGGGGATGGGTGAGATCGCTCGGCCGCGGCTGGCGGCCACCTCGGTGACCGTCGGCTCCCCGACGCCGCGCGAGGCCGCGAGGTTCTGGGCGCGGCTGCTGGGCTACCGCGTCGCGGCGGACGACCCGCCGGGGCCCGACGAGCCCGCCGAGGGCGGGTGGGCGCAGGTGGCGCCGGAGGGCGACGGGCCGGGCCTGCGGATCAACCTCGAGCACGAGCGCGCGTACCGGCCGCCCGTGTGGCCGGCGGCTCCCGGTGAGCAGGTCGCCACGCAGCACATCGACGTCCACGTCCCCGACGGCGACCTCGACGCGGCGGTCGCGTGGGCGCTCGACTGCGGTGCACGCCTCGCCGAGCACCAGCCGCAGGCCGACGTCCGGGTCCTCTTCACTCCCGACGGCCACCCGTTCTGCCTCTTCCTGTAGGGACGGGTCACCGAACGCGGGGTTGTGCCGGTTCTCCCGGCCGATCAGCGGCAGAAGCGCGCGTTCGGCGGGGGTGTCAGCCTGGGAGGGGCACCGTGGCGACCACCGTCGCCGTGCCCACCAGGGCGGTCGCGGTGTCCCACAGCCGTTCCATGACCCGGTCCGGGTCGTGGCCCAGGGCCGTCAGGGAGCCGACGACGAGCGCGGCACCCGTGCCGTACGCCGCGTACACGGTCAGCGGGGCGACCAGCAGCCGCTCGCGCCACGACCCGGTGGTCCCCAGGAGCGGGACCGCGAAGTTGCCGCCGCTGCTCCACAGGTCGTTCAGCACCGGCGCCCGACGCCACCAGCGCGGCGGTCGCGGCTCCCACGGCCACAGCAGCGGGACGCCGCCGCCCGTCAGCATGTCCCCGGCGACGTGCACGGCCGCGCCCAGCCCGACGGCCACGGGCAACCAGTCCCACTCCGTGGGGGCGGCGACGGTGATGAACCCGGCCAGCGCGAGCGCGAGGGCCCACGCGTCGAGCCGGCGCCGTGCGAGGCGCAGGGCGCGCGCCGCGAAGGCCACGAGCAGCAGCGACATGGCCCCGGCCCCGACCGCCAGGTCCCCGAGGGCGTCCGTGGCCACGGTCACCTGCCCGGCCGCCCACGCGATACCGGTGAGGACGGCGATGCCGAGCACCGAGTGCGTGCCGTTGCGGTGCCCACCCGCGAGGCGCCCGACCAGGTCGCAGACCCACTGCGAGACCGGCGGCAGGGAGTGCGCGATGGTCGCGTCGTGGTGGTCGGCGTCCGGCGCCAGCGCCGCGCCCGCGCACACCACGGCGCCCGTGACGATCCCCAGCGACGAGACCGGGAACCAGCCGAGCGTGTACGGGGCCGTCGACGCCACCGCCACCCACGCCGCCGCCCCGCACAGGGCGTGGTGCGCGCCCTTCACCGGGCAGCCCGGACGGTCGCGCGCGCCTGACCGGGGACGGGGTGGTGACACTCGGACGGGGGCACGGCGGGAACTCCTGTGCAGGTCAGCGGTGCGGGGCGGGCATCCACCTCAGCCGTTCGGGTGACGCGCGTCAAACGACCGGTGTGTCCGGTCCAGGCGTGTCGAGCAGTGGATGACAGGCTTCGTCCACGGGTGCCCTCAGGCAGCCGACCGGGGTCCTCTCCGGCACCGCCGGGGAGACGAGGAGCAGCCATGGCCTGGAGCACGAGCGAGCTCGCCGACCTGGCGGGGACGACCGTGAACACGATCCGGCACTACCACCGGCTCGGGCTCCTGGCCGAGCCCGACCGCCGGTACAACGGGTACAAGAAGTACGGCGTGCCGCACCTGGTGCGCCTGCTGCGAATCCGGCGCCTCGCCGAGCTGGGCGTGCCGCTCTCCGAGGTCGACCGCGTGGCCGACAGCGCCGGCACGGCGGACCGGCTGCGCGAGGTGGACGCCGACCTCGCCGCGAAGATCGAGCAGCTGCAGCAGGCGCGGGGCGAGATCGCCGCGATCCTGAGCAACAACGCACCGCCCGACGTACCCGCGGGGTTCGCGTCGGTGGCGGAGCACCTCTCGGAGGTCGACAGGTCGGTGATCCACATCTACTCCAAGCTCTACGACGAGCGCGCGCTGGCCGACCTGCGGGACATCGTCGAGGAGGACGCCGAGCTCGGCGACGACGGCAAGGAGTTCGAGGCGCTACCGCCCGACGCGGACGAGCCGACGCGCCAGCGCCTCGCCGAGCAGATCGCCCCGAACATCGCGCGCAACCTCGTCGACTACCCGTGGCTCAGCGACCCTGCGACGCACCAGGCGAAGAGCGGGCGCGTCGTGCAGGAGACGTTCATCGAGGCCGTGACGGAGCTGTACAACTCGGCGCAGCGTGACGTCCTGACACGCGCCGCCCTCCTCGGGTACCAGATCGCGCAGGAGGTCCTGGCGGCCCGCGACGACGCCGACGGGACGGGGTCGCCACCCACCCCTTGACCCTGTTCCGAGAACACGGTGTCTCCTCGGGTCGTGATCGAGAAACGCTCGATCCGCGACTCGCACAGGAGACGACATCATGACCCCGTTGCAGGAGCTCATCGTCAGGTTCCAGGAGCTCGTGGCCCAGGTGCCCGAGTTCTTCCAGCCCTTCATCGTCATGCTCGCCGGCGCCATCCCGTTCGTCGAGGGGGAGCTCGGCGCGATGGTGGGGATCGTCGGCGGACTGAATCCCGTCGTCGCGGCCGTCGCCGCCGCCGCCGGGAACTTCCTGTCCGTGGCGCTCGTGATGGCATTCACCGGACGGGCCCGCACGGCCGTCGTCGACCGGACGCGCGTGAAGGCGACCGTCGGCGGTCCGGCCACCTCGGACGTCCACGCGGTCGACGGGTTCGCCGAACCGGCGCCCGCCCAGCCGATGTCGAAGGGGCGCCAACGCGTCATCACGTGGCTCAACCGCTTCGGCGTCCCCGGGGCGAGCATCCTCGGCCCGTTCGCGATCCCGACGCAGTTCACCGCGGCGGTCCTCGTCGCCAGCGGGAGCCCTCGTCGTTGGGTCCTGCTCTGGCAGGCCGTGGCCATCGTGCTCTGGACGACCGTGACCACGGTGACGATCTCGCTCGCCCTCACCCACGTGGTCGGGGTCTGACGGCATGAGACCCCGGATCCAGCCCTCGCAGCGATGTCGCCGTCGCGGCCCCTGTGGCCGCGGCGGCACCCGCATACCCGAACCGGAGGACAACGAGGAGGACCCATGACACGCAGGACCGCGACGGTGCAGCCCGGCGACGGGCGCACGCTGACGCCCTACCGCCCCTGGCAGCTGCTCACCCGCTCCCTGTTCCACCTGCAACTGACGGACCCGGCCGGCGCACCGCGCACCTGGTCCGTCGACGTCCGGCACGGCGGTGACGACGCCGACGGCGAGGCGCGAGCCGACCTCTACGTCGACAGTCTCCACCACGCCACCGCGAAGCTCCCCGCGGCGTTTCCGGTGCCGGACGGCACCATCGAGGTCGCAGCCAGCGGGTACGGTCTGCGGCGCATCCACCACGTCGGCGCCGACGGGTCGGCCCGGCAGCTCGTGCCCGACCCCGCCTCGGGCGAGGGGCGGCGTGCCCGCCTCGACCGCACCCACCCGGCGCTGAGCCGCTCGCTGGCGCTCGCGTCGGCGGCGGTGCTGCTCGTCGCGCTCCTGCTGGGCGTCCCGCAGGTCGTCGAACAGCTCACCCAGATCCCGCCGGTGGCGCAGACCGTCGGCGCGTGGGTCAGCCCCGTCCGGCTGCCGGATGAGGTGAACATCGCGCTCGTGGTCGCCACGATCGCCGCGAGCACCGAGCGTGCGCTGCGGCTGCGCTACAGCCGCATCCTCGACGGCGGGTTCTTCAGCGGCGACGAGTAGCGACCGGCCGGTCTCGACGCCCGGGCGTCGGCCGGGGCGCCGAGGCTGCGCGCCGTAGTCACGCCGGGCCCTGCACGGCCCGCCTGACCAGGGCGAGATCGGCACGACCGGGCCGGCGGAACGCCCCGCCCTCGGCGACGTAGTCGTCACCGTGCTTCTCCAGGTGGCGAGCGAAGAGCGGGCACACGGGCACGACGGTCAAGTGCTCCCGCACGCTGTCCGCCAGCGCCTCGCGCAGCAGCAGACCGGCCAGGCCACGTCCCGCGAACCGGGCGTCGACCTCGGTGTGGAAGAAGACCCGCTCGTGGGCGTCGGGGACGTCGAGGAAGTCGGCTCTGCCGACGCGTTCCCCGGCCACGCTCACGGTGTAGGCGCTGACCGGCTCGGCGCGCTCGAGCGCCACCGTCACGGGTGCGCCGGTGCGGTCCATGAGCTCTCGCGTCATCTGTCTGTCCCTTCGAGGGTGCGGCGGTCCGGGGGCCGGTCGGGGTTCAGGGTCGGTCGGTGGACGGGGCCGCAGCGGCACCGGCGGTGAGCGTGCGGAGCTCGGTGGCCTCGACGTCGGCACCGAAGGCGGGGGTGCCGGGCTCGAGCCGGGCGCCGGTCGCGAGGTCACCGATCACCACCGGGTCGAACCCGAGGGAGTCGATCAGCTCGGCCACCGCCGCGACGTCGTCCGGCGCGTCACCGGCGACCGCGATCGCCTTGCGACCGGGCCGTCCCGCGGGCCGCGCCTCGTCCTCGAGGTCGTGGTAGCCCATGTGGTTGAGGGCCTTGACGACGCGCGCGCCCGGCAGGGACCGCTGCACCAGCTCGCTCGACGAGACGCCGGCCGGGACGACCGTGTCCCGTGGTCCGTCGACCTCCCACCAGTGGTTCATGGCGTCCACGACGAGCTTGCCGCGCAGCGCGTCCACCGGGACGTCCCGGTGCCTGCCGAGCGGCAGGGCCAGGACCACGACGTCCGCGGCCCGCGCCACCTCGGCCGGCCACGCGGCGGTCGCGCCCGGCGTGAGCACCTCGGTGGTCAGCGCGATCCGCGCGGGATCGCCGGAGCCGGCGACGACGACGCGGTAGCCGGCGGCGACGGCCAGGCGGGCCACGACCGTCCCGAGCTTGCCCGCACCGAGGATCCCGACCGTGAGTGCGGTCACCGGGCCCCGCCCACGGCGACGGGCTGCTCGGCGAGCAGCTCACGGACCCGCGGGATCACCTGCGTGCCGTACAGCTCGACCGACCGCAGCCGCGCGGACGCGGAGACCGTGCCGGCGGCGGAGTAGATCATGTCGAAACGGCCGACGTCGAGGACCCGGACCGCGTGCGCGATCCTCGCCGCGACCGTCTCGACCGAGCCGACGTACAGCGAGCCGTGCGCCACCTCGGAGTCGAACTCGCGCTGCTGGAGCGGCGGCCAGCCGCGCAGCGCACCGATCCGGTCACGCGTCTCCCGGTACCCCGGGTAGAACAGCTCCTTGGCCTCCTCGTCCGTGGCGGCGACGAAGCCGGGGGAGTGCACGCCGACCGGCTGGGCCGTCGTGCCGAGCTGCTGGTGCGCGCGTCGGTAGAGGTCCACGTAGGGCGCGAAGCGGTCGGGTGCGCCGCCGATGACCGCGAGCATGAGGCGGAACCCGTACTGGGCGGTGCGCAGCACCGACTGCGGCGTCCCGCCGACCCCCACCCACGTGCTCAGGCGCCCCGACTCGGTCTTGGGGTAGACGTCGGCGTCGTGCAGTGCGGCGCGCGTGGTGCCCTGCCACGTCACCGGGGTCTCGTCCAGGAGCCGGTGGAACAGGTCGATCTTCTCCTCGAAGAGCACCTCGTAGTCCTTCAGGTCGTACCCGAACAGCGGGAACGACTCGGTGAACGACCCCCGGCCGAGGATGACCTCGGCGCGGCCGTTCGACAGCGCGTCGACCGTGGCGAAGCGCTGGAAGACGCGCACCGGGTCGTCGGAGGACAGCACCGTGACCCCCGAGGCGAGCCGGATGCGCTCGGTCGCGGTGGCGATCCCGGCGAGGACCGTCTCCGGGCTCGAGATGGCGTACTCCGGGCGGTGGTGCTCACCGAGGGCCACCACGTCGATGCCGACCTGGTCGGCGAGGACCGCCTCGGTCACGGTCGCGCGGATCGCCTGGGCGTGCGAGACGACCTCCCCGCGGTCGTCGCGGGGACGGTCCCCGAAGCTGTCGATGCCGAACTCGATGCGGTCTGCGTCCATGCTGCACGACTCCTTCGAGAGTCCTCGTCCTGCCGGCGTGCGCGCGGGCGCCGGGCGCGCGACCTGCCGCGCCCGGCGCTGTCAGCGACAACTGGTGACGGTCAACTGCGCAGGGTCGCCATCTCTTCCAGGGCGGTCGACTGCCGCGCTCGGCGGGGGTGGCGCACTAGGTTGCGCTCGTGCCCAGCAGCCCGCTCGACGACGTCGCCGCCACTCCCACGCCTGCCGTGTTCCTGCCCGAGGGCGGGACGCGGGTCGCGGCCGCGGTGCCCACGGCCCTCGGTGTCGTCGGTGTCGTCGGGCTCGTGCTCGTGGCGCTGCAGGGGTTCACCGGCACGCAGGAGCCCGCCGGTGCGGCGTACCCCGCGTGGCTCCTGCTGGCCGCGGCCGTCGCGCTGGCCGCCGGGCTCGTCCTCGCCCGGGTGCGCCGCGCGCCCTGGTCCCGCGGCTGGTCGCTGGTCGAGATGCTCGACCGGCCGGACGGCCTCGTGCTGTTCGCGGGCCGGCTGGGGGTGCGTCACGAGGGCCTGCTGGTCCGACGTGGCGAGAGCGTCGAGCTCGCCGCGACGCACGTGCGGCGCGGTCGCCACCGGTACGTCGTGACGGCCCCCTCCGGCCGGATGACGTTCGCCGCGGACGGCCTCGCGCACTGGCTCACGATGCAGCCCCTCGAGGAGGCGGCGGCACGGCACGGCATCACCGTCGTCACCGTCGGCGAGGCCGCCGGGATCACCCGCACGCTCGGCGGCTGACGTCAACGCACGACGTGACAACAGGGTGCATATCGTCGTGCAGCCGGAGGTTCTGCTCGGCGGTGACGCCGTATCCGGCTTTCGTGCAGATGTCGCACCCCGGTGCCAGCATCGGGCCATGAGCGACGACACCTTCGGCACCGTTCCGCCCGGTGAGCGCGTCTCCGCCGGTGCGCCCCGGCTGCGCGCCACGTCGATCACCATCAGCACGCCGCGCCCGCACGAGGCCGCGCGGTTCTACGCGCGGCTGCTCGGCGGGCGGATCACCGCGCTCGACGAGGCTGCGCCCGGCGACCCCGACGGCATCACGTGGGCCCAGGTGCAGCCCCTGCCGGGGGAGGTTGGCATGACCATCAACCTCGAGCACGAGCGGGTGTGGAGCCCACCGGTATGGCCCGCGCGCCCCGGCGAGCAGCGCTCGACCCAGCACCTGGACGTCCAGGTCGACGACCTGCCCGCGGCCGTGGCGTGGGCGTTGGAGTGCGGCGCGCGTGAGGCGTCGCCCCAGCCGCAGGACGACGTGCGGGTCATGCTCGACCCCGACGGCCATCCGTTCTGCCTGTTCCTGTGAGCAGCGAACCGAGCGCCCCCGGTCGTGACACGTGCGTCGTCCGGGATGCCGCCACGGGCGACGTGGCGTCCGTCTGCGCGTTCGGCCGGGCGCACGTCCCGCCTCACTACGCGCCGCTCATCGGCGAGGCGGCAGCGCAGCAGCAGGTCACGACCTGGTGGAGCGAGGAGCAGATCGGTTCGGCGGTCGGGCGCGGGCTCGTCGTCGTCGCCGAGGCCGCGGGCCGCGTCGTGGGCGTCGCGCAGCGCGGACGCGCCGGGGACGACCACGTGCTGTACAAGCTCTACGTCGACCCCCTGTTCCGCGGCCGAGGCCTCGGGCCGCGGCTGGTCGACGCAGTCGTGCGACGACTCCCGCCCGACGCCCGGCGCCTGTGCGTCGAGCACTTCGCAGGCAACGCGCGCGCCGGGGCGTTCTACGAGCGTGAGGGCTTCGAGGTGGAGCGGACCGAGCCGAGCGGCGACGACCCCGCGCTCGACGTGGTGTGGCGCGCACGCGACCTCGTGAATCCGTGACGCCCTCCTTCTGACGCCGACCACCGCCCGCTGGGGCAGGTCTGGGTGCAGGCGTCGCCCTCCGGTGCCACCATCGGGTCATGCCCACCCCGGCCGTGACCGTCCCGCAGGCCCTCGCCTGGCGGCTGCGGAGGCACGGCCTGCTGGCGCCCGGGTCGGCCACCGCCGAGGACGTGGTGGGCGGGCTCGTCGCGGTCGCCGCGCAGGCCGACGTCGACCTCGCGGTGCGGACGCGGCAGGCGGCGCCCGCGGAGGGGGAGGTCGCCGCGGCGCTCGCGGACGGCCGGCTGATCAGGACGTTCACCTTCCGCGGCAGCGTGCACGTCATGACGCCGGACGACGCCGCGGTGCACCTGGCGGTCCGGGGCTCCGGGCGGCAGTGGGAGCTGCGGAGCTGGCGCGAGCACTACGGCCTCCAGCCGGAGGACTGGCCGGCCTTCCGCGCGACCGTCCGTGAGGTCCTCGACGACGGCCCGCTCACGCACGACGAGCTGGTCGCGACGCTCACCGCGCGGCCCGCGTACCGGCACCTCGGGCCGGCCGTCGAGGGCGGGGCGTGGGCCCTGCTCAAGGCGCTCGCCTGGCAGGGCGACCTCTGCCTGGGGCCCACCCGCGACCGTCGGACGACGCTGCAGGCGCTCGCACACGTCCCGCGCTGGCCGGGTATCCCGGAACTCGACGACGCCGGGCCCCGCGCGGTCGAGGCGTACGTGCGGGCGTACGGCCCGGCGACGCCCGACGGGCTGCAGTACTGGCTCGGCAGCGGGCTGAGCGCGGGCCGGCGGCTGGCGCGGTGGACCGCCGACGTGGCCGACCGGCTCGCGACCGTGCAGGTCGGGGGCCGCGACGCGTTCGTGCTGCGCGAGGACGTCGACGACCTGCTCGCGACCGAGCCCACCGGCGCGGTGCGGCTGCTGCCCGGGTACGACCAGTGGGTGCTCGGGCCCGGCACGGCGGACCGCGACGTCGTCCCGCCCGCGTGGCGCACCGCCGCGACCCGCGGGACGCCGCTGGTGGTCGCCGGCGGCGTGGTCGCCGGGACGTGGACCGAGCGGGACGGCGACCTGACCGTGCGGTGGGCACCCGAGGGTCAGTCGGCGCGGAGCGCGCTCGACGAGGGCGTCGACCGGCTGTCAGGGGGTCTCGGCCGCCCGCTGCGGGTCACCGTCGAGGCGGGGTAGCGCGAGCGGTGGTGGGCGGCCACGCACGGCGGCGGTGACCAGGGCAGGGTTACCGTCGAGGGGACCCCCGCGGAAGGACCACCGGCGATGGCGCTGCTGACCTGTCACTTCTTCTCCGAGGCGCTCGGCGTGAGCACGGCCGTGACCGTGCTGCTGCCCGAGTCGGCCCGGGGCCAGATCGGCATGGGAGGCGTGGAGACCGCCGGCCCGCCGCCCGTGCTCTACCTGCTGCACGGGCTGAGCGACGACGAGACGATCTGGCTGCGTCGGACGTCGATCGAGCGGTACGTCGCCGAGCGGGGGATCGCGGTGGTGATGCCGCGCGCGGGGCGGTCGTTCTACGCGGACGAGGTGCACGGCAGCGCGTACTGGACCTTCCTGTCCGACGAGCTGCCGCGGGTCGTGCAGCACTTCTTCCGCGTGTCCGACCGGCGGGAGGACACGTTCGTCGCGGGCCTGTCGATGGGCGGGTACGGCGCGTTCAAGTGGGCGCTGCGCCAGCCGTGGCGGTTCGCCGCGGCGGCGAGCCTGTCCGGGGCGCTGGTCGTCGGCGGGGACCGCGCGCGGTACCTGCGGGACGAGCTGACGCCCCACGTGTGGGACGGTACGGACCCGGCGGGCACGGACGACGACCTGCTGGCGCTGCTGGACCGGGCCGACCCGGCGGCGCTGCCCGCGCTGTACGCGACGTGCGGCGCGCAGGACGACCTCGTCGACACGCAGCACGCGTTCGTCGAGCGGGCGGCGGCGCGGGGTGTCGCGGTGGACGCGCACGTGCACCCCGGCCGGCACGACTGGGCGTACTGGGACGAGCACGTCCAGCGCGTGCTCGACTGGCTGCCGGTGGGGGGCTGAGCCGCGCCGGCGCCCTGACGAGAAGAACCACCCGAGTCGTCCTGCCCGTGCCGGTGATGCGAATCGGCCGACTGCTCGCCGACGGGACGGCTCGATGACGGCCACGCGGCGGGACGCGGCGACGGTCTGGTTCGTCACACCTCCGTCCGGGCGGAGTACGGCAGCCGCGGGCGGTGTTGACCACGACACCCCCCTCTCTCGGCGAAGGAGACCCCGTGCCCGCCACGATTGCCCAGACCATCGTCGCCACCTTGCGCGCCAACGGCGTGAAGCGCGTCTACGGAGTGCCCGGCGACTCCCTCAACGGCTTGACCGACGCGCTGCGACGTGACGGCAGCATCGAGTGGGTCCTGACCCGTCACGAGGAGGCCGCAGCCCTGGCCGCCGCCGCGGACGCTGAGCTGACGGGGGAGCTCGCCGTGTGCGTGGGCAGCGGAGGGCCGGGCAACCTGCACCTGATCAACGGCCTGTACGACGCCGCGCGCAGCCGGGTACCCGTGCTGGCGATCGCCGCCCACATCCCGAGCAGCGAGATCGGCAGCGGCTACTTCCAGGAGACGCACCCGCAGGAGCTGTTCCGCGAGTGCAGCGTCTACCGCGAGCTCGTGTCCGACCCCGCCCAGATGCCCCGCATGCTGGAGATCGCGATGCGCAGCGCGATCGAGCAGCGCGGCGTCTCCGTGCTGGTCCTGCCCGGCGACATCGCCCTGCAGCGCGCGGCGAGCGAGCGCGTGGTGGTCGTCCCGCAGACCCGTCCTCGGGTCGTGCCGTCCGACGACGAGCTGCGCGCGGCCGCCGACCTGCTCAACGCGGGACGGCGCATCACCATCCTGGCCGGCGCCGGCGTGGGCGACGCGCACGACGACGTCGTCGCGCTCGCGGACCGGCTCGCCGCGCCGATCGTCCACACGATGCGCGGCAAGGACCGCATCGAGTACGACAACCCCTTCGACGTCGGCATGACGGGCCTGCTGGGGTTCGCCTCCGGGTACCGGGCGATGGACGGTGCGGACACCCTGCTCATGCTCGGCACCGACTTCCCGTACCAGCAGTTCTACCCGAAGGACGCGCGGGTGGTGCAGGTCGACCTGCGCGGCGAGCAGCTGGGTCGGCGCACGCCGCTCGACCTCGGTCTGGTGGGCGACGTGGGGGAGACGGTGCGCGCGCTGCTGCCGCTGCTCGACGGCGGCCGCAACCGCGGCCACCTGGACGACGCACGCGACCACTACGCGCGCACCCGGGCGAAGCTGGACGACCTGGCGACCGAGTCGCGCGGCGACCGGCCGATCCACCCGCAGTACGTGGCGCGGCTCGTCGACGAGCTCGCGTCCGACGACGCGGTGCTCATCCCGGACGTCGGCTCTCCGGTGATCTACGCGGCGCGGTACCTGCGCACCGGTGGCGGTCGGCGCCTGATCGGCTCGTTCACGCACGGCACGATGGCGAACGCGCTGTCGCACGCGATCGGCGCGCAGACCGCGTTCCCGGGCCGGCAGGTGGTCGCGCTCGCGGGCGACGGCGGCCTCGCGATGCTGCTCGGTGAGCTCCTGACCGTGGCGCAGCACCGGCTGCCGGTGAAGATCGTCGTGTTCAACAACGCGTCGCTGAACTTCATCGAGCTGGAGATGAAGGCCGCGGGGTTCGTCAACTACGGCACCGGTCTGCAGAATCCCAGCTTCGCCGCCGTGGCCGAGGCGATCGGTGTGCGGGGCCTGCGCGTGGAGCGGTCGGCCGACCTGCGCGGAGCGCTCGAGGAGGCGTTCGCGCACGACGGGCCGGTGCTCGTCGACGTCGTCACCGAGCGGGACGAGCTGTCGATCCCGCCGAAGGTCACCGCCGAGCAGGTCAAGGGGTTCACGCTCTACGCGATCCGCACCGTGCTGTCCGGGCGCGGCGACGAGCTGCTCGACCTCGCGAGCGCGAACTACCGGCAGCTGCTCTAGAGGCCTCGGTCCGCGCGGGTGGTCCGCTCGCCGCTGAAGTGGTCACATCTCCACCCTCGGGGGTCGTGCAGTGGTCACATGTGTGACCACTGCACGACGGGCTCCACCAGGCGGATGTCCCGGGCGGTCACCGACGGCGGTGCTGTGCACCTTCGGCACCCAGCACCTCGGCGAGCTCGCCCGGCCGGTTCACCATCGGCCAGTGCCACGTCGGCAGCTCGACGTAGGTCCAGTCGCCGTCGACCATGTGCGCGAACGCGGGGACGTGCTGTGCCATCTGCTGGAGCTGCTCGACGCCGAAGGTGCACAGCACGCCGGTCCGGGGCAGCCGCTCCCAGGCCCCGGTCAGCGCGACCGACTGGGTAGCGGTGCGCCAGGGCTGCGGCTGCGAGCCGGCGACCAGTGCGGCGACCGCCGCGTCGTCGACCTCGGGCACGTCGGCGGCGAGTGCGGCCCAGGGCGGCGGCGGGAGCCTCCAGCCCGCGCCGTCCGCCTGGACCAGGCGCTCGTTGGCGGCGCGGGCGTCGGGCCCGTCGAAGTCGGCCTGGGCCGTGCCGTCCGGCAGCGGCCCGGAGTCGACGTACACCAGGCGCGCGACGCGCTCGGGCACGCGGTCGGCAGCGCCGGTCGTCACGAGCGCGCCGTAACTGTGGCCGACGAGCACGACGTCGTGCAGGTCGTGCTCCTCGAGCACGCGGACGACGTCGTCGACGTGGGTGGTCAGGTCGGTCTCGGGCGTGGCGAGGTCGGCTCGCTCGCCCATGCCGGTGAGGTCGACGGCGTGCACGACGTGGCCGTGCGCCCGGAGCGCGTCGGCGACGGTGCGCCAGACCCAGGCGCCGAGCCAGAAGCCGGGGACGAGGACGTAGGTGGTGGTCATGAGCATGACGCTAGGGTTGATTGTGGACACTTTCCGCCCGGTATCGGGACGTGGTCTCGCGCTTCCTCGAGCGCGGCACCGCGGCAGGTCGTGAGCCGCCCGACCGCGCGCGTGCTCGCGCTGCTCGAGCTGCTCCAGACGGGCCGGCAGCGCACGGTCGGCGACCTCGCCGCCCTGCTGGAGGTCGACGAGCGCACCGTCCGGCGCTATGCCGAGCACCTCGCCGACCTCGGCATCCCCGTCGAGTCCCGGCGCGGCCGGTACGGCGGCTACCGGCTCGCGCCCGGCCACAAGCTGCCGCCGCTGATGCTGACGGACGACGAGGCCGTCGCCGTCGTCCTGGGCCTCACGGTCGCCGAGCGCGCGGGGGTCGCCACCACCGGGCAGGCCGCGACCGCGAGCGCACTCGCCAAGGTGTCGCGCGTCCTGCCGCGCGCGCTGAGCCGGCGGATCGACAGCCTGCTGGCGACCGCGCAGTTCACGGCCCCGGTGCGCGCCACCGCCCCGGCGGGCGCCGACACGCTCCTCGGTCTCGCCTCGGCCGCGGAGGCGCGGCGCACGGCCGTGATCGCCTACACGGCCTGGGACGGGCGGGCGTCGCGGCGCGAGCTCGACGTCTACGGCCTGGTGCTCCACTCCGGCCGGTGGTACGTCACCGGGCACGACCGCGGCCGCGACGACGTGCGCACCTTCCGCCTGGACCGCATCGCGTCGGTCGAGCAGGGCGGCGGCTCCTACGTCGTGCCCGCCGACTTCGACGCCCGCGCGCAGGTCCTGTCGGGCATCGCGGCGGTCGCGTGGGCGCACGAGGTCTCCGTCGTGCTGCGGACCAGCCTGGCGGACGCGCGCGAGCGGCTGCCGGGGAGCGTGGGACGCCTGACCGAGCACGTCGACGGCGTCCTGCTCGAGACGCGCGCCGAGCGCCTCGACGGCATGGCCCGCATGCTGGCCGGGCTCGGCTGGGACTTCGAGGTCCTCGCGCCGGACGCCCTGTGCGACGAGGTCCTGCTCCTCGCGGACCGCCTGCGCACCGGCGCGGCACGCGGCGCCGGCGCTGCGCGCCCTGCGGACCCACCCTTGACGAATCCTCCCTTTCGCGTAGGTTAGCCGAGCCTCACTTAGGCGAGCCTCACCACGCGTCCGCACGAGAGGGACGTGTCTGTCAGGGGGAGAAACACGCGTGCACGAGCTGCTGTCCGCCGCGAGCGCCGACGCCTACGTCGACGCCATGCGCGGCACCGTCGACCGGGTCGCCGCCCGGTTCCGCACCACCACCCAGCCGTTCTCGGGCGCGAGCCGCGCACACCTCCAGGCGCTCGTCGACGCCGTCGAC
Organism: Cellulomonas dongxiuzhuiae; assembly: GCF_018623035.1. NCBI lineage: Bacteria > Bacillati > Actinomycetota > Actinomycetes > Micrococcales > Cellulomonadaceae > Cellulomonas > Cellulomonas dongxiuzhuiae. Next base: position 219,858 of record NZ_CP076023.1, read on the forward strand.
CTGGACGGACCCGGCCGCGGGACGGCCGCGGCGCTGCGCGAGGTCGACGACCTGTTCGCCCAGCACGCCGTGTGGTTCCACGACCCGGCCTACACCGCGCACCTCAACTGCCCGGTCGCCGTGCCGGCCGTCGCGGCCGAGGCCGTGCTCGCCGCGATCAACCCCAGCGTCGACACGTACGACCAGTCGACCGTCGGGACGCTCATGGAGCGGCGCGTGGTCGCGTGGACCGCCGCCCGCATCGGCTTCCTCGCCGGGGGCGGGGTCTTCACGTCGGGCGGCACGCAGTCGAACCTGCAGGCGCTGCTGCTGGCGCGCGAGCACGCGCTGGCCACCGCGCCGGGCGTCGGGCTGCGCGACCTCGTCGTGCTCGCCACCGCGTCGAGCCACTTCTCCGTGCAGCGGTCCGCGTACCTGCTGGGCCTGGCGCCCGACGCGGTCCGCCTCGTCCCCGTCGACGAGCGCGGCCGCATGCGCCCCGACGCCCTGGCGATCGCCCTGCGGCACGTCGCGGACGACGGCCGGCACGCCGCGGCCGTCGTCGCCACGGCCGGGACGACCGACCGCGGGTGCGTCGACCCGGTCGCGGGCATCGCCGACGTGTGCGACGCCGCCGACGTGTGGCTGCACGTCGACGCCGCGTACGGCTGCGGCCTGCTCGTCAGCCGCACCCGCCGGCACCTGCTCGACGGCATCGAGCGGGCGCGCTCGGTGACCGTCGACTTCCACAAGGCGTTCTTCCAGCCCGTGTCGTCCTCGGCGCTGGTCGTGCGGCACGCGGTCGACCTGCGGCTCGTCGCGCACCACCACGACTACCTGAACCCCGCGGGCGAGGACGAGCCCAACCAGGTCGACGTCTCGCTGCAGACCACGCGCCGGTTCGACGCGCTCAAGCTGTGGACGACCCTGCGTGCGCTCGGCGCGGACCGCATCGGGGAGATGGTCGACGCGACCGTCGACCTCGCGGCGGCAGTCCACACGCTCGTCGACGCCGACCCGGACCTGCGGCTGCTCGCACCGACCGACCTGTCGACCGTCCTGTTCCGCTACCAGCCGGACGGCCTGCCCGACGCCCGCGCCGACGCGCTGGTCGGCCAGGTGCGCCGCGTGCTGTTCGGCTCCGGCCGCGCGCTCGTCGCCCGCACGACCCTCGACGGCCGCCCGTGCCTCAAGCTCACGCTGCTCAACCCGGACACGACGGTCGCCGACGTCCGGCACGTGCTCGAGCTGGTCCGGCGGGCGGCCGGCTCGCTGCTCGAGGGCGAGGACCTGCTGCGCCCCGACGTGGCGGTGGCCCGGTGACCGCGGTCCGCGCCGACGCGCACGTCCACGACGTCGTCGGGGTCGGCATCGGTCCCTTCAACCTGGGCCTGGCCGCGCTCGCGGCGCCGCTCGACCTCGACACGGTCTTCCTCGACCGCGCCGCCGAGTTCCGCTGGCACCCGGGCATGATGCTCGACGGCGCGACCATCCAGGTGCCGTTCCTGGCCGACCTCGTCACCATGGCCGACCCGACGAGCCCGTACTCGTTCCTCGCGTGGCTCAAGCACACCGGCCGGCTCTACCCCTTCTACATCCGCGAAAGCTTCTACCCGCTGCGCGCCGAGTACGACGCGTACTGCCGGTGGGTCGCCCAGCAGCTCGCGTCGCTGCGCTGGGGGCGCACCGTGACGGGCGTCGAGGTCGACCCGCACGACGACGACCTGTACGTCGTGCACGCGCGCACCGCCGGCGGCGTCGAGTCCTACCGGACGCGGCACGTCGTGCTCGGCGTCGGCACGCAGCCCGTCGTCCCCGCGGCGCTGCGGGGTCTCGACGGCCCGGTCGTGCACTCGTCGCAGTACCTGCCGCACCGCGACCGGCTGCGGGCGGCCGGGTCGGTGACGGTGGTCGGCTCGGGGCAGTCCGCGGCGGAGATCTACCGCGACCTGCTCGACGCGACCGGCCCCGGCGGCCCGCGGCTGGACTGGGTGACGCGCTCGCCGCGGTTCTTCCCCATGGAGTACACCAAGCTCACGCTCGAGATGACGTCGCCGGAGTACACCGACCACTTCCACGCGCTGCCGACGGCCCTGCGCGACCGGCTCGCCCGTGAGCAGCGCGGACTGTCCAAGGGCATCAGCGCTTCCCTCGTCGACGACATCTACGACACCCTCTACCGCATGAGTGCCGCCGGGCCCGTGCCGACGACCCTGCTCACGGACACCGAGGTGCGCGGGGCGGCGTGGGACGGCGAGCGGTACACCCTGCGGCTGCGGCACGGGCAGCTGGGCGTCGAGCACGAGCGCACCACCGAGGCCCTCGTCCTTGCGACGGGCTACGCGGCGCAGGTGCCGGACGTCGTCGCGGGCATCGCCGGCCGCCTCGACCACGACGAGCACGGTCGCCTGGCCGTCGCGCGCGACTACTCCGTCGACGGCGGGCGGCGCCGCGTGTTCGTCCAGAACGGCGAGGAGCACACGCACGGCGTCACCGCCCCGGACCTCGGCTTCGGGGCGTGGCGCTCGTCGACGATCCTCGCGGCCGTGTGCGGGCGCGAGGTGTACCCGCGCGAGCAGCGGATCGCGTTCCAGGAGTTCGGCGTGCCCGCCGGGACGCCGCCGCCGTCCGGCACCGTGGGGGCGGGTGCCGCCGGGACGGTTGCTGCCGGGGCCGCCGCGCTCGCGGGCGGGGCCGCCCGGTGACCGACTGGCGCGCGATGCGGACCGAGCCGCTGTCGGCGCAGACGGTCCGCGACGAGGCGTGGAAGCGCATCGGCCCCGTCCGCCTGGACCGCGTCGTGCCGGAGCGGGACGCGCAGGTGCTGCACCACTGGCTGACGCACCCGGCGTCGGCTTTCTGGCAGATGACGGACCTGGGCCTCGACGAGGTCCTGGCGTACGAGCAGCGGCTCGCGCGGTCCACCGACGAGCACGCGTGGATCGGCCGGGTCGCGGGCCACCCCACGTTCATGGTCGAGACGTACGACCCGTCGCGGGTCCTGCTCAAGGGCGTGTACCGGGCCCGCGCGGGGGACGTCGGGATGCACCTGCTGGTCGCGCCACCGCAGCGGGCGCCGCTGCACGGCCTGACCGACGCGGTCATGGCCGCGACCCTGCGCTTCTGCTTCGGCACCCTGCGCGCGCAGCGCGTCGTCGTCGAGCCGGACGTGCGCAACACGGCCATCGCCGCCAAGAACGCCGCCGCCGGGTTCCGCGTGGTCCGCGAGATCGAGCTGCCCGGCAAGCGCGCGGCGCTGTCCGTGTGCACGCGCGAGAGCTTCGCGGCCAGCCGGCTCGGCGCCACCACGACCCACGAGGACACCCGATGACGCTCGACCTGCCCGTCGCCCCGCCCGCGCCGCACTCGCCCGCGCCGCACCGGCCCGCCGCGGCCCACCGCCCGCCGCACCCCGCCGACCACCTCACGCCCGAGCACCTCGAGGCGGCGCAGCGCCACCTCGTCACCAAGGCGATCGCCGAGCTCGCGCACGAGCGGCTGCTGGCGCCGGCCGTCGACCGGGCGGCGGTGACGTCCCCGGCCGACCTGCGGCGCGCGTACGTCCTGACGCTCGAGACGGCCGACGGCGTCGCCGTCGTCTACCGGTTCCGGGCCCGGCGCCTCGCGCTGGAGCACTGGGCGATCGACCGCACCACGCTCACCCGGGAGGTCGACGGGCGGCCCGCGCCCCTCGACGTGCTCGACCTGGTGCTCGAGCTGCAGCCGCTGCTGCGGGTCCCCGACGACCTGCTCGCGCTCTACCTCGAGGAGCTGTCCTCGACCCTCGCGAGCGCCGCGTACCGCCGCGCGCACGGCGGCCCGACGAGCGCCGAGCTGCTGCACGCCGACCTCGCCACCGTCGAGCAGGCGATGACCGAGGGCCACCCGTCGTTCATCGCCAACAACGGCCGCATCGGCTACGGCGTCGGCGAGCACGACGCGTACGCGCCCGAGGCGGGGCGTCCCGTGCGGCTCGTGTGGCTCGCGGCCCGGCGCGCCGTCAGCCACGTCGCCACGGGCGCGGGCCTCACCGAGGACGCGCTGTACCGCCACGAGCTCGACGAGTCGACGCGCGAGCGCTTCGCGGACCACCTGCGATGCCTCGGCCTCGACCCCGCCGACTACCGCTACCTGCCCGTGCACCCCTGGCAGTGGGAGCACCGCGTCGCGGTGACCTTCGCGCCCGACGTCGCGCGCCGCGACCTCGTCCTGCTCGGCGAGTCCGACGACACCTACCGCGCGCAGCAGTCGATCCGCACGTTCCTCAACGTCGACCGCCCCGACCGGCACTACGTGAAGACCGCCGTCGCGATCCAGAACATGGGCTTCCTGCGGGGCCTGTCGCCGGCGTACATGCGGGCGACCCCCGCCATCAACGACTGGGTCGCCGACCTCGTCGACGGCGACCCCGAGCTCGTGGCCTGCGGCGTGCGCGTCCTGCGCGAGCGCGCGTCGATCGGCTACACGGGCGACGTCTACCACCGCACGCCGCGCCCCAGCGCGCACCGCAAGATGCTGGCGGCGCTGTGGCGCGAGCAGCCGTACGCGTTCCTCGCGCCCGGGCAGCGCGCGACGACGATGGCCGCGCTGCTGCACCGCGACGCGGCGGGCGATGCGTTCGCCACGGCCGCGGTCCGGGCGTCGGGCCTCGACCCCGCCGACTGGCTGCGGGCCTACCTGCGCGTCTACCTGCGCCCGCTCGTGCACTGCCTGCGCGCGCACGACCTGGCGTTCATGCCGCACGGCGAGAACGTGCTGCTCGTGTGGCAGGACCACGTGCCCGTCGGCGCGCTGCTCAAGGACATCGGCGAGGAGGTCGCCGTCGTGTCCGACCGCCCGCTGCCGGCGGCGGTCGAGCGCATCCGCGCGGTCGTCGACGACGACGAGAAGGCACTGGCGATCTTCACCGACGTGCTCGACGGCGTGCTGCGGCACCTCGCCGCGATCCTCGTCACCGACGGCGTGCTCACCGAGGAGCGGTTCTGGGGCGTCGTCGCCGACACGATCGACGCGCACCACGCCGACCACCCGGACCTGCCATCGGGCGTCGACCTGCGGGCGCCGCGGTTCGCGCACTCGTGCCTCAACCGCCTGCAGCTGCGCAACACGCTGCAGATGGTCGACCTGGCCGACCAGTCGTCGTCGCTCATCTACGCGGGGACGCTGGCCAACCCGGTCGCGCGCGACGGCGGCGCGTGATGCCGTTCGAGGTCTTCCGGGACGACTGGGGCGTGCCGCACGTGCGCGCGTCGGACGAGCCCGCGCTGGCGTACGGGCAGGGCTGGGTGACCGCGCGCGACCGGACGTGGCAGGTGCAGACCGACCGGTGGCGCGCCGAGGGCCGGCTCGCCGAGCACATCGGTGACGGCGGCATCGCCTGGGACGTCGTCGCGCACCGGCTGCGGCTGCCGGACCTCGCCCAGCGGGCGTACGCGGCGCTCGGGGACGAGGACCGCGCGTGGGTCGACGCGTACACCGCGGGCGTCGACGCCGGGCTCGCGTCGGCACCCCGGCCGGTCGAGGTCGACGAGCTCGACCGGGTGCTCGGCGGCACCACGCCCGACGACCCGTGGCCCGCGTGGGCACCGCTGGGGGTCTTCCTCGTCGCCCACGCGCTGTTCTCGACCTTCCCGCGCGTGCTGTGGCACGACCACGTCGTGCGGTCCGCCCGGGCCTCCGGGCACGCCGGCCTGGCGGACGTCGACCCCCTGGAGCTCGTGCGCCTGCTCGACCCCGCTGCCGACGGGCCGACCAGCGGCTCCAACGCGTGGGCGCTGCACGGCACACGCACCGGGAGCGGGATGCCGCTGCTGGCGGGCGACCCGCACCGCGTGCTCGAGCTGCCCGGTCCCTACCAGCAGATCCGTCTCGCCTGCCCCGAGTACGACGTGCTCGGCCTGGCGTTCCCCGGCGTCCCGGGCCTGCCCCACTTCGGTCACACCGGCACCGCCGCGTGGGGCATCACCAACGCCGCTGCGCACGCCGCCGAGCTGTACCGCGAGATGCTCCTGCGGGACGACGACGGCTGGCAGGCGTTCGGCCCCCACGGCGTCGAGCCCGTCACCGCGACGACCGTGCACGTGCGCGTGCGCGGCGGGGAGCCGCTGACCGTCGAGGCCCTCGAGACCGCGCGCGGGCCCGTCGTGGTGCGCGGCATGCCGCCGGGACGTCCCGTCGACCAGGACGGCGTGGTCACCGGTGCGCTGCCGCGCGCCGGCCTCGAGGAGGCGCGGTCGGTGCGGCTGCAGGCGCACGTCGACGCGGACCTCGGCCTCGCGTGCCTGCGTCCGCTGCTGCGCGCCCGCACCGCGCACGACGTCGCCGCCGCGCTGACCGGCTGGGTCGACCCCGTCAACCGCGTCCTGGCGGCCGACTCCGGTGGCACGGTGCTGACGTTCGACGCGGGCCGCGTGGCCGACCGCGCGCCGCACGACCGGCTGCTGTCGCTGCGCGCGTGGGACCCCGCGCACGCACCGCGGCCGTGGCGCACCCTGGCCGTGCCGCGCGAGGTCACCGACGTCGCCGTGGACGCGAACGAGCGCCCGGCCGGCGCGGACCGCGACCACGGAAGCGTCTACGCACCGGACCGCGCCGCCCGCATCGCCCACCTGCTCGCGGGACGCCCGGTGTGGCGCGTCGCCGACATGGGGGACGTCCACGGCGACACCCACTGGGCGGGCGCCGGGCGGCTGCTGCGGCACACCGCGGGCCTCGACGGCCTGAGCCCGGCGGCCGCCGCGGTCCGCGACCGGCTGCTCGCGTGGGACCTGCGCATGGACGCGAGCTCCGTCGAGGCGGCGCTGCTCGCGGACCTGCGCGCGGTGCTCGTCACCCGCCTCGTCGAGGAGCCGGCCGTCCGCGCGCTCGGTGCCCCGCACGTCGCGGGCCCGGCGTTCGACGCGTGGTTCGGCCTGCGCGGCCGGGTCGGCGCCGCGCTCCCGGCGCTGCTCGACCGCGCCGACCTGGGCGTCGACGGGCCCGCGCACGTCCGCGCGGCGCTGGAGGAGGTCGCCGTCCGCGCGGACGGCAGCACCTGGGGGGCCCGGCACACCGTGCTCCCGGCCCACGTGCTGGCAGACGTGCCGGGGGCGGCCGTGCCCGTCGTCCCGGCGCTGCCGCTGGGCGGCGACCAGGACACCGTGCGCTGCACCGGGACCGTCCCGGGCATGACCGACGGGGCGTTCCGCGGGTCGGTGGCCCGCTGGGTGTGGGACCTGCAGGACCGGTCGCGCAGCCGCTGGGGCGTGCCGTTCGGGAGCAGCAGCGGCGACCCGCGCAGCCCGCACTTCGCGGACCAGCACCCGACGTGGGCGGTCGCGGGGACCGTCGAGGTCGTGACGGACTGGGCGTCGTTGACGCCCGAGCCGCTGCCGACGGGAGTGGGGGAGTGAGCACGGCGTCGGGCACCCGCGTGCCGGGCCTGACGGCGGCGTGGGACGGACTGCCGGGCGGGACGGTGCTCGACGAGCGGACCGTCGACGGCGTCGGCGTGCTGACCACCGCCGTGCTCGACCTCGACGCCGACATGCCGACGCTGCACGCCTGGTGCACCGCGCGGGGCACCGCGTTCTGGGGGTTGAGCCACCTGAGCGTCGACGAGCTCCGGGAGACCTACGCGGTGGTCGACGCGATGACGCACCACCACGCGCTGCTCGTGCGCATCGACGGCACGCCGGTCGCGCTCGTGCAGGCGTACGAGCCCGCGCTCGACCACGTGGGGGAGGTGTACGACGTGCAGCCCGGCGACCTCGGCGCGCACGTGCTCATCGGTGCCCGCCCCCCGCGGGCGGTCGCCGGCTACGCTCCGCGCTTCGTGCGGGAGATGGCGCGGGTGATGGCGGACCGCACAGGTGCGACGCGGATCGTCGGCGAGCCCGACGCGCGCAACGTGGCCGTGCTGCGCGTGCTTGAGCGGGCCGGCTTCACCCTCGGCCCCGAGGTCGACCTGCCGACCAAGCGTGCCCGGCTCACGTTCTACGACGTCACGCCGTCCCCCTGATCCACCCCCGCCGAGCGCGACCACTAGCCGACGACCGCCTCCGCGAGCTCGACCACCTCGTCGGCGAGGCGCGGACCGAACCAGATCGCGTCGTTGTGGCCCGCCCCGGGCACCACCACCTCGCCCTGCAGGTTGCCCACGCGCGCCGCCAGCTCCGCCGAGAGCCGCGACGGCACGACGTCGTCGTCGGAGCCGTGCAGCACGCGCACCGGGACCTCGCTGCCGCCCAGGTGCTCGGCGCTCGGGAAGCGGTCGCGCAGGATCAGCCCCACGGGCAGGAGCGGGTAGTGCGCACGCCCGACGTCCACGAGCGACGTGAACGGGGAGCGCAGGAGGAGACCGGCGGGTGGGTCCGTCGTGGCCAGCCGCGACGCCACGCCGGTGCCGATGGACTCGCCGACGTACAGCGTCCTCGCCGGGTCGAACCCCTCGTCGCGCAGCGCCGCGGCCGCCGCCCGCGCGTCACGGGCCAGGCCCTGCTCGCTGGGCCGGCCGGGGTTCCCGCCGTACCCGCGGTACTCCAGCAGCAGCACCGTGAAGCCCCGCGCGGCGATCTCCCGCGCGACGTCGAGCCTGCCCAGCCGGTTGCCTCCGTTGCCCGGCAGGTAGAGGACCGCGACCTCCCGGTCCTCGCCCGCGGGCGGCACGAGCCACGCCGCCAGGTCGAGACCGTCGTCGGTCCGCAGCACGAGGTCACGTGCGCCGGGCACACGGCCCGCGACCGTGCCGACGTCGGTCCGGTCCGGGAAGTACACGAGCGTGCGCTGGAGCACGGTGACCAGTGTGACGACGAGGGCCACGACGGCGAGCACCGCGAGGAGCGCGCAGCCCGGACGCCGGCCCGCCTCGGCCGACCTCCGGCGTCGACCCACGCTGCTCACGACGGCCTCCCTCGATCGGTGGCGACGGGTTCGACGCTAGCGCGCGGGAGGCGGGGTTCCCCGGAGGAGGTAAGGCACCACCGGCTCGGCCTTGGCCGGTTCGGCTGTCAGTCAGGATGCGCGCTTGCCGTACCGCTGACGCGCCGCTTCGCCGCTTGTCCCGACCGCAGCGCCGATGACCTTCCACGACGTGTCCGAACGTCGGGCGTTCGCGACGGCCTCGGCGATCTCACGTTCAGCCTCGGCGCGCTTGAGGGCGGCGAGCCGCAGCTGCGTGAGAGGCGAGACGGTGTCACGGTCGCCGGGCTCGGGCTCGTACGACTCGAAGCGGTCGGCCAGGTCGTCGGCCTGAGCCATCATCTCGTCCAGTGAGCGGGGCATGGGCATCACCTCAGGAACTTCGGTCGTGCTGGCATGGCGTGTGCGACGTACAGGTCGTCATAGCGCTCGACGACACCGACTTCGATGAGACCGCCGCTGCGGTCCGGACCGATGACCATCGTCATACCGTCTCCCACGTCGAACAGGTCGATGTGGTTGCGTAGCGCATGCCGGATCGAGTCCTCTGACACGCCGTGCCTGTAGGCGCTGTGAAGAACGAACGGCTCGCTGTCCACGGTGACAAGTTATCTTGCTGCCCAGCGCTGGGCAAGCAGTCGACCGGACGAGCGCCAGTACCGCGCGCTGGTCGATCTGTGCGCGAGATACGGGTTCGCCAGGCGCCTGAGCTGCTGTTCGTCGTCGAGATGATCGACGCTCCTGCACGGATCACTGCGCTCACATCGGGCCTCGCCGCCGTCGAGCGGGTCGCTGGTCGGCTGGTACCGACGTTCTGCTGACCGCGGCACACGCCGTCATCCCGCATCTGCCCGAGTCAGGTCGGCTGCTGCTCACCAGGCTTCGGTCAGGCGTGCGAGGCGTTCGCGGATGCTCCCGACGTCGTCCACCCGGCCGGCAGCGACGTCCATGATGAGGTCGTAGGCGTCGTCGTTCGTCGCGACCAGTCGCGTGCCGTTGACGCCCAGGAACACGATGGTGCCCGCGAGTGCGAGTCGCTCGTCCCCGTCCAGCAGGGCGTGGTTGCGAGTCAGCGAGTGGAGCAGTGCGGCCGCCTTGGTGAGGAGGTCGGGGTACGCGTCGGTCCCGCCAACCTGAGTCCGTGGTCGTGCGGCGGCCGACTCCACGAGGCCGATGTCACGCACGACCAGATCGCCGACGACGCGCCGCGCGACGACGAGCAGCTCCTCGGCGGTGAGGTAGATCATCGGCCGAGGCGCTCGAGCGCCTCGGCGTACCGGGGGAGCTCACTGTCCATCACCGCGTTGATGAGGTCCTCTCGCGAGGTGCGCTCGATGTAGTCGCGAACGGCTTGGCGGGCCACGTCCTGCATCGAACGGTGCTCGACCTCCGCGCGGCGTCTCAGAGCCTCGGTCTCGGCCGCGTCGAGTCGAAGTGTCATCGCCATGGCGTGATGGTATCAGCAGCGGTATCAGCGCGCCTGGCCGCTGTTCTCGAAGTGGCCCACGCGGCCGCGCGACGATCTCCGACGTGCCGACGGCGCGCTCGTGCGGGAGCCTGGGGCGCTGCCGGGCGCTCCGGCGCCGCGCCCCGCTCGAGCCGGAGAGAGTTCAGGGAGCCCCATGGAGACGTCGCGTTCACCCAGGACGGCCGCGTGGGTCGTGGGGGCCGCCTGCGTCGGCGCGCTCCTGGCGTACGGGGTGATGCGCGCCTTCCCCGACCTCTCCCTGTTCGACGTCGGCTCGCAGGACCGCGACGCCGAGATCGTCAGCTCGATCACGCGGGAGGAGCAGGTCGTGCTCCTGAGCCTGGGGATCCAGGGCATCGCCGAGCAGTCCGAGACGGGCTCGTTCCTGGGGATGGACGTTCCCGGCACCGGGAGGTCGTCGTTCGTGCAGTACGGCTTCAACGCCAAGCTGGGGATCGAGGGCAGCGACGTGAGGATCGACCGGGCCGGCGAGGACGAGCTGGTCATCTCCGTCCCCGAGTTCATCTTCATCGGGCACGACGACGAGAGCTTCAGGACGGTCGTCGAGGACAACGGCGTCCTGAGCTGGGTGACTCCCCAGATCGACACCGTGGAGATGATCAACAACGTCCTCGACGAGGGTGGCCAGGACCAGTACATCGACGAGAACCGGGAGATCCTCGAGGACCAGGCCAGGGCCTTCTACACCGCCATCGTCACGAGCATCGACCCGACGGTCGCTCTCAGGTTCGAGTTCCGCTGACCTCGCCGTCCCACCACGCCAGGACGCGCGCGGCGTGGAAGGTCAGCCACCGGGAGGGCTCGCCCGGCGGCACGTCGACCTCGAACCACGCGCGCCCCGGCAGCCGGTGCTCCTGCAGCCACGTGCCGTCGGGCTGCCGGGCGGCGCGCACGGTCTCGACCGCGTCGGCCAGGCGTGCGTCGGGCGCGGTGCCGTCGTGCAGTGCCGCCGCGCGGAAGTGGTCGAGCGCGTTCAGCGTGCTGAACCGCCAGCGGAACGGGTAGCAGAACACCGTCACCCAGGGCCCGAGCGGCTCGCCGTCGGTCACGCGCCGCAGCAGCCGGCGCTCGAGCAGGTACTCCTCACCGGCGTGCCGGGCGGCGCGCACCGCGTCCGAGCCGGTCGCGGCCTCGTACGACAGCAGGCCCTTCACGGTGTTGAGCGTCGAGTGCACCGACGAGCGCGTCGAGCCCTCGACCCACTCGCAGTTCCAGCCGCCGTCGGGCAGCCGGTGCTCGGGGAACCACGCCGCGAGCCCGGTGACGTCCGCGCCGAGCCACGCGCCGTTCGCGAGCGTGAAGGCGTTGATGCAGCAGTCGACCTCGCCGGCCCAGTACGGCTCGTCGTTGTACTCCCAGCGGCTGTTGGCCTGGAGCTTGTCGGCCGTGCCCGCGAGCACGGCTGCGTCGAGCCCCCAGTCGCGCAGCGCGTTGAGGGTCCACGTCGTCGCCGTCCACGGTTGACCCGCGCCGGGCTGCGCCTCGGGCCCTTCGAAGTCGAAGCCGCGCGGGAAGTACGCGCCGCCCGCCCACTGGCCGTCGTCGTCCTGCAGCGCGAGCAGCCGCGCACCGAACCCCTCGGTCGTCACACGCGCCCGGGTCGCCCGCCACACCTCCTCGGGCGCACCGACGAGGTCACGCTCGACCTGCCACCGCAGCGCAGGATCGGAGTCGAGCAGCCAGTCGAGCAGGGCGCGATCAAGGGCCATGCTCCACGGTAACGAGGGCGTTCTCCTGACGGGAAGTGGTCACATCTGCCCGGCGATGGGCCGGAAGTGGTCGCAGGTGCGACCACTTCCGGGGGCGGGGGTCAGCCCTGGTGGGCCAGGCGGTCGCGGAGGAGGACGGCGATGTCGGCGACCTCCGGGACGCCCACCTGCGGGCGGGGGCCCGCAGCGGTGGGCTCGTGGGGGGCGGCGGGTTCGTGCGTGCCGGTCGCGGCGGCACCGGGTGTCGGGTGGGTGCCGACGTCGTCCGGCGTCGTGCCGTCCGGCGTGCCGCTCCCGCCCGGCGTCGTCGGGCCCGCCGCCGCGCCGCCGTCCGCCGACGCCCGTGCGTGCGCCGCGACGCCGTCGCTGAGCATCACCGTGCAGAAGGGGCACGCGGTGGCGATCGCGGACGCCCCGGTGGCCGCGGCCTCGGCCGCGCGGACCGTGCCGATGCGCTCGCCGATCGTCTCCTCCATCCACACCCGCGCGCCGCCGGCGCCGCAGCAGAACGACGTCTCGCGGTTGCGCGGCATCTCGGCGAGCGTGACGCCGGCCGCGGCCAGCAGCTCGCGCGGGGGCTCGTACACCTCGTTGTGGCGGCCCAGGTAGCAGGGGTCGTGGTAGGTCACGGTGGCCCCGTCGGCGTCCTCGCCCACCCCCGGAGCGAACCGCAGGCGCCCCTCGCCCACCAGCGTGTCGAGCAGCTGCGTGTGGTGCACGACCTCGTAGCGCCCGCCCATCGCCGGGTACTCGCGCGACAGCGTGTTGAAGCAGTGCGCGCACGTCACGACGATGCGCTGCGCGCCGACCTCGTTGAGCGTCTCGACGTTCTGAGCCGCGAGCATCTGGTAGAGCGCCTCGTTGCCGGCGCGCCGGGCGGGGTCGCCCGTGCAGGTCTCGCCGTCGCCGAGGACGGCGAACGTGACGCCGGCGGCGTGCAGCAGCTCGGCCACCGCGCGCGTCGTCTTCTTGGCACGGTCCTCGAACGCGCCCGCGCAGCCGACCCAGAACAGCCAGTCGACGTCGGCCGCGGATTCCAGGTCGACGCCCATGACCGGCACGTCGAACTCCAGACCCTTGGCCCAGTCGAGGCGCTGGCGCGCGGGCAGGCCCCACGGGTTGCCGCGCCGCTCCATCTTGGTGAACGTGCCGCCGAGCTCGGCGGGGAACGCCGACTCCATGAGGGTCTGGTAGCGGCGGATGTCGACGATCGTGTCGACGTGCTCGATGTCGACGGGGCACTGCTGCACGCACGCACCGCACATGGTGCACGCCCACAGGACGTCGGGGTCGATGACGCCGGACGCGACCAGGTCGACACCCAGGTGCGGGTCAGCGAGCGCGTCGGGCGACGCCCCCGCGGCGCGCGCCGCCTGCACGTACGGCGCGGTCGCGGCCGCGTGGTCGCGCAGCGCGAGCGTCAGCAGCTTGGGGCTCAGCGGCTTGCCGGTCGCCCACGCGGGGCACTGGTCCTGGCAGCGGCCGCACTCGGTGCACGTCGCGACGTCGAGCAGCCCCTTCCAGCGCAGGTCCTCGATGGCGCCGACGCCCAGGCGCAGGTCGTCGGGCAGGTCGTCGACGGCCGTGAGGTCGAGCGACTCGCCCGCGGCGTCCCGCAGCGGCACGAGCGGGCCCAGCGCGGGCGTGCCGTCCGGCTCCCGCCGCGCGTACACGTTGACGACCGCGAGGAACCGGTGCCACGCGACGCCCATCGTCGGCAGCAGCCCGACGACCACGAACCACGCCATCGACACCAGGATCTTGACCAGCGCGACGACGACCACGGCCGTCGCGAGCGTCCCGGGGGCCACGGCCGTCCACGCCGCCCCGAACCACGCGGTGAGCGGGAAGTGCAGCGCGGTGGCCCACGCCTCGCCGTCCTGCACCCCCAGCGCGTACTCGAGCCCGCGCAGCGCCAGCACCGCGACGACGACGAGCAGGACCGTCGCCTCGACGACGTACGCCCACACCTGGTTCGACCCGAAGAACCGCGACCGCCGCTGCGCGACCTCCGGCTCGTCCGCGCGTGGCCGCACGCGCTGCCGCAGCGCGATCAGGTAGGCGATGCCCAGCAGGCCCAGCCACGCGAAGGCCTCGACAGCCCACTCCAGCGGCACCCAGTGCGCGAGGAACGGCAGCCCGTAGCGCGGGTCGACGAGCTGCCCGTAGCCCGTCAGCAGCGTGACGACGAGCACGGGGAACGACACCATGACCACCCAGTGGGCCGCCCGCACGGCCGGGCGCTGCTGGAAGCGGCCGTGGCCGAGCACCTCGCGCACGAGCGTCGCGAGCCGCGGGCCGACAGGCGTCCAGCGTCCCGGCAGGGGCCGTCCGGTGCGCACCGTCCGCACGATGACGACGACGCCGCGCACGAACACGGCCACGCCGACCACCGTCGCCACTGCCGCCAGCACGACCGCGCCCACCTGGAGTCCGCTCACGGCGCCAACCTAGCCGCCGCGTCGTGGTGTCGCGCACGTCGCGTCGTGCCAGGGCGGCGCGGGGGGAGCACGGTCAACCGTTGGTAATATCGACGTGTTCCCCGCACCCACCACGACGTTCCCGACCAGCACGGAACCGCCGTCCACCGGCCAGGGTCCGTCTGCTGGGTCGACGGGCGCCGCGCGTGGTCGCACCTTCCCATCATCGGGCTGCGGCCCCCGGCCTCGCGTGAGCGGACCGGGTCCGTGCCCCCGGACCGTCCCCGACGGCCCGGACACACCGACCGACCGACCACCCGCCCCCGACACGGACGGAGCCGGACGTGCTGCTGCTGCTGACGATCCACCTCGCAGCAGCCCTGGTCGCGCCCTTCCTCTTCCGCTGGTGGGGCCGCCGCGCGTTCTGGGCGCTCGCGGCGGCGCCCGCGTCGGCGGCCGTGTGGGCGCTGACCTGGACGGGCGAGGTGCAGGCCGGGCGCGGCCCGACCGAGGTGCTCGAGTGGGTGCCCGCGCTCGGGCTCGAGCTGAGCTTCCGGCTCGACACCCTGTCGTGGCTGATGACGGTCGTGGTCGGCGGTGTCGGCGCGCTCGTGCTCGTCTACTGCGCCGCGTACTTCTCGCCCACGGCGTCCGGGCTGAGCCGGTTCGGCGGCGTGTTCACGGCGTTCGCGGGGTCCATGCTCGGCCTCGTCACGGCCGACGACATGCTGCTGATGTTCGTGTTCTGGGAGCTCACGACGGTCACGTCGTACCTGCTCATCGGGCACTACGCCGACCGCAAGGCGAGCCGTCGCGCCGCCATGCAGGCGATCATCGTGACGACCGCGGGCGGGTTGGCGATGCTCGTCGGCGTCGTCATCCTGGGCCACGCCGCGGGGACGTACTCGATGTCCGCGCTCATGGCGGACCCGCCGGCCGCGTCGGCCGCGGTCGTCGCCGCCGTCGTGTGCCTGCTCGCGGGCGCCGCGACGAAGTCGGCACTGATCCCCTTCCACTTCTGGCTGCCCGCGGCCATGGCGGCCCCGACGCCCGTCAGCGCGTACCTGCACGCCGCGGCGATGGTGAAGGCCGGCGTCTACCTGGTCGCGCGCTTCGCGCCCGCCTACTCCGAGCTGCCGGTGTGGCGCTGGACGATCGTGGTCCTCGGGTGCGGGACGCTGCTGCTCGGCGGCTACCGGGCCCTGCGCCAGCACGACCTCAAGCTCGTCCTCGCGTTCGGCACCGTCAGCCAGCTCGGCCTCATCATCCTGCTCGTGGGCCTCGGCACGAAGGCCACGGCGCTGGCGGGGCTCGCGATGCTCGGCGCGCACGCGATGTTCAAGGCGGCGCTGTTCCTCGTCGTCGGCACGGTCGACGTCGCGTGCGGCACACGCGACCTGCGGCGCCTGTCCGGCGTGGGCAGGGCGCTGCCGTGGACCGCGCTCGCGGGCGGGCTCGCGACCGCGTCGATGATCGGGCTGCCGCCCTTCGCGGGGTACGTCGCCAAGGAGGCGGGGCTCGAGGGCGTCGCCCACCTCGAGGACGGCACGATCGGCTGGATCGTCCTCGCAGCCGTCGTCGTCGGGTCGGCGCTCACCGTCGCGTACGGGCTGCGGTTCTGGTGGGGCGCGTTCGCGACCAAGGACGCGCTCGTGCCGCAGTCCAAGACGCAGGACTCCGACGGCGTCGCGACGACCACGTCGCTGGCCGTGGGCGGCGACGAGTCGGTCGAGCCGGCGCCCGTCATGCGCCCCTCGTTCCTGCTGACCGCGCCCGCGCTCATCCTGTCGTTCCTCGGCCTGGCGGTCGCGCTGCTGCCGCACCTCGGCGAGCACCTGCTCGCGCCGTACGCCGGGACGTACCCGGTGGGGGAGCCCGGCCACCTGCTGCTGTGGGGCGGGTTCGGCCTCGTCCTGTGGCTGACGGTCGGCATCCTGAGCGTCGGCGGCCTGCTGTTCCTCGTGCGCGACAAGGTCGAGCGGTGGCAGGCGCGCGTGCCGCACCTCATCGAGGCCGACCACACCTACCGCCGCTCGATGCGCAAGCTCGACGACCTCGCGGCCGACGTCACGGCCGTCACGCAGCGTGGTTCGCTGCCGCTGTACCTCGGCGTCATCCTCCTCACCTGGGTCGTGGCGGTCGGGACGGCGCTGCTCACCGGCACGTCGCTGCCCACCGAGACCCGGCCGTGGGACTACGCGGCCCAGACCGTCTTCGCGGGCGCGGCGATCGTCGCCGCGATCCTCGTGGCGCGGGCCCGCCGGCGTCTCAAGGCCGTCATCCTCTCCGGCATCTGCGGGTACTCGATCGCCGGCATGTTCCTGCTCTACGGCGCGCCGGACCTCGCGGTCACCCAGGTGCTCGTCGAGACCATCACGCTCGTCGTGTTCGTGCTCGTGCTGCGCCGCCTCCCCCCGTACTTCTCCGACCGGCCGCTCGCCGGGTCGCGCTGGGTGCGGCTCGGCCTGGGTCTCGCCGTCGGGCTCGTGGTGGCCGGTGTGGCGCTGGTGGCACCGTCGGCGCGCGTGCACCCGCCGGTGTCGGCGGACTTCGCGACCGAGGCCTACGAGTTCGGGGGCGGCAAGAACATCGTCAACGTGACCCTCGTCGACATCCGCGCCTGGGACACGATGGGCGAGATCTCGGTGCTGCTCGTGGCCGCCACGGGCGTCGCGTCGCTCGTGTTCCTGTCGGCGCGCGGCGGCCGGATCTTCCGCGAGCGCGAGGCGCCCGCCGACCGCGCGGTGTGGGGCGGCACGCCGGACCCCATGGCGACGCTGCGGCGCCCGAGCACGGCACCCGACATGGGCGAGGCGGACGTCGAGGCACCCCCGACGCCGTCGGCGGGCACGCCGCGCGCCGTCGGGTCGCGTGCGCGCGAGTGGCTGCGCGCCGGGCGCACCGTCGCGCCGCAGCGCCGGTCCGTGGTGTTCGAGGTCGTCGTGCGCCTGCTGTTCCACACGATGATCGTGTACTCCGCGTTCCTGCTGTTCAGCGGTCACAACCAGCCCGGCGGCGGGTTCGCCGCGGGCCTCGTGACGGGCATCGCGCTCGCGGTGCGGTACCTCGCCGGCGGCCGCTACGAGCTGGGCGAGGCCGCGCCCGTGCAGCCGGGCGTGCTCCTGGGCACCGGGCTGTTCCTGTCGGCCGGTGTCGGGCTCGTGGCGCTGTTCGTCGGCGGCAACGTGCTGGAGTCCTGGATCTTCGAGTTCCACCTCCCGCTCTGGGGGGAGGTCAAGCTCGTGACCAGCCTGTTCTTCGACGTCGGGGTGTACCTCGTCGTCGTGGGGCTCGTCCTGGACATCCTGCGCAGCGTGGGGGCCGAGATCGACCGTCGCGCCGAGACCGGTGAGGACGACGTCGCCGAGCACGCCGTCAGCGGGTACGACCACGTCGTGGTCGCGCGCACCCGGTCGGGCGCCGTGGACGCGGGAGCAGTGCCGCCGGACCTGGGCGGCTCCGGTCGGGGGGTGACCCCGTGACGGACGTCGTGATGAGCCCCAACCTCGTGTTCGTCGTGACGATCGGGGTGCTGTTCACCGTCGGGGTCTACCTCGTCCTCGAGCGCAGCCTGACGCGCATCCTGCTGGGCATCGTGCTGCTCAGCAACGGCACCAACCTGCTGATCCTCGTCGCCGGCGGCGCGGCCGGCGCGCCGCCCCTCATCGGCGTCGCGTCCGACCGGCCGATGAGCGACCCGCTGCCGCAGGCGCTCATCCTCACGGCCATCGTCATCACGCTCGGGCTGACGGCGTTCCTGCTGGCCATGGCCTACCGCTCGTGGCAGCTGCACCGCCACGACGAGGTGCAGGACGACGTCGAGGACCGCCGCATCGTGCGCCTCGCCGCCCGCGACGAGCGCGCGTTCGAGGACGACGACACCGAGTCCGACGGCGAGACGCTCGACGAGGAGGCCGCCAGCGCCCGCGACGAGACCGACGAGGGCGAGGCGTTCGACGAGGCCCCGTGGGAACGCCCGCCGCCGCGCACCGACCACACCCACCGGGAGGAGGGACGATGACCGACTGGGGCTGGCTCGTCCCCCTGCCCGTGGTGCTGCCGCTGTCGGCTGCCGGCCTGGCGCTCGCGCTGTACCGCCGCCCGCGGCTGCAGCGCATCGTCTCGCTCGCGACCCTGACGATCGTGGCCGTGGTGTCGGCCGCGCTGCTCGTCATCGCGGACTCCGGACCCGTGGTCGTCGAGGTCGGCGACTGGGCGGCGCCCGTCGGCATCAGCCTCGTGGCGGACCGCCTGTCGGCCCTCATGCTCACGGTGTCGTCCGTCGTGATCCTGTGCGTCCTGATCTACTCCCTGGCGCAGGGCCGCGAGGACGGTGAGCGGTTCGCGCCCATCTCGATCTTCCACCCCACGTACCTCGTGCTGTCGGCGGGCGTCGCCAACGCGTTCCTCTCCGGCGACCTGTTCAACATCTACGTGGGCTTCGAGATCCTGCTCGCGGCGTCGTACGTGCTCATCACGCTGTCGGGGACGCGCGAGCGGATCCGTGCCGGGACGATCTACGTCGTCGTCGCGATCCTGTCCTCGGTGCTGTTCCTCGTCGCGATCGCCGCGATCTACGCGGCCGTGGGCACCGTCAACCTCGCGCAGCTCGCGATCCGGCTGCCGGAGGTGGACCCCGGGGTCCGGCTGGTGCTGCAGTGCATGCTGCTGCTGGCGTTCGGCATCAAGGCGGCCGTGTTCCCGCTGTCGTCGTGGCTGCCGGACTCCTACCCGACGGCGCCGGCGCCCGTCACGGCGGTGTTCGCGGGCCTGCTCACCAAGGTCGGCGTCTACGCGATCATCCGGACGCAGTCGCTGCTGTTCCCGGGCGGGCGGCTCGACGACATCCTCATGTGGGTCGCGCTGGCGACCATGGTCGTGGGCATCCTCGGCGCGGTCGCGCAGGACGACGTCAAGCGTCTGCTGTCCTTCACGCTCGTCAGCCACATCGGCTACATGATGTTCGGCATCGCGCTGGGCAGCGTGCACGGCTGGAGCGCCGCGATCTACTACGTCGCGCACCACATCACCGTGCAGACCGCGCTGTTCCTCGTCGTCGGGCTCATCGAACGCTTCGGGGGCACGACGTCCCTGGACCGCCTCGGCGGGCTGGCGAAGATGACGCCCGTGCTGGCGGTGCTGTTCTTCGTGCCCGCGATGAACCTCGGCGGCATCCCGCCGTTCTCCGGGTTCCTCGGCAAGGTGGGGCTGCTGGAGGCGGGCGTCGAGCTGGGCACGCCGACCGGGTACGCGCTGGTCGTGGGGTCCGTCGTGACGTCGCTGCTGACGCTGTACGCGCTGATCAAGGCGTGGAACAAGGCGTTCTGGCAGAGCCCGCCGGAGGAGCTGCCCGCCAACCGGGTGCCGATGATGATGGTCGCGCCCACGGCCGCGCTCGTCGTCGTGAGCCTCGCGCTCACCGTCTTCGCCGGCCCGCTGTACGGCTACACGGGACGCGCCGCGCAGACGCTGCAGGAGCGCTGGCCGTACATCGAGGCCGTGCTGCCCGACGGTCAGCGCGGCGAGGGCGAGTCGCAGCGTGCGGCCGACGACGCGGAGGTGGGGGGATGAGCCTGCACCCGCGCCGCACCGGCTGGCGCTTCCAGTGGGCGACGATCGCCTGGCTCACCGTCGTGTGGGTGCTGCTGTGGGGCGACGTCACGTGGGGCAACATCGTCAACGGCGCCCTGCTGGGCATCCTCGTCACGGTCGGCCTGCGCATGACGCCCGTCGACTTCCACGGCCGCGTGCACCCGGTGGGGCTGCTGGTCCTGCTGGGGCGGTTCGCGGTCGACCTCGTGCGGGCGTCGTTCGAGGTCAGCGTCGTGGCGCTGCGCCCCCGGTACACGCCGCGGGGCGCGGTGATCTGCGTGCAGCTGCGCAGCCACTCCGACCTGTACCTGACGATGACGGCCGAGCTCGTGTCCCTCGTGCCCGGGTCGATCATCGTCGAGGCGCACCGGCTCACCGGACGCCTGTACGTGCACGTCCTGGACGTCGAGACCAGCGGCGGCGTCGAGAAGGCGCGCCAGAGCGTGCTCGACCAGGAGGCGCGGGTGCTGCGGGCGCTCGCGTCCGACCAGGAGCTGGCGGACGCGGGCCTGCCGCGCGGACGTCGTGACCGGGAGGTGGCGTCGCGATGAGCCCGTTCGACGTCGTCGTCGTGATCGGCGGGGTGCTGCTGACCCTCGGTGCGGCCCTCGCGATCGTGCGGGCCGAGAAGGGGCCGTCGATCCTCGACCGGACCGTCGCGCTCGACATCGTCGTCACGACGATGATCGCCGCCGTCGCCCTGTACGCGGCGTACTTCCGGCGTGCCGACGTCGTGCCCCTGCTCGTCGTGCTGTCGCTCGTCGGGTTCGTGGGCTCGGTGACGGTCGCGCGGTTCGCGTCCGTCGAGCCCGAGGGCGAGGGCCGGGTGCGCACGCGTGAGGAGGTCGCCGCCGAGGAGGCGGAGAAGCGCCGCCTCGAGCAGGAGGAGGAGGAGACGCGCCGCCGTCGCCGCCGCGTGGTCGAGGCCGAGGAGCAGGCCGTCGCCGACGCGGAGCGCGACGTCCCGTCGAGCTCGCGCGACACCGTCGAGCCCGAGCCGGACGACGAGCACCACGGCGGCCCCGCCGACGAGGAGGCACGATGAGCGCCACGATGTGGGAGGCGGCCGCGGACGCCGTGTCGATCATCTGCCTGCTGGGCGGCGCGTTCTTCGCGTTCGCCGCGGGCGTCGGCGCCCTGCGCTTCCCCGACCTGCTGGCCCGCATGCACGCCGGCACCAAGCCGCAGGTGCTGGGCCTGATCCTCGTGCTCGTCGGCCTCGCGCTGCGCCTGCGCGAGGGTGGCGCGGTGTGGGCGCTCGTGCTCGTGGCGATCTTCCAGATGCTCACGGCACCGGTGGCCGCGCACATGGTCGGGCGCGCGGGCTTCCGGACCGGCAAGGTCCGCAACGACCTGCTGGTGGTCGACGAGCTGACGCGCGACCTCGACGACACCCAGACCGACGGGACCGGCGACGACGTCTGAGGCGTCGCCCGTCCGTCAGGCGGCGAACACCGACCGGACGCGGATGCCGAACTCGCGGCGCAGCGCGCGGCTCGCGGCGAACCACCCGCCGAGCCCGTGCACGCCGGGGCCCGGCGGGGTCGCCGCGGAGCACAGGTACACGCCGTCGGCACCGGCGGCGTACGGGTCGAGCGTCGGCGTGGGCCGCGCGAACATCTGCGGCAGGTCCACGGCGCCCGCGGAGATGTCGCCACCGACGTAGTTGGCGTTGTGGTGCGACATCTGCGACGCGGGCACGCACCGGGACGCCACGACGACGTCCCGGAACCCCGGGGCGTACCGCTCGATGTGCCGCGTGACGGCCTCGGTCGTGTCGACGTCCGACCCCGCCGGGACGTGCGCGTAGGACCACAGGGGACGCAGGTCGCCGCTGCGGCGGCCGTCGTCGACGACCGACGGGTCGCTGACCAGGCACATCGGCAGCTCGGCGTGGCGCCCCGCGTGGACGTCCGCCTCGGCGCGCGCCATCTCGGCGCGCGTCCCGCCCACGTGCACGGTGCCGGCGCGCGCGACGTCGGGGTGCTCCCACGGCACGGGCGCCGACAGGACGAAGTCGACCTTCGACGCGGCGTCGCCGTGCCGGTAACGCTCGAGCGCCGCGCGCCGGCGGGCGGGCAGCTCGTCGCCCAGCACGTCCACGAGCCCGCGGGGCGTGGTGTCGAACAGGTAGCACCGGGCGGCCGGGAGGTCGGCGCGCGAGCGTACGGGGTGGTCGGTGACGACCGTCCCGCCGTGCGCGCGCAGGTCTTCGACCAGTGCGGCGACGATCGCGCCCGAGCCGCCGCGCGGGATCGGCCAGCCCTGGCCCGCGTGCGCCAGGGACGCCAGGAGCAGGGCCGTGCCCGCGCCGGCGAGGCTGGGCAGGCGCGAGATGGCGTGCGCGGCGACCCCGGTGAGCAGCGCGGGGGCCACGTCGCCGCGGAACCGCGCGCCCCACGCGGGCGTGCCCTGCTCGGCGACGCCCAGGCCGAACCGGGCCGCCCCGACGAGGCCGCCGGGTACCAGGCCGGCGGGGATGCTGCGCTTGTCGCCGAGGGCGACGCGCACGACGTCGTCGGTGTGCCGCGACAGGGCACCGACGAGCGAGCGCCACGCGGGCCCGTCCTCGTCGAGCCCCGCGACCGTCCGGTCCAGGTCGTGCCACGCGATCCCGGCGCGGCCGTCGGGCAGCGGCTGGGCGAACGAGACCTCGGGGACCAGCAGCTCGACGCGGCGCTCGAGCCCGAACGCCTGGAAGAACGGGGACGCCCACGCCATCGGGTGGACCGCCGAGCAGACGTCGTGCACCACGCCGTCGGCCAGGCCGAGGTCCAGCGTGCGTGCGCCGCCGCCGACGGTGGGCTGTGCCTCCAGCACGGTGACGGACAGCCCGGCGCGCGCCATCGTGACCGCAGCAGCGAGACCGTTGGGTCCGGAACCGACGACGACGACGTCCATGGGCGCCATTCTCGCGTCGTCCACGTCCAGGACGCGAACTCGCCCCCGGGTGCCGTGCCCGCCCGTAACCTGACGACCTGGACATCCGGGGCGCCGCGAGAAGGTCGAGGGACGTGTGGGCGACGGTCGTGAGGCAGGCCTGCTGTCGACGGGCGCACCCGCGGACGACGAGACGCGCGAGCGCCGCCGGGCGCGGGGCGTGACCTGGTCCGCCGTCGGCCTCCTGCTCCTCGTCGCGGCGTTCCAGCACGAGCTGTGGCCGCTGACCGCCTACCGGCTGTTCAGCGACGTGCGCACGGGCACCGCGGCGTCGGTCGAGCTGGTCGCGGTCGCACCCGACGGCACACGCACGCCCGTGCGCCTGGACCCGCGCAACCCGGTGGTCGCCACGACGGGCCGGCAGTACCCACGCGTCCGCGACGCCGCCCCGGGCGAGCAGCGGGCGATGGTGCGGGCGTGGCTGCGGGCCGCGGGCATCGACCCCGGAGGCGTCGCGGACGCGCGGTTGGAGCGGGTCGTGCTCGAGCTGGACCCCGACACCGGTGAACGGCGCGAGACGTCCCGCACGCTGCTCGTCGAGGTCGCCCCGTGATCACCGCGGCGCCCGTGGTCATGCGCCGCCGGGAGCTGCTCGCGCGCGTCGACGACCGGCTGGTCGCCCCGGGCCCGGCGTTCCGCCTCCTCGAGGTGCACACGCTCGTCGCGCTCGTCATCGGGCTGCGGCTCGCGACCCGCGACTGGACGCTCGTGGCCGAGCGGCCCGAGGTCCTGACGTTCCGCGCCACCCTGGTCGGCTGGTTCCCCGCGCCGGTGCCGCCGTGGCTGCTCGTGGCCCTGCAGGTCGCGGGCCTGGTCGGCGTGACGCTCGTCGTCGCCCGTCGCAGCCCGCGCGCCGGCTTCGCGCTCGCGTGGGTCGCCTACACGGTCCTGGCGGGGCTGTGGGGCAGCTCGGGCAAGGTCATGCACAACGACGTCCTGACGGTCACGGTGGGTGCCGTCCTGCTGCTCGCCCGGGTGCCCGGCAGGGACGTGGGCGCGCGCGACGAGCGGGTCGCGTGGGGCTGGCCGCCGCGCGCCGCCCTGGCTGTCGTCGCCACGGTGTACTTCCTCACGGGCGCGCAGAAGCTGCGGCACAGCGGCATCGACTGGGTCGTCGGCGACAACATGGCGTGGGTGCTGCGCTGGGGCAGATCCCCGTTCGGTGACGGGTTCACCCACCTGGTCGCCGACCAGCCGTGGCTGCCGCAGCTGCTCGCCGGCGGCGCGATCTGCCTCGAGCTCGGTGCGCCCGTGCTGCTCGCGCTGCGCGCCACCCGGATCCCGTTCGCGCTGGCCGTGCTCGTGATGCACGGGAGCATCTGGGCGTTCCTCGGCCTGGACTACTGGGCGTGGGTGCTCACCGTGGTGGCCGTGGCCGTGCCGCTGGGGCTGCCGCGCGACGTGCCGCTGCGCGAGGCCCCCGCTGCGCTCGTGCGTGCGGTCGCCGCGCGGCGGGGTGCCGCGCGGCGACCGTAGGTCAGCCGACGACGGTCAGCCGACGATGCGCGCGGCGATCTTCGCGGCGCCGCGGGTCGCGAGCACGCGCGAGAGCCCGATGGCCGCGCCGGTGACGGCGGCCGCCGCGGCGACCTCGCCGAAGTTGATGTCGTCTTCGCTGGAGTCCGCCGCGGGCGGCTTGTGGCCCCTGGTCTTCTCCCACACCGAGTCGATCACGCGGTGCACCACCCAGGTCGCCGCCAGCGCGACCACCGCGCCCACGATCTTGGCGCTCATGGACTGCTTCTTCTCGTCGCTCGTCATCCGGGCCTCCTCGTCGTCCTCGCCTGCACGGACGCTACCCGTCATCGGGCGATCCCACAGGTCGGGGTTAGGATCGCCCCTGAACGACAGGGGAGCGTCAGCTGCCGGGCCCGACCGGGTGCGGCACGAGGACGCTGAGAGTGCGGACCACCGCAGACCCTCGAACCTGATCCGGTTGGTACCGGCGTAGGGAGTCGGGCTTCTCTCCTCCCGTGGTCGTCGTGCGCGGCCCGGTCCCCGGTGCCGTGCGCGGCGGGCGCGGGACCTCTCCGACCACGACGGAGGACGACCGCGACATGACCACCCCCCGGCCCCGCACCGCCGCACGCACCCGAGCCCGGCACGCCGCCGTCCCCGCGGTCGCCGCCGCAGCGCTGCTCGCGCTGACCGCGTGCTCGGCGACCGGCGGCCCGACGGCGGACGGGGCGACCGCCGGGGCCGGCACGGTCACGCTGGTGACGCACGAGTCGTTCGCGCTGTCCGACGGCCTGCTGGAGCGCTTCGAGGACGAGTCGGGGCTGAGCGTGCAGGTCGTGCAGCAGGCGGACGCGGGCGCGCTGGTCAACCAGCTGGTCCTGACGAAGGACGCGCCCCTGGGCGACCTCGTGTTCGGCATCGACAACGCGTTCGCGTCGCGCGCGCTCGACGAGGGCGTCGTCGTGCCGGTCGAGATCGACGCCCCGGCGGTGCAGGACGCCGCGGAGCACGCCGTGCCGGGCGACGAGGACGGCGCCCTGACCGCCGTCGACCTCGGCGACGTGTGCCTCAACGTCGACACCGCGTGGTTCGCGTCCCGCGGCGTGCCCGAGCCGACGACGCTGGAGTCGCTGCTCGACCCGGCGTACCGCGACCTCGTCGTCGTGCCCGACCCCGTGACGTCGTCCCCGGGCCTGGCGTTCCTGCTGGCCACGGTCGGGGCGTTCGGCGAGGACGGCTGGGTCGACTACTGGGCGGGCCTGCGGGACAACGGGCTGCAGGTCGCCGACGGCTGGTCCGAGGCCTACTACACCGACTTCACCGCGGGCGGCGGCGACGGCCCGCGCCCCGTCGTGCTGTCGTACGCGTCGTCGCCGCCGTACACCGTCCCCGAGGGCGGTGACGCCCCGACGACGCGCGCGCTGCTCGACACGTGCTTCCGCCAGGTCGAGTACGCGGGCGTGCTGGCGGGGGCGGCCAACCCCGAGGGCGCCGCGCAGCTCCTGGAGTTCCTGCTGTCCGACGACGTGCAGGCCGACATCCCGGTGTCGATGTACATGTACCCGGTGAGCTCGAGCGTCGACCTGCCGCCGGAGTGGGTGTCGTGGGCGCCGCTCGCGGAGAAGCCGTTCACGGTCGCGCCCGCCGACGTCGCGGAGCACCGCGAGCAGTGGCTCACCACCTGGTCCGACACGGTCATCGGCTGACCCGTGCCCGCCGCCCCCGCGTCCGGCCCGGCCACCGCGCCCCCGCCGCCGGCCCCGCACCGGGACCCCGCGCCCCGTCCGCGGGGTCCGCGGGGTGCCGGTGCGCCGCCCGGTGGCGGACGCGCGCGGGTGCCCGGCCGCGGGTGGCGTGCCGGGCTCGGGTGGGGTCTGGCCGTCGTCGTGCCGCTGGCCTTCCTCACCGCGTTCTTCGTGTGGCCCGTCGCCGAGATCGTCGGGCGCGGGTTCGTGGCCGACGGGCGGCTCGACCTGGGCGGGTTCGGCGACGTGTTCTCCCGGCCGCGCACGTGGCGGGTCGTCGGGCAGACGCTCGCGCAGGCCGCGCTCGGCACGGCCGGCGCCGTGCTGCTCGGCGTGCCCGGCGCGTACCTGCTGTACCGCTGCCGGTTCCCCGGGCGCGGGGCGCTGCGCGCGTTCGTCACCGTCCCGTTCGTGCTGCCGACGGTCGTCGTCGGCGTCGCGTTCCGTTCCCTGCTCGTCGACGGGGGGCTGCTGGGCGGCCTGGGTCTGGACGGCACGTTCACCGCGATCGTCCTCGCGCTCGTGTTCTTCAACTACGCCGTCGTGGTCCGGACCGTCGGGGGCATGTGGGAGCGCCTCGACCCGCGCGCCGAGCAGGCCGCCCGCGCGCTGGGCGCCTCGCCGTGGCGCGTGCTGCGCACCGTCACGCTGCCCGCGCTCGGCCCGGCGATCGCATCGGCCGCGTCGCTCGTGTTCCTGTTCTGCGCGACGGCGTTCGGGACCGTCCTGGTGCTGGGCGGGCGCCGGTACGGGACCGTCGAGACGGAGATCTGGATCCAGACCACGCAGTTCCTCGACCTGCGGGCCGCCGCGGTGCTGTCGGTCGTGCAGCTCGTCGTGGTGGTCGCCGCGCTGTCCGTCGCGGGGCGTGCCCGGGCCCGCACCGAGCGCGCGCTCGCCCTCGGTGCGCCCGCCGCGACCGCCCACCCGGTGCGGCTGCGCGACCCGCTCGACGCCGTCGCGGTCGCCGTCACGGCCGTCACCGTCGCCGGGCTGCTCGCGCTGCCGCTGCTCAACCTCGTCGTCCGCTCGCTGCGCACGCCGCGCGGGTGGGGGCTGGACAACTACGCCGCGCTCGCGGTGCCGCAGGACACGCTGGCGGTCTCCGCGTGGCAGGCCGCCGGGACGTCGGTGCGCACGGCCGTGGACGCCACCCTGATCGCTCTGGTCGTCGGGGGTCTCGTGGCGCTCGTCGTGTCGCGCCGGCCGCGCCGCGCTGCCGCACGGCGCGCGGTCGCCGGGCTCGACGCGCTGTTCATGCTGCCGCTGGGGGTGTCCGCCGTGACCGTCGGCTTCGGGTTCCTCGTGTCGATGGACGCGCCCCTCGGCCTGCCCGTGGACCTGCGGGCGTCGCCCGTGCTGGTCGCGGTCGCGCAGGCGGTCGTCGCGGTGCCGCTCGTCGTGCGCACGGTGCTGCCCGTGCTGCGGGCGGTCGACCCGCGCCAGCGCGAGGTGGCCGCGACGCTGGGCGCGTCGCCCGGGCGCGTCCTGCGGACCGTCGACCTGGCCGTGGCGCTGCGGGCCGTCGGGCTCGCGCTGGGGTTCGCGTTCGCGGCGTCGCTGGGTGAGTTCGGTGCGACGTCGTTCCTGGCCCGGCCGCAGGAGCCGACCCTGCCGGTCGTGATCTTCCGGCTGCTGGGACGTCCCGGCGCCGAGAACTACGGGGCCGCGCTCGCGGCGTCCGTGCTGCTCGCCGCGCTGACGGCGGGCGTCGTGGCCGTGTGCGAGCGGCTGCGCCGCCCGGGGACCGGGGGTGCGTGGTGAGCGACGGTCTGCAGGTCGCCGACGTGGTCGTGCGCTACCCGGGGGCGGCGTCGGCGGCCGTCGACGGGGTCGACCTGACCGTGCCGACCGGCGAGGTCGTCGCGCTGCTCGGCCCGTCCGGATGCGGCAAGTCCTCGCTGCTGCGGGCCGTCGCCGGCCTCGAGCCGCTCGCCGCGGGCGACGTCGCGTGGGACGGCGTGTCCGTCGCCGACGTGCCCGTGCACCGCCGCGGGTTCGGCCTGCTCTTCCAGGACGGCCAGCTCTTCGCCCACCGGGACGTCGCGGGCAACGTCGCCTACGGGCTGCCCGAGCGGCGCGCCCGCACGGCGCGCGAGGCCCGGGTCGCCGAGCTGCTCGACCTCGTCGGCCTGCCCGGCACGCAGCGCCGCGACGTCGCGACGCTGTCGGGCGGCGAGCGCCAGCGCGTCGCGCTCGCCCGCGCGCTGGCCCCGCGCCCGCGCCTGCTGCTCCTCGACGAGCCGCTGTCCGCGCTCGACCGCGCTCTGCGCGAGCGTCTTGCGCTCGACCTGCGCGACGTCCTGACCGCGACGGGGACCACGGCGCTGTTCGTCACGCACGACCAGGACGAGGCGTTCGCCGTGGCCGACCGCGTCGCCGTCATGGACGCCGGGCGCCTGCTGCAGGTCGCGGCCCCCGGCGCGCTGTGGGCCCGGCCCGCCTCGCGGCGCGTCGCCGAGTTCCTCGGGTACGAGGCGTTCGTCGACGTGCCGGCGCCCGGCGTACCGGCCGTGCCGGCCGTACGCGCCCTCGTCGACGCGACCCGCGCCGCGGGCGTCGCGCTGCTGCCGCCCGGCGGGGTCCTGGCGCTCGCGGCCGGCGCGTTCGTGGTCGCGCCCGACGGTGCGCCGCCCGTGACCGGCACGGTGCAGGTCCTGCGCTCGCGCCGGGGTCGCACGGAGGTCGTCGTGGACGTCGACGGTGTCGGGCGCGTCAGCGCGTTCGCGCCCGCGGGCTGGACCTGCGCCCCGGGCACGGACGTGCGCCTGCGCGTCGATGCCGCTGCGGTCGCGGGGCTGCCGGACTAACGTCGGGGCACCAGGCGAGGGTGCCGGCCCCCGCCCCCCAGGAGCAGTGAGGTGAAGGGCATGAGCCTCGAGCGTCGTGAGGTCGTCTCCGTGGAGGTCCGCACCCCGATCGACGTCGTGTGGGAGCACCTGCGCGACCCGCACCTGGTGCGCAGGTGGTTCGGCTGGGACTACGACGGCCTCGACGCCGAGATCCGCGAGATCTTCGTCGACGACGTGCGCCACGAGCACGACCACTCGGACGGCCGCGCCACCCGCTCCCTCGCGTGGCGCAACCACGACCGGCTCACCGTCACGGCACGCGACGACGAGCCCACGACCACGCGCATCGTCCTCACGCGGCCCAGCCACGAGGGGCTCTCGCGGTTCGACGGCATCTTCGACGAGATGGACGAGGGCTGGATCCAGTTCGTCCACCAGCTGGCGTTCGCGCTCGACGTCCACCCCGGCGAGGACCGCGTGACGCTCACGTCGCACGGCATGGACGCGGGCGAGCGGCGCGACCCGCTGCTGTTCCGTGCCGGTCTGCACGGCGTGCGGGGCCTGCCCGTGCACGGCCACGTCGAGGCGACCCGGCCCGACGGCTCCCGCGTCGGCGGCACGGTCGTCTACAAGACCGAGCACCAGGTGGGCATCCACCTGCACGGCATCGCGCAGTCGCTGCTCGTGCTGGTCATGCGGCCCGCGGCCGAGCGGCCGCCGCACGGCACGGTCGACGCGACCCTGTCGACCTACGGACTGGACGCGGGCGTGCTCGACGAGGCGCGGCGGCGCTGGGCCGGCTGGTGGGGCCGCACCGTGCGGGTCTGACGACAGGCTGGCCGGACTACAGGCTGCGCTGCCACACCCCGCTGCCGCCCGCGGCCCGGAAGCCCAGGGCGACGTTGATCGCGAGCATCCATCGGTTCTCCTCGGCGTTGCCGGTGCTGATGCGCCGGACCGTCGGGTAGGCCGCGGCGAGGTGCTGCAGCTGGACGGCCTTGACGAGCATGCCGAGCCGGTGCCCGCGGTGCTCACGCTGCACGATCGTGTCCTCCTGCCAGGCGAACTCGTCGGTGTGCGGCGGGACCATGAGCTGGGAGTACGCGACGAGCCGGCCCGACGGCACGTGCTCGGCCGCCGTCGTCAGCAGGTGCTCGCCGCGGCCGAGCGTCTCGGCGTCCGCCGCGAGCACGCGGGCCGCGTCCCACGCCTCCTCGCCCACGTCGAGGCCCGCGGTCGGCTCGTCAGTGCTCATGCTGGTCCGCAGCGCGGCGAGCTGCCCGGCCAGGGCGTCGGGGGTGGCGCCGGCCCATGTCACGGTCCGGTAGTCGGGGCCCGCGACCGCGGCCGCGCCGGCCCGGTGCGCCTCCACGGCGTCGGCGTCGAGCGGCAGGGTCAGCCGCGAGTGCCGCGCCACCTGCTCGAGCGTCCAGCCGTGCGCGAGCGCGAACCGGACGTCGGCGTCGTCGGCGGACACCAGGCCGGCGCCCGTCGGCGCGCCGAGCGTCCCCGGTCCCGGGGCGGGCTCGACGGCCTGGCTGGTCTCCGCGAGCAGGTGCGTGCGCTGCGCCTCCCGTGCCGCGTCGAGCGCCGCGGCGTGCAGCACGTCACCGATGCCCCGGCGCCGGTGGGCCGGACGGACGCCGATGTCGCACCAGCCGGTGTGCGTGTTGTCGTGCCGCGGCAGGTCGAGGCGCGCGTACCCGAGCACGCGGGCCGGGTCGGGCTGCCGCGCGTCCTCGTCGAGCGCCACGAGCCGCACGCGCTGGTCGTACTCCTGGTGCACGAGCTGCGAGAGCGCGCGGCGCGGGGTCGTCGCGAAGTCGTCGGTCCCCCACCGGTCGCGGGTCGTCTCGTTCTGCGCCTGCACCATGCCGTGCAGCAGCCACGCGTCGGGGGCCTCGAGGGAGGCCGGCACGGGCAGCTCGCGGATCGACCACGTCGTCATGCGTCCCACGATCCGCGCCGTGCCGCCCCACGTCGACCTCTTTTGCCGCTCCCGGGGCGACCCGGGGCCTAGCCTGCGGGCATGCCGTGGTGGGAGGTCGTGGGCTGGGCCGGGTCCGTGCTCGTCGTCGTGTCGCTCATGCAGGCGCGCGTGTGGCGGTTCCGCGTGATGAACCTCGCCGGGGCGGTCCTGGCGACCGCGTACAACGCGGTGTTCGGCATCTGGGCGTTCGCGGCGATGAACGGGGCGATCGCGGTCATCGACGCCTACTGGCTGTGGCGGATGCGCCGCGAGCGGTCGGACGCGGCCGTGTACGCGGTGGTCGAGGTGGCGCCCGACGACGCCTACCTGCGGCACGTGCTGGCGGTGCACGCCGACGACGTCGCGCGGCACCGGACCGTCCCGCGGGACGACGTGGTCGAGGACGACGCGGTCGAGGGCGACACCCGCGGCGAGAGGCTCGCGTTCCTCGTCGTGCGCGGCGACGAGACGGTCGGCGTGGTGCTGGTGCGTGACGTCGGGGACGGCACGGGTGTGGTCGCCCTGGACTGGGTGACACCCCGGTTCCGTGACTTCACGCCCGGCGAGTTCGTGTACCGGGACTCCGACGTGTTCGTGCGCCACGGGCTGCGTCGGCTCGTCGTGCCGAGCGCGCCGCCGGGTGCGGCCGACTACCTCGAGCGGGTCGGGTTCCGGCAGGTCGAGGACCGCGCCTGGGAGCGGTCGGTCGTCGCCGCCTGACCGTTCGCAGCGCGCCACGGCGGGCGATGGGTAAAGTTCGGGCATGCGAACTCCTGCGCCGGGGGTGACCGCGGCCGCCCGCGTCCCCGTGCTGCTCGGCCCGGCCTTCGTCGCCGCCATCGCCTACGTCGACCCCGGCAACGTCGCCGCCAACCTCACCGCGGGCGCGCGCTACGGGTACCTGCTGCTGTGGGTCCTGGTCGCGGCCAACGTCATGGCCGTGCTCGTGCAGTACCAGTCGGCGAAGCTCGGTCTGGTCACCGGGGAGTCCCTGCCCGGCGTCCTCGGGCGCCGCCTGCGCCGCGGCCCGCGCCTGGCCTTCTGGGCGCAGGCCGAGGTGGTCGCGGCCGCCACCGACGTCGCCGAGGTCGTCGGCGGCGCGATCGCGCTGCACCTGCTGTTCGGGGTGCCGCTGCCGCTCGGGGGGCTGATCGTCGGCGTCGCCTCGATGGTCCTGCTCGCCACGCAGGACCGGTACGGGCAGCGCCGCTTCGAGGGCGTCGTCGTCGCGCTGCTCGCCGTCATCACCGTGGGCTTCCTCGTCGGCCTGCTCGTCTCCCCGCCGGACCCGGGCGGCGTGCTCGGCGGCCTGGTCCCCCGGTTCGCCGGGTCCGACTCCGTCCTGCTCGCCGCGAGCATGCTCGGCGCGACCGTCATGCCGCACGCCATCTACGTGCACTCCGCCCTCGTGCGCGACCGCCACGGACGGTCCCCGGAGGGCTCCGGGCGGCGCCTGCTGCTGCGCGCGACGCGCTGGGACGTCGGGGTCGCGCTGGTCGTCGCCGGCGCCGTCAACATCGGCCTGCTGCTGCTCGCCGCGGCGGGCCTGCAGGGCACCGCGGGAACGGACACCATCGAGGGCGCGCACGGCGCGATCGTCGCGGCGCTCGGCCCGGCCGTCGGGCTCGCGTTCGCGATCGGCCTGCTCGCGTCCGGGCTCGCGTCGACGTCCGTCGGCGCCTACGCGGGCGCGACGATCATGGAGGGCCTGCTGCACCGGCGCTTCCCGCTGCTGCTGCGCCGCGTCGTCACGCTCGTCCCCGCGATCGTGCTGCTCGCGCTCGGCGCGGACCCCACGTGGACGCTCGTGCTCTCGCAGGTGGTGCTCAGCTTCGGCATCCCGTTCGCGCTCGTCCCCCTCGTGCGGTTCGGCCGCGACCCCGAGCTCATGGGTGCCGACCGCAACGGCCCGTGGCTGCACGCCGTGCTGTGCGTCGTCGTCGGGCTCGTGGTCGTCCTCAACGTCGCGCTGCTGGTGCTGCTGGTCGCGTGAGGCTCACGGCCGGTGCACGTCGGTGACCACCAGGTCCACGCTCACCACCGCGTCGGGCAGGTCGGGGTCGCCGAGGACGTCGCGCAGGTGCCGCGCCACGGTGCGGCGCACGTCGTCGGCCAGCGGCGCGATGGGCTGCAGGTAGGCCGCCGAGAGCTCCACCACCGCCTGCTCGAGCGTGCCGTCGGCGTCGGTGCGGAACGCGATGCGGCTGACCCGCAGGCGGGGATCACCGTCCAGCAGGGTCCGCACCGACGCGCGCAGCACCCCGTCCGCGACGGAGAAGTCGCCCTCGGAGTGCCGGCCCCGCACGGGGTGCGACGTCCGCAGCGCCGCGAGGGCCGAGGCGAGCACGCGGGGTGCGACGGCCACCCAGCCGTCGTCGGTGTGCCGGCGCAGGCGTGCCGTCGCCAGGTGCAGGAGGGTGAGCGCGTCGTCCTCGGCCTGCCCCCGCTCGTTCACCGCCATGACGCGAACCGCCCTGTCAGCGTGTGGCGCGCGCGCTCGAGGGAACCGCGTACCGCGGCGTGGGTCGTGCCCAGCACGCGCGCGGCCTCCGCGTAGGTCATGCCCTCGACCTCGACGAGCAGCCACACCGCGCGCTGCGGCCCGGGCAGGCCCGCGAGCGCGCGGTCCAGGGCGGCGCGCAGGTCGGTGGCCAGGAGGTGCTCGGCGGGCTCGTCGCTCGTGAGGTCACGCGCCTCGTCGCGGGCGTCGTCCGGCACGGGGACGGCCGCGTGGCTGCGCCGGCGTGCCGAGCGGCGCACGCAGTTGGTCTGGATGCCGAACAGCCACGTGCGCACGCTCGCGTCACCGCGGTACCCGTCGGCGCCGAGCCAGGCGGCGGTGAGAGCGTCCTGCACGGCGTCCTCCGCGTCCTGCGCGGACGGCAGGAGGCGGCGGGCGTACCGGTAGAGGGCTGCGCCGTGACGCGTGGCGAGCGTGGTGAAGGCGGCGTGGTCCCCGAGCGCGGCGCGTCCGACGAGGGTGTGGTCCGGGCGGTCGTCGTGGACCTCGACCGCGGGTGCCTCCCGGCGCGGCGCCGACACGGGTGGCCGGGTCGGGGCGGGCGGGGTCGTGACGGGCTCCACGGGGTCGCGGTGCAGCACAGTGTGACCTAGATCACACTCGGTCTGCCGTGACGACACCGCTCGGGAGGGCACTCCATCAGTGTCCGCGTCCCCCTGCTGATCGGCACCCGGGGCGTCGGGCACGACCGCGCGACCCGGAACCACAGCACCTGGAGCACCGATGAGCGAGCAGAGCACCACACCGGCCCCCGTCACCGAGAACCGTCCGTCCCGGGTCGGCAACGCCGGCACCAGTGGCAGCGCCGGCGGCACCTCCACCGCGCACCCGCTGCAGACGAAGTACGGGACGACGACGATCGCCGACGGTGTCGTCGCGAAGATCGCCGGCATCGCGGCCGCCGACGTCGCCGGCGTCTACGCCCTCGGTGGCGGCGCGGCACGCGCCTTCAGCGCCATCCGGGAGCGGATCCCGGGCGGCACCACCAACCACTCGCAGGGCATCAGCGTCGAGGTCGGGGAGCAGGAGGCCGCCGTCGACGTCGACCTCGTCGCCGAGTACGGCGTCTCCGTGGTCGACCTGGCCGAGGGCGTGCGCCGCAACATCATCACGTCCGTCGAGCGCATGACCGGGCTGCGCGTCATCGAGGTGAACATCTCCGTCAACGACGTGCACCTGCCCCAGGACGAGCCGGCACCCGAGCCGGCACCGCAGCCGCGCGTCGCATGAGCGGGGACCGTCCGGCGGACGACGAGCCCCTCGTCGTCCTCCACCAGGAGACGGTCGTCGTGACGACCGCCGCGCCGGACGCGCGACCCGTGCTGCCCGACGTGCCCGTCGCACCCGACCCGACCGTGCCCGCACCCCGGCCGCCGGACCCCGCCGAGCTCGCCGCCGCGGCGGCACTCGCGGTCCCCGGCGTCGCGGGCCTCTACCCGGGAACGTTCGGGGAGATCGCCACGCACCTGCCCGGGCGGCGCGTCGCTGGGGTGCGCACCCGCAGCACGGACGACGGCACGTCGACCGACGTGCACGTCGTGGCCCTGCTCGGCGGCGACCTCCGGGAGGTCGCGGCAGCCGTGCACCGCGCCGTGCGCGACGCCGTGGGCGGCGACGTCCACGTCACCGTCGACGACGTCGTCCCCGTCACCGTCGACGACGTCGTCCCCTAGCCGCCGCGCCGATCGCCCTGCGGGCGACCGGCACCGCCCGCACCGCGCCCGCCCCACGCACGCCCCGAACCGAGGAGCACCTCATGTCCCTGTCCCTGGCCGGTCTGCTGACCGGGTTGCTGCTCGCCATCGCGGCGATCGTCGGCGGCTTCAACGGCTTCCTGCTCGCCCTCGTGCTCGGCGCGGTCGGGTGGGTCGTCGGCGCCGCGGTCGAGGGCCGGCTCGACCTGTCCGCCCTGACGGGCGGTGGCCGCCGTGGCTGAGGCCCCGGCCGACGCCACGTCGGAGAGCCGAGGCACGCTGACGGTGAGCGACCGGGTCGTGCAGAAGGTGGCGCGGGCCGCCGCCTCGCACGTCCCCGGCGTCGCCGTCGCGACCTCGGGCCTGCTGGGGCGCGACCTGCCCCACGCGTCGGCACGGACGCACGGCACGCGCGCCCAGGTCGAGGTCGACGTCGCGCTCGCCTGGCCGGCGCCCGCCGCGGCCACCGCGCGACGCGTGCGGGACGCGGTCGAGGACGCGGTGGCGCGGTACGCCGGGGTCCGGACCGACCGGGTCGACGTGCGCGTCGTCGCCGTCACCGACCCCGCACCGGCGGCAGGGGAGCGTGTGCGATGAGCGCCGCGACCGAGTCGCGCCGTGCCCGCGCCCGGCACGCCGACGAGCCGACGTCCGGGGTCGACCCCGCCGTGAGCGGGCCGGCCGCCGGGGGAGAGCCCGTGCCCTTCGCGCAGCCCCGCCCCGTCGGGCCCGTGGGGTGGATCGGGGTCGTGCTCGCCCTGATCGTGCTGGGCGTCGCCGTCGTGCTGCTGCACGACGGCCTGGTCGCCCTGGGCGTGCTCGGCGGGACGTCGTGGATCCTGGCCGCCGCCGACGCGATCGGGCCGATCACGCCCACGTGGCAGGTGGCCCTCGTCGGGGCCGTCCTCGCCCTCGCAGGTCTGCGGCTCCTGGTCATCGCCCTGGCGCGTCGGCGGCGCCCCGGGATCCGGCTGGCCGCGGGCGGCGGCCAGTACCTGCTGGGGGTCGACGTCGCCCGGCTCGCCTCCGGTGCCGCCGCGCGGGTCGACGGCGTGCTCGACGTGCGCAGCAGGTGGGGCCGGCGCACCGTCCGGGTCGACGCGACCACCGACGGCGGCCCGGGCATCGACGAGCGCATCCGCGCGGTCGTCGCCGAGCGGCTCGCAGCGCTCGCGGACGCACCGCGCGTCGTCGTGCGCACGCGGCGCAGCCGCAGCGAGGACGACACGGCACCCGGGGGTGCGCGATGACCCGCGGGCTGCGGGGGCTGAACCGCGTCGTCGCGTTCGTCGTCGGGCTCGCGCTGCTCGTGGTCGGCGTGGCGGCCGTGCTGTGGTGGACGGGGACGCTGGGCGACCTGTGGGACGCGACGCCCGAGGCGCTCGACCCGAGCCGCGCCGAGGAGGTGACGGGCACCGGCTGGTTCGGTGCCGTCGCCACCGCGTGCGGCGCCGTGCTCGCGCTCCTCGCGCTGTGGTGGCTCGCGGCTCACCTCACCTCACCGCGGGCCGGCACGGTCACGCTCCGCGGGTCCGACCCGGCCGGACGCCTCACGCTCGACCCCGGGGCGCTCGCCGGGCACGTCGCGGAGCAGGCGCGCCGGCTGCCGGGCGTCGTGGGGGCGCGCACCGTCGTCGACCGGGAACGGGGCAGGCACGTGCTCGTCTCGACGCTGCAGGTCGACCCCGAGACGGACCTGCCGACGCTCGCCGACCAGGTCGCCGAGCTGGTGGCCGACGCGCGCGACGTGGCCGGGATCCAGGGGCTGGCGGCGCGCACCCGCCTGGCCGTGCGGCGCCGCGCGCGGGGCGGGCCGCGCGTGCGCTGACGGGCGCCGGTCCGGACCCACGGCGCCGGCCGCCGACGCCGCGGTCAGTGCGGCAGCACCCGCGCCTGCGCCAGGCGGGTCTCGAGGTGGTGGCGCTCGGCGGTGTCCGGGACCAGGGCCAGCGCGCGCTCCAGCTCCGCGACGGCCTCGGGCCCGCGGCCCGCGCGCAGCAGCAGCTCGCCGCGCACCGCCGGGAGCCGGTGGTGGCGGGCCAGCGCGTCGTCGAGGCCGTCGAGCACCGCGAGCCCGGCGTCCGGGCCGTGGGCCTCCGCGACCGCGACCGCCCGCGCGAGCCGCACGACCGGTGAGCCCGTGCGGGCCTCCAGCAGCGCGTAGACGCGCGCGATCACGTCCCAGCGGGTGCTCGCGGCGGTCGGCGCGCTCGCGTGCTCGGCCGCCGCGAGCGCCTGCAGCCGGTGGTCCTCGGCGAGGCCGTCCAGCGGCGGCAGCGCGCCGAGCAGCGCGAGTCCCTCGGCGACGTCCTCGGAGTGCCAGCGCGAGCGGTCCTGGTCGGGCAGCAGCACGAGCCGGCCGTCGGCGTCGAGACGCGCGTCGCGCCGCGAGTGCTGCAGCAGCATGAGCGCCAGCAGCGCGCGCACGCGCGGCGACCCGCCCAGGAGGACGTCGAGCTCACGCGTCAGGCGCACGGCCTCGTCGGCGAGGTCGACGCGCAGCCCGCCGGGCACGTCGGCGGGCTGGTACCCGGCGGTGAACAGCAGGTACAGCACCGTCGTGACCGCGTCGAGCCGCTCGTCGACCTGCCCGGGCGGCGGCACGACGAACGGCACGCCCGTGGCCGCGAGCCGCTTCTTCGCGCGCGTCAGGCGCGCCGACATCGCGGTGTGCTGCACCAGCTGCAGCCGCGCGATGTCCGCCGTCTGGAGCCCGACGACGAACCGCAGCGTCATCGCCACGCGGTCCGCCGGCGCGAGGGCCGGGTGGCAGCACGTCAGGACCAGCCGCAGCTGCTCGTCGGCGACGTGCGCGCCCGGGTCCTGCGTCGCGGCGGCCAGCGCGCGCATCTCGTCGTCGACGACCATCAGGGGCTCCTTGCGGCGGTGCACCGACTGCGCCCGCAGCCGGTCCAGGACCCGTCGGCGCGCGGCGGTCAGCAGCCACGCGCCCGGCCGCTCGGGGACGCCGTCGCGCGGCCACGTGCGCGCGGCCGCCTCGAACGCGTCGCCCGCGGCGTCCTCCGCGAGGTCCGGGCTGGCGAACTGCGCGACCAGGAGCGCGACGACGTGCGACCAGTGGGCACGCCACGCGGCCCCCAGCGCGGTCGCGACGTCGTCCTGCCCGGGAAGGTGCCCGGCCGGCGGGGTGGGGGTCACGGCTCGACGCACTCACGGATCTCGAGGGTGGCCTCGGGCAGCAGGTGCAGCAGGCCGAGCAGCGTCCGCTCGTCCGGCGTGTCGACCAGGTAGAACCCGCCGAGCTGCTCGGTGGTCTCCGCGAACGGTCCGTCGGTCACCGCCACGTCGCCGTCGCCGTCGCGCCGTGCCGTGCGCGCCGACGCGACGCCCGCCAGCGCCTCGCCCACCTCGATCCGCACGCCGGCGGCCTGCGCGGCGTCCGAGAACGCCTGGTGCGCCACGTCGTAGCGCCGCCGGCCCGCCTCGTCCAGGCCGTTCCAGACCTGCTCGTCGTCGTAGATCAGGACGACGTACCTCATGCGACGCTCGCGGCGACGCGCTCGGGGTCACCGGCGGGCGCGTCCGCGTGGACCGCGACCGGCCGCAGCTCGAGGGTCCCGCCGTCGTCCATGACGAGCGGCGCGGCCAGCCGCAGCAGTCCGTCGGGGTCCGACGTGCGGACCAGGTAGAACCCGCCGAGCTGCTCGGTGGTCTCCGCGTACGGCCCGTCCGTGACCTCGGGGCTGTCCGCACGGACGTGGAGCAGGCGCGCCTGCGACGGGCTCGCGAGCTCCTCGCCGCCGACGATCTCGTGCCCCTGCGCGGCGCACGCGGCGGCGAACGCCCCGTGCGCGTCGTACGCCGCCTCGAGGTCGACGCACGCGTCCGGGTCGCCCCAGAGCAGCAGCATCCAGGTCGCCGGCGGGGTCGTGGTCGGCGTGGTCATGGCGTCCTCCTTCGTCGAGGCACCCACTGTGCCCGTGCACCCTGACGACGCGCGAGACCCCGCGATTTCGACAGCCGCGGCTCACCGCGTGACAGCGGCCCCCCGCGCGACCAGCCCGGCCTTGTCGGACAGCGCGACCTCCTTCATGAGGAAGGCGATCGCGAAGCCGATGATGCCCAGCGGCACGAGGTACCAGAACGCGGGTGCCAGCGCGTCGGTGTAGGCGTCGACGACGATCTCGCGCAGCGACTCCGGCAGCTGCTGGACCAGCTCGGGCGTCAGGGAGTCGGCGCCGAACCCCTGCGGGACGTCACCCGCGGGCACGTCCTTCACGGCGTCGGCCAGCCGGGTCGTGAGGTTCGTGGTGAAGACGGTGGAGAACACGCTCGTCCCCACGGCGGCGCCGATCTCCCGCAGGAAGTTGTTGGTGGACGTCGCGACGCCGACCATCTCCGGTGCCACGGAGTTCTGCACCGCGATGACGATGGTCTGCATCACCAGGCCCAGGCCCAGGCCGAGGACGAAGATCATGGCGCCGAAGGTCACCATCGAGATGTCGGGTGTCAGCCGCGTGAGCAGCGCCAGCCCGACGGTCGCGATGCCCATGCCGAGGATCGGGAAGACCTTGTAGTGCCCGCGGGCGGAGATGAGCAGGCCGGACCCGATCGCGGTGATCATCAGGCCGACCGTCATGGGCAGCATCAGCAGCCCCGCGTCCGTGGCGTCGTACCCGCGCGCCATCTGCAGGAACGTCGGCAGGAACGACAGTGCCGCGAACATCGTCATGCCGAGCAGCAGGGCGATGGTGACGGACACGGAGAACGTCCGGCTGCGGAACAGCCGCAGCGGGATCAGCGGGTCGGCCACCTTCGTCTCGACGAGCAGGAACGCGGCCAGGGCCACGACCGTCGTCGCCGCCAGGCCCCGCAGCAGCGGGTCGCCCCAGTCGTACCGGCCCGCCGGCGCGATGGAGCTCCAGCTGGTGAGCAGGACGATGCCGGCGGTCGTGGTGGCCAT
Organism: Cellulomonas dongxiuzhuiae; assembly: GCF_018623035.1. Lineage (NCBI taxonomy): Bacteria > Bacillati > Actinomycetota > Actinomycetes > Micrococcales > Cellulomonadaceae > Cellulomonas > Cellulomonas dongxiuzhuiae. The sequence goes on from NZ_CP076023.1 coordinate 259,988, forward strand.
GAGGGCGGCCCCGCCCAGGTCGAAGCGCGTGCTCGGCGTGCGCGACGGCAGCCGCAGCCGGAACCACGCGACCGCGAGCGCCACCAGCCCGATGGGCACGTTCAGCCAGAAGCACCACCGCCACCCGGGCCCGTCGGTGAACCAGCCGCCGAGCAGCGGCCCGGCGACCGTCGCGATGCCGAAGACCGCGCCCATCGGCCCCATGTACTTGCCGCGGTCCCGGGCCGAGACGATGTCCGCGATGATCGCCTGGCTGAGGATGACCAGCCCGCCGGCGCCCAGGCCCTGCACGGACCGCCACACGACGAGGTCGGTGAAGCTCTGCGAGAGCGCCGACCCGGTCGAGCCGACGACGAAGACCGCCACCGCGAGGAGGAACGGCCGCCGGCGTCCGCGGAGGTCGCCGATCTTGCCGTAGATCGGCATGACGATCGCGATCGCCAGCAGGTAGGCGGTGATGATCCAGCCCTCGTGCTGCGCCGCCCGCAGGTCCCCGACGATCGTCGGCAGCGCGGTGCTCACCACCGACTGGTCGAGGGCCGACAGGAACATCGCCGCCAGCAGCGCGCTGAAGATCACGTAGACCGTGCCGGGGGAGAGCACGAGCTCCGGCTCGTCCGCCGCGGTGGGTCGCGTGGTGCTGCTCATCGACGGGTCCTGTCCCGCGAGCCGGGTACGCGAGGCGCAGGGGTCGAGCAGGCGACCGCCCCGGCCGAGCACGTTCCCCCCGCGGCTCACCTCTGTCGAGTGTCCGCCCGGCCCTGCGGCCCCGCAACACACCGTGGCGCGCTCGGACCGCGGCGCTGCACGGGACCGGGGCGCAGCCTCCGGGTGCGGGTCGGGGGGACCCGTGCCTACGGTGGCGGTCGCCCGGCGACCCGGGCGTACCCCCTGTGAACGAGGAGGCACCATGTCCGGTACGGACCTCAGCGGCCGACGCGTGCTGGCCGTCGTCACCAACTACGGCGTCGAGCAGGACGAGCTCGTCGTCCCCGTGGACCACCTGCGCGCCGCGGGCGCGACCGTGGACGTCGCCGCGGTCGACGACGCCCCGGTCGAGACGCTCGTCGGCGACAAGGACCCCGGGAGCACGGTCCAGCCGACGACGACGCTCGCCGCGGCTGACGCCGACGCGTACGACCTGCTCCTGGTCCCCGGCGGGACCCTCAACGCGGACACGCTGCGCCTGCAGGACGACGCGCTGCGCCTGGTGAAGGCGTTCGCGTCGTCGGGCCGGCCCGTCGCGGCGATCTGCCACGGCCCGTGGCTCCTGGTCGAGGCCGGCCTGGTCACCGGCAAGCGCCTCACGTCCTACCCGTCCCTGACGACCGACGTGCGCAACGCCGGCGGGACGTGGGTCGACGAGGAGGTCGTCGCGGACGACGCCCAGGGGTTCCGCCTGGTCACGTCGCGCACCCCCGACGACCTCAAGGCGTTCCTGCAGGAGATCGACGCCGCGCTGACGGCCTGACCGTGCCGCCGACCAGCGCCGCGCTCCTGCTGCACCACGGGCGCGGCGCTGCCGCGCACGTCCTGATCGCGCACATGGGCGGCCCGTTCTGGGCGCGCAAGGACGAGCGTGCGTGGTCGATCCCCAAGGGGCTCGTCGAGCCGGGCGAGGACGTCGGGACGGCCGCGCGCCGCGAGTTCGCCGAGGAGCTGGGCGTGCCGGCACCCGACCTGCCCGCCGTGGACCTCGGGACCTTCCGGTACGGGTCCGGCAAGGTCGTCCACGTGCTGGCCGTCGAGGTGCCGGCCGCCCTCGTCGGCTCGCCGGAGGACCCCGCGAGCCCGGACCTCACGACGCGCGCGGGCATCAGCACCGCCCAGGTCGAGTGGCCGCCGCGCTCGGGGCGCCGCATCGACGTCCCCGAGGTGGACCGCGCCGCGTGGTTCGGCGTCGAGCAGGCCCGGCCGCTGCTCGTCGCGGGTCAGCAGCCCGCGCTCGACGCGCTCGTCGCCGCGACGGCCTGACGGCCCGGATCACCCGCGCGGTCGCCCGGGGCCGGGTATCACCGCCCGCCCGCGTCCGCCCCTTCTGTCGATGTCGCGGCGACGACGCCGCGCACGTACAGGGGGAGGTGATGGCAGTGGCCAACGCAGACCAGGCACGCAGGGCGCTCGAGCTCCTGCGCAGCAGCGAGATCGTGAACCTGGAGATCCCGGTCTCCCGGCTGACGGACTCGGTCAGCAAGCTCGAGGAGGTCGCCGGCTACGTGCTGGTGTGGGAGAAGTACGTCCTGGTGGTCGCGGACAGCGCGCAGGACATCGTGACGAACCCCGTCGCGCGGGGCTGACGCCCGACCGGTCGGGCCTGTCACCAGGGTCCGTCCACCCACGCTGCCCCGGGCCGACGACCACCCCGGGGCAGCACCGCGCCGCCGACGGCCCGTCGGCCCCCACCCGGAGGACCCCATGACGCAGGTGCAGGACGTCCCACGCACGACCGCCGGCACCGGGGCGCGCGCCGTCGCCTGGCTGGCCCGGCATACCGACCACCTCGACCCGGCCCTCGCGGACCCGTCGACCGAGCTGTTCGCGCGCAAGGCGCTCGTCGAGGTCGCGCTGCTCGTGGGCCTGCGCGCGCGCCTCGACCCGACGCCGCTCGACGCGGACCACGCGCGGCTGCTGGACGTCGTCGCCGAGGTCGCCGCGCGCCCGTCGTACCGCGAGCTCGCGGCACGCGACCGTCGCGCGCTGCTGCTGTACGCCGGCACGTACGCCGCGCTGCGGCTGTGCGGGCGCGAGGACCTGGCGTTCCGGCACGTGCTCGAACGCGCGGTGCGCGGCCGGTACGCGACCGTCTTCGAGCGCGTGCCCTACCGGCACCTCGACCTGCTGCACACGCTCGAGCTCGCCGATCTGCCGTCCGACGTCGCGGGCCTCGGCACCGCGCTGCCGCTGACCGTGCTCACCGGCGACCCCAACGTGCTCGAGCTGAGCACGGCCGACACGTACGCGATCACGCACGCCGTGTTCTACGCGAGCGACTTCGGCTGCCGCGACGTCCCGTGGCCCGCCGGCAGCGACGCCGCGCGCGCCGCCGAGCTGCTGCGCGCCTGCCTCGCGCTGGCCCGGGCGCGGCAGGACGCGGACCTGGTCGGCGAGCTGCTCATGTGCCTGACCTGCCTCGGTGCGGGCCCCTCGCCGGCCGACGACGACGCCCGCGCGTGGCTGCGCGCGTGGCAGGAGCCCGACGGCCGCGTCGAGGGCCCGCGGGGCGTCGTGCCGGACCGTCTGACGCAGGCCGACCCGGCGTGGTCGCGGTGGGCCACGGCGTACCACACGACGATCGTCGCGGCCCTGGAGGACCTGCTGCACCGCCACGCACCGGTGGCGCACCGCGGACGCGCGAGGGGCGTGCTGGACGGTGCGCGCCCGGTCTGGGTCCGGCACGCGCACGACGGTGCGCCCGGCGCGCCTGCGGCGGTCGACGTGCGGGCGGTCGCCGTGCGGCCGGTCGACGTGCCGGCCGTCGACGTGCACGGTGCCGTGCGCGACGCCGCCGGCTGGCTCGACGCGCACGTCCCCGCGACCGACCTGCGGGCCGCGGCGTGGACGGTCGAGGCGCGCGCGGCCCTCGGCGACGCCGTGGCGGCCCGGAGCCGCCTCGCGACGGCGCTCGCGGGCGACGTGGCGGCTCGCCTCGCAGCCGTCCCTGGCGACGTCGGGCTGCACGTCGCCGAGCTGGCCGCACGCCTGGGCGACGGTGCGGCGCGGTCCGCCACCTGCGTCGTCGCGCCCCTGCCCGCACCGCTGCGGGCGCTGCTCACGACCGTCGAGGACGTGCTCGCCGACGTGCCCGTCACCGACACCACCGTCGACGGCGCGCGTGAACGCGTCGCGGCCGCGCGCGGGGGACGGTGGTGGACGGGTTACGTCGAGTCGCTCGCCGGGGTCGACGGCGACGCCCCCGACGCACCGGCCGCCGAGCCGGCGAGCGACGACCTCGCCGTCCGCCGCGAGCAGGCGCTGACGCTCGCCGCGGACCTCGTGCGCCGCGGCCGGTCCCCGCACGTGGCACCCGGCACCGCCGCCCGGGCGGCGGCCGTGCTGGTCCGCGCGGCGGCGGACGCCGTGGCGGCCTACGACGTGGGCGCACTCGCGGTGGTCGTGCGGGGTCTGGTGCGGCTGCCCGCGGTCCCGCGCCGCGTCGTGCGCGACGCGGTCGAGTGGCTGGTCGGGCAGCAGCAGCTCACGGGCGGCGTCGGCGCACCGCTGGGCGACGACCCGGCGGAGCGCGACGCGCTCGTCGCGCAGTGGACGCTGCTCGCGCTGCCGGCGCTGCTGGAGGGCGCGGCGCTGGCGTGAGGACGCGGCGGATACGTCACTGGCTGCAGGTCCGCGCTTGCGCTCCGAGAGTCGCGTACCAGTAGCGTCGATCCGGCGTTGCGGCGTAGATCGACACGGCGCTGCCGGATCGACCGGACGAGGGGGAGACTTGTTGGCGGAGTCGGACAGCCACCACCCCTCGCCGCTCCTTCTGGCGTACGTCGACGAGTCCTACACCGCTGATCGGTTCTACCTGGGCGCCGTGGTGGTCGACGGCGCCGCGGCCGAGCGCATCGAGATCGGCTTCGATGCGATCGTGCGTGACTACTGTGGGAGGTTCGGCCTCGCGGCGTCGACGGAGATGCACGGCAATCCGCTCTTCCAGGGCAAGGAGGCGTGGCGGGAGGTCCCGACACGTGTCCGCATCAACGTGTACGAGAGGGCGATGGAGGTCATCGGTGACTCCGGCGCCGAGGTGGTGCTGCGGGGGATGAACGTCCGCAGGCAGCGCGAGCGGTACGTCGACCCCCACGCTCCCCATGAGGTCGTCCTCGGGCACCTGCTGGAGCGCGTCAACGACTACGCCCGGTCTGTCGGGGCGCACGCCCTCGTCCTCGCTGACGAGGTGCACACGCACGAGCGTCATCGCACGAACTTCCGGACCTTCCGCGTCGGCGGGACCCCCGGGTACCGCAGCACGCGGCTACGGCAGTTGATCGACACGATCCACTTCGCCCCGTCACACCACTCCCGGCTACTCCAGGCGGCCGACCTTGTGACGTTCATGCACCGGCGTCGATGCACTCACACCGAGCCAGATGCTCGCGCGCAGGCTGCCAACGACATGATCTGGTCGCACATCGCGCCGGTGGTCGTCCACGAGCTCTGCTGGGAGCCGTAGAAGCACGAGAGCCCCGCACCGGTGAAGGTACGGGGCCCAAGGCGATGCGGGAGGCCCGAAGGCGTCCTGCATCACCAATGCTACACATGTCGGGACCTCTGGTGGGGAGCCGCTGACGAGGAGGCGTACCCGTGGTCTGTGTCGTCCGGACGCCCGTCACCCGCCGTCCGGCCGCCGCTTCTGCGGGTACGGCGTGCGGCCCTCGGCGAGGTCCGCGACGAACCCGGCGATACGACGCTCGCGGGTCTCGGGACGCTTGGCCTGATCGATGCGGACCAGCACGGCGAACCGGTTGGCGGACGTCAGCGCGTCGAACCACGCGCGCGCCGCGGGCACGGCGTCGAGCGCGGCCGTCAGGTCGTCGGGCACCTCGATGGTCGCGGGGCCGCGGTACGCGGCCTCCCACCGGCCGTCGGCCTGGGCCGCCGCGACCTGCGCGCGGCCCGCGTCGTGCATGCGGCCCTCCCGCTCCAGGCGCTCGGCACGCTCCACGTTGACGGCGGACCACGCGCTGCGCGGCCGTCGCGGCGTCATGCGCTGGAAGCTGCTGTGCTCGTCGCGCCGACGCCCCTGACCGTCGATCCAGCCGAAGCACAGCGCCTCCTCGACCGCCTGCACGTACGTCAGCGTCGTGACGTCCCCGCCCTTCTTGTGCAGGACGAGCCACACGCCCGTCGGCCGGGCGTGGTGCTCGGTCAGCCAGGCGCGCCACGCGGACGCGTCGGGGAGCAGCAGCTCCGGCAGGTCGTCGGCCACGTCGCCATCCTGCCGTGCACCACCGACAGCCGGGCGCTCACTCCCCGGTGGCGCCGTCGACCGCCTCGCGCAGCAGGTCGGCGTGGCCGTTGTGGCGCGCGTACTCCTCGATCATGTGGACGAGGACCCACCGCAGCGACACGGGCTCGCCGGTCCCGCGGTGCCGGCGGCGCGACTCCTGGTCCAGACCGCCCGCGGCGAGCGCGGCCGTCAGCGCCCGCTGCGAGCGCGCGACCGAGGCGTCCCACTGCGCGCGCAGCTCCTCGGGGGTGTCGTCGGCGGCGCTCGTCCACTCCCAGTCGCGGTCCGCGTCCCAGTCGGCCGACGCCCAGGGCTCGACGTGCTCGTCGAGCCACACCTGGGAGAACCAGTTGTCCTCCACCATCGCCAGGTGCTTGATCAGCCCGCCGAGCGTCATCGTCGACGGCGGCAGGCGGCGGCGCAGGGCCTCGCCGTCGAGCCCGTCGGTCTTGAGGAGCAGCGTGCGGCGGTGGAAGTCGAGGAAGCCGAGCAGCGTGCCCACCTCGTCGGCGTGGTGCTGCGGGTCGACGCGCTCGGGCGTGAGGGGTTCCATGGCCGTCATGCTGCCCGGTCCGCGGTCGGTTGCGCATCCGTGTGCGCTACGTGCCGCAGCTGCCGCCAGATCAGCACGACGAACACCGCCGACCCGACGAAGCCGAACCAGAACGGCGCCGTCACGCCCCAGTGCTGTGCGAGCCACCCGCCGATCGCGGCGCCGACCACCAGCCCGCCGAACGTGCCGATGAGGTTCACGCTGTTGACGCGCCCCTGCAGCGCGCTCGGCACGGCGCGCTGCCGGATGGTGATGGACGTCGTCCCCCAGACGAACGCGTGGGCGCCGAAGACGAAGAACACGGGCATGGCGACCCAGGGGCTCGTCGTCAGCGCGAGCGCGAGGTGCATGAGCGTCTCGACGACCAGCCCGACGCGCATGATCGCGGTGAGCGTGACCCGTGCCGTCAACCAGCCGAAGGCCGCGACGCCGACGATCCCGCCGACCGCCTGCATCGTCGTCACCAGGCCGAAGCCGACGTCACCCAGGCCCAGGCGCTGCTGCGCGTAGAGCACGAGCACGGACCACGCGGCGCCGAACGTCACGTTGAAGATGAGGATCGTCAGGACGAGCGTGCGCACGGCCGGGTGGCGCCAGGTCCAGCGCACGCCCTCGACGATGTCGCCGCGGACGGTCCGCTGCTCGTGCGCCTCGCGACCGTGCGGCGGCAGCACGACGCGCGAGACGAGCACGACGCCCGCCGCCATGAGCACGGCGGCGCCCGCGAACGGCGACCACTGCCCGGCGGCGAACAGCGCCGCACCCAGCGGCGGGCCCGCGAGCTGGTTGAGCCCGATGACCCCCGCCATGGTCCGCTGGTTGGCCACGGCCAGGTCGTCGCGCTGCACGATCATCGGCGTCAGGGTGCTGCCCACGTTGTCCGCGAACGTCTCGGCCGTGCCCAGCAGGAACAGCGAGGCCAGGACGAGCCAGATCGGTGCGGCCTCGACGGCGACGCACGTCGCGAGGACGGCCAGCAGCACGACCCGCGCACCGTCCATCGCCATGACGAGCCGGCGCCGGTCCACACGGTCGGTGACGGCACCCGCGAACAGCCCGAACAGCAGCGGCGGCAGCCACCCCAGCAGCGCCGCCAGGGCGACGAGGAACGCCTGGTCGGTGCGCGACGCGACGAGCAGCGGGCCGGCCGCGAGCACGAGCCCGTCGCCGAGGTTCGACGACCACGACGCCGCGAGCAGCCACCGGAACGGACGACCGAGGCGCTCGGGCAGGGCGGTCTCGACCACGCGCGTCAGCACCCGGTCAGGGTAGCCAGCACACCACGGACCCCGGCGAACCCTTTCGGCCCGTCGGTGCCCGCTGCCAGACTTCCGGCATGACCCGGGACGACGCGTTCCTGCAGGCCGCCGACGCGGTCCTCGCCCTCGTCGCCCGGCCGGAGGTCGCCGCGCGCTGGTCGGAGCCGAGCGCGCTGCCGCAGCTGAGCGTCGGGGCGCTGGCCGTCCACCTGGGCAACCAGGTCGTGCGCGCGGCGCAGGTCGTCGCCCTCGACCCCGCGGACCTGCCCGTCCTGGCCGACGCCGACGAGCACTACGCGCGGTCGGCCTGGCCGACGGCGGCCCCCGAGGACGCGATCAACGACCACAGCCGCGACGAGACGGCCGCGCTGGACGGGCCCGACGCGCTGCACGACCGCGTCGTCGAGCACCGCGAGACGTTCCGGGACGCCCTGACCAGCGGCGCCGCACGCGACGTCGTGCCGGTGCCGTGGGCCGGGTGGGCGATGCGGCGCGAGGACTTCCTCCTGACGCGCCTCCTGGAGGTCGTCGTGCACACCGACGACCTGGCCGTCAGCGTCGGCATCGACACCCCCACGCTCCCCACCGAGGTCTTCGACCCCGTGCGCGACCTGCTCGCGCGCCTCGCGGTCGCGCGGCACGGGCAGGCGCGGGTCGTCGCGGCCCTCACGCGCCGTGAGCGCGCGCAGCCGATCCACGCGTTCTGACGCGACGCCGCTCGTCCGGTGCGCGTTGTCCTTCGGGGCGCCCGCCGGTCCTCGACCGCTACCGGTCCCGCAACCGCGCCATGTACCTGCCGGGCTCGGTGGCGGTGAACCCGAACCGCTCGTAGAGCCCGTGCGCGTCGGCGGTGGCCAGCACGACGCGCGGCAGCCCCGCGGCGTCGAGGTGCGCGACGACGCCCCCGACGAGCGCCGTCCCGACGCCGTGCCCGCGCTCGGCGTCGTCGACGAACACGTCGCACAGCCACGCGAAGGTCGCACCGTCGGTGACCACGCGGGCGAAGGCCACCTGGCGGCCGGACGCGCGTTCGAGCACGCCGAAGCAGAGCGACGCGTCGATCGCGGCGTCCTGGACGTCCGCGGCGCGCCCGCGCGCCCAGTAGGAGCGCTCGGACAGCCAGCGGTGCACGGTCGCGCGGTCGACGTCGGCACGGTCGGCCGTGAACCGGTAGCGGGCGGCGTCGAGGCCGTGCGCGCCCTGGCGGGTCGTGTCGTCCGTCGTCACCGGCGCGACACTACCGAGCGGCGGGTCCGCGGGGGAGGGTGAGCGTTCCACCGGCCGGGGGCGTCACGGCGTCGCGGTGAGCACGCCCGGCAGCTCGTCGAAGCGCGCCCGCGCGTCCAGCGACACGACGGCGCGCCCGTGCTCGACGGCGTGCGCCGCGATGATCACGTCGTGCGAACCGCGGGCGGCACCCGCCCGGCGCACGTGCGCGAGAAGCCGGGCGTGCTCCGCGAGCTCTCCCGCAGTCATCCCCCCGACGCGACCGGCGGCACCACGTCGTCCAGCCGCCACGACGTCGCCGCGAGCGCCGCGACCGGCATCGGACGGCCGTAGTGGTACCCCTGCGCGGCGGGGCAGCCGAGCTCCTCGAGGAGCCGCGCCTGCTCGGGCGTCTCGACGCCCTCGGCGACGACGAGCATGTCGAGCTCGGCGCACAGGCCGAGGAGCGCGCGGACCATGCCCGTGCGCCGCGTGGACGTCGTCAGCGACGTGAGGAACTGCCGGTCGAGCTTGAGGAAGTCCGCGGGCAGCTCGTCGAGCCGGCTCAGCGAGGAGTAGCCGGTGCCGAAGTCGTCGATCGCGATGCGCACGCCCCCGGCCCGCAGCGCCGTCAGCGCCCGCAGCGCGGCGGGCCCGGACGCCTCGACGACGCTCTCGGTCACCTCGAGGACGAACTGCGACGCCGGCCAGCGCGCGGCCTCCAGCGCCTGGAGCACGCGGTCGGCGTAGCCCAGCCCGACCAGCTCACGCCCCGAGACGTTGACGCCCATGTGCACGGGGCGCCCCCACGCGCGCTGCAGCACGTGGGCGTCGGCGCACGCGAGCCGCAGCACCTCGGCACCGAGCTGGTCGATGACGCCGCCGTCCTCCGCGGCGGGCACGAACTCCATCGGCGGCACGGGGCCGAGCCGGGGGTGGTCCCAGCGCGCGAGCGCCTCGACCGCGACGACCTCTCGTGAGGGGAGGCCGATGATCGGCTGGAGCTCCACGTGCAGCTCACCGGCCGCGAGGCTGCGCGCGAGGTCGTCGACGAGCCGGCTGCGTCGCCGCTCCGAGAGCACGGTGCGCCCGCGCCCGGCGGCCTTGGCGGCGTACAGCGCGGAGTCGGTGCGTCGCAGCACCTCGGCCACCGTCTCGCCCTCGACGTGCTCGGCCACGCCGCACGAGACCGCGGCGGGCGCCGCCGCGCACAGCATGTCGGCGACGGTGTGCGCCTGGAGGCCCGTGGTGCCGGGCAGCAGGACCGCGAACTCGTCCCCGCCGCGGCGGCCCAGCACCATGCCCGGCACGTCGAGCTCACGCCACGCGTCGGCCGTGGCCCGCAGCAGGTCGTCGCCCGCGGCGTGCCCGCGCTCGTCGTTGACGAGCTTGAAGTGGTCGATGTCGACGAGCGCGAGCGACAGCGGCAGGCCGCGCCGTTCGCGTCGTTCGATGGCGTGCTCCAGGGCGCTGTCCCACGCGCGCCGGTCCGCCAGCCCTGTGAGCGCGTCGACGCCGGCCGTCGACGCGTGCCGGGCCAGCACGCCGACCGCCCACGCGACGCCCGCCCACAGCACCACGTACGCGGCGCACACCAGCAGGGGCACGTGGTGCACGACCAGCAGCGGACCCACCTGGCACGCACCGGCCACCGCGACCAGCACCCACGCGTCGCGCCGCCGCAGGAAGAGCATCGACTCGATCGCGACGAGCATGGCCATCGCCGCGGACGCCATCGCGAGCGTGAGCGTGGGGGACATCGTCGTCCCGACGCCGAGCGCGGCCGCGCCGGCGAGCACCGTGAACGCGATCCCGCGCGTCGGGATCCGCGGCCCGACCACGAGGAGCACCGGGCCGGTGGCGACCGCGGCCAGCGCGAGCACCAGCAGCGGCACGCCCCGCGGGCCCTCGACCCGCAGCACGTCGAGCGAGAGCAGGGCCGCGGTGACCCCGCCGACGGTGAAGAGGAAGGCAGTGGTGCGCACCAGGACGTCGGACGTACCGGTGCGCGTCGACGTAACCACCTGCCCACACTCGGCCCCGGCGGCCTGTTCGTCCAGGTCTGCGACGCTCGGCGTGCCCGGCACGCCGGAGGATCACCCGCTCGCCACACCCGGCGCGGTGGTCGGGGGCGTCAGCGGCGGAAGCCGCCCTCGGTCGACAGGACCTGCCCGACGACCCAGCGGCCGGCGTCGGAGACGAGCCACTCGATGAGCCGCGCGGGGTCGTCCGGCTCCCCGAACCGGCCGCCGGGGAAGTGCGCGACGATCGCGGCGAGGTCCTCGGGGGAGCGGGCCTCGGCGTCGACGTCGAGGTACCCGGTGTTGACGGGGCCGGGGTTCACGGTGTTGAGCAGGATGCCGCGCTCGGCGAGGTCGTGCGCGACCGAGGCGGTGACTCCCGCGAGCGCCGCCTTCGACGCGGCGTACGCGATCTCGTGCGGCATCGCGCCGTGACCCTGCCCCGACGTCATCCACACGACGCGCCCGCCGGGACGCCCGTCGTGCTGCGCGGCGAACGCCTTGGTCGCCAGGATCGTCGAGCGCGTGTTGACGGCCCAGTGCGCGTCGAGGGTCTGCACGGTCTGCTCGGCGAGGGGTCCGTCACCACCGCTGCGCGCGTGGTTCGCGACGAGCACGTCGAGGTGGCCGAGCGCGTCGACGGCACGTGCCACGAGCTCCTCGCCGCCCGTGGGCGCCGCGAGGTCGAGGCTCGTCGCCGCGAGACGGGCCCCCGGGACGAGCTCGGCCTGCAGCGCCGCGAGCACCGCCGGCACGTCGTCGGCGCCCCACGGCTGCTCGGCGTCGTGCGGGGCCCAGTGCTGGACGAACACGCTCGCCCCCGCACGGGCCAGCCGGGACGCGACCGCGAAGCCGATGCCGCGCCGTCGGCTGACGCCGGTCACGACAGCGGTACGTCCGCGCAGGTCCTCGCTCATGAGGGGCGACGCTAGACGGGCGGGCCGCCCCGGCGCATCCCGAATCGCTGCCGCTGCCCGCCGCCGGCGCAAGGGCGGCGAAACGGGCACCGGGCCCCTCAGCCGGCCCGTAGGGTGTGGTCCGGCGCGGACGTCGGGGGGCGAGCCGTGCCGGCCGTGACCTGCGACGGTTCCTCCTGCTCCCCGCGGAAGGATGGTCATGGACGCGCGCCCGGTCCCCCAGCCCGCTCTCGACCGCATGGTCGACCCCGCCGGGCACCCCCTGGTCGTGGGCGTCGTCCCGGGGCAGGACCCGCTCGTGGTGCGCACCGCCGCGGCGTGGGGGCGGGCCGTCGGCGCCCCGTACCTGCACCTCGCGTACGTCGACCCCGCCCGGTACGTGGTGCAGGAGCGGGCCGACGGGTCCGTCGCGCACATGTCGATGGACCCCGACACCGCCGACGACGCGTGGCAGCGCACGCGGGACGAGCTGCGCGCGCAGGCCGCCGAGCACCTCGCCGGGCAGCAGGTCGTGTGGCGCGTGCACTACCTGGCGGGGCGTCCCGACCGTGCGCTGACGCACCTCGCGCGCGCCGTCGACGCCTCCGCGATCGTCGTCGGCAGCCGGTCGGGGCGGCTGCGCGAGCTGCTCGAGGGGTCGATCGCGCTGCACGTCGCGTACCACCAGCACCGTCCCGTGCTCACCGTGCCGCTCAGCGTCGTCGACTGGCAGGACCCGCGGGCGCCGTGGCAGCGCTGACGCCGCCGCACGGCACCGACGCACCGCCCGCACCACCGGCCGACGCGCTGCCGCTGCCCGCCGCGGCGCTGCTCGTGGCCGCGGGGGGCACCCTCGGCGTGCTCGTCCGCGCGCTGCTGACGCAGCCCGTCGCCCCGGGCGGGTGGCCGTGGCGCACCTTCGCGATCAACGTCCTGGGCTCGTTCGTGCTCGGTGCGCTGCTGGCGCTCCTGCAGCGGGGTCCCGACGTCGGCCGGCGCCGGGCGGTGCGCCTGGGCGTCGGCACGGGCGTCCTCGGGGGCTTCACGACCTACAGCACGTTCGCGCTCGAGGTCGAGCAGCTGCTCGAGGCCGGGCACGTCGTGACCGGCGTCGCCTACGCGCTGGGCAGCGTCGTCCTCGGCGTGGCGGCGGCGGGGGTGGGGATCGTGGCAGCGGGCCGCGTCCGGTCGGGACGTCGCGGGCTGGGCGGCGACGCGGGTGAGGAGCCGTGATCGTCGCGGTCGCGCTCGCGGGCGGCCTCGGCGCGGCCTCGCGCCTCGTCGTCGACACCTGGGTGTCGGGCCGCACGCGCGCGGCCCGGCGCGAGCGGCCGGGGGCGGTCCGCGCCCGCCCGCAGGTCCCGTTGGGCACGCTGGTCGTCAACGTCACCGCGTGCCTGCTGCTGGGTGCCCTCACCGGCTGGTTGCTGGCCCACCCGGGCCACGACGACGTGCGCGGGGTGCTCGGCGTGGGCTTCCTCGGCGGCTACTCGACGTTCAGCACCGCGAGCATCGAGGCCGTCCGGCTGCTGCTCGCGGGCCGCGGCGCGGCCGGGGTGCTGCACGCGCTCGGCATGCTCGCGGCCTGCGTGACGGCCACGACGGTCGGTCTCGCGCTCACGTCACCCTGACCCGCCCGCGTGCGGGGCCCTGGTCGGGCGCGGGGGACACGAGCCCCGTCGCCGGACCGGGCACCGCGCACGCGGGCGGGTGCAGAGCCCGAAGGCGGGCCGCGCCGTGTCACCAGGACGGCGCGACCCGCCGACCCCCTGACACCGGGGGAACCCGTCCCGGCAGGCGCGGACCTGGCCGGGTCGGGAGGCGGTGGGTGCGGTCCGACGCGGGTGCGTCGGACCGCACCGGCGATCAGCTCGCGGTGCAGGTGAGCACGGGCGTCGACGGCGAGCCGCCGCCGAGGAACCCGAACGTCGCCGACCCGTTGGCGGGCAGCGAGCCGTTCCACGAGACGTTGCGGACGGTGACCTGGTCGCCCTGCACGGTCAGCGAGCCGTTCCAGAGCTGGTCGATCCGCTCGCCGGACGTGCGCCACGTGACGGTCCACCCGGAGACCGCCGCACCGGCGCGCACGGTGACCTCACCCTGGAACCCGCCGGGCCAGGAGTTGCCGGTGGTGTACGTCGCGGTGCAGCCGCCCGTCGGGGGCGGGGTGGTCGTGGTCGGCGTCGGCGTCGGCGTCCGGGTGGGCGTGACGGTCGGCGTCGGCGTCGGCGTGACGGTGGGCGTCGGCGTGACCGTCGGCGTCGGGGTGGGCGTCGGCGTGGTCGTCGTCGACGTCAGCGACGTGAAGAACTGCCAGATCTCGCCGGGCACGTGCGACTGCTGCTTGCCGCGGTCGACGGCGGCCCACTGGTGGTCGCTGTCGTTGGCGATCCACACGACGGGGAACCCGTCACGGCACTGGTAGGTCGTCTTGGTGTGCGGCTGGCCGCTGTTGCCGGCCGGCTCGGGCGCGTTCTGCGCCTGGCAGCCGTTGTTGCGCAGCGCGCGGTCCCGCAGGGCGCGACCCTGGGAGATGTTCAGGACGCTGTCGACGACGCCGTGCGAGCCGAGGTACGCGATGGGCTGGGTGCCGCCCTCGCAGCCGGACAGCTGCGCGCCGTTGAGCACGGCGACGGCGCGGAAGACGTTCGCACGGGCGCAGGCCAGCGCGTTGCTCATGCCGCCGCCGTAGCTGAACCCGGTGGAGAACCGCTGCGTCGTGTCGACGCACAGGGCGGCCTCGACGGTCCGCAGGATGTCGTCGATGAAGGTGACGTCGCGGCCGTTGTTGTTGGGCCACGCGTTGTCGATGCCCTGGGGCGCGATGAAGATCGTGCTGTTGTTCGACAGCGGCTTGAGGCCGTAGAAGTTCTCGTTCACGACGTCCTGGGCCGTGCCGTGCCACCAGTGGATGCCGAGCACGAGGCGGTAGGCCCGGTTGGGGTCGTAGTTGGCGGGCACGTCGAGCCGGAACTGACGCTGCTGGCCGCTGCTGGTGATCGTGTGGTTGCCGGTGGCCAGGCGCGGCGCGCTGCCGCAGCCGGCGGTGACGGCGGTGGGCGCGACACCACCGGCCAGCGCCGCGACAGGCGATGCCGAGGCGGGTGGCACGAGGGCGCCGACGACGAGCGCTGCGGCGGATGCCGCGAGAACCGCTCGCAGGCGGGTGGGGGCGTTTCTGGGTCGCACGGTGGGTTCCTCCCTGGCGGTGCGCCGGCCGCGATGCCGGACGCAGGTCGACCGTGGGGTGGCGAACGTTCACGGTCCGGCGAATGTAGCGATACACCACCTGCCGGGCGTAGGCGCCGAAACGGTTCGTAGGCCAACGGATCCGACGGGTGGGTCCCGGCCCGACGGCGGCGCGCCGCGCCGCGGTGCTCAGGGGTGCTGCCACACCAGCGCGTACCGCCACAGGGGAAGCCGCCGCCAGCGCGCGCCCGGCAGCACCCCGTGCATGATCTCCCGCACCTCCGCGTACGTGTGCGGGCACGGTCGCACCGTCGGCGGGGTCGGGACGGCGACCGCGACCGCCAGAGCGAGCGGGATGGTCACGAGGGACAGGCGCGTGGGGCGCGGGTGCCGTGGGTGCGCATCGCGTGCGCGACCGCGGACGCCTGGGCGTCGTCCTGCGCGTCCAGCCCCGTGACGACTCCCGCGTGGTCCGCCGCCGAGCGGTTCTGGCTGAGCTTCGCCTTCGCCTCGACGCGCTCGACCAGGACCTCGATGCCGACGACGGCCCGCAGCTGCTTCTCGACGAAGGCCGCCGGGGCGTCGGTGACCTGCCAGCGGTCGGCGCGGCCGGACTCGTGGTGGTCGGTGAGCAGCGTGACCGCCTCGTGCAGCCACGACGCGTCGGTGCGCACGCGGGCCCGGCCCGTCAGGTGCACGGCCGAGTAGTTCCAGGTCGGGACCGTGCGCCCGTGCTCGGCCTTGCTGGGGTACCAGGTGGGGGAGACGTACGCCTGCGGGCCGGTGACGACGGCCAGGGCCGGTGCGTCGTCGCCGATGGTCCGCCACTGCGGGTTGGCGCGCGCCATGTGCAGGACGAGCCGGTCCCCGTCCCACACGACGGGCAGCAGCGTCGACGTCGGGTAGCCGTCGGTGCCGACGGTCACGAGCTCGGCCGTGCCGACCGACGCGACGAGCGCGCGGATCTCGTCGGCGTCGGCGAGGGCGTTGAACACCGGGATGTACACCCGTCGGAGCGTAGCGATGCACGCGGTCCGCGTCGCGTGCACGGTGAACGGCTCGGGGCCGCCCGCCGGAGGAGTGCTCCGGCGGACGGCCCCGAGGGTCGTGCTGGGGTGGTGCGTGCGTCAGCGTGCGGCGCAGGTGGCGGACGGTGTGGCGCTGTTGCCGCCGGAGTAGTACGTCACGCCGAAGCTCTGGTTGCCGGCCGACGTGAAGGTGTTGCCCGAACGGGTGGCGTTCCAGGAGTTCTGGATCGACTGGCCCGAGCCGGGGCTGACCGTCACGGTCCAGCTGGTGGCGCCGGAGACGGTGTAGGTGACGTTGAACCGGTCGCTCCACGACTCGGCCTTGGTGGCGGTGACGGTGCACGAGCCGGTGCTGCCGCCCGTGTTCCCGCCGGTGTTGCCGCCCGTGTTGCCGCCCGTGTTCCCGCCGGTGCTGCCACCGGCCGGCGCGACCGCGCGGCCGGTCGACGCGGAGATGTGACCGGTGCACAGGTTGCGCGACTGCAGGTCCTGCAGGATGCCGGGCAGCGCCTGCACGGTGGCCGCGGGCCAGTCGTGCATGAGGATGATCTGGCCGTTGGTCAGACGCGAGGCCGCCGAGCGGATCGACTGCGACGACGCGTTGTTCCAGTCGTTGGAGTCGACGTCCCACGTGACGACCCGCAGGCCGAGGCCGGAGGCGACCGAGTTGACGGTGCCGTTGACCTCACCGTACGGCGGACGGAAGATCTGCGCCGTCACGCCGGCGGTGCTCTGGATGACCTGCTGCGTCCGCGAGAGCTGCGACTGGACGTCGCTCTGGCTCATGTTCACCAGGTGCGGGTGGTCCCAGCTGTGGTTGCCGATCTGCAGGCCGGCGTTCTTGTAGGCCTGCATGAGCGACGCGTTGTTCTGCGCGTTCTGGCCGGTGGGGAAGACCGTGGCGGTGGCGTTCGCGGCCCGCAGGGCGCTGATGATCTGGTTCGTCGTCCCCGAGTTCGGGCCGTCGTCGAACGTCAGGGAGACGTACCCGGCCGAGCAGTTCTGCGTGCTGCCGCCGGTGTTCCCACCGGTGTTGCCGCCCGTGTTGCCGCCCGTGTTCCCACCGGTGTTGCCACCGGTGTTCCCCCCGGTGCTGCCGCCGGCCGCGGCGCAGGTGGCGGACGGCGTGGCGCTGTTGCCGCCGGAGTAGTACGTCACGCCGAAGCTCTGGTTGCCGGCCGACGTGAAGGTGTTGCCCGAGCGCGTCGCGTTCCAGGAGCTCTGGATCGACTGGCCCGAGCCGGGGCTGACCGTCACGGTCCAGCTGGTGGCGCCGGAGACCGTGTAGGTGACGTTGAACCGGTCGCTCCACGACTCGGCCTTCGTCGCGGTGACGGTGCAGCCGCTGGACGTGCCGCCGCCGGTGTTCCCGCCCGTGTTACCGCCGGTGTTGCCGCCGGTGTTCCCGCCGGTGTTCCCGCCGGAGGAGCCCTCGGAGACCGTGATGTCCGAGGAGCCGGAGGACTGGTAGCCCTCGGTCGCCATGATCTGGTAGTTCTGCCGGCCGAGCTGCATGCCCTTGGACGCCCACGCGTCGAAGTGCGTCTGAGCGGTGATGGTGCCGCCCACGCGCTTCTGCTGGCGGACCGACCAGAACTGCTTGAACGTCGAGCTGTCACCCTCGATCGACGGCGCGTTGACGCGCGTCGTCTCGTAGATGTCGTACGTGCCGCCGTCGGCGTTGACGGTGCCCTTGAACGTGCCGGTCGGGCGGTAGGTGCCCCACGAGTCGACGATGTAGTACTCGATGAGCGGGCCGTTGGTCCACCCGTACAGCGTCAGGTAGGCGTTGCCCGAGGGGTTGAACGAGCCGGAGTAGGAAACGGCGCGGCCGGTGCCGGTCTGCCAGCCCTTGCCGATGACGAAGTTGCCGGTGTTCTGCCACCGCGTCGTGTACCTGCCGCCGCCGTTCATCTCGGACGAGACCGTGCCGGGGCTGTCGGTCCAGAACGAGTACCACAGGCCGTCCGTGCCGGTCCCGTTGGTGGTGATCGTGGCCGCGGTCGCGGGCGCGGCCACGGCGACGCCGCCGAGGGCCAGCGTCGCGGCCGCAACCGTGCCCAGGAGGGCGCGCACGGTGCGCTGCCCTCTCCGGGCAGGTCGGGCCGTGTCGAAAGTATCGAGCATCAAAGGGCTCCTTTGTGCGGGCACATCTGTGGGGCTGGGGTGGGGGCCGGCGGGTCAGGTGGCGCTCACCGGCTCGTGAGCAGGTGCGTCGGGCGCGGGTGGCGCCTCGAATCACCGGGCTCGGCCAGTGTGGCCGAGGTGAATGCGCAGGTGACCACGCTGCAGGGAGTGCAAACCGTTTAAGGACCGACGATGCACCCCGGAGTGGCACCGAGCCCGTGCGCGAGCTCGTGCGGCGGGGACGTTCCGAAAGCGATCGGGGCCGTCAGCGTCCGAAGGTGGGGTGACGCACCGAGGTGCCGCGGTCAGACCTCGACCGCGGCACCTCGGCCTCGCGCTGTCAGGAGCAGATGCCCCAGGGGATGTAGCTGATGTTCTGCGAGCCCTTGTAGTACGTCACGCCGAAGCTGTTGGAACCGTTCGAACGGAACGTGTTCCCGCTGCGGGTGGCACCCCACGAGTTCTGGATCGACTGGCCCGTGTTGGGGTAGACCGTCACGGACCAGCTCGAGCGGCCGGACACGGTGTAGTTGACGTTGAAGCGGTCGCCGAAGTCCTGGCTGCGGGTCCAGCTCACGGTGCAGCCGTTGTTCGTGTTGCTGCCGCTGTCGTTGCCGCCGGTGCTGCCGCCGCCGGTGTTACCGCCGCCGGTGTTACCGCCGCCGGTGTTGCCACCGCCGGTGGACGGGGAGCCCGTACCGACCGTGATGTTGGAGTTGCCGGAGGACTGGTAGCCCTCGGTCGCCATGATCTGGTAGTTCTGCGCACCGAGCTGCATGCCCTTCGACGCCCAGGCGTTGAAGTGGTTCTGGGCGGTGATGGTGCCGCCGACGCGCTTGGACTGCCGCACCGACCAGTACTGGTTGAACGTCGTGTTGCCCTGGATCGACGGCGCGTTGTAGCGGGTCGTCTGGTAGATGTCGTAGGTGCCGCCGTCGGTGGTGACGGTGCCCTTGTGGGTGCCGGTCGGGCGGTAGGTGCCCCACGAGTCGACGATGTAGTACTCGACCAGCGGACCCGTGGTCCACCCGTACAGGGTCAGGTAGGCGTTGCCCGAGGGGTTGAACGAGCCGGAGTAGGAAACGGCGCGGCCGGTGCCGGTCTGCCAGCCCTTGCCGATGACGAAGTTGCCGGTGTTGGACCACTGCGTCGTGTAGTTGCCGCCGTCGTTCATGCCGGCCGAGACGGTGCCGGGGCTGTCGGTCCAGAACGAGAACCAGTAGCCGCCGCTGGTGCCGGTCTGGTTGGAGGTGATCGTGGCGGCCATCGCGGGCGCCGCCAGGGCGACTCCGCCCGTGATGAGCGCGCCGGCCGCGACCGCGCCGATGGCGGCACGGAGCGGGCTGCGACGACGAGCGGGCCGTCGTGTGATCTCGAAAGTGTCGGTCATTCGGGGGCACTCCCTTGTGCGTGCGTGCAGGGTGTGTGACGGAGTGGCCGTCCCGCGCTCCCACCTGCGGGTCGGCGGATGGTGCTGCCGGTGTCGCCGCGGTCGTCGGTGAGCGCTTGCGACATCGATATCGACGAGTCTGCAGCGTGGGAGCGTGGCCGCTGCCACTTCGATCGAGCGATTAATCGATTAAGTGCCCCATGGAGGGCAGAACGGGGGACACCGGACCACTCGCCCGGGTGTCCACGGGCCCGGCGCGCGGGGATCTCGCAACTATCGGATCCGATGCTCCGCCGTCCGTGGCTCCCGCGGACTGTCCGTGTCGCCCACGCGGACTACCCTCCCGATCGTGACGGACGCGCGGGAGGTCGTGACCATCGACGGGGGTGACCTCGGCTGCGCCCGTCTGCTGCTGCTGCTGCGGGACCGTGTGGCCACCCTGCCGGCCGGCACCGTCGTGCACCTCGTCACGGCGGACCCGGTCGCCCCGATCGACCTGCCCGTCTGGTGCCACATGACCGGGCACACGTACCTCGGGGTCGTCGGCGGGGTCGACCGGCCGACGTACGCCGTCGCGGTCGCGGCTCGCCCGGCGGCCACCGACGCGCGCAACCCCTGGCGCCGTGGGCCCGGGGCGAGCTGACACCGGCGACCGGTGCCGCGGACCGGCAGGACGAGCCGGTCACGCCCCCCCTCGTGAGGGCTAGGTGCCGCGTGGGAGAATGGGAACCGGCTCGCGCGGCTCGCTGTCCCCATCCCGGGTGGTGGACCTGTCCGCGCGTCGCCCCGCAGCGGCTCCGTCGCCGCGGGGAGACGGCCCGCGTCCCCCGCGCAGGCCGAGCGCCCCGCGTCAAGCAGAGGTGTGACCCATGCAGCCCGCCATCGGCGAGATCGTCGTCCACCCCCACCACGGCCCCACCCGCGTCGTCGGCATGCTCGAGCGGGCGTTCCGCGGTGAGAAGCACCAGTACCTGCAGCTCGAGGTCGTCGGGAGCGGGATGGTCGTCTCCGTGCCGCTCGACAAGGCAGAGGAGATCGGCCTGCGGCCCCTCTACGACGCCGACGGCATCGCGGCGCTCTTCGCGGTCCTCGCCGCGCCCAGCGCCCAGATCCAGGAGGCGTGGACGCGCCGGTACAAGGAGAACCAGGAGCGGATGCGCAGCCAGGACCACCTGGTCCAGGCCGAGGTCGTGCGCGACCTCACGCGCCGCAGCATCGAGCGCGGCCTGTCGACGGGTGAGAAGGAGCAGCTGTGGCTCGCGACGCAGCCGCTGCTGACCGAGCTCGCGCTCGCGCTGGACGTCGAGCGCGAGCGCGCGCAGGAGATGATCGACGCCGCGATCCTCGACGACAAGGGCTCCACGCAGGAGCTGCACGCCCTGTCCTGACCGGTCGCCCCACCCCGACCTCCGCCCTGCCCGGGCGGCCCGGGCAGGGCGGTGGTGGTCTCAGGCGGGTCGGCGCGCCTGGACGACGGCGCCGTGCATGCCGTCGGCCACGTCGTGCGTGAACGTCACGGTCGCGTCGACGAACCCGGCCGCGGCCAGCCCGTCGAGGTACTCGCGGCGCGACAGCGCGCCGGCGATGCACCCGACGTACGACCCGCGCTCGGCCCGCTGCTCGGGGGTGAGCCGGTCCTCCGCGACGACGTCGGAGATGCCGAGCCGCCCGCCGGGGACGAGCACGCGGAACGCCTCGGCGAGGACGGCCGGCTTGTCGGGGGACAAGTTCACCACGCAGTTGGAGATGACGACGTCGACGCTGCCGTCGGGCAGCGGCAGGTCCTCGATCGTGCCCCGGTGGAACGCGACGTTGGTGGCGCCGGCCTTCGCGGCGTTGGCGCGCGCGAGCTCGAGCATCTCGTCCGTCATGTCGACGCCGTGCGCGAAGCCCGTCGGCCCGACGCGGCGCGCGGACAGCAGCACGTCGATGCCGCCGCCCGAGCCGAGGTCGAGCACGCGCTCGCCCTCGCGCAGCTCGGCCACCAGCACGGGGTTGCCGCACCCGAGCGACGCGGCCACCGCCTCGACGGGCAGGGCGTCGGTGTCCGTGGCCGCGTAGAGGCCGGCGCCGAAGCGCTCGTCGATCTCGGGCGCGTTCGGCCCGCCACAGCTCGCGGTGCTCTCGCCGCCGCAGCAGCCGGCCGTGCTCGCCTGTGTCGCGGCGAGCGCGTAGCGCTCCCGCACCTGGTCCCGGACGTCCGTCATGTCGCCTCCACGTATCGAAGTCTGTCGATGTGAACGATGGACCCACCCATCGATCATTGTCAATATCGACAACTGACGATGTCCGCGTCAGACTGACCGGCATGACGATCGCCTCCGGGCTCGCCCCGGCCACCGGCGGCACCTGCTGCACCCCGGTCACCGGCGACCCGCTCGGCGCGCAGGCCGCCGAGGACCTGGCCCGCCCGCTCAAGGCGCTCGCCGACCCGACCCGGCTGCGGCTGCTGTCGATCATCGCGTCGCACGCGGGCGCCGAGGCCTGCGTGTGCGACCTGACCGAGCCGGTCGGCCTGTCGCAGCCGACCGTGTCCCACCACCTCAAGGTGCTCGCCGAGGCCGGCCTCGTCACACGGGAGAAGCGCGGCGTGTGGGCGTACTACGCGCTGGTCCCCGGAGCCGTCGCCCGGCTCGCGGAGCACCTGGGCTCCCACCTCGGCCCGGTCCCGCGGCCCTGATCCCGCGTCCCGACCCGGCCGCCCGGGTGGGGCGTCAGTCCCGCGGCACGAGCCGCAGGGTCACGTCGACGACCTCCGGCCCGACCACCGCGCCGACGTACGCCGGCCCGAAGCGGTCGTACTTGGCGTGGTACGCGGCGTCGACGTCGGCGTGCACGTCCGGCGACGGCGCCTCGAGGACGACGTCCTGCTCGACGCCACCCGCGCGCACCCGAGCGGTGCCCGCGGCCCGCGCGCGGCGGAACCAGCCGTTCTGCGGCCCGTGCGCCGAGCGGACGTAGAGGTCGTCTCCGACCCGCACGCCCCAGATCGTCACGTACGGCCGCAGCGTGCCGTCCGGCCGGTACGACGCGAGCTCCAGCTCCTCCGCGCCGCCGATGCGGTCCAGCGCCTCAGGTGCCCAGCTGCCCATGCGTCCTCCCCGTGTGACGGCGACGGTCCGATCGTGGCCGCGCGTCCGGGCGCGCGCCAGCGGAGCGGGGGTCAGGCGGTGCCCGGCCGGGCGCCCGGGTCCCGGGGGCCACGCCGGCCCGCGTCCTCGTAGCGGCCCGCCAGCCGGGCGCACGCCTCGCGCAGCTCGTCCGGGTCCTCGACGCGCACGTCCGCGTCGAAGCGCCCCAGCGACGCGGCCAGCGCGACCCACGACCACGACCCGGCGGTGAGCCGGCAGCGCCCGTCGCCGAGGTCCTCGACGACGCCGTCCCCGGCGAACGGCAGGACGTCGCGGGCCGGCAGGTCCAGGACGACGGTGCCGCGGCACGGCCACCCGTCGGCGGTGGTCGCCCCCCGGAAGCGCGCCGACAGGAGCTGCCGCACGTCTCCGCCCGGCAGGTCGCGGGGGGTGAAGCGCGGGCCGTTCGGCGTGCGGGGTGCCATCCGGTCGACGCGGAATACGCGCCAGTCCGCACGGTCGAGGTCCCACGCGACGACGTACCAGCGTCCGAGCGCCGCGACGAGGTGGTGGGGCTCCGCGCGCCGCGGCGGGCCCCCGTCGGACGCCGCCAGGCCCGTCCCGCCCGCGTAGTCGAAGCGCAGCACCTCGCGCGCGCGGACGGCGGCCGACACCGCCACGAGCACGTCGGTCGCCGCGACGGGGGCGGACGACGCCACTGCGGCGGTCTCGAACTGCAGCGCCTGCGCCCGGCGTCGCAGCCGGGGCGGCATGACGCGCCGGATCGTGCCGAGCGCACGCTGGGCGGCCTCGTCGACGTCGGTGCCCAGCAGGGGCACGGCCTGCAGCGCGACCGCGATCGCCGTGACCTGGTCGTCGTCGAGCAGCAGCGGCGGCAGCTCGGCCCCTGCCTCGAGCCGGTACCCGCCGGCCGACCCGCGGTCGGCGTGGACCCGGTACCCCATCGTGCGCAGCCGGTCGACGTCGCGGCGCACGGTGCGCTCGCTGACGCCCAGCCGGTCGGCGAGCGCCGGGCCGGGCCAGTCGCGCGGCGTCTGCAGGAGCGACAGCAGCCGCAGCAGGCGGGTGGTCGTGGTGCCGGACGTCATGCCTCGAACCTAGGGGATCATCAGGACCAGAACTGACCTGATGATCCGCCAGAGTGCTCCGTGTCGCCGACCCGCGGCGACGCTCACGAGGAGGCCACCATGACCATCAGCACCACGACCCACCTCAACTTCCGCGGCCAGGCCCGCGATGCGCTCGAGCTCTACCGGTCGGTGTTCGGGGGCGATCTCACCGCCGTCACGTACGCCCAGGCCGGCGCCGTGACCGACCCCCTCGAGGCCGACCAGGTCATGTGGGGCCAGGTCGCGTCGGCGGCCGGGTTCCGCGTCATGGCGTACGACGTCCCGTCGCACACCGCGTACGAGCCGGGGGTGAACCCGGTCTTCGTCTCCGTGCGCGGGACGGACGCCGACGAGCTGCGCGGCCACTGGGAGAACCTCGCGGTCGGCGCGTCCGTCCGTGTCCCCCTGGCCCCGGCGGCCTGGTCGCCGCTGTACGGGATGCTCACCGACCGGTTCGGTGTCACGTGGGTCCTCGACCTCGAGGTCCCCTGGTCGGCGTGACGCCTGCACGCCGGGGCCGTGCGCCGTCCTTGTCGGCGGTGCGTGCGCGATCGCGCAGACCAATCGTTTCGGGCCGGGACTCCTCCGACGGCGGTGCCTAGCATCCGAGGGGTTCCGTCACCCGAACGAATGGCTGGTGCGCGCATGAGGACGATCCCCACCCTGGTCACGGCGGCGGCACTCGCCGCGGCCACGCTCGCCGTCGCGCCGGTCGCGGCCGCCGGCGGCCCCGGGCACGGCCCCGGCCCGGGTCACGGCGGCGGCCCGGGCCACGGCCCGCGCGGCACCTGCGCCGGCGTCGAGGCCCTGTTCTGCGAGGACTTCGAGTCCGAGCCGACGGGCGGCGCGTCGAGCCTCGACTGGGGCGTCGACACCCGGCACGGGACGCTGCGGGTCGAGCGCGCGGGGCGCGCCGGCAAGGTCCTGCGCGTGCACACCGAGGACAACGGGTACGCGTTCCTCGAGGTCGACGACTTCGCCGCCCCCGGCAACACGTTCTACGGGCGCCTGCGCCTCAAGGTCGACGACTTCCCGACCGCTCCGGACTGGGCGCACTTCACGCTCGTGGAGGTCACCGGCTCGGGCAGCGACGAGGTCGTGCGGCCGCTCGGCGGGCAGTTCGCGCCCACGGTCGGCCCCGACGCGACCTTCTGGGGCATCGGGGCCGACGGCGGGCCGACGGGTGACTGGACGAGCTGGCGCGAGTCCGCCCCGACCGTCGAGGACCAGTGGCAGTGCGTCGAGTTCGAGTGGTCCGCCCCGGAGAACCGCGTCGCGCTGTGGTTCGACGGCGTGCCGCAGCCGGACCTCACGGTGACGGGGGACGAGCACGGCGGCGCCGACGTGCCGTTCGTCCTGCCGACGGCGGACACGGTCCGGATCGGCTGGCAGCTGTACCAGGGCGGCGCGACGCCCGACCACTTCGACGTCTGGGTCGACGACATCACGCTCGCCTCCGAGCGCGTGGGCTGCGGGGGCGGGGCGAGCTAGGGGAGGATGAGCACGGACGCGGGCCCCTGCCTCGACCATCGCTGAGAGGTGGCAGGGGCCCGCGTTCGTCGTGACGGTCCGCCTAATCCTTACGGTGCTGGACCGCGGTCACCGCGTGCGTGAAGGTGACCGCCGTCATGGTCGACGCGTCGCGGTTCCCCTCCCGCGTGCCGGCCCGCCTCGCGGCGGTGGCCGGGACGGTCCTCGCGCTGGGCGCGGGCGGCCACGTCGCGGGTACCGGGACGCTCCCGGACGGGCGCGCGCTCGCGGTGCTGGCGGCGCTGACCGCGGCCGGCGCCGCGCCCCTCGCGCGACGACCCCTGCGGGTGAGCACGCTGCTGCCGGCCGTGGCCGTGTGGCAGTGGCTCCTGCACCGGGCGTTCGCGGCGGTCGACGCGGTGGCCGGTGGCGAGCGGCACGTCCACGGCGCTACCGCCTCGATGCCCGTCTCCGGGACGGGGGTCGGCGCCCACGCCACCTCGGTCGCCATGGCGGGGGCGCACGTCGTCGCGACCGCGCTGACCGTGACGCTGCTCGTCGCGAGCGAGCGAGCGCGCCGCGCAGCGGGCGCTGGACCGGCTCGCATGGGCCCTGCCCGTGCTGGCGGGCGCCGCCGTGCTGCCGGTCGTCGGCACGGCGCGACGTCGGCCCGTCCGCCGGCGCCGGCACCGCGCGACGCCCCGGACGCGGACCCTCGGCGCGCACGGCAGCCGCGCCCCACCCGCGGCGGCCCGCGTCTGACCGCACCCTCACCGCGCCGCCCGCGGCCCGTCGTCCGCGTGCGGCGTCCTCGCGCACGCCCGCACGGGCGTGCCGCGGCCCTGCCTCCGCGCGCCCACGGCGCGCCCGGACGCGACCCCGCGTCCGCCACGTCCGAGAGGGACGACCATGACCTCCACCCCCACGTCCACCGAGGCCCCGCAGCCGGACGCCCCACCCGACCCGCCCGCACGCGGCTCGCTCTGGTCCGCGCTCCAGCCGGTCCTGCTGCGGCTGCACTTCTACGCCGGCATCCTCGTGGGCCCGTTCCTGCTGGTCGCCGCGGTGACGGGGCTGCTCTACTCGGTGTCGCCGCAGCTCGAGGCGGTCGTCCACCGCCACGAGCTGACGGTCGACGACGTCGGTGCGACGCGACTCGACCTCGCCGACCAGGTCGCCGCCGCGCGTGCCGCGCACCCCGAGGGCCAGGTCGTGCAGGTGCAGCCCGCGGCCACGCCCGACGGGACGACGCGCGTCGTCCTCGCCGCCGCCGACGTCCCCGAGGGCAAGGACCGCACCGTCTTCGTCGACCCGTACACCGCCGAGGTGCGCGGGTCGCTCGCGACGTACACGGGGTTCCTGCCGGTGCGCTGGACGCTCGACGACCTGCACCGCAACCTGCTGCTCGGCGAGCCCGGCCGCGTCTACTCCGAGCTCGCGGCGTCGTGGCTGTGGGTCGTCGTGCTGGGGGGAGTGGCGATGTGGGTCGCGCGCTCGGCTCGACGCGGACGGTGGCGCCGGCTCGTCGTGCCCGAGCGCACGGGGCCCGCGCGGCGGCGCACGCTGTCGTGGCACGGGGTCGTCGGGCTCGTCGTCGCGCTGGGGCTGCTGGTGCTCTCGGCGACGGGCATGACGTGGTCGGTGCGCGCCGGTGCGAACGTCGGCGAGCTGCGGACCGCGTGGGGGTGGACCACGACGTACCTCGACACGACGCTGCCCGGTGCGGCGACCGGCGAGGAGGACCCGCACGCCGAGCACCGCCTCGGCGACGGGACGCCCGACGCCGTGCTCACCGCCGGGATCGGTGTCGACGGCGTCCTCGCGGTCGCGCGCGAGCAGGGGCTGCGCGACCCGCTGCGCCTGACGCCGCCGGCCGACGCGACGCACGCGTGGGGCGTCGCCGAGCACGGCGGCGGTCTGCCGTCCCACGCGGACTCGATCGCGGTCGACCCGATGGACGGCGCCGTGGTCTCGCGCGTCGACTTCGCGGACCAGCACCTCGTCGCCAAGCTCGCGCACTGGGGCATCTACGCGCACATGGGCGAGCTGTTCGGCGTCGCGAACCAGGTCGTCCTCGCCGGGCTGGCGACCGGGCTCATCACGCTGGTCGTCCTGGGGTACCGAATGTGGTGGCAGCGGCGACCCACGCGCGAGCCCGGCTTCGGCCCGGGGCCGCTGCTGCCGCCCGGTGCGCTGCGCGCCGCGCCGCGAGCGCTCACCGTCGTGGTGCTGGGCCTGGCGGCGCTGGTCGGCTGGTTCATCCCGCTCTTCGGCGTCCCGCTGCTGGTGTTCCTGCTGGTCGACACGGCCCTCGCCGCCCGTCACCGCCGCACCACCCCGGCCTGACGCGGTTGCCGAACGCGGACTTCTGCCGCTCTCCAGCACCCGGAGGCGGCAGAGGTCCGCGTTCGACGGGGGGTGGGGATGGGGTCAGGAGGTGAGGTCGCGGTGGCGGAAGCCGCGGAGGCCGATCGTGACCAGGAGGGCCGTCACGAGGGTGAGCCAGCCGAGGCCGGACCAGTCGGGTGCGGCCGCTGTCGTGTCGGGGACGTGCCAGAACGGGCTGATGCCCAGCACCCAGTCGTCCAGGCCGAACGTCGGGCCGAGCAGGGTCAGCATGAACGACATGACGACCCCCGCCCAGGAGGCGAGGCTCGCGACCGGCCGGGCGCCGACCAGCGCGACGGACAGGGCCACGACCGTCCACACCGCCGGGACGGTCGCCGTGGCCTGCAGCAGGACCTCCCCGACGCCCAGGCCGACGTCCGCCCGTGACGCGAGGAGTGCGACCAGCGTGCCGGCCAGCAGCACGCACCCCGTGACGACGGTCAGGGCGAGGGCCGTGTGGCTCGCGTAGTACCGCGTGCGCGTGATCGCACCGGCGAGCAGCGGCTCGACGCGCTCGGCGAGCTCCTCGGCGCGGACCTTGAGCATCACCTGCACGCCCGCGACCGACGCCACGATGCCGACGAGGCTCAGCACCGTGCGGACGAAGGCACCCGTCAGGGCGCCGGGTGTGGACGCCCCGGACGCCAGGACCTGCTGGACGCCGGCGTTGCCGGACAGGACGTCCGTGATCGACGTCGTGAAGTAGCCGAAGACGACGCCCAGGACCACGAAGGTGAGGGCCCACGTGATGATCGGTGCTCGGTTGACCCGCACCGCCAGCCGCCACGGGCTGCGCGTCGTGCCCCGGGCCGGGCCCGGGCGCTGCGCGACCGACCCCTGGCCGAAGTCCCGGCGCCCCTGCAGCACGAACGCGACCGCGACGAGCACCAGCGTCAGGGCGACCGTCAGCAGGAGCGGCGCCCACCGGTCACCGCTCGCGGGCCGCGTCTCCAGGGTCCAGCCGAGCGGGTTCACCCAGATCGTCCACGACGGTGCGTCGAGCGACGTGCAGAACCCGCGCAGCGCGTAGAGCGCGCCGAGCGTCGCCACGGCGAGCGAGCTCGCTGTCCGCGCGTCGGAGCCGAGCTGCGCGGTCACGGCCGCGACGCCGGCCAGCATCCAGCCCGTCGCGGTGAACGTCGCGCCCAGCAGCAACGACGACTCCCACGCCCCGCCGCACAGCGCCGTGACGACGCCCGACACCACACCGGCGGCGACCGAGCCGCCGAGCGCGAGCGCGACCCCCGCGAGCAGCCGCGCGGAGCGGCCCATGACGCCGGACGCGAGCAGCTCGGCCTGCCCCGAGTCCTCCTGCGCGCGCGTCGCCCGGGTGACCGCGAAGATCGCGCCCAGCGCCACGAGGAACCCGCCGAGGGCGAGGCTGCGCCAGGCGTTGAACCCGTCCACCGTCGTCAGGTCGAACGCGGGCCCGAAGACGAGGCCGAGAGCGGGGTTGCCCTCGATGGTCACCGCCAGCAGGCGGCGGTCCGCCAGGTCCGGGAAGACCCACGGGTAGACGATCACCGACGACGCCGACAGCAGCGTGACGACGCCGACCCAGGGCGCGAACAGGCGACCGTCGTGGCGGACGGTCGCGCGCAGCAGGGGCCGCACACCGGTCAGCGACGCGGTCGCGGTGCTCACCGCGTCGCCTCGTCGTCGCCGTACAGACGCAGGAACAGGCTCTCGAGCGAGGGCGGGGCGACCGTGAGCGTCGTGATGCCGTACGGGGTGAGCGCGGCCATCGCGTCGCCGACGGCGGCGGAGTCCACGATCGCGGTGAGCCGGTCCCCGTCGAGGCGGGCACCGCCGAGGGCCGCGAGCGCCGCGTCGTCCGGCGTGCGGGCCAACGTCGCGTGGATCGTCGTGCGGGTGCGGCCGCGCAGGTCGGCCAGGGTGCCGGACTGCACGGTCCGGCCGGCGCGGATGATGCTGATGCGGTCGGCCAGGCTCTCGACCTCCGCGAGGACGTGGCTGGACAGCAGCACGGTGGTGCCGCGGGCCTTCGCCTCGCCGATCGCCTCCTGGAAGACGTTCTCCATGAGCGGGTCCAGGCCGCTGGTCGGCTCGTCGAGCACCAGCAGCTCGACGTCGGAGGCGAGGGCCGCGACGATCGCGACCTTCTGCCGGTTGCCCTTGGAGTACTGCCGGCCGCGCTTGGTCGGGTCCAGCTCGAACCGCTCGACCAGCTCGGCCCGGCGGCGCTCGTCGAGCCCGCCGCGCAGCGCCCCCAGCAGGTCGATCGCCTCACCGCCCGTCATGCCGGGCCACAGGGACACGTCCCCGGGCACGTACGCGAGGCGCCGGTGCAGCGCGACGACGTCGGCCCACGGGTCCCCGCCGAGCAGCCGGACCGTGCCGGCGTCGGCCCGCAGCAGGCCGAGGAGGACACGGATGGTCGTGGACTTGCCGGCGCCGTTGGGGCCGAGGAACCCGTGCACCTGCCCCTGCTCGACGCGCAGGTCGAGCTCATCGAGCGCGCGGAAGCGGCCGAACGACTTGCTCAGGCCTCGGACGTCGACGACTGCGTCGGTCATGGGCGTTCTCTCTCGCGCGCGTCCCCGGCGGGGGTGTGGGGCCAGTCAACTCCACCTGCGAGGAGCCCGCTGCGCCCGCGCTACGCGACGGTCGGTTGCGGGTCCGGGTCGACCGCCGCCAGCACCTGCGGGTCGGCGCACCCGCGCGCGAACCCGGCGATCCGCCGGTCGACGTCCCGCTGCAGCACGACCCGCCCGATGCGCTCCGCCACCGGCGCCAGCCACGCCGGCCGGCACGTGAAGCTGTACCGCCAGGCCGCACGCGTCCCGCCGTCCGGCAGCGGCGAGAAGCGCCACCCGCCGGCCATGACGGCGAAGAACCACGGCCCCTCGACCATCTTCATCCCGACGTTGGACGGCGGCTTGTACGAGACGTACTCGCTGACCATCCGCAGGCCCGAGCGGTGGTGCGTCAGCGTGCGCACGCCCTTGGCCGGGACCGTCGCGCCGTCGAGGAACGACTGCCGGCGGATGAACGGGTCCCAGCGCAGGCGGGCGGCGCCCGTCGTCTGCGACACCGCGAACGCGACGTCGGGCGGCACCGGCAGGTCGACGCTGGACTCCACGATCATCGGGCGACCCTACGGCGGGCCGGGCCCGTCGGCCCGGCGCACGGGGCGTGTCAGCCGGATGCCACGAGCTCGACCTCGAACTCGTCGCCGTCCTCGAGGTAGGCCGCGTAGTGGTCGGGCCCGCCCGTGTGCGGGTGGAGGTCGGGGAACAGCAGCGTCCACCCGCGCTCCCGCGCGGCAGCGGTCAGCGCGTCGACGTCCTGCGGGTCCCGGCGTGGAACGCGACGTGGTTGAGCCCGGGCCGGCGGCGCTCGTGCGGTGCGGCGACGACGTCCGGCACCCACAGCTCGAGGTGGTGCAGGTGTCCGCGCGTGGGCACGTGCGTCAGCCCGCCAGCGCCGTCCACCGCAGGTGCACGTCCAGTGGGAGACCGTCCTCCGTGCCCGCGTCGTCGACCGGCTCACCGGGCACGGCGCGGCGCATCACCTCGGGCACCGGGCGGTTCACGGGTGCGCCGTAGTCGTCGGTCCAGTCGATCTCGTCGTCGTCCGTCGGGTCGAACGCGATGCCGTGGTCGGCCCAGAAGCCGGCGGCGTACCGCTCCTCGATGCTGCGCAGCAGCTCCCACGTGGGCCGCTCGTAGTCGGCGGTCTCCTCGGCCGTCGCGTAGCGCGAGTAGTAGCAGGCGCCGAGGATCCAGTACGCGGCCAGCGCGGTGGCGCGGTCGGTCGTCGGGTCGTCGAGGACGAACCGGATCGTCGCGTCGCCGCTGTCGTAGCTGGTGCGCCGGACGAACGTGTGCCGCTGCTGGGGCGTCGCCGCGCGCAGGAAGTCCCGCAGGAACTGCTCGGCCTCGTCGGGTTCCGGGGTCTCGGTGCTCACGTCGCGAGCGTAACCCGCAGGGTGCGCGCCCTCCCTCAGGGCAACGGCGACAGGCTCCGGCCGTGCGGGTCGGCGTACGCGCGTGGCGTGCCGTCGAGGCTGACGACGAACCCGCGGTCGACCCGGTCGGAGACGAGCTCGGCCGTCGTCGGCAGGACCCGGGCGCCCTCGTTGCTCAGCCAGTGCCCCGGCAGCGTCCCGACCAGGTCCACGAAGGACCCCCGGGCCTGCGGGGTCAGGTACGCGAGGACCGCGCTGTGCAGCACGACGAGCGTGGCGTCGCGGGGCGCCTGCGACGCGAGCGCCGGCAGCACGTCGAGCAGGTCGCCGGCGACGACGCGCGGGGGGTCGGTGCGGGCGACCGCCAGGGCGGCGCGCAGCCGGGCGCGACGCTCGTCGTGCTCGGGCCAGACCAGGGTCTCGAGCCACGCGCACGCGTCGTCGTCGGTGACGTCGACGGGGGCCAGGTCGACGCCCGCGCGCCACACGACCTCCGGCCGCCGCTCCGGTGCCGCGATCCCCGGACCGAGGGTGCAGGGCAGCACGACGGGCGACGGTCCGGCCGCCGGGTCGAGCGTCCGCGAGCCGCCGTCGGCGTCGTCGTAGCGGTAGGAGTACCGTCCGGCAGCAGGCAGAGTCCCGCGGACGCACCGACCTCCAGCAGCGCCAGCGGCTGCGGCAGCCGCGCGAGGAACGGCAGGAGCGTCGCGCAGCGGCCCGCCTCGTTGGTCTGCGTCGCGCGGGCGCGGACCGTCGCCGCCACGTCGTCCCACCGCGTGAGCAGCGTGCGGCGCAGGTCGTCGTAGCCGCCCGACGCCCCGTGCCGCCGGGCGGCCGCGAACACGAGGTTCGGCTGCCGCTTGCCGGGCGGCAGCGCGTCCAGCAGGGCCATGACCTGCGGGTCCGTGCTGACGCCGGTGGCCCACTCCTCGTAGGTGGGCGACGTCCCGCGCGCCTCCCGCTCGGCGAAGGCGCCGTAGCCGTGAGCCACGGGAGACGTGCCGAGGTGCGTCGCAGGATCCACGGGCCTCAGCGTGCCAGATCCGGCACGGTCGCCCGTCGAGACCGGTCTGGGTCGTCGTCCGGAGCCCTGACCACGACCCAGCCCGGTCTCGAGGCGACGTCGTCCCGGCTCGCTGTTCGCCGCGCGCCCGGATCGCCCCGCCCCTACCGTGAGCCGATGACCTACGCCGCCCGCGCTGTCGACCGCCTGATCGCCGCCTACCAGACGCGCCTCTCGCCGCGGAAGGGCTGGGGCTGCGCCCACCGGGTCGCCCACGGCGACGCGTCGTGCTCCGCCGCCGTGCGCCAGCTCGTCCGCCAGCGCGGCGTCGCGCGGTCCGTCGTCCCGACGGCCCTGCGGTTCGTCGCCTGCTACCAGGCTGCGCTGCTGCTCGCGCAGACGGACGTCAGCGGCGTCTGCTGCTGCGGCGGCATCCCCATCCCGTTCCGCTTCCCCGGGCGTTCCTGACCGCAGGGGGTGACCGGGCCGCTGCGGTCGGAGCGACCGCCGCGCGCGCCTACGGCGTGGTGACCGGCGTCGGCCACGGCGTGCCCACGGCGGTGGGTGACGGCCTACCGACGGAGGTGGGCGACGGCGTGCCGGCGGGCGGCCCGCTCGGCGACGGTGACACCGCCGGGGTGGTGGGCGGCGGTGGCGGCATCGTGTACCGCGGCGTCGGCGACGGGCCCGGGTCGTTGCAGGCGACGACCTCGTCGCCGGCGTCGGCCGTGCACGTGTCCGGCCCGTAGCCGCCGTCGAGGACGTCGTTGCCCTCGACGCCGTCGACGCCGTCGAGCACGTCCCCCGCGTCCCTGCCGCGCAGGCGGTCGGCACCCGGGCCGCCGACGAGCGTGGACGACCAGGGGGAGCCGGTGAGCACGTCGTCGCCGCTGCCCCCGCGGACCTCCTCGACGTCCGTCTGACCCCAGCCGTTGCCGCCGCCGCCGACCGAGTCCCCCTCGCCCGGGGCGCCGTCGCCGCCCGTGCCGTCGAGCGCGATCGTCACACCGCCGGTACGCGCGCTGTAGTCCGCCACGTCGTGCCCGGGCCCGCCGACGAGCTGCTGCGCGCCGTCGGGCGTCGCCCCGGTGACGAACCGGTCGTCACCGAACCCGCCCTCGGCGCGCCCGTCCCCGCTGCCGTTGTCGAGCACGTCGTCGCCGACGCCGCCCTGGAGCAGGTCGCTCCCGTCGCCGCCGAGCAGCGTGTCGTCGCCGCCCCCGCCGATGAGGACGTCGTCGCCGCCGAGGCCGAGGACCCGGTCGTCGCCGTCACCGGCGCAGACGACGTCCGCGCCGCGCGTGCCTCGCAGGGTGTCGGGGCCGGCCGTGCCACGGATCGTGCACCGGTGCCCCGGTGCGGTGTCGTACCGGAACCAGTCCCACGTCGAGGTGCCCTGGTGCGTCTCGAAGCCGAGGCCCACGGTGCCCTGCGCGGTGCCCGTGAGCTCGCGGTCCACGACGGTGCGGCCGTCGACCAGGATCCGCACGTGCTTGCCGCGGGCCTCCACCTGGTACCGGTGCCAGCGCTGGGTGTCCAGGGCGATCGACTGCCGGTCCTCCCACGGGTGGGTGAGGCACAGCTCGCCCGGGCCGAACCCGAGCTTCATGAGCTCGGTGTTGTCACCCAGCCACACCAGCGTCGCGGGGGTGCCACCGTTCTCGGCGGAGCACGAGACCGTGGCGTCCCGCCCCAGCCGCATGCGGAAGTCCACGTCCCAGCCGGTCAGCCGGTTCGCCGAGCCCGCCCAGTCGGACGGCGACCGGTCCTCCAGCAGCATGACGAGCGTGTCCTGCCCGATCGTCAGCGTGCCGCCGCGGGCGCTCACGTCGGGCTCGAGGGTGGGGCCGAACCCGATCACCTGCCACGGGTCGGACGGGACGCGCCAGAACTCCTCACGCTGCAGGTCACCCGCCCACGCCGGTGCGGGCACGAGCAGTGTCGCGGCCAGGACGGTGGCAAGGGTCAGGCCGAACCGGGTACGCCTCATCGTCGAGCTCCCCCTGTGGCAGTTGCTTCGCACGATAGGGGGAGGGGACCGGCCGTGGAGCGGCCGGGCGGGGTCTGAAGTGATTCGCACCGGCAGCCGGGGTGCCGCCGAGGTCGAGGTCAGCGGCGGCGGGCCGCCAGGGTGGCCACGACCGGCGCGAGCAGCGCGACGCCGGCGGCGACGAACGCGGCGGTCGCCACCGTGTCGTCGAACAACGGGCCGTTGGTGCGGCCGAGTCCGATCCACGTCAGGCCCCACGCCATCGCCAGGCCGATGGGGAGCACGAGGGTCGGGCGGCGGCGGCCGTACGCGCCGTAGGTGACGGCCAGCAGCGCGGCGGCGGAGACCAGGACGACGGACCAGCCCGTCGCGCCGAGCCCCAGCTCACTGACCTCGGCGTCGGCGAGGAACGCCGCGGTGTTCGCGAGCGTGGCGACGCTGACCCACCCGGTGTACAGGCCCACGGTGAGATCGGTGACGACCGACGGCAGGGTGCGGGTGTGCGGCAGGCGCACGAGCCTGACGTACATCGTCGCCAGGACGCCCAGCAGGACGACGATGACGACGACGCTGCCCGCGACCGATCCGACCTGCACGGCCGCGATCCACAGCGCGTTGAGCAGCATCGACGCGAGCACCCACCACGAGATCGCGCGCAGGCGCGGGTCGGCGCCGTTGCGGGGCAGGGCCTGGACGATCGCGAAGACCGCGAGGCCCGTGTAGATGACGGACCAGATCGAGAACGCAGGGCTGTCGGGCGCGACGGGGGTGGCCGTGGCCGACAGGGCACCGCCCGCGGCCTCGGCGATGGGCTGCCCGCCGAAGGCCCCGGACCCGACGGTCGCGCCGACGACGGCGACGACGGCGCCGACGAGGACGGTGACCTGGCGGACCCGGTCCTGGGAGGTCACGCGCTCCGTGACCGCTGTGCTGGTGATCGTCTCCATGAGGACAGAGTGGCAACACTCAGCACGCTGAGCATCTTGAACGGTGCATCAGAACGGTGCCGTGGCAGGCCCGGCGGTCGTGGGTGGTGGCTCCGGGGCGGGCTGCGCGTCGTGGTCCCCACCGGGCGCGTCGACGAGGAACCGGCCCAGCGCGAGCACGGTGAGCCCGGCCAGGACCACACCCAGGAGCCCGACCCGCAGGCTCGTGGCGTCCGAGACGAGCCCGACGACCGTAGGGGAGACGAGGAAGCCGACGCGCAGCAGCCAGCTGACGACCGTCAGCCCCACGCCGTGCGGCAGGCCGGGCAGCTCGTCGGCCGCGTGCATCACGGCCGGCACGAGGGTCGCGACACCGAGTCCCGCCGCCGCGAAGCCGATGAGCGTCGTCGCCACGGCCGGCACGGCCAGCGCGAGCCCCATGCCCGCGGCGATCCCGGCACCCCCGACCAGTGCGACGCGGCGCCGGCCGAACCGGTCGACCGCGCGGTCGCCCGTCAGGCGGCCGACCGTCATCGCCACCGACAGCGCGACGAAGGCCAGACCCGCCGTCGCGGCGTCGGTGCCGACCTCGCCCCGCAGGAACAGGGCGCCCCACGACGAGCCGGCGTCCTCGACGAACGCCCCGCACGCGGCCAGGCCGCCGAGCACCGCGAGCGGCAGCAGGGCGCGACCGGACGGCCGGCGGCGCGGTGCGCCTGCGCGCGGTGCGGGCTCGACGGGGGCGGTCCGCTCGGCGTCCTCCGGGCCCGGCAGCATGAACCGGTAGGTGGCGACCGCCACGACCGCGAACACGCCGCCCGTGACCGCCAGGTGCACCGGCAGCGGCACCCCGAGGCCCGCGGCCGCGGTCCCGAGCAGGCCGCCGACGAC
Source organism: Cellulomonas dongxiuzhuiae (assembly GCF_018623035.1). NCBI lineage: Bacteria > Bacillati > Actinomycetota > Actinomycetes > Micrococcales > Cellulomonadaceae > Cellulomonas > Cellulomonas dongxiuzhuiae. The sequence goes on from NZ_CP076023.1 coordinate 296,407, forward strand.
CGCTCCGACGCTCCACAGCCCGTGGAACGCGTTGACGATCGAGCGCCCGTACGCGCGCTGCACGCGGAAGCCGTGGGCGTTCTGCGCGACGTCGATGACCGAGTCGAGCGCCCCGGCGACGAGCATCAGCCCCGCGAGGGCGACCCATGCCGGTGCCAAGGGCAGGCACGCCACCGTCGCGGCCAGCAGCACGAGGCCGAACGACGCGACCTTGGCCGACCCCAGGCGCTGGATCAGCGCCGGCGCGAGCAGCCCCGCGGCGAGCGCGCCCAGCGGCATCGCGGCGATCGCGGTCCCGAGCTCGGCGTTGCTCAGCCCCAGGCGGTCCTTGATCTCCGGCAGGCGCGGGACGAGGTTCGCGTAGAGCACCGCGTTGACGAAGAACACCGTCGACACGGCGACGCGGGCGCGGCGGGCGGCGGGCGGGGCAGCGGGGGAGGGCGTGGGCATGGGGCTCCTGGACGGCGGCGCGGCGCACGGACCGAGCCATCGTCACCCGCGGGCGTCCGATGTGCGGGACGCGGACCTGCAGGTCGCACGCCGCCGGTGTCCTGGCGCCGGGGGTCGGGAGGGTCGCGGCCCGCGTCAGGACCCGGGGCGGAACGGTGCGAGCGTCGCGCGCAGCTCCTCGACGGCCCCCCGGACGTGCTCGAACTGCGCGATGACCGCCAGGTGCTGGCGCAGCTGCACGATCGGCATGCGCTCGCGCCACGCGTCGTCCAGGCCGGTCAGGTCGGCGTAGAGGTCGAAGAAGCGGGCGGCCTCGGGTGGCGCAGCCGTGCTCCAGACGTGCGCGAGGTCGATGTCCGCCCACGTGTAGGACACGGCCGGGTCGATGAGCGCCGGGGTCCCGTCGGCGCCGGCCAGCACGTTGCCCGCCCACAGGTCGCCGTGCACGAGGCACGCGGGCCGCACCGGCAGCAGCTCCGGCAGGCGCACGCAGAGGCGTTCCAGCGCCGCGCGGTCGGCGGCGTCGAGCAGGGCCCGGACGCGGGGCTCGTCCAGCCACCGCAGCAGGCGGTGCTGCGCGAAGAACTCGAAGCCGTCGTCGTGCCACGTGTTGACCTGCCGGCGACGGCCGAGCCAGTTGTCCTCGTGCCACCCGAACCGGGGGTGCGTCGTCGTGGCGTGCAGCCGGGCCAGCACGTGCGCGAGCCGCTCCCAGAACGCCGCGTCGGTCGGCCGGGGGTGCAGCACCTCGAGGACGAGGAGGTCCGGGCCGACGAGCACGACGTCCGGCGTCGTCGCGCCGCCGAGCGTCCGCAGCGCGTCCAGCCCCGCGGCCTCGGCGGCGAACGCGTCGTCGGACGGCGCCTCGACGAACCCCTTCACGAAGACCGACGTCCCGTCCGCGCGACGCGCCAGGCCCGCGACCGCGGCCTGCCCGCCGGACGCGTGCTCGACGGCGACGACGTCGGTCATGCCCGCCGCGTGCAGGCGGTCGAGCAGCAGCGTCGTCGGGTCGGCCGCCGTCCCGCTCATGGGCGGCTCACAGAACCCGCTGGTCACAGGCCGATCGTCGCACGGTCCGCGCGGCGGAGGGATGTCTGCTGCGGTCCCGCGACGGTGCGCAGGCGGCGACCGCGTCGCCCTCCGCAGGCGCGATCCGACGAGCCGCTGCAGGATCTACCACGACACCGTCCCCGATCGAGGTGAGGTACCCGTGGAGCACTGGACGATCGCGACCGCCGCAGAGCAGAGCCCGGACTTCCGGCGTGTGCTGTGGACCGGCGAGCACACGCAGCTCGTCATCATGACGATCCCGCCCGGTGGTGAGATCGGCGAGGAGGTCCACGAGGACACCGACCAGATCCTCACCTTCGTGTCCGGCACCGGCAAGGCCATCGTCTCCGGCCAGCAGCGCAACGTCGCGCAGGGCGACCTCGTCGTCGTCCCGGCGGGCCGCAAGCACAACTTCATCAACACCGGCGAGAACCCGCTGATCCTCTACACGGTCTACGGCCCGCCGGACCACGCCGAGGGTGCCGTCCACGCCACCAAGGAGGAGGCCGACGCCCTGGAGGAGTCGGGGCAGGACGAGCCGCCGACCGAGTGACGTCACGGGCGGCGCCGGGCCCGGAGCCTCGGCGCCGCCCGCCGTGTCCCACGAGAACGACAATTGCGGACCACAGGATCGAATCTCGCCGCGCGAAATGTCCTGGATGGTGCGATGCTTCAGGAGTTCCGATTGATCTCGGGAACTTCTTGACCACTGATCTGATGGGACATTTTTATGACCGCCTCTGACGCACGCACCAGCAGCGCCGACCGCCACGACACCAGGCGGGCAGCGACCACTGGGCTCGCGGTCGCCGCCGTCGGCATCGTGGTCTTCAACATCTCGCCTTTCCTGAACTGGGTGAACCCCGGGGGTGACGCCGACCCCCGCACCGGCTACGAGACGGATTCCCTCGTGCCGTTCATCGCCTATCTGGGCCTCGGTCTTCTCATCGCGCTGGTCTATGCCAGGAAGCTCGCGCGGCGCGCCCAGCACCGCGGGCTGACGCTCGTCTCGATGGCGGTCGGCATCGCCGCCACGATCCAGTGCCTGGCCTTCGCGCTGAACCCCATGGGTGGGCTCGAGCGTGGCGACGGCCTGAGCGCGGACATGGGCGTGTGGGTCGGCGTCATCGGCGCCGCACTCTGGGCGATCGGCTCCGCGCTGCTCGCCAAGGAGGTCGAGGGCGACGACCACGACGGGCGCGACCACGGCCACACCAACGGTCGCTGAGCACGACGTCACCGAGCTGCGGGGGTCCCCTGGCGGGGGCCCCCGCAGCTGTGTGCGCGCACGTCCTGCGTGTGGTGCAGCGGTGCGCGGGCGCCGACGACATCCGCCCCGCGACCGATCCCCCGGGCCGCGTCGCGCTCCTACGGTGGACGCATGATCGTGGCCGAGGACGTTCTGCTGCTGCTCACCGACGACGCCAGCGGCAGGTCGCTGGTGGACGGGACGCGCCGTGACATCGCCGTGGCGGGCGCCGTGATCGCCGAGCTGGCGGCCGCGGGTCGGCTGGAGGCGGTCACCTCCGACGGCCTGTTCTCCCGCACGACGCTGCGCGTCGTGGACGTGGCACCGCTCGGTGACGAGGTCCTCGACGAGGCGCTGGCTCGCGCCGCCGGACCGGGCAGCGCCTCGCCCACGGCCGTCCTGGACCGCATCCGCAAGGGGCTGCGCGAGCGGCTCTACGCGCGGCTCGTGGAGCGCGGCGTCCTGCGCCTCGCCGAGGGCCGGGTCCTGGGGATCTTCCCGACGACGACCTGGCCCGCCGCCGACTCCCTGCACGAGGCGGAGGTCCGGCGCGGGCTGCACGAGGTGCTCGTGGTCGGTCGCGCGCCGACGCCGCACGAGGCCTCGCTCGTCGCGCTGCTCTCGGCGGTGGACGCGGTCCCGAAGGTCCTGCCGGGCACCGGTCTGCCGAACCGTGAGCTCAAGGCCCGGGCCAAGCAGGTCGCGGCCGGTGACGTCGGCGGCGAGGCCGCACGCAAGGCCGTCGAGGCCGTGCAGGCGGCCGTGATGGCGGGCCTCACCGCCGCCACCGTCGCGTCGAGCTCCTAGGGCCGCACCGCCCCGCACGTCGGCGGGGCCGGTGTCCGCGCCGCCCGTGCGGGGCGTGCGTACGGTGACGGCCATGATCACCGTGCCTGCGGGCGACGACACCTCGGGCGGCGTCGTCGTCGCCACGACCGACCCGCTGGCAACCGTGCGGGACACCGACCGCCGGGCGACCCGCATCGCCGCGGTCACCGTCGGCGGCGCTCTCGCGGGGACGGCCGCGGCCGCGACGGTCCCCCTGTGGTCCGCGCAGGAGCGGCTGCGTCCGATCCTGTCCGCCGCCGACGTCCGGCGGGCGGTGCACTGGGAGTGGGACCTCGCCCGGCACGACGCGTGGTGGGCGTTCGCGGTCGTCCTCCTCGTGCCGTGCGTGATGGCCGTGACGGGTGCCCTCGTCGCGCGGCGCCGGCTGCACCGCGCGTCCGCCGCAGCGGCCTTTCGGCCCGATCGGACGACGCCCGCCCCCCGGCCCGCGGCGGATCCGCTCACCACGGCGCAGCGTGCGGCGCGCGAGCGTGGGCGCCACCACGACGTGCGCACGCAGCAGGGCCACGTCGTCGCGCGCGAGCGTCGCCACCTGAGCGTCTGGACGCACCTCGGTGCCGCGTTCGCCCTGGTCCTCGGGACGTGGTTCGGCACCGCGCTCGCCGTGTCGGCCCTCGGCCTGCGGGACACCACCGTGGGCATCTGGCTCACGGTGGCGTCGTGGTGGGTCGTGCTCGTCCCGCTGGCACTGTGGGGCGTCGTCGTCGGCCTGCGCCGCGTGGTCCGCGGACGCTAGACGGCGCGGACTCCTCGGGGCGCCCGGCGGCTCACCACTGCGAGCGGTCGTAGTCCTTCAGGAAGCACCCGTACAGGTCCTCGCCGGCCTCGCCGCGCACGATCGGGTCGTAGACGCGCGCCGCGCCGTCGACGAGGTCGAGGGGGGCGTGGAAGCCCTCCTCGGCGAGCCGCACCTTGGTGTGGTGGGGGCGCTCGTCGGTGATCCAGCCGGTGTCGACGGCGGTCATGAGGATGCCGTCGGTGAGCATCTCGGCCGCGCTGGTGCGCGTGAGCATGTTGAGCGCGGCCTTGCTCATGTTGGTGTGGGGGTGCCCGGGGCCCTTGTAGCCGCGGGCGAAGACGCCCTCCATCGCGGAGACGTTGACGATGTAGGTGCGTCGCGCGGGCGAGGCGGCCAGGGCCGGGCGCAGGCGGCTGATGAGGATGAACGGCGCCGTCTGGTTGCAGAGCTGGACCTCGAGCAGCTCCATGGGGTCGACCTGCTCGACGGTCGCCACCCAGCTGTTGGACTCGGCCACGTCGGGGATCAGGCCGCCCGCGTCGATCGACGTGCCGGCGACGAGCCGCTCGAGGCTCGCGGCCTGCGCGGTCAGGGACTGCGCGACGAGCTCGTCCGCGTCCCGCGCCGCGCGCTCGATCGCCAGCGCGGGGCTCGTCAGGTCGCTGACCGACCCGGCCAGGGCCCGCGGGTGCGCGTCGCTCGTGTGCCCGAACGTCGTGATCATCCGCGCGGCCTGCGCCGGCAGCGGTGCCGACTCGGCGTCGGCGATGCGCGCGTACGCCCCGGGCAGCCGGCGCACGGTCTGGGCGGCGTTGTTGATGAGGACGTCGAGCGGACCCTGCGCGGCGACGTGGTCCGCGAGGGACACCACCTGCGCGGGGTCGCGCAGGTCGATCCCGACGACGTGCAGCCGGTCGAGCCAGTCGGCGGAGTCCTCCATCGCGCTGAAGCGCCGGACCGCGTCCCGCGGGAAGCGGGTGGTGATCGTCAGGTCGGCGCCGTCGCGCAGCAGCCGCAACGCGATGTACATGCCGATCTTGGCGCGGCCGCCCGTGAGCAGCGCGCGGCGGCCGGTGAGGTCGGTGCGCGCGTCGCGCTTGGCGTGGTGCAGCGCCGCGCACGGCGGGCAGAGCTGGTGGTAGAACGCGTCGACGACCGTGTACGACTCCTTGCACACGTAGCACGGGCGCGCGCGCAGCAGCGTCCCGGCGGTCGCACCGGTCGACGCCGACGTCAGCGGCACGCCGTTGGTCTCGTCGTCGATCCGGCCCGGGCTTCCCGTCGCGGTCGCGGCGACGACGGCCGCGTCGGCCTCGGCGATGAGCCGGCGCTTCTCGCCGCGGCGGTGCTTCTTCGCGGCCTTGAACAGCGCGGAGGACGCCCGGCGCGCGGCCGAGTGCTGCGGGTGCTCCTGCGGCAGGACGGCGACCTGGTCCATGACGCGCAGGAAGGTCGCGAAGTCGGCGGGCGTGACGCCGGACTGCTCGGCCGACGTCGCGTCGGCGGTGTGGTCGGTGGGGGGCACCGGGGTGGTCGTGTGCGCGCTCATGCGCCGTCCGTCCTGCATGGGGGAGAAGGGCGGCACGGTGTCGCCGCCCGGGACGAGGGTACGCGGGACGCCCGCGCGACCGGCCGGGGTGCGACCACCGTCACGTCAGGCGCAGGGGATCGGCCTCACCCGCGGGCGGCCCACGTGCGGGAAACCGGGTGCTCAGGGCGACCCGTCCGCCTACCGTCGGGACGGTGCACGACGACGAGGTGGCCATCACCACCGAGCAGGTGCGCGCCCTCGTCGCGGACCAGCACCCGCGCTGGCGCGACCTGCCGGTCCAGGCGCTGCCGCACCGCGGCACCGATCACGCGCTGTTCCGCCTCGGCGAGGACCTGGCCGTGCGGATGCCGCGGATCTCCGGCGCGCGTGGCGCCGTCGACCGGGAGCGTGCCGTGACGGAGCGGCTGGCCGCGCTGGTCGGCGTCGAGGCGCCGGTGCCGGTGGCGTCCGGGGAGCCGGGACACGGGTTCCCGTGGCGGTGGTCGGTCGTCCGGTGGGTCGCCGGCACCACGGCGACGCAGCCGACGCCTGCGCTCGCCGGCGACCTCGCCCGTGTCGTGCGGCGTCTGCGGGCCGTGGACCTGCAGGGCCCGGTCAACGAGCGACGCGCCCACCCGCTGGCCGACCTGACCCGCCTCGTCGCCGCCGACGCGGACGCCGTCCGCGACGAGGTGCCCGTCGGCCTCGTCATGCGCGCCTGGGAGGAGTCGTGCGCCGCCGACCCGTGGGACGGGGTCGGGGTGTGGCTGCACGGGGACCTCGCACCCGGCAACGTCGTGGTGCGCGACGGCCGGCTCGTCGGCCTGATCGACTGGGGTGGGACCGGCCTCGGCGACCCGGCGGGGGACCTGGGCCCGGCGTGGAACTTCCTTGACGCGCCGTCGCGGGAGGTGTTCCGTCGAGCGCTCGGTGAGGACGACGCGACGTGGCTGCGCGGACGGGGCTGGGCCCTGCGCCAGGCGCTCCTGCAGCTGCCCTACTACCGGACCCGGTACGTGCCGCTGGCCGAGCACGCGCGGGGGACGATCCGCGCGGTGCTGCAGGACGCCGGGCTCACGGCCTGAGGTGCGCGCGGTGGTCGGCTTCGGAAGGGGACGGCGCGAGCACCGCCAGGGCGGACGCCGCCGCCAGGTGCCACACGGCGTGCCCCTGCAGGACCGACGACGGGTCGCACAGGGGCCCGCCCGTGCGGGACATCGAACCCACCAGCGCGCCGGCGCCCAGCAGCCCCAGCACGACGGCGACCCGCCCTCGCACGGCGGGTTCGCGGCGCGCCCGCAGCACCAGCAGGAGGCCGGCGACCACCGCGACACCGACCTGCGCCAGGTCACCGGCCCGTGGCCACACGAGCACGGCGACCATGAGGGCGGTCGTCGGCAGGGCCCACCACCACCAGCGGCGCCGTGTGCGCCGGCGCGCCGCCACGGCGTCCGCCGCCAGGAAGCACAGCACCCCGACGAGCGGCAGGTCATGGGCCGGGTCGGACCACGCCGGGTCGGGCCCGTGCTGCACGACCGAGCCGACGCCGACGCCCGCCACCAGCACCACGTAGGCCGCCGGCACGGGCAGCCCGGCACGTCGCCGGAGCACCACGACGACCGCGGCGGCCACCACGAACGCCAGCGACGTGACGGCGGACACCGGCTCGACGAGCGGACCCGCGGCGGACCACTCGCAGCCCGGTCCTGCCCCGACGTCGTCCACCACACCATCCCAGCTCTGGTCGCCTGCGTTGTAACCCGGACCGTCCGGCGACGCACGGTGACGGGGGGACAGCCGTCGGCCCCGATGAGTTCCGGCGACGCGGCCGGTCGGACCGGGTGATCGCACACGACGCGTCCGGACGACCGGGAGGACCAGATGACCGACACCACGACCTACCGCACCCTCGAGGTACCCGGCGCGACCATCGCGTACGACGTGCGCGGTCCGCTGCCCGCCGTCGACGGTCGACCGCCCCTCGTCCTCATCGGCCAGCCGATGGACGCGACCGGCTTCGGCACGCTGGCGTCCCACTTCACCGACCGCACGGTCGTCACCTACGACCCGCGCGGCATCGGGCGCAGCACACGGGACGACGGCCGCACGGACCACGACCCGGCCGTGCAGGCGCAGGACCTGCACGCGCTGGTCACCGGCCTCGACGCCGGGCCGGTCGACCTGTTCGGCAGCAGCGGCGGCGCGGTCACGGCCCTCGCGTGGGTCACCGCGTACCCGCAGGACGTCCGCACGCTCGTCGCGCACGAGCCGCCGCTGATCAACGTGCTGCCCGACGCGGACGAGGCGCGCGCTGCCTCCGCGCGCGTCGACGCCGCGTACCAGGCGCACGGCTGGGGGACCGGGATGGCCGCCTTCATCGCGCTGACGTCGTGGCAGGGGCCCTTCCCCGCGGACTTCCTCACCGAGCTGCCCGACCCGGCCCGGTTCGGCCTGCCCCCGCAGGACGACGGCACGCGCAACGACCCGCTGCTGTCGGGCGCGTCCGCCCCCGTGACGGCGTACGTCCCGGACGTCGAGGCGCTGCGCGCGGTGCCCACCAGCGTCGTCCTGGCGGCCGGGATCGAGAGCGAGGGCGTCATCACCTGGCGTACGACGCACGCGCTGGCCGACCTGCTCGGCACGCAGGTGGCCGTCTTCCCGAGCAACCACGGCGGGTTCCTCGGTGACGAGTACGGCATGCCGGGGCAGCCGGAGGCGTTCGCGGCACGCCTGCGCGAGGTGCTCGCGGAGGGCTGACGACCGACGGGCGTGCGCGACGACGCGCCCGGGGCGCCGACGCCCGGCACCTGCGCCCCGCCCACGCACTGCACGAAAGCCGGGACGGGCTTAGCGTCGGAAGTGCAGGCCTCGCGCCATGCGGGGCCGTACTCAGCAGGGGGGCTGAACATGGTGACGAACACGCGTCGTGTCGAGCGGCACGATGGAGAACCTGAGGCCGTCGAGCTCAACCCGATCTTCGCCAGGCCGGGGGAGGCCACCGCCATCCCCAAGTTCGACTTCCCGGCCGACGAGGCGCTGCCTGAGACGGCCTACCAGATCGTCCACGACGAGGCGATGCTCGACGGGAACGCGCGGCTGAACCTCGCGACGTTCGTCGGCACGTGGATGGACGAGCACGCGTCGCGGCTGTACATCGAGGCCGCCGACAAGAACATGATCGACAAGGACGAGTACCCCCAGACGGCCGCCGTCGAGACGCGGTGCTGGACGATGCTCGCCGACCTGTGGCACGCCCCGGACCCGCGGAACACGATCGGGACGTCCACCATCGGCTCCTCCGAGGCGGCGATGCTCGGAGGGCTGGCCCTCAAGCGTCGCTGGCAGCAGGCGCGCCGTGAGGCCGGCAAGCCGACGGACAGGCCCAACCTCGTGCTGTCCAGCGCGGTGCAGGTCTGCTGGGAGAAGTTCTGCAACTACTTCGAGGTCGAGGCGCGGTACGTGCCGATCTCGCTGGAGCACAAGGTCCTCGACGGCCACGACCTCGACAAGTACGTCGACGAGAACACGATCGGCGTCGTCGCGATCATGGGCGTGACCTACACCGGCATGTACGAGCCGGTCGCGCAGATCGCCGCGGCACTCGACCGCATCCAGGAGTCGACCGGCCTCGACGTGCGCATCCACGTCGACGGCGCGTCCGGCGCCATGATCGCGCCGTTCATCCAGCCCGACCTGGAGTGGGACTTCCGCGTGGCGCGTGTCGCGTCGATCAACACCTCGGGCCACAAGTACGGCCTGGTGTACCCCGGTCTGGGCTGGGTGGTGTGGCGTGACGTGGCGTCGCTGCCCGAGGACCTGGTCTTCCGGGTGTCGTACCTCGGTGGCGACATGCCGACGTTCGCGTTGAACTTCTCGCGGCCCGGCGCCCAGGTGCTCCTGCAGTACTACCTGTTCATCCGGCTGGGCCGGAAGGGGTACGAGGCGGTGCAGCGGACGTCACGGGACGTCGCGCTCTACCTCTCGGGCGAGATCGCGAAGATGCCCGCGTTCGACCTGTGGAACGACGGCTCGGACATCCCGGTGTTCGCCTGGCGGCTGCGCGAGGGTCACACGACCAACTGGAACCTCTACCACCTGTCCGAGCGGCTGCGGATGAAGGGCTGGCTGGTGCCCGCGTACCCGATGCCCGACGACCTCACGGACCTCACCGTCCAGCGCATCGTGGTCCGCAACGGCTTCAGCCACGACCTCGCTTCGGCGTTCCTCGCCGACCTGGGCGACGAGGTCGCCTATCTCGACGCCCTCACCGGCCCCATGCCGGCCGAGGGTCAGCGCTCCGGCTTCCACCACTGAGCCGCGGACAAGGCAGGGGGACACCTATGTCAGCGCAGAGCAGCACGCCCGCACCCGGTGGCACGGGGCCGCACGTCCGGGCCGACGGCACGCACGCGCCGTCCGCCGACCACGTCAAGCCGCACCCGTTCGGCAAGCCGGGCGCGCGCACGCCGCCCGATCACACCGGCCCCGCGATCGGCTCGCCGGCCGTCGGCCCGGCGACCTACATGTCCGTCCTGCAGCTCGCGATGCTCACCGTGGTGGTGGTCGCGTCGCTGCGCTCCCTCCCGGCGATCGCGACCTACGGGCTCGGGTCCGTGACGCTGTTCATCATCCCCGCGATCGTGTTCCTCGTGCCCACGGCCCTCGTCGCCGCCGAGCTCGCCACGGGCTGGAAGGGTGGCATCTTCACGTGGGCGCGCGAGGCGTTCGGCGAACGCCTCGGCTTCCTCGCGATCTGGTTGCAGTGGGTCCAGAACGTCGTCTGGTACCCGACGCAGATCGCGTTCATCGCGGCGAGCCTGTCGTTCGTCATCAACGACCAGGGCCTGGCGAACAACGGCCTGTACACCGCCGTGGTCATCCTCGTCCTGTACTGGGGGTCGACCCTGATCACGCTGGCGGGCGGCAACCTGTTCGCCAAGGTCGGGTCGTGGAGCGGGATCTTCGGCACGCTCCTGCCCGCGGTCCTGCTCATCCTGTTCGGCGCGATCTGGCTGGGCACCGGCGAACGGTCGGAGACGCCCCTGGAGGCGTCCGCCGTCATCCCGCCGTGGACGGGCATCGCGTCGATCGTGCTCATCGTGTCCAACGTCCTCGCGTACGCGGGGATGGAGGTCAACGCCGTGCACGCCAACGACATGAAGAACCCCGGTCGCGGGTTCCCCCGGTCGATCGCGATCGCGACCCTGCTCATCCTGCTCGTCTTCATCCTGCCGACCATCGCGATCTCGGTCGCGGTCCCCAAGGGCGAGCTGGGGGTGACCAACGGCATCAACCTCGCGTTCCAGCAGTTCTTCGACCACTGGGGCCTTCCGTGGGGGACACCGGTGATCTCCCTGCTCATCGCGCTGGGCGCGTTCGCGTCTGTGGTGACCTGGATCGCGGGACCGTCGCGCGGCCTGCTCGCCGCCGCTCGGACCGGGCTCCTGCCGCCGGCCCTGCAGCGTCGCAACAAGGCCGGGGTCCAGAGCGGGATCCTCGCCGTGCAGGGCGCGGTCGTGACGCTGCTCGCGCTGCTGTTCGTCATCGTGCCGAACGGCAACACGGCGTTCATCGCGCTCGTCGACATGGCCGCGGCGCTGTACCTGATCATGTACATGCTGATGTTCGCCGCAGCGATCCGGCTGCGTCGCACCCACCCGCAGGTCGTGCGCACGTACCGGACACCGGCCCTGAAGCTCGTCGCCGGCGTCGGCCTCGTCTTCAGCGCCGTCGCGTTCGTGCTGGCGTTCATCCGGCCGTCGGGCTTCACCGGCCTCTCCGAGACGGGGTACCCGCTCGTCGTGGGACTGGTCGTCATCGTCCTGGGCGGCCCACCGCTGCTCTTCTACGCGCTGCGCCGACCGTCGTGGGACCAGCGCACCGCGGAGGAGCGCTCGTCCACCGACAGCGTGCTCGTCAACCCCCCGCCTGCGGCGTCGGCACCGCCACCCTCGGCGTCGACACCGCCGGGGTCGGGACCGGGGCAGCCGGCCCCCGCCCGGCCCACGGCGAGCTAGCCCGTCGTGGAGTGCCGTGTCAGACGAGGCGGCGCCGCGCGAACCCGGCGAGGACGCCACCCAGGCCGAACAGGGCGGCCGCCGCGATCCCGCGTCCGACCGAGCTCGCAGCGGCGCCCTCGGCCGCCGCGATGTCGATCGAGTACGCCGTGACGGACGCCGCGCCCTCCGGGCCGCCGTACGCCATCGACTCGTTCGCGGCACGGTCGGCCCCGGCCTTGATGACGGCGTACTTCACGCCGTAGTCGGCGGCCGTGGCGGCCCCCGTCTCGACGAGCACCGAGGTGCCCTCCTCGGAGAGGCGGCTCGCGCCGTCGACCAGCGCGGGTGCGCCGTCCGCGGCCGTGCCCAGGCCGTCCGCCAGGGTCAGCGACCCGTCGGCGGCCGTCCGCAGACCGTCGGACAGCTGGTCCGCGCCCGCCGTGAGCCGGCTCGTCCCGGCCGTGAGGCGCGAGGAGCCGTCGACGAGCTGACCGGCGCCGCCGGCCAGCTGCGCGGAGCCGTCCCGCAGCGACGACGCACCGGCGGCCAGCTGCCCCAGGCCGCCGACGAGCGTCTGCCCGCCCGCGGACAGCTGCCCCACGCCCGCCGTCAGCGACGCGACACCGCCGCGCAGCGTCCCGTCCTCCTTCGTCTGGCCCGCGACGCCGACGCCGGTCCGGACCTTGTCCACGACACCCGCCGTGAGCTGGTCGATGCCGCCCGAGGCCTGCGCGAGGCCCTCCCGCAGCCCGGGTGCCTTCGCCTCCCCCGACGCGTCCAGCGGGCACGCGTCGGACACCGAGCTGGACAGCCCGCAGCGGGCGGCCTCCAGCCGGGTGACGACCGAGCCGGTCACGCCCGCCAGGCCGGCGAACGCGGGCGCCAGGGGCACCGGCGTCGTGGGGGCCGGGGTGTACGAGACGGGGTTGTAGAGGCTGGCCAGGGCCTGGAACTGCCCCTGCTGCGCGGGCTCGGTGGTCTGCTGCGCGAGCCCCGTGAAGAGCTGGTGCAGCGCGCCCATCTGCTGCGCGTCGGTCGCCGCGGTGACGACCGCGGTGGTCGAGCCGAGCACGCCGTAGACCGTCGCGAGCTGCGACTGCAGCCCCTGCAGGGTCGTCAGGCCGTCGAGGAGCGCGGTCACGCCGCCCTGCAGGCGCGTGATGCCGTCCTTGATCGGCTGGGCCTGCGCCGGCACCCCGCCGATCTCGGAGTACATCTTCTCGAGCCCGCGGTCCATGGTGGCCAGGCCCTCGTCGACCGTCCGCAGCCCGCCCAGGAGCTCGGGGACCTTGGAGCCCGCGCTGGTCAGCCCCTCGTCCAGGGCGGCGGCGCCGGTGGCGAGCCTGCCGGCACCGTCGCCCAGCGAGCGGGCACCCGTCGCGAGCGCGGCGGCCCCGTCGTCCACCGTCGCGGCACCGGCGGCGAGGGAGGCGGCGCCGGGGGCGGCCGTGTCGTTGAGGCCGGCCGCGAGCTGGTCGGCGCCGGCCTGCAGCTGCAGGAGCCCGTCGAGCAGCGTCGCGGCGCCGTCGCGGAGCTTGAGCAGTTTGCCGTCGATCTCGGTGGCGCCCTGCGTGAGGGCGATGCCGCTCTCGGCGCCGCCCTTGTAGCTGGCCGAGCCGCCCTTGAACGACGGGCTCGTCAGCGGTGAGACGGGGAGCACGGAGACGTTGGCGGGCGGGATGCGGCCACCGGTGATCTGCGCGGTGTACCCGAACTCGGCCGTCGGGGACCCGATCGGCGGGAACAGCGTCATCGTGTAGCTCATCTTGGTGCCGCCGCGCCCGTCGCCGGCCATGTTGGCCTCCTGCGACGTGACCGCCGTGAACGACGGGGGCAGCGTGGTGGTGAGCTGCCCGACGAACGGGATGACGGTCTCCGCGGTGGCCGTGGCCTGCTTGCCCGTGCCGTCGTCGTACGTCACCTGGTCCTGCCGGGTGGTCAGGTTGGTCACGGTGTAGCGGACCTCGAGCGTGCCGGACCTGCCGACCACGCCACCGGCCGAGACCTTCTTGCCGTCGAGGAGGTAGTCGACGGCGATGCTCACGGGCAGCTCGCCCGTGAAGTCGCTGACGGTGCGCAGGCGCTTCTTGCCGTCGACCTCGACGGTGGCCTCCATCGCGCCGTCACGCAGGGTGGAGCCGCCGAACCCGTCGAGGTTGCGCAGCCCCTGCGTGGAGACGGGGTTGGAGAAGGTGCTGCTGCCCTGCCCGCTGAACGCGAGCTGGTCGTAGACGCGTGCGACCTGGAGGCGGCCGTCGGCGTCGAGCCGCGCCTGCACGGTCTCGGTGTTGGTCACCACGACGTCGCCCGCGGCGGCCGTGAGCGCGCCGGCGGTGGCGGGCGGCGCGGCCACGAGCAGGGCGAGCGGCAGGCCGAGGCCGGCGCCGGCGACGCGGCGCAGGACGGGGCGGTGCGGGGTGGGTGCGCTCACGTCAGGCCTCCGGGGTGGCAGTCGCGGGACGGGCGTGCCGGGGGTCCCGCGCGGGGTCGTCGTGACCCTGGGTGTCCTGGCGCTCGGCCTCGCGGTCGAGCTGTACGGCGGGTCCGAGCAGCGCGGTCGCGAGGAAGCCGGCGCCCGCGGTGAGCAGGACGGCCGTCGCGAAGACCGGGGAGGTCGTCGCGAAGCCGGACGGGTCGGCCGCGTACGGGGCCTCGTACGAGCCGGCCATCGCGGCCGCGCCGAGCAGCGTGGCCCACAGCGGCAGCCGCCCGCGCGTGCCCGCACCGACGGCGAGGCACACGAGCAGGACGACGAGCACGGCGACGGCCCGGCCGCTGGGGGCGTCGGGCAGCGCGAGCGCGCGCAGCAGGTAGCCGATCCACGCGGCGACGAAGCCGACGACGAAGGCCCCGGCGCGCTGGCCGGGGGACCGGTCGGGCACGAGCCCGAGCGCACCGCCGAGGGCGGCGCCCAGCAGGGCGACCCCCTGGACCTCGGCGCCGAGCACTCCGGAGAGCAGGACGGTGAGGGTCGCGAGTACGGCGAGGAACGCCCCCGCGAGCACGTGTCTGATCATGACCACCTCGTTGTGGTGCGAGCTGTGACGCCGGGCCGGGGGCGGGGGCGCACGGCACCCGAGGCGGGACCTTGGTCCCACGCCGGACCGAGCAGCGAAGTTGTAGCAGCCGCCCGAGTGGGTGGAACAGTGAGTACTAGGTACTTGTCACCGTTCGGCTGCACATCGTTATCGCGGCGTTACTCGTCGGTAGGTCCCGGACCGGTCGGACGGCGGGTGCCGGCCGTCGACGTGCTCGCACCGGCCGTCGCGCTCCCGGGCGACCAGGTGGAACCGGAGGTCGACGCCGCGCCAGACGAACGCGCTGCCCTAGGGTGCGCCCATGCCGCCCACCGCCGTGTCCGTGCGCGTCGCCACCGTCGACGACGCCGAGCGCGCCGGGGCCGTCCACTTCGCCTGCTGGGTCGAGACGTACTCCGGGCTCGCGAGCCGGGAGTTCTGGGACCGCGTGTCGGTCGAGCGCAGCGTCGCCACGTGGCGGCGGCTGTTGACCGACGGGCTCGACGCGACGGTGGCCGAGGTCGACGGCGAGGTCGTCGGCGTCGCCGTCGCGGGTGACAGCGGCGAGCGCGGCGGGCACCTGCCGGTCCGCGACCGCGAGCTCAGCAACCTCTACGTGCTGCAGGCGCACCACGGGACCGGCGTCGGGCAGGCGCTGCTCGACGCGGTGCTGCCGTCGGGCACGTCGGCCCAGCTGTGGGCGGCGCGCGACAACCCCCGCGCCCTGCGGTTCTACGAGCGCAACGGGTTCGCGCCCGACGGTGCCGCCGACGACGGGGCGGCGTTCGGCGGGATCGCGTCGGTGCGTCTGGTGCGCTGAGTCACCGGGCCCGCGCGAGGTGGAGCGCCACCCGCACCCTCGCCCCGCAGGGCGGCGGAGGCCTAGTGTCCGGGGGGTGTCCGCACCGGTGCCGTACCGCCCCCTGCCCGTCGACCTGACCGACGTGCGCTACGCCCACGGCCCCGATTCCGACCCGCACCCGGACGTGCCGGTCGGTACGACGGTCGAGCTGTCGTGGACGACGAGCACCGTCTACCCGGGCACGTCGCGCCGGGTCTGGATCCACGTCCCCGCCGGCTACGACGCGGCCCGCCCCGCCGCGCTCATGGTGTTCAACGACGGCTGGTGGTACCTCGACCCGGCCGGTGAGGTGCGCGGCGGGGTCGTGCTCGACAACCTCGTCCACCGCGGGGACATCCCGTGCACGATCGGGGTCTTCGTCGACCCGGGCGTCGTGGTCGGTGCCGAGCAGCCGAAGAACCGCAACGTCGAGTACGACGCGTTCGACGAGCGGTACGCCACGTTCCTGCTCGACGAGATCGTCCCCCTGGTCACGGCGCGGTACGCGGTGACGGACGACCCCGAGCAGTGGGGGATCTGCGGCGGCTCCAGCGGCGGCGACGCCGCGTTCACGGCGGCGTGGCTACGTCCCGACCGGTTCCGCCGTGTCGTGGGCTTCCTGTCGAGCTTCGCGCAGATGCCCGGCGGCAACCCGTACCCCGACCTGATCCCGCGCACGCCCCGCAAGCCGCTGCGGGTCTTCCTGCAGGCGGCCCACCGCGACCTCAACTGGGACGCGCCCGCGCGCAACTGGTTCGCCGAGAACCTGCGGACCACCGCCGCGTTGGCCGAGGCCGGGTACGACGTCCGTCTGGTCGTCGGCGACGGTGGCCACAGCGTCAACCACGGCGGCGTCCTGCTGCCCGACGCGCTGCGCTGGTCGTTGCGCCCGGTGTGAGCGACGGCCGGCCCGCGCGAGGCGGTGAGGTCACGTGGCGCAGGGGGACCGTCGGCAGCGCGAGCTGTTCACGCCGCCAGGTGGAAGGTCGCCGCGAAGCGGCCGAGGAGGTCGCCGCGGCCGTGCAGCACCTCCACCACGCCGGTGGCGATCGCGCGGTCGGGGGTCAGCTCGCCGGAGATGACGCGGTGCAGGCCGGGGCCGGCCGTGAACGCGAGGTCGACCGCGCCGCCACCGCGCGTCACGTCCAGGGCCGTGCCGTCGACGTGGACGAGGAGGTCGTCGGTGCCGAGCCGCGCCGCGTAGGTGGTCGCGGGCAGCGTGGCGGCCACCGTCTCCCGGAACGCGGTCCGCAGCGTCATGGTGAGCGCGTCGGCGGTGACGACCTGCTCGTCGCGCGGGTCGCCCAGGGCCTTGAAGCCCCAGGCACCGAGCGCGAGCACCACCGGCTCGAGCTCGCGTCCGAACGGTGTGAGCTCGTACACGACGACGCGCGAGCGCGGCGCCCGCTGCAGGACGCCCGCCTCCTGCAGCTCCTTGAGGCGCGTCGCCAGGATGTTGGTGGGGATGCGCGGCAGCCCGGCGGCGAGCTCGCCGTAGCGGCGGGGGCCGACGAGCAGGTCGCGCACGATGAGCAGCGCCCACCGCTCGCCCACGAGCTCCAGGGCGCGTGTGATCCCGCAGTACTGCCCGTAGTCGCGTGCCGCCACAGGGCTCAGGCCTGCTGGCTCATGAAGGCCTCGGGTCCCTGCTCGGCCGCGGTCGGGTCCATCCAGCCGAACTCGAGGACGTTGCCGTCGGGGTCGGCGAGCTGGCGCTGGTACATGAAGCCGTAGTCGGCGGCCGGGCGCTCCTCCCGCCCGCCGGCGGCGGTCCCCCGGGCGATCGTCGCGTCGACGTCCTCGCGGCTGTCGAGGAAGATCGCGGTGGACACCGACACGGACTCGGCGGGGTTGCCGACCGGCCGGTCGGAGAACGTCTGGAAGAACTCACGCGTGAGGATCATGAACGCGCTGTGGTCCTGCTCGACGACGACGCACGCGGCGTTGTGGTCGGTGAACATCGGGTTGATGGTGAACCCGAGGGCCGTGTAGAAGGCCTTGGCGCGGTCCAGGTCGGTCACCGGCAGGTTGACGAACATCGCGGTCATGGCGGGTCTCCCTCATGGGTGGTTCGTCCGGTACGTCCCACTACGCTTGCAAAAGACAAGTAGGAAATCAAGGGGGTCGGGCGGGTCGGTCTCTGGTTGGGTGGCGCGATGCCGTCCCTCGTCGCGCCGCCCAAGCTCGTCCCCGGTGACCGCGTGGCCGTGGTCTCGCCCTCGTTCGCCGCGCCCGGGTACGCGCCGGCCGTGCACGAGCAGGCCATGCGCCGGCTGGTCGACGCGACCGGTCTGGTGCCCGTCGAGTACCCGACGACCCGGCAGCTCGGGGCGTCCCCGCAGGACCGGGCGCGGGACCTGAACGCCGCCTTCGCCGACCCGACGATCCGGGCGGTCCTGGCGACGATCGGGGGCGACGACCAGATCCTCGTCGTGCCCCATCTCGACGTCGACGCCGTGCGGGCGGACCCCAAGCCCTTCGTCGGCTACAGCGACAACACCAACCTGCTGAGCTGGCTGTGGCAGCAGGGCGTCGCCGGCTTCTACGGGGGGTCCACGCAGGTGCACCTGGGCCCCGGCCCGGCCGTCGACGACGTGCACCTGGCCTCGCTGCGCGCGGCGTTGCTGACGGGGGAGACGCTCACGCTCACCGAGCCGGGTGAGTCCGAGGACGTCGGCCACGACTGGCTCGACCCGCGCGCGCTGACCGAGCACGGCGAGCGCGAGCCCACCGAGCCGTGGACGTGGGCGGGGCCGGCACGCTCGGTGACGGGGCGCACGTGGGGCGGCTGCCTCGAGGTGCTGGACTGGCTCGCGCTGGCGAACCGGTTCCCGTCGACGGCCGCGCTCGAGGGCGCGATCCTGCTGCTCGAGACGAGCGAGGAGCTGCCGTCGGCGCAGACGGTCGGGCGGTGGGTGCGCTCGCTGGGCGAGCGGGGGCTGCTCGCGGCGGTCGCGGGGGTGTGCGTCGCGCGCCCGCCCGTGACGGGGTTCGACGTGCGGCTCGACGCCGGCGAGCGGGCGCGCCGTCGCGGCGAGCAGCGTGAGGCCGTCGTCGAGCAGGTCGAGCGTTACAACCCCGACGCCGTCGTGTGCGTCGGCGTGCCCTTCGGTCACACGCGGCCGCAGTGGATCGTCCCGTACGGCGGCCACCTGGCGCTCGACGGCGCGACGCGGACCGTGTCGGCGTCGTACGCCTGAGCGCGCGGGGCGTCAGCCGATCCGGCGCCGGTAGGCGGCGAGCGCGGCCACGTACGCGACGACGAGGACCCCGACGAGCCAGGCCAGCGCCACCCAGATGTCGTCACCCACGGGCTGCTGGGCGAACAGCGCGCGGATCGTCTCGATCACCGCGGTCACGGGCTGGTGCTCGGCGAACCACGCGACCGGGCCCGGCATGGTGCCGGTGGGGACGAAGGCCGAGCTGAGGAACGGCAGGAAGATCAGGACGTAGCCGATCGCGCCGGCGCCGTCGACGGACGTGGCCGACACCCCGGCGATCACCGCGATCCAGGTGAGCGCGAGCGTGAACAGCACGACCATGCCGAGCACCGCGAGCCACGCGGCCGCGGACGCACCCGTGCGGAAGCCGAGCAGCAGGGCCACCGCCACGACGATCGCGACCCCGGCGACGTTGGCCACGACCGACGTCAGCACGTGCGCCCACAGCACGCTGGGCCGGGCGATCGGCATCGAGCGGAACCGCTCGACGATGCCGCTGCTGATGTCGAGGAACAGCCGGTAGGAGGTGTAGGCCACGCCCGACGCCACGGTGATGAGCAGGATGCCCGGCAGCACGTACTCGAGGTACGGCCCCTGCGTCCCGGTGTCGATGGCTCCGCCGAAGACGTAGGTGAACATCAGCATGAGGGCGATCGGGGTGACCGCGCTGGTGATGATCGTGTCGGGACTGCGCAGGACGTGCCGCAGCGAGCGGCCGGTGAGGGCTGCGGTGTCCGCGACGAGGTGGGTCGCGCTCATGACGGGTCCTCCGGAGCCGGGGTGGTGGGGGTCGGGTCGCCCGTCGCTGCGGTGGCGACGGGCCGCGCGCCGACGAGCGCGAGGAACACGTCCTCCAGGGACGGCTGCTTCTCGACGTACTCGACGGTGGCGGGCGGCAGGAGCCGGCGCAGCTCGGCGAGGGTGCCGTCCTGGACGACGACGCCCTCGTGCAGGATCGCGACGCGGTCGGCGAGGTGCTCGGCCTCGTCCAGGTGCTGGGTCGTCAGCAGGACGGCCGTGCCGCCGGCGGCGAGCTCCGCGATCGTGGCCCACACCTCGAGGCGCGCCTGGGGGTCGAGGCCCGTGGTGGGCTCGTCGAGGAGGATCACCGGCGGGTCGCCGATGAGGCTCATGGCGATGTCGAGGCGCCGGCGCATGCCGCCGGAGTACGTCCCGGCCCGTCGGCCGCCCGCGTCGGTGAGGCCGAACCGCGCGAGGAGCGCTTCGGCGACTGCACCGGGCGCGTCCAGGTGGCGCAGCCGCGCGACGAGCGTGAGGTTCTCGCGGCCCGTGAGGACGTCGTCGACGGCCGCGGACTGGCCGGTCAGGCTGATCGCGGCGCGCACCTGCGCGGCGTCCGCGACGACGTCGAACCCGGCGACGGTCGCCGTGCCGGCGTCGGGCCGCAGCAGCGTCGACAGGATGCGCACGAGCGTCGTCTTGCCCGCGCCGTTGGACCCGAGCAGCGCGACGACGCTGCCGGGTGCGACCTCCAGGTCGACGCCACGCAGCACGTGGACGTCGCCGAAGGACTTCTCGACGCCGCGCACGCGGACGCCCGCGGTGCTCACGGCAGCTCCCGACGCTCGGCCTCGTCCATGCTCCGGACGAGGCGGGCCCGGGCCTTGTCGATCCAGCGCTCGCCGGAGTAGGCCTCCGCGAAGCTCTCGGCGAACTCCACGGGGTCGTCGCCGACGATCGCCCGCACGGGCCGCTCGTCCGCCGCGGCGCCGTCCCACAGGTCCACGAGGTCGCCGACCATCTTCACCAGGGCGTCGCCGTCGGTGAGTCCCGACGTGGCCATGAGGTAGCGGTGCATGCCCGTCGCGGCCGTGCGGTACGGCTCGGGCAGGCCGTGCAGGCGGGCGACGTCCCGCCGGTACTGCTTCTTCTGCTCCCACGGCCCGGTGAGGGCCTCGATCCACCTGGCGACCATGTCAGCCCTCCGTGTCGGCGTGCTCGTCATGTGCGGTGCGCTCGGTGCGGAGCCGGTCGATCCGTCCGGCGAGGAAGGCCCACGTCCGCCAGAACTCGGCGAGCTGCGCGCGTCCCGCGGCGTTGAGCGAGTAGACCTTGCGCGGCGGCCCCTTCTCGGAAGGGACCTTCTCGACGTCCACGAACCCGCGCTGCTCGATGCGGACGAGCAGCGCGTAGACGGTGCCCTCGGCGATGTCGGTGAAGCCCTGCTCCCGCAGGTGCGTGGTGATCTCGTACCCGTACGCGGGCCGCGCCTCGAGGATCGTCAGGACGATCCCCTCGAGCGTGCCCTTGAGCATCTCCGTCATCTGGCTGGCCACGCGGCGTCCCTGCTACTCGGTGTCACTTGGTACCGGAACAAAGTAACGCTAGGTACCGGTGCCTGGCAACGCTAGGTACCGCATCGTTCGATGCCGATCCGTCACGCGGCGGGGGAGAATGGAGTCGAAGGGTTCACCGGGGGAGGTGCCGTGGACGTCCACGTGGCGGGTGCGCGCCCGCAGGACGTGCCGACGGCCGGTCGTGTCCTCGCGGCCGCGCTGCGCGACGACGCCGTGATGCGCGCGATGCTGCCGGGGGACACCGACCGTCCCGCGCGTCTGACCCGCATCTACGCCGCCGTCGCCCGCATGACGCTGGCGAGCGGTGGCGTCGTCGACCTCGCGCGGGACGGCACCGCCGGCCCGGTCGTCGGGGTCGCCGTCTGGGAGCCGCCGGACCTCGCGCTCGGCAGGTGGGCGCAGCTCCGTGAGGTGCCGACGCTCGTCGCCGCCGTCGGCGTACGGCACCTCCCGGCCGCCCTGCGCGGCCTGCGCGCCTTCGCCGCCCAGCGTCCGCGGTACCCGCACTGGTTCCTCGCGTACGTCGGTGCCGCACCCGCCGCGCGCGGGCAGGGGGTCGGTTCGGCGCTGCTCGCGCACCGACTCGCGGTGGTCGACGGCACCGGGATGCCCGTGTACCTCGAGGCCACCACCGACGCCAGCCGCCGGCTGTACGAGCGGTTCGGGTTCCGCGCGACCGGCACGATCGAGCTCGGCGGCGCCACCGCGACGACGATGGTGCGAGCCGCCGGCTGACGCACGCCGTCGCCCGCCGGCACGTCGTCGCGGCGCCGGGCGGTCAGTGGGCGGTCGGCCGGTACGTCAGCTCCTGCGTGCGACCGTCGAGGACGCGGCTGTCCAGCAGCTCCAGGTCGAAGTCACCCACACCGCCGAACACCGGCGCCGTGCCGCTGCGCCCGGTGAGCACCGGGAAGATCGTCACCTGCACCTGGTCGACCAGGCCCGCGGCCAGCAGCGCCCAGTTCAGCGACAGGCTGCCGTTCGAGCGCAGCGGCAGGTCGGACTCCTCCTTGAGCCGCGCGACGATCTCGACCGCGTCGCCGCGCGCGATCGTCACGTCGGGCCAGTCGACGGGCTCGATGAGGGTCGACGAGACCACGGTCGCCGGCAGGCGACGCATCACCTCGACCCACGTGTCCCGCACCTCGGAGTCCTCGCCGCCGGCCGCCCGCATCGCGACGAACTCGCGCAGCGTCGTGGCCCCGAACACCATGCGCTGGTCACCGCCGTACAGCTCGTGCCGCCGCTGCAGCAGCTCGGGACCCTGCTTGCCCCAGTACCCGCCCCAGTCGCCGGGCGGCCCGTAGGAGCCGTAGCCGTCGAGGCTGGTGAAGACGTCGAAGGTGTAGGTCGCGGTCATGTCGTCCCTCTCGTCGGTGGTCGTGGGTGCGGACCTGCCGTGACGCCCGGATTCATCGGGTGACGTCCGCCCGGCGCGCACCGGCGACGCGCAGCCGCCCCGCGCCCGACTCGTCCCGTTCGAGCCGTGCTCACCGGGCGGCCACCCGCCGGGCGTGCACTGCTCCCGGGGCGACGCGCGTCGCCCGGGGAGCGACGAGGGAGCGCGACGATGAGACGAGCACTGCAACCGCTGGGGGTCACCGTGATGGCCGCCGCCCTGGTGCTGGGCGCCGGCGCCGGGTGGGCCGTGTCGAGCGACCTGGCGACGCACGGCGCCGCGCAGCGCCTGGGCGGCGACCAGACCCGTGCCGTGCGCGACGCGCTGCGCGGGGGCCACGCGAGGAACGTCATCCTGCTGATCGGCGACGGCATGGGCGACTCCGAGATCACCATCGCCCGCAGCTACCAGCACGGCGCGGCCGGGCGGCTGCCCGGGATCGACGCGCTGCCGCTGACGGGGCAGCTCACGACGTACGCGCTGGACCGCGAGGACGGCCGCCCCGACTACGTGACGGACTCCGCCGCCTCAGGCTCGGCGTGGGCGACCGGCACCAAGACGTACAACGGCGCGGTCTCGGTCGCGCTCGACGGCTCCTCGCAGCGCACCCTCGTCGAGATCGCGCGTGCCAACGGCCTGCGGACGGGCGTCGTCACGACGTCGGAGCTGCAGGACGCGACGCCGGCCGTGCAGCTCGCGCACGTCACCGACCGCGGCTGCTACGCGCCGTCCTCGACGTCGGCCAGGTGCCCGGGGGACGCCCTGGAGAACGGCGGTCGCGGCTCGATCACCGAGCAGATCATCGGCACGCGCGCCGACGTGACCCTCGGCGGTGGGGCGACGTCGTTCGACGAGCAGGCCACGGCCGGCCCGTGGGCGGGCCGCACGCTGCTGCAGCAGGCGAAGGACCGCGGGTACCAAGTCGTCACCGACGCGGCCGGGCTCGCCGGCGTCCGCTCGGCGTCGCAGAAGGCGCCCGTGCTGGGCCTGTTCGCGCCGGGCAACCTGCCCACGCGCTGGGTCGGACCGCCCGCGAGCCCCACGGGCGGCGCCGAGGCCGCCGTCCGCTGCACCCCGAACCCGGCCGCCTCACCCACCCGGCCGACCCTCGCCGCGATGACGACCTCGGCGCTGTCGCTGCTGCAGCAGCGCGGCGGGCGTGCGGGCTTCTTCCTGCAGGTCGAGGGCGCGAGCATCGACAAGCAGGACCACGCGGCCGACCCGTGCGGGCAGATCGGCGAGACCGTCGACCTCGACGAGGCCGTGCAGGCCGCGCTCGACTTCGCCCGCAAGGACGGCAACACCCTGGTCGTCGTGACGGCCGACCACGCGCACTCGAGCCAGATCGTGGCCGCCGGCGCCACGACCCCCGGCCTGACGCGCACCCTGCTCACGGCCGACGAGAAGCCGATGACGATCGCGTACGGCACCGCACCGGCGGGTCGCTCGCAGGGTCACACCGGGTCGCAGGTCCGGGTCGCGGCCTTCGGCCCGCGCGCGGCGAACGTCGTGGGGCTGACCGACCAGACGGACCTGTTCTTCACGATCCGCGACGCGCTGCGCCTCGACCCGGACGCCCCCGCGCCGACGCCCGGGCGATGAGCACGCCGGTCTGACCGGTCCACGCGACGGCCCCGTGCCCGTGGGTGCGGGGCCGTCGCGTCCACGTCAGCGGACCATGCCCGCCTGCAGCCGTCCGCCCAGCGGCGCGAGCCGGTCGTCGGCGACGCGGACGAACGCCGCGACGTCGGCGGCGACGAAGGCGTCGGTCAGGGCGTCGGCGGCACGGACGTCCCACGCCCGCAGGCGGCGCAGCAGCCACCTGCCGTGCCCGAGCCACTGGCCGTGCGCGAGCAGCAGCAGCTCGGCCAGCGCGGTGTAGGCGCCGGCGAGCAGCACCGCGCGCTCACCCGGGTCGGCGGCGTCCGTCAGGTCGTCCAGCAGGCCGCTGACCCGGTACCGGCGCAGGTCGAGCGCGGCGGCCTCGACCACAGGTCCGGTGGCGAGCACGTCCCGGGCCCACGCCCGCAGCCCCGCCAGGGGTGGCCCGTCGCGCAGCACGACGCCCTCGGCGAGCATCGCCAGGACGACGGGCCGGTGCGCGGCGGCCTCCTGCTCGGCCCGCGCCCGGTAGGCCTGCGGCGTGTAGGCGAACACCTCCACGAGTCGCCCGCCGTGCGCGTACGTCGCCGCCAGGCTCGTCGTCCCGTCGACGAACGCCGCGGCCGGGCGCAGCAGCACGAGGTCGAGGTCGCTCGTCGGGGTGTCCGTCCCCGTGGCGCTGCTCCCGGCGAGCACCACCCCGACGGCGTCGGGGAAGTGTTCGGCCACGAAACCCTCGGCGAGGGTGCGCGCGTCGCCGGTCGGTGCCACGCACGCGACCCTAGGGCCGCGCCGACCGCCCGACCAGCCGGTCGACCGGCTCCCGCCGTGGCCGACGCTCACGCGGTGAGCACCTGCTCGTAGTGCTCGACCACCGGGAACGGCTCGTAGAAGTGGTGCAGCAGCCGCCGCCACTCCTGGTAGCCGTCCGAGCCCCGGAACCCGACGGTGTGGTCCTCCAGCGACCGCCACGTCACGAGCAGCAGGTACGTGCCGGGGCGCTCGAGGCACCGCGAGAGCGTCAGCCCCTCGAAGCCGGGCATGCTCGCGATGACGGCCCGCGCACGCGCGAAGGCGTCCTCGAACTCCGCCTCACGGCCGGGGACGACGGACAGCAGCGCGTGCTCGAGGACCATGCGGTGATGGTGGCAGAGCGTAGGTCGTCCCGGCTGCGCCGCCCGCCCGACGATCGCGGAGGTGTCAGCCGCCCAGGTGTGCGACGTCCCCGACGGTGACGACGCCCCGGTTGTGGAACCGGCCGTCCTCGCGCAGCGTCGTGATGCTCCCGGACGGCACCGGGAAGGCGATGTGGCCGGCCGCTTCGACCGGCATCCCGATCCACGCGGCCACGACGAGCCCCGCCGTGAAGCCGTGCGTCACGACGACCAGCTCGTCGACGTCCAGCGCGAGCATCTCCGTCATGGCCGGGTAGACGCGCAGCGCCACGTCGAGCCGGGTCTCCGCGCCCGGCACGCCGGGATGGTGGCGGAGCCGGTCACCGACGGCCGGCGGCGGCACGTACCGCGCGTCGAGCCAAACCTGCGGGCGTCCGCCCGCCTCGCCGTAGGAGATCTCCCGCAGGCGGGGGTCGAGCGTCGGGCCGACGCCGAGAGCGGCGCCGACGATCTCCGCGGTGCGGCGCGTGCGGCGCAGGTCGGACGCCACGACGGCGACTCCCGCCGACGGGACGATCCGCTCACGCAGGGCTGCCGCGATCGCCACCGCCTGCCGTTCCCCTCGTGCCGTGAGCTCCGAGTCGAACTGCCCGCCGACCAGGCCCTCGACGTGGTGCGTGGCCTCGGGGTGCGTCACGACGCTGACCCGGCGCTCGCGGGCGGGCACGACGCCGGGCAGGGGCGGCGGGGTGTGCTCGGGCGGGGCGTCCACGAGCCCAACCTGCCACGACGCACGGCGTTTCGGCGCAGCTCGTCAGCGGACGTGACTCCCGCCGTCGTCCGTCCCGGCCGTCGCCGGGTCGTAGTAGTCGTCGTCGTCCGCCGGGTCGTGGCCGCGGACGCGCCGCGGTGGCGTGACCTCCTCGGCCGGTGCGGCGACGTCGGGGGAGTCCGGGTCCTCGACGAGGACGACGAGCGTGACGTCGTCGCCCAGCTCGACCCCCTCGGCGCGGCGTGCGGCGACCTTGACGGGGACCATGAAGCCGCCGTCCTTGGGGAAGATCGACGTCCGGAACGTCGTCGCCCCCAGCGTCACGGTCGCCGGGATGCAGCCCCAGCCGTAGGTGACCCGCGACGCGACGACGCGCAGCCGTGCGGTCTCCGGGTCCGGCAGCGCGACGAAGTGGTACGGCGACGGCCCGCGCCACCACACCACCTCGCCACCGAACCGCAGCTCCACGCGTGCAGCATGGCAGCGCCCACCGACACCCGGCCGGCGGCCTGCATCCTTCGATGCAACCACCGGTGTTCCACCCTCCGCCCGGCGCGGCCGGGAGCGTCCGATTCCTAACGTCGTGTCACGTCACCAACGACTTCGACGAGAGGCACTCCGATGAGCACCGTCACGGAACAGGTACCCGTATCACCCCGGCGCGGAGGGGTGCTGGACGTCGTCCGGCGCTACCCGCTCTGGTCGTTCGTCGTGCTGGCCGTCGGCGCCAGCTGGCTCGTGTGGCTCCCGATGGTCCTCGGGCCCTACGGGCTCGGCATCTGGGACATCCAGGTACCCGGCGGTGACGACGGGTGGGTCCTCTTCGGGATGCTGCCGGGCGCGTTCGTCGGACCCATCGGTGCCGCGTTCTTCGTGACCGCCGTCACCGAGGGCCGTGCCGGGGTGCGCGCCTGGCTGAAGCGGCTGACCAAGTGGAAGGTCAACTGGCGCTGGTACGTCGGCATCCTCCTCGGCACCCCTGCCGCCCTGCTGCTGGCGTCGTTCGTCGCCGGGGGCGGTCAGGTCCAGGCGCTGCCGGTGCAGACCCTTCTCCAGTACCTGCCGTTCCTCGTGTTCCAGATCTTCACGACCGGTCTCGCCGAGGAGCCGGGCTGGCGCGACTTCGCCCTCCCCCGTGCGCAGCGTCGCTTCGGAGCACTCGCCGCGTCCCTCGGCATCGGCGTCCTGTGGGGCGTCTGGCACCTCCCGCTGTTCCTGACCGAGTGGGGCCAGGTCGAGAGCCTCCACGTGCTCCGGCCCCTGACGTTCATCGCCTTCTGCATCCTGTTCAACGTCATCATGACCTGGGTGTTCAACCGGACGGGTCAGAGCCTGCCGATGGCGATGCTGCTGCACGTGAGCATCAACACCTACGCGAGCCTCGTCATCTCGGACATGTTCCCGCTCATCGGGGACGGCTACGACAACGTCCAGCGGGCGCTGCTGCTGGCGGCGGCCGTCGGTGCGGTCGTCACCCTCGTGGCCACCCGGGGCAAGCTGGGCTACGACCCGCAGGCCGACGAGCAGATCGCCCACCCCGTGGAGAGCGCCCGTCCGCTCGCGGCGGCACCTCTATCGTGACGACGATGACCGAGCCCTCCGCTCAGCAGCACCGCCGGCCGACGGACGTCGTGCCGGCGGTGTGCTGGGTGGTGTCGGTCGCGCTGCTCGCGGGGTCCGTCGTCGTGAGCAGCGCCGACCCCGCAGCGGCGGCCGGTGTGCCGGGGTTCGACGATCCGGCGTGGGGGTGGTCGGCCGGGGTGCTGGGGCTGCAGGCCCTCGCCCTGGCGCGGTGGGGCGGGCACCCGCGGGCCGCGCTGCTGGCCGTCGCCGCGGCCGTGCCGGCGCTCGTCACGCTCGGTGACGCGCTCGGCGTCGCGCTGGTCGCCGTGATGGTCGCGGCCTACCGGGCGGTGCTGGCGCGGCCGCCGCGGCCGCTCGGGCCGACGTTGCTGGGTGCCGGAGCGCTGGTCGTCATCGGTTTCGCCGGGGCGGGGCTGGTCAACGGCGGCAGCGGCTTGCGCGTCGTCGTCGGCGGCCTCATGCAGGGCGCCGCGGCCGTGGGTCTGCCGTTCGTCGCGGCCAGCGTCGTCGGGTCCCGGCGCGACGCGCTCGACGCGCTCGCCCGCACCGCCGCGGCCCAGGGCCGCGAGCGCGACGCCCTGGTGCAGGTCGCGGTCGAGCGCGAGCGCACCGCGATGGCCCGCGAGCTGCACGACATCGCGGCGCACCACCTGTCGGGGATCGCCGTGATGACCGGTGCCATCGGCCGGCAGATCGACGTCGACCCCGAGGGTGCCAAGGTCGCCGTCGCGCAGGTGCGGGAGCAGAGCACGGCGATGCTGCGGGACCTGCGCCACCTCGTCGTGCTGCTGCGCGACGTGGACGCTCCCGTGGAGCCCGGCGGTCCCGTGCGGATGGAGACCCTGGCGGGCATCGGCGACCTCGTCGCGGGGGCGCAGGGGGCCGGGCTGCCGGTCACGCTCACGACGACCGGCCCCGTGCGCGAGCTCGCGGCGTCCGGTGCGGTCGGCCCGCTGGCCCAGCTCGCGGCGTACCGCGTCGTGCAGGAGGCGCTCGCGAACGCCGCGCGCCACGCGCCCGGTGCCCCGTGCGAGGTCCGGCTCGACGCGAGCGACGAGGGGCGCGTCGAGGTGGTCGTCCGCAACGGTCCGCGCAGCGAGGGGGCGGCGCCCGCGCGCCACGACCCCGGCTACGGTCTGGTCGGGATGCAGGAACGTGCCGAGCTGACCGGTGCCACCCTGCGGTTCGGGCCGACGCTCGAGGGCGGGTGGCAGGTGCGACTGACGGTGCCGGCGGCGGTCCACCCGCGACCGGGCGACGCGACGGGCGATCCGACGGGCGACGCGACGACGAGCGAGGGGCAGGACCGATGAGCCAGACCGCCACCGTCCGCGTGATCGTCGCGGACGACCAGCCGCTCGTCCGCATGGGCCTGGCCACGATGCTCGCGACCGAGCCGGGGATCGAGGTCGTGGGCCAGGCGGCGGACGGCGGCAGAGCCGTGGAGCTGGCGCGCGAGCTGCGGCCGGACGTCGTGTGCATGGACATCCGCATGCCCGGCACCGACGGCATCACCGCGACGCGTCTGCTGTGCGGCCCGGACGTCGAGGACCCGATCCCCGTCCTGGTGCTGACGACGTTCGACGTCGACGAGTACCTGTTCGGCGCGCTCGAGGCGGGTGCGTCGGGGTTCCTGCTCAAGGACGCCGAGCCGGAGACCCTCGTCGAGGCGGTCCGCTCGGTGGCCGCGGGGCACGGCATGCTGGCCAACGCGCTGACCCGCCGCGTCCTGCGCGAGGTCGTGACGCGCCGCCGGACGCAGCCCGTGACGGCCGCGCGAGCGAGCGAGCTGCTGACGCCGCGCGAGCTCGACATCCTGCTGCTGCTGGCCCAGGGCATGTCGAACGAGGACATCGCGCGCGAGCTGTTCCTCGAGGTCTCGACGGTCAAGTCGCACCTGGCGCGCGTGATGCCGAAGCTGGGCGTCAAGTCGCGCCTGCAGGCGGTGGTGTGGGCGTACCAGAACGGGATCGTCGACACGGTCCGCTGACGGGGGCGACCGGGATGACCCGGGACGCGCCTGCGGTTGAGCCGGGAACGACCCGCACCGCCTGAGGAGCCGTGATGAGCACCGACCCGACCCTGACCCCCGAGGACGTCGAGCTCCTGCGGCGACCGCTGCACGGCTTCCTCAGCGTCGCCGCCGGCCCCGTCCCCGCCCAGCCTCGCCCCGTGTGGTTCGAGCTCACGGACGACGGCACCGTCCAGCTCTTCACAGGCCCCGACACCCTCAAGGTGCGCCGCCTGCGGCGTGACCCGCGGGCGTCGCTCGTCGTCGCGGCGCCCGTGGGCGAGCGCGAGCACTGGGTGTCGGTGGCCGGGCACGTGACGGTCGAGACCGACGGTGCGCACGACCTGGCGTCGCGCCTCGCGGCGCGCTACTGGGACCTCGCCGACGCGACCCGCGCGCGGGACCTCGAGGAGATCCTCGCCGAGGACCAGGTGCGCCTGGTGCTCCACCCGGACGCGGTCAGCCGGTACGCGTACTGACGCGTCCGGGCGTCACATCCCGGCGTTCATGCGCTGATCGCATCTCCCGGATTCCGGGACCTACGAGCCCCCGCGTCCCCTCAGGACCGGACGGTCAGCCCCTGCAGCCGGTCCCGCCACGCGGGCTCCTGCTGCTGCACGTACGCCGCCGCGTCGGGGGAGAACAGGTGCCCGTGGACGCTCGCGCTGGCCGTTCCCTCGCCGTCGCCGTACGTGGAGACCGTGACTAGTCCCGGCACCGGCGCCGTGACCCGGACGACCGCGCGGCGCTCGCCCACGCGCTCCACCGTGCCGGTCGCGCCGAGCAGGTCGACCGACGCGCCCTCGTCGCCGAGCCGCAGCGCGTCGCGCAGCGCCACCCAGAGGGCCGCGGCGTCACCCGGGTGGGACGCGCTGACCTCGAGCTGCGTCGCCTCCTGCCCGGGGAAGTGCGCGAGGTACAGGCGCAGGACGTCGAACGACGGCTTCCAGGCGGTGCCCATGTCGTCCCACCACTCCTGCTCCCAGTCGGCGCCGGTGCCGAACCCGCTGGTGGTGACGTGGACGACGCACGTGCCGCCGGAGCGTGCCTCGACGATGAACTCCGAGGTCATCGGGCTCAGCTCGTCGGGCTCCTTGCCCATGAGGGCGGCCCAGTCCTCCTCGTACACGACGCGGCGCGGCGGCTCCCAGTCGGTGACGTGGCCGTCGGAGCCCATGTCCTCGCCCATGGCGAAGTGCAGGCGGCCGCCCTCGCGCTCCTCGATCTCGGTGGGCAGGAACCACGCGCTCATGCCCTGCGCGGTGGCCACGGCGTGCCACACCTGCTCGGGGGTGCCGGGCACCTCGACGCTGAACTGCAGGCGGTAGGGGACGTGCGGTGCGGTGCTCATCGGCTCTCCTCGGGTACGGGGTGGGCGGCGACGACGAGCCGGTGCGGGCGCCCGTCGTCGTGGTGGTAGCGCGCGGCCAGGTCGAGCACCGCCGCGGTGAGGTCGTCGGCGAAGGCCGCGCGGTCCGCGGCCGACCGGAACCCGATCTGCGTGTCGATGGTCAGGGTCGACAGCCGCCGCCCCGACGTCCCGGCGCGCCGTGCCAGCGCCCCGACCTCACGGACCAGCCGTCCGGCCAGCGCGACGAGGTAGCGGGCGGACTCGCGGTCGGCCTCGGCGTCGGGCTCGGCGGCCGACGCGCTGACGGCTGCGGGCGACACGACGTAGGAGGCGGCGGACGCGCGAAGGACGCGCTCGGTGAGGCCGCCGTGCCGGCGCTCCTCGGCGAGTTCGACGAGGCCGTGCGACTCGAGGGCCCGCAGGTGGTAGTTGACCTTCTGGCGCGCGATGCCGACGCGGGCGGCGAGCCCCGCGGCGGACGCCGGGACCACGAGCTCGCCCAGCAGCCGCGACCGCACGGGGTCCAGCGCGGTGGCGGCCGTGTGCGGGTCCTCGATGACCTCGATATCCCTCATGGGTCCACGGTGCTCCTTGACAACAATATCTGTCAATGGTCGGAGGGGTCGGGCTCCTTCCGGTACGGCCGGGTCGTCGGGGCGGCCTTCCCCGAGCCGGAGCGGTGGTTCTCCGGTAGGACAGGGGCATGCCCGAGGTGAGCCGCGAGGTCGAGGTGACGTTCTCCGCAGACGACGGCGACGAGCTGCCGAGCCTGGCCGCGCTCGCAGGGTCGCCGGACGACCCCGTGCCGTTGCTCAGCGGCGAGCCGGAGCGGCAGGTGCTGCGCACCACCTACGTCGACACGGCGGACCTGGACCTCGCGCGGCACGGGATCACCCTGCGCCGGCGCGTCGGGGGCGAGGGCGGCGGCTGGTTCCTGACCGTCCCGGGCGGCGCGCCCGGAGGCTCGCAGGTCCGTCGGCCGCCGGGGCGTGCCGGCAGCGCGGTGCCCGACGAGCTGCAGCGGCTCGTGCGGGCACGTACCGGGGGCCGGCTGCTGGCCCCGGTCGCGAGGGTCACGACGGGGCGCACCGTCCACCGGGTGTTCGACGCGACGGACCGTGTGGTCCTCGAGCTGACGGACGACCGCGTGAGCGCACGCCGGATCCTGCCGGTCGAGGGGTCCGGCGAGGCGGCGGGCGCCCAGGTCACGTGGCGCGAGATCGCGGTCGTCACGCCGGACGCGGACGGCGAGCGCCTGGCGGCGGTCGCCGGTGCGCTGCGCGAGCGCGGCCTGACCGAGGGGCCGCGCACCTCCGAGCTCGCCCGCGTCCTGGACGTCGGGACGCCCGCGCCGCACGACGGGCGCCCGTCTCGCGGGCGTCCGACCGGGAGGAAGTCCTCGACGAGCAGCGTGGTCGTCGCGTACCTGACCGACCAGCTCGAGCAGATCCGGTCCCAGGACCTCCTGGTCCGGCTGGGTGCGCCCGGCAGCGTCCACAAGACGCGCGTGGCGACCCGGAGGTCGCGCAGCGCCCTGGCGACGTTCCGTGCCGCGTTCGACCCGGACGTCGTCACGCCGCTGCGGGCCGAGCTCAAGTGGCTCGCGGGGGTCCTGGGCGAGGTCCGCGACGCCGAGGTCATGCGCGCGCGGGTGCGCGACGTCCTCGAGGCGGGATCGGCGGACGCCACGGTCCCCCCCGCGCCGGCCGGGGTGGACGTGGGGTCCGCCCACGCCGTGGCCCGGACGGCGTTGCTGGCGGCACTCGACGGTGAACGGTACGACCGCCTGCTCGACGCCCTCGAGGAGCTCGTGGACGCTCCACCCACGACGGAGCGTGGTGACCGGCGCGCGGGCAAGCAGCTGCGGCGCGGGATCGCGCACGAGTACGACCACGTGCGGCGGCTCATGAAGCGCTCGCGGGCCGCGGGCGAGCCCGAGCGACGTGGCCGGCTGCTCCACGACGCACGCAAGGCAGCGAAGCGGACGCGGTACGCGGCCGAGCTCGCCGGTGACGTGCTCGGAGCCGACGCCCGCGCCTTCGCCGCGGCGATGGAGAGCCTGCAGGAGGCCCTCGGGGAGTACCAGGACACCGTCGTGCTGCGGGCGCACCTGCGCGAGCTCGCCGCGGGCACGACCGACCCGGCCGCCGCCTTCACCTACGGTCGCCTGCACGCCCTGGAGGAGGTCCGCGCCCGGGAGGCCGAGGGCCGGGTGCCGGCCGTCTGGGCCGAGGCCCGCAGGAAGCGCCTGCGCCGCCGGCTGCGCTGAGGAGCCGGTGGTCAGGCGGCTGCCACGCGGAACACCGGCCACCTGATCTCCGTGGCGCAGGGCCGGCCGCCCGGCCCGGGCGGCTACCGTGCGCCCATGAGCAACCTCGACGACGTCGGTGAACGGGACGGCTGGCGCTGCTGGCTGTGCGACGAGCCGGTCGACCCGGACGCGTCGGTGAACTCCGACCTCGGCCCCAGCGTCGACGCAGGTGTCGTCGCCAAGGGCAAGAAGGGCGGCGGCGGCACCGAGCGGCTCGCGCACCGGGCGTGCAACACCCGCAAGGGCGCCGTGAAGCCGGTCGTGGCGTGGTCGCCGGAGCTCTTCGTGGTCGACCCGGCACCCATCGCGGAGACGGTCGAGCGTCTGCGTCGCAAGGGCGGCCGCGAGGTCGTGGCGCGCTGCCCGAGCCGTGCGGACGCCGACCAGGCCGCCGACTGGCTGGTCGACCGGCTCTCGCGGTTCGCGCCCGACCTGCGCGTGACGACGCAGGTCGAGCCGGGCGGTGGGCAGTTCCTGCTGGCGCTGCGCACGGCCTGAGCGGTCGTCCTGCGCGCCCCACCGACGACCGCCCCACCCTGTCGCGAGAGAGCGATCCAGCTCTCGAGGTGACTGGATCGCTCTCTCACGACCGGGGGGTCGGCGTCAGGGGACGGGGATCCGGGAGACCGTGAAGGGCTCCGGCGTGCCGCCGGCCTCCCGTGTCGCGAACTGGCTGTTGACCACCAGCAGGTCGCGGCCCGCCCGGGCGATCGTCGTCGGGTCGTCGAACGACGGGTCGGTCGTGCGCGACACGACGGTCCCGGACCTCCAGTCGCGGTCGAGGTGCACGACCACGACGGACTGCGGGTCGGCCGTCCACTCGGCCGCGAGCAGGCGGTGGCCGTCGAGCAGCAGGCCGTCACCGGCGACGAGCCCACCACCGAGGTCGATCACCTCGACGCTGCCGTCGGTCAGCCCCACGCGGAACAGCTGCCCGGTCCGCGTCTTCGCGACGACCGCGGTCCGCCCGTCCCGCGAGATCACGAGCCCGTTGGCGTTGACGTCCTGGTCGTACGTGAACGCGGTGCCCTCGAACGACACGACCGGCTCCAGCAGCTCCGTGCCCGTCGTCCGGCGCTCGCGGCCGTCGATCCGGTAGAGCACCGGGCGCAGGGAGTCGGTCACGTACACGTCGCCCCGCGGGCCGACGGCGAGGTCGTTGACGAACGCCGGCGTGCCGTCCTGCACGACCTGCCACGACCCGGTCAGCTCACGGGTCCGCAGGTCGTAGGCCCACACGCGCCCGGTGGCGCCCCCGGCGACGAGCAGCGTCCGGCCGTCGACCTTGAGCCCCACCGCCATCGTGCGGCCGTCCTGCCCACCGGGCAGGAACGGGGTGGCCGTCGGCTCGTCGAGATCGCCGCGGTAGATCGTCCCGTCGGTCGTGCTGCTGACGTAGAAGTCGTCACCCCGCGCGGCGACGCCCTCGGGGTAGACGTCGTCCGCCGCCGGGCCGAGGGGGTCGAGCAGGTACGTCGTCGGCCGGTCGGGGCCGTGGCCCGGACCGTGCCCGGGTCCGTGCGCGGACGCCGGGACGGCGGCCACGAGCGTGAGGGCGACGGCGGTGGCGAGGGCGGTCGTGAGCTTGGAGCGCATCGGTGTACCCCTTCGGCGGGGGCGTCCGTCTCACCGGGCGCGGGCCCCCACCGACGCCGGGAGTGCACCGGGAGGAGCGGGACGAAACCGGCGCGGCCCCCACAGTAGGGACGGCCCCGAGCGCAGCGCCAGACGTGGCTGGGCCCACGGTCCCGTGCTGGCCCAGGCGTCGTCTGCTCCACCGGGGGACGATCGGCCGCGACGCGTACCGACCGCACCTACGCTCGGGGCATGGACCCTCAGGGCGCGCTCCGGTACCTGGCCGGGCGTGGCCTGCTGACCGGCCCGGCGGACCACCGGCGCGTCGAGCGCGTGCTCGTGGACGACGGGTGGACGCCGTGCGGCGCGGGCGACTGGGCGGTGGCGCTGCGGTCGCCCGACGGGACGCTGGCCGCGCGCATCAGCCCGTTCGACCCCACCGGCCCGTACTCGGCGGCGATCTACGCGCGGGCGGCGCACACGCGCCAGGTCCCCGCACTGGTGGTGCACCGACGGTTGACGGGAGGCGGCGACCTGCAGGTGCTCGAGTGGCTCGCGCCGGTCCCCGCCGACGAGGCGACGGTGTTCCAGGAGGCTCTCGCGGAGCCGCGCCCGGACCTGGCGGAGCTCGCCGCCGTCGTGGACGACGTCCACGCGCAGGCTCGCCGCGAGCTGCCGTGGTGCGGGCCGCTGGACCGCAACCCCGCCAACGTCATGCGCACCGTGGACGGGCGGCTCGTCGTCCTCGACCTCCTCTACGCGGACGGCCCGGACCTGTACTCGACGGCCGCCTCGGACCCTGACCGCCTCGTCGCGCTGATCCCGCAGGACGAGCGCCGGTTCATGACCGAGATCCCCCTGGCGACCTCGGGTCCGTGGGACCCGGCGGCCCGTGAGGCGCTGCGTGCGGCGGTCGCGGCGGCCGACGCGCGACGTGCCCCGGTGCCGGCGGCGGACGAGCCGTAGCCCGCGACGGGCCGGCACCGGGCCGCAGCGTCGTCAGGCGGTCGCGTCGAGACGCTCGAGCTCCTCGCCGCTCAGCTCGAGGTCGGCCGCCAGGACGGAGTCCTGGATCGACGCGGGGCGGGACGCACCGGGGATCGGGACGACGACGTCGGCCTGCGCGAGCTCCCACGCGAGGGCCACCTGCTGCGGGCTGACGCCGTGCGCGTCCGCGACCTGCGCGAACGGCGCGAACGCGTCGCCCAGCCCGCCCGCCTTGCCGATGCCGCCCAGCGGGCTCCACGGCAGGAACGCGATCCCGAGCTCGGCGCACAGGTCGAGCTCCGCCTGCGAGGACCGGAACGCGGGGGAGTACTGGTTCTGCACGGACGCGAGCCGCCCGCCCAGCACGTCCTGCGCGAGCCGGATCTGCTCCGGGTTCGCGTTGGAGACGCCCGCGAGGCGGATCGTGCCGGCGTCGAGCAGCTCGACGAGCGCCCCGACCGACTCCTCGTACGGCACCTCGGGGTCGGGGCGGTGGAACTGGTAGAGGCCGATCGCCTCGACCCCGAGCCGGCGCGCCGACTCCTGCGCCGCCTTCTTCAGGTACTCGGGCCGGCCGTTGAGCGTCCAGGACCCGTCGCCGGGGCGCAGGTGACCGCCCTTGGTGGCGACGAGGACGGACGAGGTGTCGCCGCCCCACGTGCGCAGCGCCTCGGCGATGAGCTCCTCGTTGTGGCCGACCTCGTCGGCGTGCAGGTGGTAGGCGTCCGCGGTGTCGATCAGCGTGACGCCCGCGTCGAGCGCGGCGTGGATGGTGGCGATCGAACGTGCCCGGTCCGGGCGGCCCTCGATGGACATGGGCATGCCGCCGAGGCCGATCGCGCTGACCGGGACGTCGGCGATGTGTCGTGTCTGCATGGGTCCATCCCACTGCGCCGCGGGCCCGAGCGCACGCGGGAGGAGGAGAAGCGCACCCGCCGAAGCTCGGACTCTGTCGAAAAAGTAGCCTGCCGGGCTACTATTCCGGTACAGCAGACGGCGAGGAGGTGCCCGACATGGCCAACGTCCAGATCGCGGCACGCCCGATGCGTGCCGTGCGCCCTGCCGACCTGGACGGGGTCTTCGTCAACCCTCGCGCGGTGCTGCGCCAGCGGGCCGCGGCGGGCAAGGTGCGCAAGATCGCCCATGGCGTGTACGTCGCCGTGCCGGACGACGCCTACGACCCCCAGCGGTGGCGCCCAGCGTTCGAGGCAGCTGCAGGCGCAGTCGGCACCGCCATGTTCGGCGACCGACGCGCTGTTCTCATGGGGCTGGCCGCCGCGCGGCTGCACCGGGTGGTCCCCCGTGCCCGTGCCCGGGCCGAGCTGGCGGTCGAGCGTCGCCACGCTCCGGTGAGGCTCGCCGACCGCGAGCACGGCGTCGTGGACTTCGTGCGCCGCGACCTGGACGACCTTGACGTCCAGCCGATGAGGACCGAGCTCGGCACCATGCTCGTCACGACCCCCGAGCAGACGCTCGTCGACCTCGCGCTGGAGCGCACCGCCGACCCCGCTGACGTCCGAGAGGCGATGCGCGGACTCGCGCGCAAGGCCGACTGGGGCAAGGTCGAGAAGATCGCCGGCACCCGGCACGGCGGCAAGAAGGCCATGGTCACGCTGCGTGCCCTCCGCGGTGAGGTCGAGCCTTGAGCCTGGCCGACGCCGAGCTGACCTGGGTGAGCAGTTCGGCCCGCTGGTGTGGGACGAGGACCCGCGCACCGCGGCGGACACCGAGTCGATCTACCTCAACGCCGGCGAGGACGTCACGATCAAGTTCCAGCTCGTCGACACCGCCAACCGGGCCTCCTGGCCCCACGAGGAACGCGCGATCCTGCAGCGCT
Source organism: Cellulomonas dongxiuzhuiae (assembly GCF_018623035.1). Classification (NCBI taxonomy): domain Bacteria; kingdom Bacillati; phylum Actinomycetota; class Actinomycetes; order Micrococcales; family Cellulomonadaceae; genus Cellulomonas; species Cellulomonas dongxiuzhuiae. Next base: position 334,218 of record NZ_CP076023.1, read on the forward strand.
ACTCCGATGCCCCGGCGGCGGTCCTCAACGTCCCGACGTCCCCAGCGGCCGTGGCGATGAAGCTCAGCGCGTGGGTGGACCGACGTACCCCGCGAGACCTGTACGACCTGTGGGCGATGAGCCAGGCCGGGATGATCACCGCCGACGCCATCGACGTCTACCGCCGTTGGGGCCAGAGTGGTCGTCCGTTCGAGAGCTTCGTGTTCTCGCACCCCCCGACCGATTCCGTGTGGGAGGACGCGCTGGGCCACCAGTGCCGTCTGCGGGCCACGCCCGTCGAAGCCATCGAGTCGGTCGGCCGCGCGCTGGACGAGCTCCGTGCGATCCAAGGCGGGTACGCGCCTGACCACAGCCCGGAGACCGCTTGGCTGAGCCGGCCCCAGAGCCGGCGCAGCAGTGTCCCGGTCTCTGGCGCCGACCTGCGCTGAGCAGTCACCCGACCGGATCGGGCAGTGACGATCGGGCCGTCGGCCCGGTGACCCCGGCAGGCTCGAGCGCGGAAGGGAGCACCGTGATCGCCTGGCTCAACCGGCTCGTCGACCTCGTCGAGGACGACCTGACCGAGGACCTCGACGTCGTCGCGCTCGCGGCGACCCTGGGCACGACCGAGTACCACCTGCGTCGGATGTTCTCGTCGCTGGCCGGGATGCCGCTGTCGGAGTACGTGCGGCGGCGGCGCATGACGCTCGCCGCGGCCGACCTCGTCGGCGGCTCGGACGACCTGCTGGGCCTCGCGGTGCGGTACGGGTACGGCTCCACGGAGGCCCTCGGCCGGGCGTTCCGGTCCGTCCACGGCATCGCACCCGCGCAGGCCCGGCGCGACGGTGGCCCCTTCCGCACCCAGCCACGCCTCAGGTTCCGCCTGACCGTCGAAGGAGCACACCCCATGGACGTCCGCCTCACCTACCGCCCCGGCTTCCGGCTCGTCGGGCACGCCGCACGCGTGCCGCTGCAGCACCGCGGCGTCAACGCCGCCATCCAGCGGCACGTCGAGTCGCTCGACCCGGGCGAGCACGTGCGTCTCAAGGCGCTCGGCGACACCGAGCCGCGCGGTCTGCTTGCCGTGAGCGACGACGTCGACCCCGACGCGCGCGAGGGCACCGAGCTGACCTACCTGCACGGGGTCGCCGTCACGGACGCCGTCGAGGTCCCCGCCGACCTCGACCTGCTGCCCGTCGCCGCGGGCACGTGGGCCGTCTTCCGGGCCGCCGGTCCCTACCCGCAGACCCTGCAGGGCCTGTGGGCGTCGACCGCGACCGAGTGGTTCCCGTCGAACCCCTGGCGGCTGCGCCCCGGGCCGTCGGTCGTCGCGGTGCTCGAGCGCGCCGACGACCTCAGCACCGCGACCGTCGAGCTGTGGCTGCCGGTGGAGGCCGACTGAGGGACGGCAGGGTGCCGGCGCGTCAGCCGAGGACGGCCGCGTTCAGCGCGTCGCTCAGCGCGGGATCGCGGTCGAGCGGCGTGCCGTCCAGGCTGACCGCCGGCACCACGCCCATCAGCGCGTTCATGACCAGCACCTGGTCGGCCGCCTGGAGGTCCGCGACCGTGAGGCGTCGGTCCTCGACGACGAACCCGCGGGCCGGCAGGAGCCGGCGGACCTCGCCGGCCGTCGTGCCCGGCAGCGCGTGCTCGGACGCCGGGAACCGGACCGTCGTGCCGTAGACGCCGCACAGGCTCGCCGTGCTCGTCTCGGACACCGTGGCGTCGGCGTTGAGGATCACGGCCTCGTCGGCGTCGTGCTGCTGCGCCCAGGCGCCCGCGAGGCGGTAGTGCAGGTGGTTGAGCGTCTTGTGGTCGGCGAGGTGCGTGTGCCGCCGGTGCGGGTACGTCCGCAGGCGCAGGCCGCCGTGCAGACTCAGCGCCGGGCGCGGGGTGTACGGCCGGGCGGACGCGAACAGGGTCGGGGCCGGCGGCGCACCGGGCGCGTTGCCGGCGGCGGCGACCAGCTTGACGACGGCGGTGGTGCGCGCGAGCCCGTTGCGCTCGACCAGCCGTGCGACGACGTCGGCCCACGTGACGTCCGGCGGTGACCCGCCGAACAGCGCGCGCCACGTGCGCTCGAAGCGCTCGACGTGGGCTGCCAGGAGGACCGGCCGGCCGCCCTGGACGCGCAGCGTCTCGAAGAACCCGTGGCCGTACGCCAGACCCTCGCTGTCGAACGGCACCGACGCCGCGGCCGCGGGGACGAACCGGCCGTCGTGCCAGACCGTGCGTCGGTCCTCGACGGTGACGTCCGCCCGCAGCGCCGCCATGAGCGTGCGCCCCTTGTGCAGCGTCTCCTCGTACTCGCTCGCGGGCTCGGAGTCGATGACGATGCCGCCACCCACCGAGAACACGGCGCGGCCGCCGGTGAACGTCGCCGTGCGGATCGCGATCGACAGGTCCATCGTGCCGTCGAACCCGACGTACCCGATGCTGCCCGTGTACACGTGCCGGCGGACCGGCTCGAGCTCGTCGATGACCCCCATCGCGCGGATCTTCGGGCAGCCGGTGATCGAGCCGCCCGGGAACGTCGCACGCAGCAGGTCGACGGCGTCCGCCCCGGGCCGCAGCTCGCCCGTCACGGTCGAGACCAGGTGGTGCACGTTCTCGTACGTCTCGAGGCGCTTGTGCTCCGTCACGCGCACCGAGCCCGGCCGGCACACGCGGGCGACGTCGTTGCGCAGCAGGTCGACGATCATCGACAGCTCGGCGTCCTCCTTGGGGCTCTCGCGCAGCTCGGTGCGCAGCGCCGCGTCCTGCGCCGGCGTCGCGCCGCGCGGTCGCGTGCCCTTGATCGGGCGCGTCTCCACCTCGCCGTCGCGCAGCCGGAGGAAGCGCTCCGGGGAGGTCGAGACGATCTGGTGGTCCCCGGCGTTGACGTAGGAGAAGAACGGCGCCGGGTTGGCGGCGAACATGGCGGCGAAGCAGTCGAAGGGGTCGCCGGTGACGGGCGCCGTGAAGCGCTGCGACATGTTCACCTGGTAGACGTCGCCCTCGACGATGTACGCGCGGATCGCCTCGACGGACGCGAGGTACTGCTCGCGCGAGAGCGTCGACGTGAGCGGGCCCGTCGCCGCCACCGTCCCGGCGGGGGGCGCCGGGGCACGCAGCGCCGCGGTGAAGCGCGCCACGCGGCCGTCGACCGCGTCCGCGTCGTCGTCCTCCAGGTGCATCACGACCAGCGTCGTGGTGCCGGCGACGCGGTCCCGGACCAGCAGCACGCTCGGCGCGACGAGGTGCAGGAGCGGCAGCCCGAGGTCGTCGACGCTCGTGCGCGGCAGGACCTCGAGGCAGTCCTTCAGGTCGTACGCGAGGTAGCCGAGCAGGCCGCCGGCCAGCGGCAGCCCTGCCTGCGCGGGGACGTGCACGCGGTCGAGCACCCCGCGCAGCGCCGTGAACGGGTCCTGGTCGAGCTCGGTCCGTCGCGAGCCGTCGACGAGCGTGGTCCGCTCGCGGTGCCCGGTGAGCGTGAGCCACGGGTCGACGCCGAGGACGTCGTACCGCGCGCTGTCCTGCTCGCCCCCGCTGAGCAGGGCCACCGTCCCGGGCAGGTGCGCGAAGCGCCGCACCACGTCCACGAAAGGCTCGTCGAGGTCCACGGGCTCGCGGTGGAGGCCCGTCACCGTGCGGAGCGGGGACGGCGGGCGGTCGGTCACGGCAGTCATGATGGCTCCTCGGTGCTACAGCGTGGTGAAGCCGCCGTCGACAGGCAGGTACGTGCCGGTCATGAACCGGGACAGGTCGCTCGCCAGGAACACGACGGCACCGGCCATGTCCTCCGGCAGGCCGTTGCGGCGCATCGGGGAACGCTCCGCGACGGACTCCTTGACGTGGGGCGCCATGGGCATCGCGGCGTCCGTCAGCGTCAGCCCCGGCGCGACCGTGTTGGCACGCACACCGTGCGGACCGAGCTCGGTGGCGAGCGAGCGCATGAACGCGTCGACCGCCGCCTTCGCGGTGCTCTGCGCGAGGAACCCCTCGTTGCTGCGCTTGGACAGCGTGCTCGACACCGCGATGATGCTGCCGCTCCCGCGCCGGACCATCTCCGGTGCGACCGCCTGGCACGGGTGGAACACGGCCTTGAGCTCGTCGGCGACCTTGCGCTCCAGGTCCGCCCAGTCGTACCCGAGGAACGGCGCGTGCCGGAAGTGCATGTGCGCGTTGGTCACCAGCACGTCGATGCGCTCGAACCGCTCGTGCACCGCGGCGACCATCGCGGCGACGGAGTCGGGGTGCGTGACGTCCGCCCCGAAGATCTCCGCCGTCCCGCCGTCCGTCTCGATGAGGTCCTTGACGTGCCGGGCCTGCGCCTCGCTGTCCCGGTAGTTGACGGCCACCGTGGCGCCCTGCTCCGCCAGCAGCAGCGCCGTGGCGAGCCCGATGCCGCGGCTGCCGCCGGTGACCAGCACGACCTTGTCGTGGAGCAGCCCGCTGCCGGACGTGCGCGAACGCGGCACGCGCGCGGCCCGGCGGGACGACGCGCCGCGCACGCCCGCGGGCAGGCGGGCGATCTCGCGGTCGACCACCGCGGCGAGCGCGTCGAGGCGCGGTGCGTCGAACACCTCGGAGAGGCCGAGCGCGACCCCGAACGCGTCCTTGATGCGGGCCAGGACCCGCATCGCCGCCAGCGAGTGCCCGCCGATCTCGAAGAAGTGCGTCCGGCGCCCGATGCGTGCGGCGGGCACGTTGACGACCAGGCCCCAGATGCCCGCGAGCGTGCGCTCGGTCGCGGTGGCCGGCGCCTCGTAGGCGCCGCTCTGCTGCAGCTCGCCCTGCGTCTCGCGCAGCGCGCGCCGGTCGAGCTTGCCGTTCGGCAGCTGCGGCATCGCGTCGAGCAGGACGAACGCGTCGGGCACCATGAAGTCGGGCAGTCGCGCCTGCAGGAAGGAGCGCAGCGCCGCGACGTCCACGGCCCGTCCGGGCAGGCACGTGAAGAACGCCACCAGCCGGTCGCCGCGCCCCACGACGGCCCGGGCCCGGATGCCCTCGAAGCCGCTCATCACCTCCTCGACGTGACGCACGTCGAGGCGCGAGCCGCGGACCTTGACCTGGAAGTCCCAGCGGCCGATGAAGTCCAGCGTCCCGTCGGGCAGGTACCGCACGACGTCGCCGGTGTTGTAGAGCCGGTCGCTCGGCTCGGTGCCGAACGGGTTCGGCACGAAGCGCTCGGCGGTCAGGGCGTCGAGGCCGTGGTAGCCGTCGGGCACGCCGACGGAGGCCACGTGCAGCTCGCCGGGGACGCCGTCGGGGACCAGGCGGCCGTGGCGGTCGAGCACGTAGAGGCGGGTGTTGGCGATGGGGGTGCCGATGGGGACGAACTCGCTGCGACCGTCGTCGCCCGACGTGTCGTGGTAGGTCACGTCGTTGAGCTCGGTGCACCCGTAGTTGTTGACCAGTCGCGCACCGGGCACGAGGTCCCGGAAGGCGAGCACCTGCGCCCGGGTCAGCGGCTCGCCCGCCGTGACGACGACCCGCATCGCGGGCAGCCGCGCGCCGCTCGACGCGAGGTGCTCCAGGAGGCCCGCGAGGTGCGACGGGACGATGTTGAGACGGCTGACGTGGTGCTCGGCCAGCGCGTCGGCGAAGGCCGCCGTGTCGCGCACGGTCGCGTCGTCGAGGACCACCTGGGGGCACCCGTTGAGCAGGCCCGCGAACAGCTCCTTGACCCCGACCGCGAACGCGGCCGTCGTCTTCTGCGCCACGACCTCACCGGGTGCGAACGGCAGGCTGCGCTCCAGCGAGGTCAGCCAGTTGACGAGCTGGCGGTGCGGCACGCGGACGCCCTTGGGCGTCCCCGTGGACCCGGAGGTGTACATGACGTAGGCGAGCGCGTCCGGGTGGATGCGCTCCCACGGCGCCGTGGCGGCCGGGTCCGCGTCGCCGACCTCGTCGATCAGCACGCACCGTGTGTCGTCGACGCCGAGCAGGCCGCGGTGCGGCGCGTCCGAGACGACGGCACCGGGGCGCGCGTCGGCGAGGATCTGCTGCAGGTAGGACGCCGGGTAAGCCGGGTCGAGCGGTACGTACGCGGCGCCCGCCTTCCAGACGCCCAGCAGGGTGGCGAGCAGGTCGCCGCCGCGCGGCAGGCAGACGGCGACGAGCTCGCCCGGTGCGGTGCCTCGCGCCGTGAGCGCGTGCGCGACCCCCTGCGCCCGCCGTGCGACGTCCCGGTAGGACCACGTCCCGTGCCGGTCCCGGCACGCCACGGCGTCCGGCGTCCGCTCCACCTGCGCGTCGAACCGCTCGACGAACGTCCACGCGGGCGCCTCGGTGACCGCTGCGCCGTCGGAGCGCCCCACGAGCTCGGCCACGTCGGCGTCGCGCAGCAGCGGCAGGTCCACGACGCGCGCGTCGGCGTCGGCGACCATGCCCTCGAGGACGCGCTGGTGGTGGGCCAGGAGCCGCTCGACGGCCTCCCGGTCGTACAGGTCCGACGCGTGGACCACCTCGACCTCGAGCCCGTCGCCGTCGCCCGCGTACGACATCTCGATCTCGCACCGGGCGGGGACGTGCTCCTGGGCGAGCAGCGTCAGCAGGTCCTCGTCGGCCTCGTCGGGCTCGGGGAAGCCGCGGAACGTCACGCCACCGGGCAGGGGCGTCTCGAGCGACGTGCGGGGGAAGTTCTGGTGCCGCATGACGACGGGCACCAGCGGGTTGGCGCTGCCGCGTCGCGCGACGTCGGTGGCCTGCAGGATCCGCTCGAAGGGCACGGGCCGCTCGAACGCCCCCAGCACCTGGGCGCGCACGGCCTCGAGCAGGGCCGCGACGGTGGCCTGCTCGTCGATGCGCACACGCAGCGGCAGGATGTTGACGAAGAACCCGATGAGCGGCTCCAGCGCGACGTCCGGACGGTCGGACGTCGTGGTGCCGATGCACAGGTCGTCCCTGCCGGTGTAGCGGCTGAGCGTGACGCCCAGCCCCGCGAGCAGGGTCATGAACAGCGTGCATCCGTGCCGGCGGGACAGGCGCTCGAGCGCCCGGGACAGCTCGACGGGGTAGCGGTGCACGACCGTGCCGCTCGTCGTGCCCGACCGCGGCTGCCGCGCGCGCACGGTGGGCAGCTCGAGGCTGTCCTCGTAGCCGTCGAGGGTCGCGCGCCAGTACTCCAGCTCGTCCGTCACGTCGGCCGTGCGCTGCGTGCGGGCGAAGTCCCGGTACTGGACCGTCAGCGGCGGCAGGTCCGGCTCCTCGCCGCGGCACAGGGCCCCGTAGGCGCGGTGGAGCTCGCCCAGCAGGACGGCCTTGAGGGACCAGGCGTCGGCGGCGATGTGGTGCACGTTGAGCAGCAGCAGGTGGCGGTCGCTCGCGAGCCGCAGCAGCCGGGCGACCACGACCGGCCCCCGGTGCAGGTCGAAGCGGTGCTCGAGGAACCGGTCGAGCTCCTCGAGCAGGGTCACGCGGTCGACGTCGACGACCGGCAGCGGCACGTGCCCGGGCAGTGCGACGAACTGCCGGGCCTCGCCCCCGTCCGTCTCGCCGTAGGTGGTCCGCAGGACCTCGTGACGGGCGACGACGAGGTCCACGCTCCGCTCGAGCGCGGAGACGTCCAGGTCGCCCCGGACGGTGAGCAGCAGGGGCAGGTTGTAGCTCGTCGTCCCGGGGTTGCGACGGTGGTGGACCCACAGCCGCTCCTGGAACCACGACAGCGGGGAGCCGCCACCGGTCGACGCGGGGAGCGCCTCGAGGCCGGTGGCGACGTGCAGACTCTGGTCAACGGCCATGCGTGTCTCCTGTACCGGGGGAGCCCGCACGGGCGGGCCATGTCCGAATCATCCCGTTCCGGGACCCTAATCGCGAAACGCGCAGGTCGGGGCGCGCACGCGGGCTCGAGGTGCCCCGCCGCGCGTCCGGGCGCACGATGGAGACGACGGGGGATCCCCCGGTCACCACCACGACAGATCGGTGCGGAACCTGCGGCAGGCGGCCGGGACGTGCGCCGCCGACGGACGTGGCACCGAGGGGCAGGGGCGCCACATGTGCACAGGCATCAGGTTCTCGGACGGTAGCGGTCACCTCTACCTCGCACGGAACCTCGACTGGACCAGCGGCTACGGGGAGCGGGTGGTGGCGACGCCCACCGGGTACTCACCCAGGTCACCCTTCGGTGCGGTGCCGGCCATCCGGCACGCGGTCATCGGCATGGGCATCGTCGAGGAGGACACCCCGCTGTACTTCGACTGCGGGAACGACGCCGGGCTCGCGGTGGCCGGCCTGAACTTCCCCGGCTACGCGCAGTACGCGACCGGGCCCGTCGACGGCGCGACCAACGTCGCCGCCTTCGAGTTCCCGCTGTGGGTGGCCTCGCAGTTCGGAAGCGTCGACGAGGTCGAGGCCGCGCTGCAGACGGTCGCGATCGTGGACAAGCCGATCAACGAGAAGTTCCCGAGCTCGCTGCTGCACTGGATCATCGGCGACGCGAACCGGGCGATCATCGTCGAGTACACGGCGGACGGCATGCACGTCTTCGACGACGACGTCGACGTGCTCGCCAACCAGCCGGGATTCGGCTGGCACCACGAGAACCTGCGCAACTACCTCAACACCTCGCCGCACTTCCCGGAGGAGACCGTGATCGGCCGGGCGAGCCTCACGCCGTTCGGCTCCGGGTCGCACATGCGCGGCATCCCGGGCGACTACTACTCGCCCTCCCGGTTCGTCCGTGCGGCGTACGTCCACGCCCACTACCCGACCAAGAGCACCGAGGAGGACAACGTCAGCCGCGCGTTCCACACGCTGCAGCAGGTCGCCATGGTCGACGGCAGCGCCGCCATGGGCTCGGGCGAGTTCGAGAAGACCATCTACACCGGGCTCTTCTCGTCCCGGGCGACGACGTACTACTGGAACACCTACGACGACCCGGCGATCCAGAGCGTCGCGCTCGCGGACCTCAAGCCCGACGGGTCGGAGCTGGTGGTCGCCTAGGGGCGGTGGCCGACCGCGCCAGGTCGGTCGTCATCCGCGCCGTCGCCGCGCGCTCGGAACGGCTCGGGCGCACGGCGAGCAGGGCCCACAGGATCGTCGTGAGGTCCACGGCCTCCTGCAGCCAGGCGCCGGCGAGAGCGGGCAGCGCGCCCGCGGCGGCGACGAGCATGAGGCCCACCGACAGCACGACGCCGATGCCGATGGCCTGCCACGCGACCCGCAGCGTGCGGTCGCCGATCTGCACCGCGCGCGCCACGCGGGACAGGTCGTCGACGGTGACGACGACGTCCGCGGACTCGCTCGCGGCGCTCGCCCCGCGCGCGCCCATCGCGATCCCGACGTCCGCCGCCGCGAGCACCGGGGCGTCGTTGACGCCGTCGCCGACCATCATCACGGGACGACGGGGGGCGGTGCGGATCGCGTCGACCTTGTCCTGCGGCAGCAGCTCGGCGCGGACGTCGTCGATGCCGGCCTCGGCCGCGACACGGCGCGCGACCTGGGCGCCGTCACCGGTCAGCATCATGACGGTCCCGACGCCCGCACGGTGCAGGGCCGCCATGGTCGCGCGGGTCTCGGGGCGCAGCTCGTCCGCGAGCGTCAGGTGGCCCGCGGGGCGTCCGTCGACGGCCACGTGGACGCCCGTGGCGCCGTCGGCCTGCGGCGGCGCGACGCCCGTCTCGCGCGCGACGTAGCGGGCGCTGCCGACCACGACGACCCGGCCGCCGACCGTGCCGCGCATCCCGTGCGCGGGCACCTCGACGACGTCCTCGGCTGCCGGGACGACGAGGCCGTCCTGGCGCGCGCGGTCGACGACGGCGTCGGCGAGGGGGTGGCTCGAGTACTGCTCCACGGCGGCGGCGAGCACCAGCAGCTCCGCGGGCGTCATGCCCTCGGCGTGGACCTCGGTCACGCGTGGCTCTCCGTGCGTGAGCGTGCCCGTCTTGTCGAACGCGACCGTGCGCGCGCGGGCCAGCTGCTCCAGCGTGCCGCTGCTCTTGACGATGATCCCGGCCCGCGCGGAGCGTGACATGCCGGCCATGAACGCCACGGGGGCGGCGATGATCAGGGGGCACGGCGTGGCCACGACGAGGACCTCGGCGATGCGCGACGGGTCGCCCGACACCAGCCACGCACCGACGGCCAGCGCCAGGGCGCCGATCGTGAACGGCACCGCCACCCGGTCGGCCAGCCGCACGAAGGGCGCCTTCGAGTCCTGCGCCTCACGGACGAGCGCGACGATGCGCTGGTACTGGGAGTCGGCCGCCGCCGCGGTGGCCCGCAGCTCGATGGCCTCGCCACCGTTCACCGAGCCCGACAGCAGGGCGTCGCCCCGGGCGTGGTCGACCGGGAGCGACTCCCCGGTCAGCGACGACTCGTCCAGGGTCGCGTCGGGGGACTCCAGCAGGCCGTCGACGGGCACCGCCTCGAACGGGCGCACCAGCAGCCGGTCCCCGACGACGACGTCCTCGACCGGGACGTCCGTGGGCTGCCCGTCGGGCCCGAGGCGGTGCGCCGTGCGGGGCGCGTTCTGCAGCAGCCCGGTCAGCTCGCGCTTCGCCCGGCCCGCGGCGTAGTCCTCGAGGGCCTCGCCGCCGGTCAGCATGAGGCACACGACCAGTGCCGCCCAGTACTCGCCGACGGCCACGGTCGAGACGATGGCGGTGACCGCGAGCAGGTCGATGCCGTGGTTGCCCGCACGCAGGTCGTCGACCATCCCGCGGGCCTGCACGAGCGCGACGACGACGGCGAAGGCGGAGACGACCCAGCGGGCCGCACCGGCGGGACCGGTCGCCTCGAGCAGCCCGCCGACCGCCGCGACCGCGAGGGTGGCGAGCACGAGAGGGTGGGCGAGGACGCGCCCGACGAACGTGCGCATACCTCAGTGGTACGCCGCCGCGCAGCCGTCGACAAGCAAGGAGAGGCAGTCCTGACCTGCGTCGGAGCTCCGTGACGACGGCCGCCGGCCAGCCCTGCATCGAAGGATGGAACCCGCGGGGCCCCGTCGCAGGAGGCTCGATGGGGACCCCTGCTGATTCCTAGGTTCGAGAGCGACACCACAGCCCTCGACCACAGGAGCACACCATGAGCACCCTGACCACGGCCGAGGCGACGCGCACCGCCGTCCGCCTCGTCGACATCCACAAGACCTACCCGGCCCGCGAGCCCGTCCACGCGCTGCGCGGCGTGTCGCTGGAGCTGCTCGCCGGCTCCGTGACCGCGATCGTCGGGCAGTCGGGCTCGGGCAAGTCCACCCTCCTCAACTGCGCCGCGGGGCTCGACACCCCCAGCCGGGGCTCGGTCGTCGTCGGCGGCCACGACCTCACGACGCTGCGACCCGACGACCTCACCCGGTTCCGTCGCGAGCACGTGGGCTTCGTCTTCCAGGCGTACAACCTCATCGGCCACCTGACGGCCCGCGAGAACGTCCGCCTGCCGCTCGTGCTCGCGGGCCGCAAGGTCGACGAGGAGTGGGAGTCCCGGCTGCTGGAGTTCCTCGGCGTGCCGCACCTCATGGACCGGCTGCCGGGAGAGCTGTCCGGCGGGCAGGCCCAGCGGGTCGCGATCGCCCGTGCGCTCGTCACGCGGCCGGCCGTCGTCTTCGCCGACGAGCCGACGGGCGCGCTCGACTCCCGCACCGGGGTCGCCGTGCTGCAGGCGCTGCGCGACACGGCCCGCGAGCTCGGGCAGACCGTCGTCATCGTGACCCACGACGCGGGGGTCGCCGCCGCCGCGGAGCGTGTCGTCGTCCTCGCGGACGGGCTGGTCGTCGACCAGCTCGAGCGCCCCACCGCCGAGCAGGTCACCGCTCGCCTCCTCACGAAGGGTCGGTGAGCACCATGTGGCAGCTCGCGTCCTCGGGCGTCCGCGCCCACCGCGGTGCCTTCGTCGGCACCGCCGTCGTCCTCGCCGTCGCCGCGGCGGTCCTCGCCGTCACCGGTGTCCTGTTCGAGTCGGGCATGCACCTGCAGTCCGCCGGGGACGCCGCCTCCGGGGGGCTGCTCGTGTCCCTCGCCTCGTCGTACGCCGGCACGCTCATCGTCGTCGTCGTGATGGTCGTCGCGGCGACCGTCAGCCTCGCCCTGCGCAGCCGCCGCCGCGAGTTCGCGCTGCTGCGTGCCGTCGGCGCGACCCCGTCGCAGGTGCGGCGCGCCGTCACCCTCGAGGTCGGGGTCGTCTCGCTGGTCGCCGCGCCGCTGGGGGCCGTCGCCGGCCTGTTCGGTGCACGCCTGCTCGACCCCGTGCTCGTGCGCAGCGGCATGGTCGGGCCGGACTTCACGTCCTCGCTCTCGCCGCTGCCCGTGCTGGTCGCCGTCGCGCTCATCGCGGTCACCGCGGTGCCCGTGGGCCGGCTCGGCGCCCGCGAGGCCGCACGCACCGCCCCCACCGCGGCGCTGCAGCAGAGCGCCGTCGAGGACCGTCAGGTCGGGCTGGGACGCCGGCTGACCGCGCTCGCCATGACCCTCGGCGGCCTGGGCATGGCGTTCTCGACCCTGTGGATCCCGGGTGTGACCGGCAGCGCGATGGCCTCGCTGTCGGCGTTCCTGCTCGTCGGTGCGGCCGCACTCGCCGGTCCGGTGCTCGTCGGCTGGATCTTCGACCGGGTCGCACGCATGCACCCGGCCGGTGGTCGCCCCGCCACGATGCTCGCCGTGCGCAACGTCCGCGGCTTCTCGCGGCGCCTGACCACCGTCGTGGTGCCGCTCGCCCTGGTCGTCTCCGCCGCGACGATCCAGACGAGCGTGAACCGGGCCCTGACGACCGCGACCGAGCAGGAGTTCGTCGCCTCGGTCGCCGCAGACCTCGTCGTCACGCCCACGCAGGACGCGGCGCCGGACCTGACCGCACAGGTCGCCGAGGTGCCCGGCGTCGCCGCCGCCGTGCCGCTCGCCATGATCCCGGCGGAGGTGCGCACCGACAGCGAGGGCGGCGCGCTGGCCTGGGAGGCCACCACGCTGCGGGTCGTCCCCGCCGGCACCACGGCGCTCGACCCGGACGTCGTCACGGGCTCGCTCGCCGACATCGACGCCCCGGACACCGTGGCCGTCAGCAGCGACACGGCGTTCACGTCGGGTGCCGGGCTGGGGGAGACGCTCACGCTCCGCCTCGGGGGTGACGAGGTCGACGCGACCGTCGTCGCGGTGTTCTCGCGCGGCATGGGCGTCGCGGGGGTCATCACGGGTCCGGCGACGGCCGAGGCCCACGGGCTGCCGGTCGTGGCCGACACCCTCCTGGTCGACCTCGCCGACGGCGCGGACGCGTCCGGCACGACCGCGGCGATCACCGCGCTGGGCGCGACGGCGACGGACCCGCAGACCCACATCAGCACCGCCACGGGCGCGGCCGGCAACGAGAACGAGGTCGGGACGGCGCTGCTCCTGCTGCTGCTCGCGGTCGTCGCGGTCGGGGCGGCCAGCACGCTGGCCATGACCACGGTCGCGCGGCGCGACGAGCTCGCGCTGCTGCACCGCACGGGCACCACCCGTCGCCAGCTCATGGCGATGACAGGCGTCGAGGCGGCGATCACGGGCGTGACGGCCTGGGTCGTCGGGACCGTGGCGGTCGTCCCGGCACTGATCGGCGTGAGCGCGGGGGTGCTCGACGGGCCTCCCGTGGTGGACGTGCCGGCGTACGGCGTCGTCAGCGCGGCCGTCGTGGTGTTCGCGCTCGTCGCGACCGCACTGGCGGCCCGCCGCACGACGCAGGTGGCGACGGCCGTGGCATAGCCACGCGGCACGGGACGTGCGCTGGGTGCGGGCCGAGGCCTCCGCTCAGCGCACGTCCGTGCCCACGGGCGCCGTCGGGTCCGGGACGGGCGGCACGCGGGTGGTCAGGACGAGCGCGTCGGGCTGGACGGGCGTGAGGCCCCAGTGCCGGTAGGCCACCGCGTGCCGCGCGTCCGCCGCGTGCGTGCCGATGGTCTGCCCCGGGGCGACGCGCTCACGCACCAGCTCGGCCACGGCGAGGAGCGCGTGCTCGCCGGGTTCGGCGGCCAGGCCGGCGACGAACCAGGTGACGGGCGGCATGCGCACGATGAGCGCCTTGTGCGCAGCGAGCACGAACCACGGCACCAGGATGACGGCCAGGGGCGCGGGCAGCACGACCCAGAACCACAGCCAGACGGCGAGCTCGGCACCGAAGCCGGCGTCCGAGGCCATGGGGAACACTCCGGCGAGGGTGAGGGCGACGCCGGAGAGCCAGGCGCCGCCGATGCTGGCGGCGCCGGCGACGACGCCGGCGGTGCATGCGCGCACACCCATCTGAAGCTGCCCTCGGGCGTCGACCCGGGCGAGCTGGACGACCACGCGCCGGTCGCGGTGGAACCACCCGGGCAGCACGACGACCATCACGGCGATCGAGGCGACCAGGACGCGCCGTGCGAACGGCCCGCTGCGACGCGGGGAGTGCGCGAGCACAGCGGTCGCCATCAGCCGGCTCAGAGCGGGGACGTCCCGGAGAGCGGGCGGTCGCATGCGGTGGTCGGGTCGCATGGGTGCATGTTCGCAGGCGGCGCGGGCGTGCCGGGGTCGAATCGACCACGATCCCGGGGTGCGACCCCCGTACGCGCGACTACGCGCGACGGTGCGCCGGCGTCGGGGTCACGCCGTGGCGGGTGACGTCACTCTCGCGCCCTGGGCGATCGTCGGCGGTGCCGAGTTGAGCTGCTCGATCGCGAAGCCCGCGGCCGCCTTGTACCCGGCCATGAACGCGGTGCGCTCGGGCTCCGGGACGACGTCCTCGATGTCGTCGAAGTCCCCGCCGCACCGCTCGTCGACGAGGTCGAGGAGCCCGAACGGCCCGGCCCCGCGGTTGCGCAGGACCAGCTGGGAGATCGGGCCGCACAGCTGCGCGTCGAACGCGCCGAGCGCGTCGGCGCCCACGCCGTGCCGCACCATCGCGGCCCCCAGGTGGCGCGCGTCCATGATCGCCTGGCTCGCGCCGTTGGAGCCCGTCGGGTACATCGCGTGCGCGGCGTCCCCGACGAGCAGGACCGGGCCGTCCCGCCAGGTGGGGACGGGGTCGCGGTCGATCATCGGGTTCTCGTAGACGACCTCGGCGCGCGCCAGCAGGTCCGGCACGTCGAGCCAGTCGTACGTCCAGCCGTCGAAGTGGTGCGCGAACTCCTCGACGCCGACCTGCCGGAACCAGCCGCTGCGCTGCCAGGCGGTGTCGTCGACCGTGAGCTCGGCGATCCAGTTGACCGTCGCCAGGCCCGTGACGGGGTCGGCGGGGGAGATGGGGTAGACCACGACGCGGTGCCGGGCGGAGCCGAGGCCCACGAACGACGAGCCGGTGCGCACGGGCACGGCCTGCGTGGTGCCGCGCCACATCATCGTGCCGCCCCAGTGGATGGGCGGCTGGTCGGGGTGCATCTGCGCGCGG
The DNA here is from genome assembly GCF_018623035.1 of Cellulomonas dongxiuzhuiae. Lineage (NCBI taxonomy): Bacteria > Bacillati > Actinomycetota > Actinomycetes > Micrococcales > Cellulomonadaceae > Cellulomonas > Cellulomonas dongxiuzhuiae. The sequence goes on from NZ_CP076023.1 coordinate 349,503, forward strand.
ACGGCCGAGTGGATGCCGTCGGCGCCGATCAGCAGCGTCCCGTCCTCGCGCCACGGCGCCCCGTCGGGGTGCTGCCCAGTCGCGGTGACCGAGCCGTCGGCGTTCTTCTCGTACCCGGTCACCCGGTGACCCAGCCGGATCGCGTCGACGCCGGCGCGGTCCTGCAGCGTCTGCGCGAGCAGCAGCTGCAGCCGGCCGCGGTGCAGCGCGTACTGCGGCCAGCGGTACCCGGCGTCGAGCCCGCGCGGCTCGCTGTAGATGTCGTGGCCGTTGCGCCCGACCAGCGCCCACTCGCGCGCGGGGACGCCGATCGTGTCGAGTACGTCGGGGCCGATCCCGAGGTCGTCGAGCTCGCGCACGGCGTTGGGCTGCAGGTTGATGCCCACCCCGAGCGGCGCCAGCTCGCGCGCGCCCTCCAGGACCGTGAACGGCACGCCGATCTGGTGCAGCGTCAGTGCGACGGCCAGCCCGCCGATCCCGCCGCCGGCGACGAGCACCCGTGGTTCCGTCATGTCCGAGGTCCTCATCCCACGCTGTAGAGGTCGATCTGCACGGTGCTCGCGTCGCGCGCGCCCGTGCCGACGAACACCATCCGGTTGAGCCACCGGTAGTCCGGGTGGCCGCTCTCGAGCCGTGCCGTCGAGCGCATGTAGTACGACTCCGGCGGCGTGGGAGCGCCGGACGCGAGCTGTCGCATCACCTCGGCCGGCCCGTGGCGGTAGCCGGTGTTGACGATCTCGACGATCGCGCCGTCGGGCGTCTCGAAGGCGTAGCGCGCGTGCAGCTCGGCCACGTCGTCGTGCGTGACCGACTGCCAGTCGGCGCCGAGGTTCAGGATCGTCCCGCTGACCCTGCCGGTGACCCGCCCGCCGACGATGGGGATGATGCGCCGCTGGGCGAACCGGCCGAGGCCGAGGTCCATGATCGGCGCGAGCTCGACCTCGAGCGTGCAGAACGGCTCCACGTCGGGTGGCGGCAGTGCCAGCACGGTGTCCTCCGGGGCGTCGGGTGCACGGAACCCTACCGGCGGGCCGCCGGGTCCGAAGAAGGAGATCCGCGAGCTCCGGTCGAGCGGGAGCGGCCCCAGTGGCAACGTTGGTGCCGACCGCGATGAAGAAGTCCATCGCCCACTCGGTGTTCACCGTCATGGCAACGGCGACAGGGCGGTCTTTGAACCAGTCCGGGTCGAACGTCGTGCCCGTGCTCGCCTCCCCGTCCTGACTCACCCGGTCCCCGGCGATGTCGGACCCGCGCGACAGGCTGACCGCCATGAGCACTCTCCGCGTCGCTGTCACCCAGCCGACCGCCAGCCCCGACCCGCGCCGCAACGGCGCGGTGACCCGCCAGCTGATGCGCACCGCGGCCGCCCAGGGAGCGCGCCTGGTGCTCTTCCCCGAAGGACACCTCTCCGGCTACGCCAAGGAGCAGGTCAGCGACCTCGCCGACGTGGACTGGTCGGTGGTTCACGAGGAGACAGAGGCCGTGGCCGAGCTCGCAGGCGAGCTCGGCCTGTGGGTGGTCCTCGGCTCTAGCCACCCGCTGACGCCACCGCACCGACCCCACAACAGCATGTACGTCATCTCCGACACCGGTCGGGTGATCGACCGCTACGACAAGCGCTTCTGCTCCGCCGCTGAAACCTTGCACCACTACACCCCCGGCACCGATCCAACGACGTTCGAGGTGGACGGGTACCGCTTCGGCATCGCGGTGTGCGTGGAGATCAACTTCCTGAACGTGTTCACCGAGTACGCCGCGCTCGGGGTGGACTGCCTGCTCCTCCCCGCCTACCCGATCGATGCGATCTTCCGGACCAAGGCGCAGGCAATGGCCGCCATCAACACCTACTGGGTCGCCGTCTCCTCCGTCGCACAGAGGCGCCAGCTCGTCCCCGCGGAGGTGTTCGGCCCCGACGGCACGTCCCTGACTGCGGCTGCCGGCGACGAGGCGATCGTCCACGCCGACCTGAACCGCGACGACCCGCAGTTCCACATCGCCTTGGACCTGGCTCGCCCCTGGCGAGGCAGTGCTCACGACGGCAGCTTCTACCGGGGGTACCTGGTGGACGACCCTCGCAGCAGCGTCAAGACCGCACTCTGACGCGGCGCTCTCGCCACCAGCAACCCAGGCTCCCCGGTCCCTGCCCCCCCACGCTGGCTCTGAGCCCGGCGCCCGCGGATGTGGGCACTTCTTCGCGCCGCGATCACGAGAAGTGGGCACATGCGTGACCTCTTTCGCGCCTCGGCGATCGCTTCGGGGGTGCGTCGGCTGCCACCATGGCCCGGTGACCGAGCCGATCGACCTCGCCCACCACACGGGCTACCTCGTGCGCCGGGCGCAGCAGGCGCACCTCGCCGCGTGGGCGCAGGAGGTGGGGTCCCGCCTGACGAACGTGCAGTTCGGCGTGCTCAACGTCCTGCACACCCGGGGGGAGGCCAGCCAGCGTGACCTCTGCGACGACCTCGACCTCGACCGGTCGACGGTCGCCGGGCTCGGCGCACGGCTGGAGGCCCGCGGGCTGATCGAGCGCGTGCGGGCGGAGGCGGACCGACGACGCAACGTCGTGCGGCTCACGGACGAGGGTCTCGCTGCGCTCGCCGAGCTCGTCCCGGCGGCCACCCGCGTGGACGACGTCCTGACGTCCGCGCTGACGCGACAGGAGCGCGAGACGCTCCAACGGCTGCTCACCAAGATCCTGGTGCAGGAGCGTGCGGCCGCACCGGCCGTCTCCTGACGGCAGGCGAGCGTCGGACCGCCCACCTCTGCCGAGCCGACGACGGGATCGACGCGTGTCCGTCGGCGGCAGGGCACCGCCTGGCAGGATCGGCGGATGGTCATCTACGACGAGATCGGCCGGACGTACACCTCCACCCGCGCGGCTGACCCCCGCATCGCTGCGCAGATCCACAGAGCTCTCGGGGACGTGTCGACCGTCGTGAACGTCGGCGCCGGCACCGGGTCCTACGAGCCGCCGACCACCGTCGTCGCCATCGAGCCGAGCAGGACGATGATCGACCAGCGGCCCGCCGGGTCCGCGCCGGCCCTGTGCGCGGTGGCCGAGTCGATCCCCCTCGTGGACGACGCGGTGGACGCGGCCCTGGCGGTCCTCACGGTGCACCACTGGACCGACCTGGAGCGCGGGATCGCCGAGCTGAGACGGGTCGCACGCCGTCGCGTCGTGGTCCTGACCTTCGACGAGACCGTGACCCGTGACTTCTGGCTGCTGCGCGACTACCTCCCCGCGGCCCGCGAGTACGACAGGGCGCACGCCGTCCCGATGGAGCGTCTCGTCGCGGCACTCGGCCCGTGCGAGGTGGAGCCCGTCCCCGTGCCCCACGACTGCGTCGACGGGTTCGCCGCCGCCTACTGGAGGCGGCCGGCCGCCTACCTGGACCCGTCGGTCCGGGCGGGGATGTCGGTGCTGAGCCGAATCGGCGACGCGGAGGTCCGCCAAGGACTGGATCGGCTCGAGAACGACATCGCGACGGGCGTGTGGGCCAGGACGTACGCCGACCTGCTGGACCTCGACGAGCTCGACGCCGGCTACCGTCTCGTGACGTCGGACCTGTAGGCGGCCCGCGCGCGGAAGCCGTCACGGAGCCGTCCGCGAGGAGCCCGGGTAGCGTGGCGGGATGCCAGCCGGAGATCCGCCGCGCCGTCTGCTCGCGTGGTACGCCGACCAGCCACTGCTCCGGGCGGTCCTGCCCGGCGTGCTGCTCGTGGGGGTGGGCCTGCTCGTCTTCTGGGGCATGTTCGACGCGGTCCAGGAGCGCGACGACTTCTCCCTGTGGGACCGGCCGGTCCTGGAGCTGCTGGTGGGTGCCCGCAGCGACGTCGTCACCGCGGTCCTCGCCGCGCTGACGTTCGTCACCGGTCCGACGGTGCTGCCGGTCATCATCCTGGTCGCGTGCGTGGCCTGGGGCCTGCGCCGGCGCGAGTGGTGGCGGCCGCTCCTGCTCGCCGGCGCCATGATCGGCTCCACGGTGCTCTCGCTCCTCGTCAAGGGCCTCGTCGCCCGGCCTCGCCCGCCGGAGGAGACCATGTACATCCCCGGCTCGGAGACGACCGGGTCGTTCCCGTCCGGCCACACCATCGGGACGGCGACCTTCCTGCTGGTCGCCGGGTACCTCGTGGCGAGCCGGCACCGCACACGCCGGGTCGTCGTCGGCTGGTTGGTCGTCGGTGTCGTCGGCGTCGCGGCGGTCGCGCTCAGCCGCCTGTACCTCGGCTACCACTTCCTGACGGACGTCGTCGCGGCGGCCGGTCTGGCCGTCGTCGTGCTCGGCGTCGTCACCGTCGTGGACCGGATCCACGTGATGCGCGGCCTGCCACCGAGCGAGCCGGAGCCCGGTTGGAGCCCGCAGCCGCCAGCGGGGCTCACGCAGGCGTCGCCCGGTACCTAGGTGGTGCGGCTCATGACGTCGCGGTGACGCCCTCCCGACGGTCGGGGACGACGAGAGCATCAGCACGCGCTCGCCCAGGTACACCGACTCGTCGATGTCGTGCGTGACGAACAGGACGGTCACCCCCAGGTCCTGCCACACCCGCCGGACCAGGTCCTCCAGGTCGGCACGGGTCTGGGCGTCGACGGCCGCGAACGGCTCGTCCAGCACGAGGATCTCGGGCTCGTCGGCCGCGGCGCGTGCGATCGCGACGCGCTGCTGCATGCCGCCGGGCGGAGACGGTCTACCGGTACTGACGAGCCACGAGGACGGCGGCCCCAGCGGCGCGCCCCCTCAGCTGCCCTGGCCCATGCTCCACATCGCCCAGAACTGCGTCCGCATCTCGCGCGGCTGCTGCAGCGTCGTGACGATCGCGTGGGCGACCATCTCCGGGCGCAGGTAGTCCGCGAGCGAGGGGTCGCCCTCGGTGCGGCCCCTGCCGATCGCGAACTCCGTCTCGACCCCGGCCGGGTTGATCGTCGTCACCCGGATGCCCTTCTTGCGCAGCTCCCGGTCGATGGACCCGGCGAAGCCCTGCTGGGCGTGCTTCGTCCCGGCGTACACGGCCTCGTCGGGGCCACCACGGAAGCCCGCGACGGACCCGACGATGACGATGTCGCCCCCGCCTGCCGCGAGCATCGGCGGCAGCGCGGCGCGGACCGTGAAGACCGTGCCGGTGAAGTTGGTGTCGACCATGGTGCGGATGTCGTCGTCGCTGCCGTCGAGGACCGAGCCGTAGGAGCCGATGCCGGTACAGGCGACCACCGAGTCCAGCCGGCCCCAGGTGTCCAGGGCTGCCTGGACGAGGCGGGCGTTGTCGGCGGGCTCACGGACGTCCATCTGCACGGGCACGACGCGGTCGCTGCCCAGCTGCTCGGCGAGCTCGGTGAGGCGCTCGAGCCGGCGGGCGCCGACGACCACGTCGGCGCCCGCCGCGACCAGGGCCTCGGTGGTGGCACGTCCGATGCCGGCGGAGGCGCCGGTGACGGCGACGACGGTCCCGGTCAGGTCTCGGGGCTGCATGAGGGTCATGCACGCGACGGTAGTCACCCGGGGGGAGTGGCGCGCGGCGGCGCCCGGACCGGGGTCGAGCTGCCCTCGCGCGTCGGTGGGGGCGGGCGGGCGGGTCAGGGTGACGTGATCCGCTGCAGGGCCGCGACGTGCTCGTCGAACGCACGTCGACCCGCGCCCGTCAGGCGCACCCAGACGATCTGCCGGCGGTCGTCGCGCTCGTCGGACGAGGAGCGGGTCGTCGTCGTGTAGCCGGCGTCGGTCAGCACCCGCAGGTGCTTCGAGAGCGTCGGCCTGCTCAGCCCGAGGGTCTCGCCGAGAGTCGAGAACGTCAGTGCGTCGACGGGTCGCAGCAGGCCGCAGATCCGCAGGCGGACGAGGTTGTGGACGATCTCGTCCGGCTGCGGCTCACCGGCCACGGTGCAGGGCCCGGCGCCCCGCGTCGTCCACGGCGCGCACGCCGGCGACGGTCGCACCGAACATCAGCACCGTCGGGACCGCCACCCACCACCCGAGGCCGAGCGAGACCAGCGCGAGCGCCGTGCTGTAGAGCAGCAGGCCGACCACGACGAGACCCAGGTAGGCGGCCCAGCCGCGTGCGCCGACCGTGCGGAGCCTGACGCCCGTGGACCGGGTGGCCGTGAGGACGAGGAGCATCGCGACGACGAACAGGAAGAACGAGGGGCTCGTGCCGTCGGGGCGCGGGGTGAGGCTCGTGGTGACCCACGTGGCGGTCACGGCGCCGAGCGCCGGCGCCAGCCAGGCGGGTCGGCGTGCGCGCCGGGCGAGCGCGGCCCGGTCGGCGTCGAGCGCCGTCAGGGGCGCGTCCGGCGTGGAGGTGGCCAGGAGGTCGTCGCTCATGGCGGTGACGCTACGTTGTGTGTTGCCGTACAGGCAACTCACTTCGTCGTGCGTCCGTCGCCAGGGTGACGGCGCGTCGCCGCGACGCGCGGCGGTGCACGCCGGTCGTGCCCGGAGGAGGACGTGCCGCTCAGCGGGCCCGGAGGAAGGTCTCCAGGTCCGTCGGCGGGACCCCCGTGAGTCGTTCCACCGCGTCGGAGGGCTCCGCCATGACTCCGCTCGCGATGGCGGTGTAGGTGCTCACCCACGCCGCGACCTGCCACGGCGGCGCCTCGTAGGGCGCCCGGGAGGCGTACGCCTCCTCGACCGTCTCGTCGTGGAACGTGACGTCACGGCCGTCGACGTCGCTGATGACGCGGGCCACGTCGGACAGCGAGAGCCCCTGCGGCCCGGTCAGGTCGTACGTCGCGCCCGCGTGCGCGTCGGGCGCCATGAGCACGGCGGCCGCGACGCGCGCGACGTCCGCCCGCGCCACGAACGCGCAACGCCCGTCACGGGCAGGCCCGCGGATGACGCCGTCCGGCCCGACGAGCTCTGCCATGAGGTCGAGGTAGAAGGTGTCCCGCAGGAACGTCCACGCCATGCCCGAGGCCTTCAGGTGCTCCTCGGTGGCGTAGTGGTCGCGCGCGAGCGTGAACGTCGCGTCCGGTGCGGCCGCGGCGAACGACGTGTAGACGACGTGCTTGACCCCCGCGTCGGCCGCGGCGTCGATGAACGTCGCGTGGTCCGCCGCACGGGTGGCGCTCTCGTGCCCGGACACCATGAGCAGGACGGAGACGCCCCGCAGCGCGACGACCGAAAGGTCGTGCTCGGCGTAGTCGACGCGCCGGACGCCCGTGACCGACGCCGGGTCCCGCAGCCGCGGGCTGCCGGGCGAGCGCACGAGCAGCCGCTGCGGGCGGCCGGCAGCGTCGAGGTGCCGCGCGACGAGCCCGCCGATGTGGCCGGTCGCGCCGGTGACACCGATGGGTGGCGCGGTCATGGGGAGTCTCCGTCAGGTCGGTTCTCCTCATGGTGCGCGGATCGGGGTGAGCGTGCGACCCGTGCGCGAGCGCGGTCGGGCCAGGCGGTCAGGCGTCGGCTGCCGGGCGCCGTGAGCGGGTCGGGGGAGCGCCGCGTGCGGCCCTCGTCGGGCCGTTCACGGTGAACTCACCGGCTGCGGCGCCGGTTCTCCTTCTTGATCGCCTCGACCAGCGCGTCCTTGTCCATCGTGGAGCGGCCGGAGATGCCGAGCCGCTTGGCGATGCCGTACAGGTGGCTCTTGGAGGCGTTGGCGTCGACCCCCTCGGCCGTCTCGCGCGACGTGCCGCGGCCGCCCTCCGCCTGCGGGTCGGACGGTCCGTTCTCGTCCTTCGGCTCCCAGTGGTCGCCGACCTTCTCGTGCGTGTGCTTGAGCGCCGCGTAGGCCACCCGGTGGGCGCGCTCGGCGTCGCCGTACTCGTCGGCCGCCGCGTCGTGCGCCTTCGCGAACGTGCGCTGCGCCTTCCTGCCCGACCGCTGCAGCGTGCTGGGCAGCTCCTCCTGCTTCGGCGTCCCGCTCCTCGTCGTCTTGGGCATGGTCGCTCCCGTCCCGTCGGCGGCCGCTCTGTTCCCGGCCATCCTGCGACGGTGCGCCGCACCCCGCACGCGGGGCTCCGCGGCTGGAGCGGCGCAGCACCCGTGTCGACGAGCGTCTCGGCGGACCGGCACGAGGTGCTCGTCGAAGACGTGGGTGCGGGCGAGTCGGCGAGGGCATCCTGGTCGCGTGACATCACCCGTCCCCGAGGGGCCCCGCCGTGTGGGGTCCGACCGCGTGGCGCCCGGGAGCGTCCGTGCGTGCGGATGCTGTGTCCGCCTGCCCGACTACCAGGCCGTGCGGTGCGACGAGCACGCTGCGGCGTGGCAGGCCCGCCGGGACGCCGAACGCGAGGTCCGGCGCCGGCGGGCGCTCGCCGCCGAGGCGCGGCGTCCCTGGCAGGGAGCCGGCGCGCGCCTGTTCGGGTGGGCCCTTCTCACCACCGCGCTGGTGGTCGTCTGCGCGGCCAGGTGGACGGCGGCGGCCGACGTGCAGGGTGCCCTCGGCGACGGTTTCGGGACCACGACGGCGACCGTCGTCGACCGCGTCCCCGGGGGCCGTGGCAGCGAGGGCTCCTACGTCGTCACCTTCACGGTCGGCGGGGAGCGGCACGAGGCGGACCTGACGCAGTACGACGGGTCGGGCCCGGACGTCGGGGACACGATCAGGATCGACTACGCGACCTCCCGACCAGGGGTCGTCCGCCAAGCCGGCTACGACAGTGCCGGCCTCACGCAGACCTACGCGGTGTCAGCCCTCGCCGCCGCCGCCGCGACGGCCGCCCTGGCGGCGCGGTGGGCCGTCGTGCGGCGACGCGCGGCGGGTCCCGAGGCCACGTCGACGAGATGACCGGGGGCCGGTCGTCAGGTGCTGCACCCTCGGCGGGTGGGGTTCGGGACGCCAGGCGACCCGGACCCCGCCCGCGAGCGGGCGTCACGGGGAGGCGGGTCAGCGGGGGGTCGTGCGGTAGTGGTCCGGGGCGACGACCAGCTCGACCGGGACCTCCGGCAGGAGGTCCGCCAGCCAGCGGGCGTACTCGGCCATGCCCTCCTGCTCCGACGGCGTGTGGCCCACGACGACGAGGCCTGCGCACACGCCCGCCGTCACGGCGTCGGCCGCGTACTCGCCGGTCTCCCACTCATGCCCCTCGCCGATGACGACCACGTCGACGTCGGGCCGGGCGAGCAGGTGCCGGTTGAGCTCGAACCCCTGGAACCCCGGCTGCAGGCCGACGGTCGACACGGCGGTGTCGGGGTCGCCGACGTAGCGCAGCGCGCGGGCGTCCAGGGAGCGTGCGACGTGCGCGGCCAGCTCGCCGAGCGTCGTCGGGGGGAGGTCGTAGACGCCCGGGTCGCCCGTCCGCTCGGCGTCGAGCCAGCCCAGGGCCCGCGCGACGCCCGTGAGGACGCCGTCCGGCTCGCGGTCGTGCCAGGCGTCGTGCTGGTGCAGGACGACGAGCCCGTGCTCGGCGACGAACGCCGCCTTCGCCGCGTACACGGGGTCGCCCTCGGCGGCGAGGACCGCGTCCGACCTGCCGTGGTGGTCGAAGTAGAGCGGCTCGTGCGTGATGACGAGGTTCAGGCCCTGCTCGGCCGCGCGCCGCAGCACGTCGAACGTCGCCATGATCGTGACGGCGACCCCCCGGACCGGGGTGTCCGGGTCGCCGGCGAGGAACCCGTCGACCGTCGTCGCGCGCGGCGGCACCCCCACGTGCGCGTCGATCCGTTCCGCCACCTGCCGTGCTGTCGTCGTCACGCCCGACACCCTAGCGACGGCGGGCGTCGCCACGGGGGTGCCCGGACCGGCGACCGTCGAAGCGTTTCGTCGGTTGCCGCGCCCGGCGCCCGCGCCGATGGTCCTCGTACGTCTCGTACGTCCTCCCGGAGGTGGACATGTCCCGCTTCTCCCTCGGTCGCCGCGTCGTCGCGGTGACCGGCGCGCTCGCGCTCGGCGCCGCCATGGTGGCAGGCTCCGTCGCCCTCGCCGCGCCCGCATCGGCCCACGGCGCCGTGTCCGACCCCCCGTCCCGCATCTACGGGTGCTACGACCGCTGGTCGGGCGCCCACACCGACCCCGCCATGGCGACGCAGGACCCGATGTGCTGGGCCGCGTGGCGTGCCAACCCCAACGCCATGTGGAACTGGAACGGCATGTTCAAGGAGAACGTCGGCGGGCAGCACGAGCAGGCGCTCCCCGACGGCAAGCTCTGCTCCGCCGACAACCCGATCTACGACGCGGCGAACACGCCGGGCGCCTGGCGCACGACCGCCAAGCCGTACGACTTCCGGCTCACCGTCCACGACCCGTCCAACCACGGCGCGGACTACCTGAAGATCTACGTCACCAAGCAGGGCTACGACGCCAGGACCGAGGCGCTCGCGTGGTCCGACCTCGAGCTGATCAAGACGACGGGCCGTTACGCCCCGTCGAGCCCGTACGTCACCGACGTGAGCGTCCCGCGCGACCGCACCGGCCACCACGTGGTGTTCACGATCTGGCAGGCGAGCCACCTCGACCAGCCGTACTACCAGTGCAGCGACGTCGTGTTCGGTGGCGGCGGCGACCCCGGCCCGAACCCGACGACGCCCGCCCCGACGACGCCAGCCCCGACGACGCCGGCGCCCACGACTCCCGCGCCGACCACCCCCGCCCCGACCACCCCCGCGCCGACGACGCCCGCCCCGGACCCGGGCACCGGCGCCTGCACCGCGACGGTGTCGGTGCAGAGCTCCTGGCAGGGCGGCTACCAGGCGAACGTGACGGTGAAGGCGGGCTCCGCCGCGATCACCGGCTGGAAGGTGACGGTCGCCGGGGCGACCATCACGCAGGCGTGGAACGGCACCGCGTCCGGCAGCACGATCACGTCGGCGGCGTGGAACGGCTCGCTCGCAGCAGGGGCGACGGCCAGCGCCGGCTTCCTCGGCAGCGGCAGCTCGAGCAACCTCAGCGCGACCTGCAGCGCCGCCTGACCGCACGCGCCGCAGACGTCGTCTGCACCACGAGGGCCGCACGTCCGGACGGACGTGCGGCCCTCGGTCGTCATGTCGGCGACAATGGGGGAGCACCATCTGCTGTCGACGAGGAGTACACCGTGCCCCAGGCAACTGTCCGTTGGTTCGACGCCGAACGCGGTTTCGGCTTCCTCAACCTCGGGGACGACGCCGACGACCTGTTCGTCCACGCGTCCGAGATCGTCGGTGACGACAGCCGCAAGGTCCTCCGCGAGGGCCAGGAGGTCGAGTTCGAGGTCGGTGAGGGCGACCGCGGGCCGCAGGCGCGCAACGTCCGTGTCACGGGCGAGTACGCCGCCGACGCGACCCTGGGCCAGCTCGGCACCGTCTCCTGGTACGAGCCGGGCAAGGGCTACGGCTTCATCACCCCGGACAGCGGCGACGCCGAGATCTTCGTGCACAGCTCCGCCGTCGTGGGCGGCGGCGTGCTCCGTGAGGGGCAGCGGGTCGCGTTCCTGGTCGTGCCGGGCGAGAAGGGGCCCCAGGCGGACCACCTGCTGCCGCTCGTCGCCCAGGCCGCCCCGCCCGTGGTGTCCGACGGCGCGGACGGCACCATCACGTTCTACGACGCGGACAAGGGCTTCGGCTTCGCGACGCCCGACGCCGGCGGCGAGGACGTCTTCGTCCACGCCAAGACGCTGGCGGGCGTGACCGGCCTGTCCGAGGGTGACCGCATCAGCTTCACCGTCGCCGAGAGCGACCGGGGGCCGCAGGCCCAGAACGTGCGGCTCGTCGGTGGTCAGGCGCGCCGGGGCGCGCCCGCGGGGCCGTCCCGCGGCCGGTCGGAGCGGCCCCGGGGCTCGGGTGCCCCCGCGCGCGGCGGCACGGGCACGGTCGCGCGCTACGACGCCGAGCGCGGCTTCGGCTTCATCACCCCGGACGCGGGCGGCGACGACCTGTTCGTGCACGTGTCGGTCGTGCGCGGGTCCGACGGCCTGTACGAGGGTGACCGGGTCCGGTACGAGGTGCGTCAGAGCGACCGGGGACCGCAGGCGGACCGCGTCGAACGGGTCTGAGGGGGCCGCCTCGGCGGTCTGGCGCTCACGCCTCGTCGTCAGCCGCGGTCGGTGAGCCGCCCGACGTCCCCAGCGTGGGGTCTGCGACGGTGAGGTCGCCTTCCAGACGGTCTTCCACTTCCACCTGCACGTCATCCCGCGCTACGCGGGCGACGGCTGGACCCTCGTCCCCGACACGGTCGAGCGGGAGCGGTCGGTCCTCGACGACCACGCGCGGGCCGTCCGGGACGCCCTCGCGTCGCCCGCCTGACGTGGGCGCAGCCCGCGCGGGTCGCGTCGAGCGGGTCTAGATTCGGCGAGCATGGACATGCTGTCGGGCAGCGAGATCACGCAGGCCGGACTGGCCGACTGGCGCAAGCTGGCGCAGGGGCTGCACGCGCGGTACCTCGTCGACGACTTCGGCACCGGGGCGCGGTTCGTCGCCGCGGTCGGCGAGGCGGGCGACGCGCTCGGGCACCACCCGAGCGCGGCCCTCGGCACGGGGCACGTCGACCTCAAGCTGGTGAGCGCCGACGCCGTCTACCGCGACGACCAGGGCAACGAGCAGGTCGTCGAGTGGGTGACCCGCAAGGACGTCGACCTCGCCCGGCGGATCAGCGAGATCGCCGTCGAGCACGGGCTCGCCGCCGCCCCGGCGTCCGTCAGCGTGGTCGAGCTGGGCCTCGACACGGCGGGTTCCGCGACCGTCGCCCCGGTGTGGGCGGCGCTGCTCACGGGGGACGCGGCGTCGCAGGGGCACGGGTCGCCGAGCGACGAGATCCGGGACGCCACCGGACGGGTGCCGAACCTGTGGTTCGGGGACGTCGAGGACGACACCGCGCGCCAGCGGTTCCACGTCGAGGTCTACGTCGCGCCCGAGGTGGCCGAGCAGCGGCTCGCCGCCGCGGTCGCCGCGGGCGGCACCGTCGTGGACGACAGCGACGCGCCGTGGGTCACGGTCGTCGCCGACCAGGACGGCAACACCGGCGCGCTCTGCGTCGCCCAGGCCCCCGCGACGCAGGACTGAGCCGCGGACCGACGGAGAGGCACTGCGATGCGCGCTGTCGTCATGTACGGCCCGGGCGACGTCCGGGTGGACCAGACCGAACGGCCGACGATCGCCGAACCGACGGACGCGGTCATCCGGCTCGCCGCGTCCTGCATCTGCGGGTCCGACCTGTGGCCGTACCGCGGTGCGGACGACGTCGACCACCAGCCGATGGGTCACGAGTACGTCGGTGTCGTCGAGGAGGTCGGGGACGACGTCGCGCAGGTGAGGGTCGGCGACTTCGTCGTCGGCTCGTTCTTCTCCTCGGACAACACGTGCGCGATCTGCCGCGCCGGCTACCAGAGCCACTGCGTGCACCGCGGCCCGGGTGCTGTGCCCGGTGCGCAGGCGGAGTACGCGCGCATCCCGCACGCCGACGGCACCCTCGTCGCCACCCCCGGCCCGCCGGCCGACGACCTGGTCCCGTCGCTGCTGGCCGCCTCCGACGTGCTCGGCACCGGCTGGTTCGCCGCCGTGGCCGCCGAGGCCGGGCCGGGCAAGACGGTCGCGGTGGTGGGTGACGGGGCCGTCGGGCTGCTCGGCGTGCTGGCCGCGAGGCAGCTCGGCGCCGAGCGCGTCATCGCGATGTCCCGGCACGCCGACCGGCAGGCGCTCGCGCGTGACTTCGGCGCCACCGACGTCGTCGAGGAGCGCGGGGACGCCGGCGTGGCGCGCATCAAGCAGCTGACCGACGGGCTCGGCGCGCACTCCACGATCGAGGCCGTCGGCACGCAGGAGTCGATGATGCAGGCGATCCGCTCCACCCGCCCCGGCGGGCACGTGGGGTACGTCGGCGTCTCGCACGACGTCGTCCTGCCCGGCCGGCAGCTGTTCTACTCCGGTGTGCACCTGCACGGCGGGCCCGCACCCGTGCGCCGGTTCCTGCCCGACCTGATCGACCGGATCTGGCGCCGCCACATCGACCCGGGCAAGGTCTTCGACCTCACCCTGCCGCTCGACGAGGCCGCCGAGGGCTACCGCGCGATGGACGAGCGGCGGGCGATCAAGGTGCTGCTGACGGTCTGACGCGGCGCTCGCGGGACCATCGCCCCTCGCCCCGCGGGGTGGCCCCGCGATGGGATGGAGACGTGGACGCGGTGGCCCGGGTGAGGTGGTCGGCCGTCGGCGCGGGCGGTCACGTCGCGCGGCGGACGAGTGCCTGGTGGGAGCGTCTCGTCGCCGCCCGTGAAGGACGAGCGCCGCAGCCGCTCGTGCACGCGGTGCTGGAGGTGGAGGTCGCCGGGGTCGTCAGGAGCGTCGACATGGGTCCCACGTGGGGCAGGACGCGTGGGACGCGGCGCGTCGTGCTGACCGGGCCGGTGGGTGCGCGGTGGCTGGGGCGGTGCCCGCTGTTCCGCTACGAGGTGCGCGTGGTCGACGGCAGCGGCCGGTTGCCCGGCGTCCTGGCGGTGAGCGACGACGTCGCGCTGCCGGGCGACGTCCTCGACCTCCTCGCCGACGTGCCGGCGTACACGTGGGGTCGTGACGAGGCGGGCGCGGGTGAGATGTGGACGTCGGACTCCGTGGTCGCGTGGCTGCTGGAGCGGTCGGGCGTGTCGAGCGTCGAGCCGCCTCCCGGCTCCCGCGCCCCGGGCTGGGCCGCGGGGGCACGGGTCGCGCGCCGCTGACCGCCGACAGGAGCCCGGCCGGGGGTCACGCCAGCGACAGGAACAGCTTCTCCAGCTTCGCGACGTCGAGGGTCGGCTCCTCGTCGCCCTCGGGCTGCGTGAGGCACTGCTTCATGCCGGACGCGATGATCGCGAACCCGGCCCGGTCGATCGCCTTCGACACCGCGGACAGCTGCGTGACGACGTCCTCGCAGCTCGTGCCCTCGTCGATCATGCGGATGACGCCGGCGAGCTGCCCCTGGGCGCGCTTGAGGCGGTTGCTGACCTTCGTCATCTCGGCCGGGTCCAGGTCCACGTGGTTCTCCTCGGGTCGTGTCACCGGTGTCCCGGCTCGGGGGTCTCGGGTGCGTGCCGGCTCAGCGGCAGGTGCACTGCTGGTCCTGCGGCACGTCGGCCATGACGTCGTCGACGTGCCTGCCGCAGCCGGTCCAGGTGACCTTGCCACAGCGGCGGCAACGGGCGGGACTGCACATGGTGGTGCTCCTGGGGATCGTTCGGTGAGGGTGGGGTCAGCGCCGGACGGCGCCGCCGGTGGCCAGCCCGAGCAGGCGGGCGATCGTGTCGCGCAGGCTCATGAGGTGGCTCCTTCGAGGGGCAGGTCGGGTCGGGTGGCGGTGAGGCTGATCCAGCCGCCGGAGAGGTTGCGGGCGTCGAGACCGGCCTGGAGCAGCACGCGGGTCGCGATGTGGGAGCGGACGCCGCTGGCGCAGTGCACGGCGACCGGACGTCCGTCGGCGGCGGCGCGGACCTCGTCGAGGCGGCCGCGCAGCTCGGTGTGCGGGACGTGGAGCGCGCCGACGAGGTGGCCGCGGTCGAACTCGGTCCGCGACCGCACGTCGAGGACGAGGCGCGTGGCCAGGACGTCGTCCAGCTCCGCGGCGTGCCACTGCGGCATGGTGCCGTCCAGGACGTTCTGCGCGACGAAGCCGAGCATGTTGACCGGGTCCTTCGCGGCGCCGTAGGGCGGGGCGTACGCGAGCTCGAGCTCCGCGAGGTCGTCGGCGGTCATGCCGGCACGCAGGGCAGTGGCCAGCACGTCGATGCGCTTGTCGACGCCCTCGCGTCCGACGGCCTGCGCGCCGAGCAGGCGCCCGTCCGGGGCGAAGCTCGCGACGACGTGGACCTGCTGCGCGCCGGGGAAGTACCCGGCGTGGTGGGCGGCGTGGATCCGGACGACCTCGTGCTCGATCCCGGCGCGCGCGAGCGCGGCCTGGCTCGCGCCGGTCACGGCGGCCGTGAGCCCGAGGACCCGGACGATCGCGGTGCCGAGCACGGGCGCCTGCGGCGTCGTGCGGCGTCCCAGCATGGCGTCGGCGGCGCGACGGCCCTGGCGGTTCGCCGGACCCGCCAGCGGTACCGGCCCGGTGTCGCCCGTGACGGCCAGGGTGACCTCGACCGCGTCGCCGACCGCCCAGACGTGCGGGTCGGACGTGCGCTGGTCGGCGTCGACGCGGATGGCGCCGCGGGCCCCGAGCTCCAGGCCCGCGTCCCTCGCGAGGTCGCTCGCGGGCCGCACGCCCACGTTGACGACGACGACCTCGGCCGGCAGGCGCGTGCCGTCGGAGAGCGTGACGACCGCGCCGCCGTCGTCGGACGCGGCGACCTCGCGCGCCGAGACGCCGAGGTGCAGGCCGACGCCGTGCGCGCGCAGCTCGTCCGCGAGGAACGGGGCGAGCTCGGCGTCCAGCGGCGGCAGGACGTGGTTCGCGAGCTCGACGAGCTCGACGTCGAGCCCGCGTGCGACCAGGGCCTCGACGGCCTCCAGGCCGATGAACCCGGCGCCGACGACGACCGCGCGGCGCGGGCCGTCGGCGGGCAGGTCCGCGACCCGGGCGGCGAGGGCGTCGAGATCGGGGACCGTGCGCAGGGAGTGCACGGCCGGGTGGTCGAGGCCGTCGATCGGCGGTCGCACGGCGACGGCGCCGGGGGCGAGCAGCAGGGCGTCGTACGCGAGCTCGTCCTCGCCGTCGGCGGTCGCCACCGTGACGGTGCGGGCCTCGCGGTCGATCGCGGTGACGCGGTTGCCGGTGCGGACGTCGAGCGCGAGCGCGGCACGCAGGGACTCGGGCGTGTGCAGCAGGAGGGCGTCGCGCTGCTCGATCTCACCGGACAGGTGGTACGGCAGCCCGCAGTTGGCGAACGACACGTGGGCGGACTGCTCGAGCACCACGATCGAGGCGGACTCGTCCAGGCGGCGGGCGCGTGCGGCTGCGCTCATGCCGCCCGCCACGCCGCCGACGACGACGATGCGCCGAGGTGAGGTGGAGCGGGACATGGAGGTCGGGCTCATAGGACCAACATACCCCGGGGGGTATCCGGATCGGCCGTCGTGAAGGGTGGGCCGCGTCACGCGGGCGGCACGGACGACCTATGGTTCTCCGTCGGCCCCTCAGGTCCCCGCACCCCTCACCGAAAGGACCCCCATGTTCATCGCGCTCGCCGTCCTCACCGTCCTGCTCGCCCTCGTCTCGGTCAACTCCGCCGTCATGAAGCTGCGCAGGAACGAGCGGGTCGTCACGTCCATCACCGGCACGGTCGGCTTCCCCGAGCGCTACCTCGGGCTCCTCGCGGCGCTCGAGATCGCCGGCGCGGTCGGCATCGTCGTGGGCCTGTGGGTCGCGCCCCTGGGCATCGCCGCCGCGGTCGGCCTCACCCTGTACTTCCTCGGCGCGATCATCGGCCACCTGCGGGTCCGCGACACCCAGGGCGTCACGATGCCGCTCGTGCCGCTGATCCTGTCCGTCGCGGTCCTCGTGCTGCGGGTCGTCACGGCCTGAGGGACGTGGGGACCCGGTAGCGGCGCTTCGCCCCGCCGCCGCCCGGCACGTCCACCACGTCCTGCAGCACACCCCCGCACCGCTCGATCGTCCGCTCCGACCCGACGTTCGCGTCGTCGCAGGTCACCAGCGCGTCGCGGACGCCCACCGAGCGGGCGACCGCCAGCGCCCCGCGCAGCATCGCGGTGGCGTACCCGCGGCGGCGGTGCGCGGGTAGCACCCCGTACCCGATGTGGCCGCCGACGACCGACAGCGCCTCGTTCAGCGCGTGCCGCACGGACACCCGCCCGACGAGCACGCCGCCGACGTCCCCGACGAGGAACGTCGCCGGCACCCTGCCGTCCGGCAGGCCGACGCCCGCGCGCTCGTCCTCCAGGCGGCGCAGGTACGCGTCCCAGCGCTCACCGCTGCGCACCCCGAGCAGGAAGTCGAACCCCTCACGCGCCAGCTCGTCGTGCGCCGCCCGGGCGGCGTCCTCGTCCTGGGGCGTCAGTGCTCGTAGGTGCAGCGTCGCGCGGGGCTCGGGCCGGGTCATCCGGGCATGCTGCCAGGGGCGGCTCCGGGTGTCGTGGCGTTTCCCGGCCTCCTCGCGGACGCCTACGTCCGCTGACGGACCCCCGCCTGCAGCGTCACCGCGCCGCCGGGGGCGTTCACCTGCCGGTAGACGCCGGCGGCGCGAAGTCCCCGGGACTCCAGCGCCGCGTCGAGCGCGGTCCAGGCGTCCGCCACGTCGGCAGGACGCTCGTCGAACGTCACCGAGACGCCCTCGGCAACCGCGGCCACCTCCACGACCGGGAGCCCGCACGGCTCCGCACCGGCCGGCGTCCCGGCCGTCACCACGATCGCGTCGTCCGAGGTGCCGTCGAAGAGCAGGACGACATCGCCGTCACCACCCGGGCCGCGATCCCGCGGCAGCAGGGCGAGCAGCCGGCGAGCGGCCTCGGGGATCTCGGTCTCGTCCCGGACGGTGTCCTGGACGGCGCACAGCCGCAGCGCGGGCAGGGGGACCAGCTCGAGCGTGCTCATCACGGTGCGTGCTCCCTTCTCGAATGACGCGAGGCGCGCGCGCACCTCGGCCAGCCGGGCCGACGCCTCGGTGATGTCCGCGACGAGGGCCTGCTCGCGCTCGCGCAGCAGCTCCACCAGCCGCTGCTCGGTCAGCGTGGCGTCGAGCAGGTCGGCCACCGTGTCGAGCCCGAACCCCAGCGCCCGCAGGGACGCCACCGCCCGCACCCGCCCGACCTGGCTCGGCGCGTAGCGGCGGTAACCGGTCGCGCCGTCGGTCGACGCCGGCTCGAGCAGCCCGACCTGCTCCCAGTGGCGCAGCATGCGCCGGGACACGCCCGTGCTGTGCGCGATCTCTCCGATGCTCCACATGTCGCCCATCCGACCCCCTCACACGGTGGCAGGGTCAACCCCCGCCGCGTCGTCGCGCGGATCCGTGCGCCCACGACGCTCTCTACCATCGACGTATGGAGCGCGAAGGAAGCGCGACGCGGCGCACGACGGGCAATGCGACGGCATGCGCCCGGGTGGTGCCGGCATGAGCACCACCGGGGAGCTCGGCGCCGTCGAGGTCGAGCGGCTGACGCGCCGCGGCCTGCGTCTGGCGCAGCTCACCATCGCCTACAACGTGGTCGAGGGTGCCGTGGCGATCACCGCCGGCGTGCTCGCGGGCTTGGTGTCCGTGGTGGGCTTCGGCGTCGACTCCGGGATCGAGTCCGTCGCCGCCGTCCTCGTCGCCCTGCGGCTGTCGGCGCGGCTGCGGCACGGTGAGGCCGACGAGCGCAAGGAGCGGCTGGCGCTCAAGGCCGTCGCGGTCACGTTCTTCGTCCTGGCCGCGTACGTCACCGTCGAGGGCGTCCGCAGCCTCGTCGACGGCGAGGCCCCGGACCGCTCACCGGTCGCGATCGGGCTGCTCATCGCCTCGATCGTCGTCATGCCCGTCCTGGCGGCAGCGAAACGCAGGGTCGGCCTGCGGCTCCAGGACAACCTCATCCTGGCCGACGCCGCCGAGACGCGGATCTGCGTCCTGCTGAGCATCTCGACCCTGGCCGGCCTCCTCCTGCATGCCCTGACGGGCGCGGTCTGGCTGGACCCGGTCGCGGCATTCGTCATCGCGGCGTTCGCGGTGCACGAGGGCAGGGAGGCCTGGGAGGGCGAGCTGGTCGAGGACGACGACGACTGACGGACGGCGGTCAGCGGTACGTGCGCCACTCGTCCCGGGACGAGAACCCCGCGGCCGGGTTGTCGAGCCCGATCGGTATCCAGCACGCGGCTGCGCGGTCTTCCCAGCGAGCCCCGGGAGGCCCGCATGCCCGCCGACGACCGTCTCGTCCTCGACCGCCCCGACGACGTCGCCCACGCGGTGAGGTCCCTCGCCGACGGCGTGCCCGTCGCGCACGGGTTCGGGAACATCTACGCGCTGACGGGGCGCGCCGACGCGGTGGTGCGGATCAACGCCCTCAAGGGCCGCCCCCACGACCAGACGGGCAGCCTGACCGCGCCGGCGGGGCGGGTGCTGAGCGCGCTCGACCTGTCGGCGTTGCCCGCGTGCGTGTCACCGGGCCTGCTGGCGGACGTCGTCGACGCCTTCCGCGCGCTCGGCCCGTTCGGGTTCCGTGGACCCGCCGCCGCGCACGTGCCGCCGGGGCTGACCGCGCTGGACGGGTCGGTGACAACCGCCCAGGTGATCGTGCCGGGCGACGCGTGCCCGTCACAGCGGTTCCTGGCGGCGTCGTCGGACGCCGTCGGTCTGCTCGCCATCTCGTCGGCGAACCGCTCCCGGCACGTCACCGGCCAGGTCGACGCGCCGGTGCACTGGCGCGCCGACGCGCTGCGGGCCGAGCTCGCCGGCGGTGACCTCGTGCTGCTGGAGCATGGGGATGAGGCGGCGGCCCGTGCCCGGTTCCCCCGTCACACGACCGTCTCGACGACGATCCTGGCCTTCCACCGGGCGGAGCGGGTCCGTGGTCGCGTCCACCTGACGCTCGAGCGGCACGGCTCGCTCGCCGCGCAGGAGGTCGCGCAGGTGCTGGCCGCGCTGGGCCTGGGCGTCACGGCGGGCCCGCGCGCGGCCGTCCGGCTCGCCCCGCGCTCGTACGACGACGGTCCGGGGCCGACGGCGGATCGACGTGCCTCCCCGGGTCAGGCGGGCAGCGGTCCGCTGGTCGGCCACCGCGGGTCCCACGAGGTCGTCGACGCACGCAGGGGATGTGTCCAACCTCCCGCCCCGACGTGACGTCCGATCGGACTTGAACGCGATCGTTCACCAACCTGAAGGAGCGAGACGGTGGGCAGCAACTAGCACGCGTCGCTGCCCTTCGGACGAACCTCATGGCTACTCACTAGTTTTGTTGGCTGAGGTACTTTCCGTGCAGCCATCAGCCCAGTAGTGTTGTTGGATGACTCAGCCGGTCGAGACTCTCTATCACTATACAACTGGCAGCGCCCTGATGAGCATCCTCGGCGAGCAGAGCATCTGGGCAACGGATGCCAGATACCTCAACGATGCGGCGGAGTTTACCCTCGGGCGTGCCGAGTTGAACGACGCTCTTCTCGATGCTGCCGAAATAATCGCGGCCCGTGACCCTCGGGACGAGCTTGATGAGTCACCTACCCTGATTGCGGAGTTTGTGCGTGGACAGGTAAGTGACGAATCGCTCCGTGAGCCAGCCCCATTCATAGCATGCTTCTGCACCGATGGGGACCTACTCAGCCAGTGGCGAGCATACGGTGGCGGCGCCTACTGCGTCGGATTCGATAGGGACTCCCTCGAGAAGATCCGCCAGCCCGAGAGAGTCCTCTATCTCGGCGGCCGACCAGATGCTGCGCCTGGGATTAGTGACTCGTCGCCGAGGCTCGTGCCCGTCAGGTACGGTCAAGACGGAGTGCGTCAAATGGTTGCGGAGGTGGTGGCGGAGTATTTAGCGTTAACTGCGCCGCCGCGTTACTCAAATTGGTACTCGAGCAGGCTTCCGGCGTATGTTGGCCGCTCGTCAGTAAAGCATGAAGCGTTCTCTTCAGAACTCGAATGGCGCCTTGTGATCGCCCCGGACTTTGTTGATGAGCGGTACAGGCCGGACAATCGGGGGGCGCTTCTACCATATGTTCCTCTCAGGTTTGATAGGGCGGCTGTGAAGTCCATTCGGATTGGTCCAACAATGCATCCTGAAGCGCATGACTCGGTTCGGCGATTTCTTGCCCAACGCGGGTACACGGATGTCGATGTGACGCATTCGGGTGCGCCGGTCCGATAATGAGCGATTAGCAACGCCACCCGCACCGCCAACGTGCCGCGATGCAGTCCGTCGATCCCGGTGTGATCGTGGTCGATGATCTCTAGTTGGCGCCAAGGTCGGTACCGGCAAGCCCGGCCGGAACGGGCAGCCAGCATCGCGGCGTGAAGGCTCTGGAAGGAGGGTTTGGCGCACGCGCGCCGTACTCTCTCAGGGGTCGACATTGTCCAGAGATCGGTCGCCCTCGAGCGGACCAGCGACGACGCCGTTGACCCGGCGGTGAGGGCACCGAGCACGTCGTCGAGTGGGTGAGCCAGAAAGACGTCGACCTGGCCCGCCGCATCGCCGACATCGCCACCGCGCGTCGGCTCACCGCCACCTCGGCGGCGGTCAGCGTCGTCGAACTCAGCCGCGACACGCGGGATTCCGCCACCGTCGCGCCGCTGGGGCCGCCCTGCTGACCGGAGCCCGGTCCCCGAGCCCGGGTCACCGAGCGACGAGGCCGGGGACGCCACCGGCCGCGCGCGGAACCTGTGGTTCTAGAGAACCCGACGAGCACGACGCGAGTCAGCGGCTCCACATGGAGGCGTATGTGGCGCGCGATGCGGTAGAGCAGCGTCGCCGCCGCGGTCGCCACCGGTGGGACCGTCGCCGACGACAGCGGCCGCCGTCTGCGTCGGGGAGGCCCCCTGGGGCTTGACGAGAAGAACTGCCGACAGCCCGCGCAGCTCCAGGTCGTCCGGTCAGGCGGGCAGCGGCGTGCGGACGTCCACGGGCGGGCCGAAGTCCGTGCGGACCCCGCGCGAGAACAGCACCGAGTCCGGAGGGCGGAGCGCCGTGCCCGGGATCCCGCACGTGGCGACGAGGCGGTCGTCCAGCGTGACCAGCTCGGCGGCCTGCAGCGGCCAGGTCTCGTGACGGTTGGGTACGTACAGCGTGCGGCCGAAGGCCCGCGTGTGCAGCCCCCAGCGCGCGGTGAGGAACTCGGCCTCGGCGTCACCGGGCGCGAGCGCCTCGCCCGGCCGCACGACGACGTGCGTCGTGGCGTCCCGCGGCCCGGGCCAGCGGCGTCGCGACGTGTACGTCAGGACGCCGTCGGCCTCGCTCACACGCATCCGGGCCCACGTGTACGGGAGCGCGAACACGGCGCGCGTGCCGAGGACGAACGCCAGCCGGGACGCCTCGAGCGTCAGGAAGACGACGCCGCGACGCCCCTGCTCGTCGACCGAGTAGAGCCGGACGTTGGTCTCGGGGAACGAGCCGAGCCACGGGACGCCGGGCCCGAAGCCGGCGCCCACGCCGACCATGCGGAACGGCACGAGCCCGACCCAGCTCGCACCGTCGTGGACGTCCGGGCGGGTGCCGGGCGGCAGGAGTGGCGCGACGACGTCGGGTGCGACGCGCCAGTGGACGAACGTGAGGTCGCGCCACGACTGCCGCGTGATCGCCCGACCGGGTAGCTCGGGCGCCGTCGCGGTCACGGGCTGGGGCGGGCGCGGCATGGCGCCACTATGCCCCCCTCGTGACCGGTACGGCGTCCAGGGCGCCGCGGGCGCGGTCAGCTCGTCCAGCGGATCTCGCCGTCGACCACCGTGCCCGTCGGTCGCAGGCCCACCGCACGAGCCACGCCGGCCGACGCGTGATGGTCGGGGTGGACGTGGGCGACGAGGGTGTCGACGCCGTCCTTGCGCAGCCACGCTGCGACGGCGACCGCGGCCTCGCGCGCGTAGCCGCGGCCCTGCTCGTCGCCGGCCACCACCCAGGCCAGCTCCGCCTCCCGCCCGCCGTCCGGTCGGCGCGTCAGCGTGGCCTGCACGGTGCCGACCGCACGTCCGGTGTCGTGACGGCGCAGCACCCAGTTCAGCCACCCCTGCGTCCCGTCGGGGGAGCTCCCGACGACCTGTCGGGCGAAGAGGTCGCCCAGCTCCGCCCTCGAGGCGGGACGGCCGCCGGTGTAGGTGTGGAGGCGGGGGTCGTCGAGGACGTCGAACATCTCGTCGGCGTGGTCGGTCCGCAGCGGCTCGAGCACGAGGCGGGCAGCGTGGAGTGGCGCCGCCGCCGTCCATGAGGTGGGGGAGGACATCGGCGCAGTATGCCCACCCGTCCGTCGGCGTGCTGGTCGACGACGTCCTCCTCGGCGGCGGTGCGTGGTCTGTCGGGACGCGCGCGACGGGAGGCGTCCCTACGCTGCGAAGGGGCGACGGTCGCGTGGGGGCCTGCGCCGGCGGGGGACGCTCGGGCGGACGCGCCCAGGACGGAGCACGGCGTGACCAGTCGCACGGTGCCGACCGGGCCCGACGCGCCGCCGGGTCCGACGGTTCACGCCCGCGCTCGCGGCGACCGAGGCGCGACACCGGCACCCCGGGACGTCCTGGTCGCCGGCCGCTGGGCCGACACGGTCGCGAAGGTCGCGGCCCGGGTGGCTCAGGGGTTCGCGGCGTGGCAGGTCGTGGCACTGCTCCTCCTGCCGTTCGCGCCCGGTGCGGTGCGCGCGGTCGGGCGGGTGCTCTCGGTGCTGAACCTCCCGTCCCAGCCCGCGTTCTTCTCGCTGGCGCTCCTCGCGATGGTCGCGTCGGGCCTGCTGCGTCGCCTGCGGGTGGCGCTCTTGTTCCTCGTCCTGGCATGGCAGGGCCCCGTGGTGGTCGCTGGCCTGGTCACGGCGCTCGTGTGGGCGTTCGACCCCGCGGGGCGGGCCGAGCTCGGCGTGACGCCGCGGGACGTCGTCGCGTGGGCCGTCGCGGTCGTCGCGGTGTCCGTGCTGGTCAGCGCACGCGCGGCGTTCCCGGCGCGAGTGCGGCCGGGCGCGTGGTGGCGGTCCCTGCTGGTCGCCGCCGCGTTCGTCGTCGCCGGGGCGCTGCTGTCGTTCGGGCTGCTGCGGCTCGTCGGGCACGGGCTGCCCCCGACGGGCGACCAGCTGCGCTGGGCGCTCGCGCAGGCGTTCGGTGCGTACGGCTCGGTGCTCGACCCGGGGACGGTCGGGCGCGTGCCCGCGTGGGTCGGCGTCGCCGGCGGGTTCGTGGCCGCGGTCGGTCTGGTGCTGGCGCTCATCCTGTTCGGGCGTTCCCGGGAACCGGTGGGCACCGACGCCGCCGACGACCGGCTGCAGGTCCGGCGGTTGCTGCTCGAGTTCCCGTCCGCCGACTCCCTCGGGTACTTCGCGACGCGGGACGACCGGTCGACCGTGTTCTCGGCCGACCGGCGGGCCGCCGTGTCGTTCCGCGTCGTGTCCAGCGTCTGCCTCGCGGCCGGGGACCCGCTCGGCGACCCGAACGCGTGGCCGGACGCCGTCGCCCGGTGGCTCGCGACGGCGCGACGGTACGGCTGGGTGCCCGCGGTGACGTCGACGACCGAGGCGGGTGCGCGGGCCTACCGGGCGGTCGGGCTGCACCCGATCGCGATGGGCGACGAGGCCGTGATCGTCACCCGGTCCTTCGACCTGGCGAGCCCCGCCATGCGTGGTGTGCGCCGCGCGGTGGAGCGGGGACGCCACGCCGGCTACGAGGTCCGGGTCCGGCGGCAGGCGGACGTACCGCCGGACGAGCTGGCCGCCGTCGTGGCGGAGGCGGACCGGTGGCGCAGCGGCCAGGAGCGCGGGTACTCGATGGCGCTCGACCGGTTCGGCTCACCGGTCGACCCGCGTGAGGTCGTCGTCACCGCGCACGACGCTCAGGGGCGCCTGCGCGGGGTGCTGTCCTTCGTCCCGTGGGGACGGCGCGGCCTGTCGCTGGACGTCATGCGGCGCTCGCCCGACGCGGTCACGGGCGTCACCGAGCTCATGGTGTCCGGGCTGGTGGACGCGTCGCGTGACATCGGTGTGGAGCGGATCTCCATGAACTTCGCGATGTTCCGCGAGACGTTCCAGCTCGGTGAGCGCGTCGGCGCGACCCCGGTGCAGCGCCTGAACCGGCGGGTGCTGCTGCTCGCGTCGCGCTTCTGGCAGCTCGAGCAGCTGTACCGCTCGAACGAGAAGTACCTGCCCGAGTGGCAGCCGCGCGTGCTGTGCTACGAGGCCGCGGGGCACCTGACCCGGGTGGTGCTCGCGCTCGGGCAGGCCGAGGGCTTCGTGCCCCCGCTGCGTCGGCTGAGCGGCGCCGAGCGGGCGCCGGTGCGCGCGGCCGACGACCCCGCGTTCGTCGCCGCGGCGCTCGCGCAGGAGCGGGACCTGCTCGCGGTCAAGGTCGCTCCGCGTCGGCTCACCCAGCAGCAGCGCGTCCGCCACGCGAAGCTCGACGTCCTGCGCGGGGCCGGGACGGACCCGTACCCCGTCGTCGTGCCGCGCACCCACACCGTCGGAGCGGTGCGCGGCGTCGCGCTCGACGGGCCGCAGGTGTCGGTCGTCGGGCGGGTCGTGCGGCTGCGTGACCTCGGCGGCGTCGTGTTCGCGGTGCTCCGGGAGGGGACCGACGAGGTGCAGGCGCTGCTCACGAGGTCCGACACCGCCGGGCTCGACCTGTGGCGTCGCGTGGTCGATCTGGGGGACCACGTCGGCGTGACCGGCCCCGTCACGCACAGCCGCAGCGGTCAGCTCAGCGTCGCCGGGTCCTCGTGGCGGATGGCGGCCAAGGCCCTGACGCCGCCGCCGGACAAGCGGCACGGCCTGGCCGACGCCGAGGCGCGTGTGCGGCTGCGGCACATGGACCTCGCGCTGCACGACGCCGCGGCGGCCGCGCTGCGCGCCCGGTCGACGGCGGTGTGGTCCCTCCGCAGCTCGCTGGTCGACCGCGGCTTCCTCGAGGTCGAGACGCCGGTCCTGCAGCGCGTCCACGGCGGCGCCAACGCGCGTCCCTTCACCACCCACATCAACGCGTACGACCTCGACCTGTACCTGCGGATCGCGCCCGAGCTGTTCCTCAAGCGGCTCATGGTCGGCGGCGTCGGCAAGGTGTTCGAGCTCGGCCGCAACTTCCGCAACGAGGGCGTCGACGCGACGCACAACCCGGAGTTCACGTCGATGGAGGCGTACGAGGCGTTCGGCGACTACACGACGATGCGCGACCTCACGCGTGAGCTCGTCGTCGCCGCGGCCGTCGCGGTGCACGGCGAGCCCGTGGCGCACCGGCCGGGCGGCGGCGTCGTGCGGCTCGACGGGCCGTGGCCCGTCGTCACCGTGCACGAGGCCGTGTCGCGGGCCGTCGACCGCGAGGTGACCCCCGACCTGCCGCTGGGCGAGCTGCAGGGCCTGTGCGCCAGCCTGGGCCTGGCGTGGGAGCCGACGGAGACGCACGGCGCGCTGGTGTCCGAGCTGTACGACCGGTTCGTCGAGGGGCAGACCGTCGCACCGACCTTCTACACCGACTTCCCTGTGGAGACGTCGCCGCTCACGCGCGCGCACCGCAGCGACCCGCGCCTCGCCGAGCGCTGGGACCTCGTGGCGTTCGGCGCCGAGCTGGGCACGGCGTACTCCGAGCTGGTCGACCCGGTCGAGCAGCGCAAGCGACTCACCGCGCAGTCGGTCCTCGCCGCGGCCGGCGACCCCGCGGCGATGGAGGTCGACGAGGACTTCCTCGACGCGCTGGAGTTCGCCATGCCGCCCACGGGGGGAGTTGGCATCGGGGTCGACCGCGTCGTCATGACGCTCGTCGGCGGCACCATCCGGGACACGCTCGCCTTCCCGTTCCTGCGGCCGCAGGGGCGCACGTGACGCTCGCGCTCCTGGCCGCCGTCGCCGCCGCGGTCGGGTACGGCGTGAGCACGGTGCTGGAGGCGGTCGGCACCCGACGCTCCCCGGGGGCGGGCGCGCTGCGGCAGCCGCTCGTGCTCGGCGCGCTGGTCCTGGACGGCGCCGCGTGGCTGGCGTCCCTGCTCGCCCTCGACCGGTTGCCGCTGTTCGCTGTGCAGGCGATCCAGGCGTCGTCGGTCGTGGTCGTCGTGGTCCTGGCGCGGTTCGTCCTCGGTGCGCGCACGCGCCGCCGGGACGTCCTGGCTGTCGCGGTGGTCGTCGCCGCACTCGTCGTCGTCGCGCTGGGGGCCGGTGAGCAGCCGGCCGTGGCACCACCAGTGGGGTTCACCACGGCGATGCTCGTCGCCGCCGGGGTGCTGGTCGCTGCGCTCGTGGCCGCGTACGCGCGGGGCGGTGCGCCCCTGCTCACGGTGCTCGCCGGGCTGGGCTACTCGGGAGCCGCGATCGGCGCCCGCGGCGCGCACGCGTCCGGGGACCTGCTCGCCACCGTGCGGCAGCCGTTGGCGGTCGTGATCGTGGTGTGCGGGGGCGTGGGGGTGCTGGCGTACCTGCGTGCCCTCGAGCGGGGGTCGGCGGGCGGCGTGGCCGCGTTGTCGTCGGTCGTGGAGGTGCTCGTGCCCGGCGTGGTGGGCGTCGCCGTCCTCGGTGACACCGTCCGTGCGGGGTGGGCCGTCCCGGTGGCGCTCGCGGTCGTCACGGCGGTGGCCGGGTGCGTCGTCCTGGCCAGGAGCCCCGCGAGCGTCGCGGCGGAGGGTGCGGGAGGTGTCGCGGAGCGCGACGCGTCCGTCCGGCGCGTCCAAGGCACCTGACCGCGGCGACGACGCCCGGCGGCGCCGACGCGGACGGTCCGTCGGACGGCGTCCCGTCAGGTCGTCCAGCGGACCTCCGCGGCCCGGCTGCGCTCCCGTCACCTCACCTACGCTCGTGACGTGACCACCGACGTCGTCGTCCTCAACGGCGGGTCCAGCTCGGGCACCACGACGGTCGCGCGGGCGCTGCAGGGCATGCTCGACGACGCGTGGCTGCTGCTCGGCGTGGACGACCTCGTCGACGCGCTGCCCCGCCACGGCCCGGGAGCCGCCGCGACCATCACGTTCCCGCCCGACGGGTCCGTGCTGGTCGGTCCCGTGTTCCTGCGCGTCCAGGAGGCGTGGCTGGCGGGCATCGCCGCCATCGCGCGGGCCGGGGTCGGCGTCCTGCTCGACGACGTCCTGCTCGCCGGCGGCGCGTCGCAGGACCGCCTCGCCGCGGCGCTGTCCGGGCTCGACCTGCTGTGGGTCGGGGTGCGGTGCGACGCCGACGTGGCCGCCGCACGCGAGGCCGGTCGCGCGGACCGGGTGACCGGCATGGCGGTGGCCCAGGCCGAGGCCGTCCACCGTGGCGTGCGGTACGACGTCGAGGTCGACACGTCGCGGGCCTCGCCGGAGGACTGCGCGCGGGTGGTCCTGGCGGCGCTCGCGGCCTGACGCCGACCTGCCGGGACGCGCCGAGCGCGCGGTCGGGACCCTCCTCAGGGCGTCGAGGCCGGTGGACGCCGTCCCCACACCGGCACCCGCTCGGGCCGCGGGCCGACGCCGACGAGGCGGGCCGTGAGCGCGCTGAGGGCGGGCACCCGCCGCAGGAGCCGGAGCACGCGGACGGGCGGCCCGCCGTCCGCCCCAGCGACGACGGGCCCGATGGCCCGTGCGTGCATCGCGCGCTGCACCCCCTGGATGACCGCGGTGGGCAGGCGGCGTCGCGCCTGCACGCGCGCGACGACGTGCGCGGGGAACGCGTCGCGGAACGCCCCGGACCGCAGCGGCGCCACCAGGACGCGCGCCGCCGCGATCGCGTCCTGCACCGCGAGGTTGACCCCGACCCCGCCGACGGGGGACATCGCGTGAGCGGCGTCGCCGAGGCACAGCACGCCGGGCGCGGACCAGCGGCGCAACCGCTCGAGGCGCACGTCGAGGTGCTTGACGTCGTCCATCGAGGCGAGGCGGTGGACGTCCTCGGCGACCTCGGGGACGAGCTCGGCCACCTCGGTCCGGAACACCTCGATGCCGCGCGCCCGCAGCGCCGCGTCGGTGCCCTTGGGGCCCAGGTACGCCATCTGCAGGTAGCCCTCGCGGGGGATCGTCACGAGCGCGCGCCCCGGGGTGAGGCGCGGCATGAGCGCACCGCCGACGGGTCGGCTCGTCGGGACCTTGAACCACCAGACGTCGAACGGGACGGGGAACTGCCGGGCGGGCAGCCCGACGGCGCGTCGGACGACCGACCAGCGGCCGTCGCACGCCACGACGAGGTCGGCGCGCAGGGTTCCCTCGCCCTGCGGCGTCCGGTACCTGACGCCCGTGACGCGGTCGCCGGCGCGCACGACGTCGGTCACCTCGTGCTCGCGCAGCAGCGTGAACCCCGGCTCCGCGCCGGCCGCGTCGGCGAGCAGGTCGAGCAGGTCCCACTGCGGGACCATCGCGATGTACGGGTACGGCACGCGCAGGCGTGAGAAGTCGACGACGGGTACGGGCGCGCCGCCCGAGGGGTCGGGCAGCCTGATGGCCTCGACGCGCGAGTGCGGCAGCGCGAGGAAGCGCTCGATGAGCCCGAGGTCGTCCAGGGCCTGGAGCGTCGACGGGTGCACGGTGTCGCCGCGGAAGTCCCGCAGGAAGTCGGCGTGCTTCTCCAGGACCGTGACGTCGACGCCGGCGCGTGCCAGGAGCAGGCCGAGCATGAGGCCGGCGGGTCCGCCGCCGACGACCGCGCACGTCGTCCGAGCCTGAGTGGTGCCGTCGGACGTCATCGGGACCCCCTGTCCTCGGGGGACATCCTGCCCGATCTGCGCGGTGTGTCCAGGTTCCGTCTGTCGTGACGCGACCGCCAGCGTCAGGTAGTGCCGCGTACCGCGTAGTGCACGTAGACCCCACCGTTGGCGAACCGACGGGTGTCCAGCAGCTCCAGGTCGAGCCGCACGCCCCGGGGCAACGCCGGCTTGCCGCCGCCCACGACCACCGGGCACAGCAGCAGCACGCACTCGTCGACGAGCCCGTGCCGGAACGCCTCGGCCCCGAGGATCGCGCCGCCGACGCTCAGGTCCGCGCTGGACTCCTCCTTGAGCCGTCGCACCGCCTCGGGGTCGAACTGCCGCTCGATCCGCGTGCGCGCCGTGGACACCGCGTCGAGCGTCGTGGAGTAGACGACCTTGTCGGCATCGCGCCAGATCCCCGCGTACTCGCGGACGACGGCCGGCTCGTCCGTCAACCAGTCGTCGTCCTCCCAGACGCGCATCGTCTCGTACATGCGCCGGCCGTAGAGCGACGTGCCGATGCCGCGCTCGTGCTCGTTCCAGAAGGCGTGCACGGCCTCGTCGGGGACTGACCAGTCGAAGGCGCCGGTCTCGTCCTCCAGGTAGCCGTCGAGCGAGGTGTTCGCCGCGTAGATCAGCTTGCCCATGGGTGCCTCCGGTGGGCCGGGGAGTTCAGGTTGGCAGCGGCCCCGGGCACCGGCAAGAGGGTGCCGGGACGTTCGTGGCGTCGTCCGGTCCTGCCCGGACGCACGACCGGCCGGGGCGTCCTCGCCCCGGCCGGTCGTCGCAGCGTCTGTCAGCTCGCAGCGTCTGTCAGCTCGCGGTGCAGGTGGCGCTCAGGTTGCTGCCGCTGCCGCTGGCAATGAAGCCCGCCGTCGTCGAGGCGCCAGCGCCGAGCTTCCCGTTCCACTCAGCGTTGGCGAGCGTGTCGGACCCGCTGAGCGTGGAGCTCCACGCCTGCGTTATCGTCGCGCCGTTCACGGTGACCTTCCAGCCGTTGATCGCGGCGCTGCCCGCCTTCACGGTGACCTCACCCTGGAAGCCGCTGCCCCAGGAGTTGGCGGCACGCACGGTGGCGGTGCAGGCGCCGTTGCCCGGCTGGGGCGCCGGGGTCGTCGCCGTCGGCTGCGGTGCCGGCGTCGTCGCGGTGGGCTGCGGTGCCGGCGTGGTGGCCGTGGGCTGCGGTGCCGGGTTGCCGCCGGGCGTGATGTAGGCGTCGATGCACTGGTAGAACGCGTTCACCGTGTCGGCGATGTTCCACCGGACGAAGATCTTGTGGTTGCCCGTCGGCAGGTTGTTGATCTGGTGGGTGAACCTCTTGGGCGGCATCGCCCCGTTGTCGTTGATCGTGGTGTGCAGCTGGCCGTCCACGAAGTACTCCCACGTCGACGTGGAGTGGTTGGCGACGATGTCCCAGGTGAACGTCTCGTTGGTGCTGACCGCCTGGCGCGGCCAGGCCCGGGACTCGTTGTCGAGCTCGGTGAAGCGGCCGCCGCCGGAGCAGAGCATCGAGCCCTTCTTGGCCTCCACGCTCCACGGCTCGTACTGGACGGGACCGCAGTCCTTCACGGCGCCCGTGTAACAGAGGTCCTGCCGGCTCGGCGGGTCGGAGATCCACCCGTGCGCCTGGGCCGAGGGCGGGGGTGCGAGCGTGAGCATCGCGAAGGCCAGTGCGAGCACCGCCAGGACGGACAGGAGCAGCCGACCTGCGGCGGGTCGTGAGGCAAGGGAAGGAGCGGACGATCTCATGGTGGGTCACCTCGAACGGTGGGGTCTGGCATGGACGGTCGCGACCGAACGTACGTGTGTACGAGCCGGGCAGACAGGGCAAGAACCGTTTCACCGACGGTCGCGGCCGGCCCGGCTCACGGTCGTCGAGCTGTCCGGCAGGAGGCGGATCCGCGTGCGTCAGGCGGGCGCCGGCAGCACGTCCACCTCGACGACGTAGCCGTTGAAGCGTGCGTCCGTCTCCCCGCCCTCGTTCCCGTCCGCCCGGCGCACCGCGCGCAGCAGGCCCGAGCCGGACACGGCGTGAAGCGTGCGGTCATCGGCGTCGAGCCGCGTGTACCGGGCGAAGGCGGCGTGGATCGCCACCACGGTCCCCCGTAGCACCGCACGGTCGACCAGCGCCTCGTCGTGATGCTCCTCGGCGTACGAGATGCGATGTGCGACGTCGCGCGGGAGCACGGACTCGAGCCACCGGAGGTCAGGGTCGGCGCAGCGCCACGTGACCTCCTCACCCACGCCGAAGGGCCGGCCGCAGCACTGCAGCTGCCAGCCGTCGACCCAGACCGAGACGCTCATGCCTCAGTGTCCGGGCCGCGGCCGGCACGGAGGCGTGCGACGTGCCGGGACGCTCTCAGGCGCGACCGGTGCGGTCGCGCCAGCGGGCCTGCTTCGCGCGGTTGCCGCAGATGCTCATCGAGCACCACTGGCCGGTGCGGGAGCGGGACGTGTCGTAGAAGCCCCAGCGGCAGTCGTCTGCGGCGCAGACCTTGAGGCGTGACCAGGTCCCGTCGGCGAGGGATGCCGCGACCGCCGACACGATCCGTCCGTAGACGGCGTCGGCGCCTGTCCCGACGGGTCGGAGGGTCGGTCCGTCGGACGTGAAACGCACCGCCAGCCGGGAGCGGGTCGCGGCGGCGTCGAGGGCCTCGATCGTCGCGGGCGGCAGCGGCGCGCGGTCGTGGTTGGCGAGCAGGGCCGCGCGCAGCGCCTCACGGAGCCCTCGGCCGAAGTGGAGGTCGGCGGCAGTCGCCTGGGAGGCGAGCCCGTGCTCGCCCGCCCACGAGGCCCACGCGTCCGGATCGCGCATCAGGTCCACTCCCGACTCGATGTCGAGGGTGTTGACGAACGCGCGCACGATCTCGAGCTCACCCGGAGCAGGTGTGACGGGAGAGGACGTGGCCATACCGGAACCCTAACCGCCATTGCAGCGACGACGGTTGCTCCCTAACCTTGATACGCATGACGACGGTTACCAACGCGTGGCGGGTCCCGGCGTTCCGGCGCGTCTGGGGCGCGGGGGCGGCCTCGGCCCTCGGGGCGGAGATCGGCGAGCTGGCGGTCCCGGTCCTCGCGGTGGTGACGTTGGGAGCCTCCGCCTCCGAGCTCTCGTTCGTCCGGGCCGCGCTGCTGACGCCGTACCTCGTCCTCACGCTCGCCCTGGGTGTGCTCGTCGACCGCGTGCGGCGACGGCCCCTGATGATCGGCGCCGACCTCGCCCGCGGCCTGCTCCTTGTCGCGGTGTGCGTCCTGGCGGTGAGCGGCCAGCTCACGGTGCCGATGCTCGTCGTCGCGGCCGCGCTGATCGGGTCGCTCACCGTGCTCTACACCTTGGCGGACTTCTCCTTCCTGCCGCTCGTGGTCGAGGACCGCGCGCTGATCGACGCGAACGCCCGCATCACCGCCACCCAGTCCGTCATCGGCGTCGCCGGTTCGGGGGCGGGTGGCCTGCTGGTGCAGGCCCTGACCGCCCCGGTCGCGATCGCCCTGAACGCCCTCGGATACCTGCTCTCGGGCGCGCTGCTGGGACGGGTCCGGGTGCCCGAGTCCCGGCGTCCGAGGGCTCCGCGCGGTACCGCGCTCGCCGAGCTGAAGGTCGGCCTGGCCGCGCTGTCGCAGCACCGGATCCTGCGCGCGCTGGTCGCCGAAGCGGGCCTGTGGAACTTCGGCAACGAGATCCTTCTGCTCGCCGTGACGGTCCTGGTGCTGCAGACGTTCGGGTGGGGGCCCGTCGTCCTCGGCACCGTGATCATGGCGGTGGGTGTCGGCGCGGCCGTCGGCAGCGCCCTCAGCCAGCGACTGACCCTCCGGTTCGGGTACGGGCGCTCCCTCGTCGTGGCGATGCTGGTCGGGAACACCGCTCCCCTCGCGGGGGTCGTCGGCGTCCGGGAGCCGAGCTGGCCGGCGCTCGCCGGCCTCACCGTGGCCTTCGTGGTGTCCGGCGTCGGGATCGGCGTCGCCAACTCCCAGGCCGTCAGCCTGCGCCAGCTCGCCGTGGTGCCGGAGCTCCGCGGTCGCGTCAATGCCACCTACCGCCTCGCGTCGTGGGGCAGCCTGTCCATCGGGGCGCTCGTCGGCGGCGTCCTGGTGACCAGCCTCGGCCCGTGGCTCGCCGCCGTGATCGGCGCCGTCCCGATGGCCCTCGCGAGCCTGCCCGTCGTCGCCTCCCCGGTCAGGCGGATGCGCCGGATCGAGGAGGTCGTCCCCGGGGAGGTTCAGGCGGCAGGGGCCCTTGCCGAGAGCGACACGGTATGACGCCTGTGCTCGGACGACGGACCCGGTGAGCCGGCCCGCGTCACGCGACCCGCTGGAGGTCGGCAACCTCCTGCTCGGCGATGAACCCGGCCGCGGTGTAGGTGGACACGGCGCCGACGTTGGAGCTCTCGGCGCACACGATCGCGCTGGACGCCCCCATCGTCCGCAGCGCGCTTGCTGCCGCACAGGTGATGGCCGTCCCGTAGCCGCGGCCCCGGTGGTCCCGGTGCACTCCCATGGGTTCGACCAGGCCGGGCCGGCCCGGGCCGGCCGACCACACCGCGGCCGCAGCTACGGCGTTGCCGAGCGGGTCGAAGGCGGCGAGGAATCGCGACCCGGCGGAGAAGGGGCCCGCCGCCATGTCGAGCCACCTGTCGACCAGGCGCCGGCGATCGGTCTCGGTGAAGGGCGCGCCGCGGAACGCCGACCAGTGGACCTCCAACCAGACGCCCGCACGGTCGGGACCGATGGTCTCCACGCGCGCCCCGAGGTCCCCGACGGGCGAGGAGAGGTCCCGGTGCATCGGCGTCCACAGCTCGTCCGGCTGCCACCCGTGCCGGGCGAGCAGCCGTGAGAAGCACGGAGCGCCTCGAGCCTCGATGGTCGCGCTGCCCGCAGCCAGGACACCGCGCGCCGGGTCGCCGGCGTCCGTGACGACCCGGCGGGCCACCTCCTCGTCGTCCTCGAGGTCGGGAGCGAAGGCCATCCGCAACAGCTGTGGGCCGTCCAGGAGGCCGACCGCGACACCCCTTCCGTCGCGCGACCAGAGCCGCAAGGCGGCGGCCGTGGCCGCAGCACCCTTCATCGAGTGCCAGCCCAGGTCGCCGGGGTGGAGGTGGAGCGGCCCCCCGTCGTGCTGCCATCCCTGGAGGACCTGAGCGACCTCGCGAAGCTCATGGATCCCCGGGGTCGTCATCACGATGCTCATGCGTGGATCCAACCGGCTCGACGCCGACCGGCGCACGCCGTATCGCGGTGCACCACCCAGTTCACGACCAAGGCGTGCGGCAGGGTGCCGACCGCCCCTCTTCCCCGTCCCGGACGCGTGGGGCCACGCTGTTCCGTATCCTGCGGGCCATGGCACTGCGCGCGTTGTTCATCGGCGGGACCGGCATCATCAGCACGGAGGCGGCCCGGCGGGCGGTCGCCGAGGGCGTCGAGGTCACTCTGCTCAACCGGGGGCGGTCGTCGACGCGGGCGGTGCCCGACGGTGCTCGCGTGCTGCACGCCGACGTCCGGGACCCGGAGTCCGTGCGCGCCGCGCTGGGTGACCTGGAGTTCGACGCCGTCGTGGAGTTCACGGCGTTCACCCCCGAGCACGTCCAGGCCGACCTCGACCTGTTCACCGGCCGCACCGGGCAGTACGTGTTCATCAGCTCCGCGTCGGCCTACCAGACGCCTCCGACGCACCTGCCCGTCGTCGAGTCGACGCCGCTGCGCAACCCGTTCTGGCAGTACTCCCGGAACAAGATCGCGTGCGAGGACCTGCTCGTCCGCGCGTACCGCGACACCGGCCTGCCGATGACGATCGTGCGCCCGTCGCACACCTACGACGCCACGCTCGTCCCGATGGACGGGGGCTGGACGGTCGTCGACCGGATGCGCCGCGGCCTGGAGGTCGTCGTGCCCGGGGACGGGACGTCGCGGTGGACGATCACGCACAGCGCCGACGTCGCGGTGGGGCTGGTCGGGCTGCTGGGGCGCGAGGAGGCGATCGGCGAGGCGTTCCACATCACCGGCGACGAGGCGCCGTCGTGGGACCAGATCTTCCGCGCGATGGCCCGGGCTGCCGGCGTCGACGAGCCGCGGCTCGTGCACGTCGCGTCCGACGCGATCGCTGCCGCCGACCCCGAGCTCGGCGCCGGGATCCTCGGCGACAAGGCGCACACGATGATCTTCGACAACTCGAAGATCCGGCGGCTGGTCCCGCAGTTCTCGCCCCGCATCCCGTTCGCGCAGGGCGCCCGCGAGATCGTCGCCTGGCACGACGCCGACCCCGCGCGCCGGGTGGTCGACCCGCAGTTCGAGGCCCTCACGGAGCGCCTGCTGGAGGCCTACCGACCCCGCCCCCTGTGACGGCCTGCGCGGGCGTACCGGCGGGCGCCGAGGGCTGACCTGTCGAATCCGGCGGGTCCCGCCCGTCACAGTGGTGGCAGGCCACACGGGGCGACCACGCAGGAGGAGCGTCATGACGCAGTACGCCATCTACTTCCACCAGCAGTGGGTGGGCGACCACCCGGCCGAGTGGTTCCGGAGCCGCGTGGAGCCCAGCACGGCGGTCGTCCGTGACATGGAGGCCGCCGGCGTCCTGGTCTTCGCCGGTGGGCTCGAGGAGGACCTGGCCGACGCGTTCAGCGCCGACGCGACGAGCGGGACCCTGTCGATCACCGACGGTCCCTACGCCGAGACCGTCGAGCAGCTGGGCGGGATCACGATCATCGACGTGCCCGACCTGGAGACGGCCAAGCTGTGGGCGGGCAGGGTCGCCGAGGGGTGCGGCTGGCCCCAGGAGGTCCGCGTCATCCGGTAGGTCCGCGAACCTCCGGGCGGCGTCATCGGGCTGACCTGTGGGTGACAGGGGTGGCGGACGGTCCGACGACGCGCTGTGCGGCGGGCAACCGCGGTCGGGACCCGACGGCCCGGCGGTGACAATGCCGCATGCGTCTCTTGCTGCTGCGGCACGGCCAGACCCAGTCGAACGTGCGAGGACTCGTCGACACCGCCATCCC
The DNA here is from genome assembly GCF_018623035.1 of Cellulomonas dongxiuzhuiae. Taxonomy (NCBI): domain Bacteria; kingdom Bacillati; phylum Actinomycetota; class Actinomycetes; order Micrococcales; family Cellulomonadaceae; genus Cellulomonas; species Cellulomonas dongxiuzhuiae. Next base: position 386,520 of record NZ_CP076023.1, read on the forward strand.
GGGCCCGGGGCTCACCGCGCTGGGCGAGCGCCAGGCCGCTGCGGTACCGGCGGCGCTGGAGGGCCGCCGCATCGACGCGATCGCGATCTCGACCCTGCTGCGCACGGCGCTCACCGCGGCCCCGCTCGCGGATCGGCTGAACCTCGCGCCGACGACCTACGACGGGCTGCGGGAGGTGGACGCCGGCGACCTGGAGATGTCCAGCGGTCACGAGGCGCACCAGGCCTACATCTCGACGGTGTTCGCCTGGGCGCGCGGCGACACGCACCGGCGCATGCCGGGCGGGCCCGACGGTGCGACGTTCCTGGCGCGGTTCGACGACGCCGTCGCGCAGGTCGTCTCCGCGGGCGGGAGCACCGCGGTCGTGGTCTCGCACGGAGCCGCGATCCGGTGCTGGGCGGCCGCCCGTGTCGCGGGTCTCGACGTCGACGACGTCGAGCGGACCTCGCTGGACAACACCGGTGCGATCGAGATCGACGGCGACCCGGCCGGCGGATGGCGGCTCGTCGCGTGGTCGACCGACCCTCTGGGCGGCCCGACGCTGCGCGACGACGCGGGCGACGATCCGACCGGCGAGCCACTCGACGCGTGACGGCGCGCACGCCGTTGCCTGCCGGCCACTCCTCGCTGTCGCCCGCTGGGTGGCTGAGCTCGACCATCCGGGCATCGCGATCCGCTTCGCCTAGACATCCCATCAGAAGGTTCGCTCACCCGGTCGCCATCGCCGCAGCGTCAGTCAGCGCGCGGGATCCGATCGCTCGTCTGCGGGCGTCCGGGGTTCCTGATAGAGGCCCACGACGCTCCCACCGGGGTCGCGGAATCGAGCGGTCAGCTCACCCGGATCCCCTCCGACCGGCTGGACGATCTCGCACCCCTCGGCCCTGACGCGCAGGACGGCCGCGGCAAGGTCATCGACCCAGATGTACACGAGCATCCCGGGCGGGGTCGGCTCGCGGTGGGGGACCCAGTGGCCGCTGACCTCGTCGGTCGAGTCCTCGAAGAAGTAGGTGCCGTGCTCGGCGCGCACCTTCCAGCCGAAGACGCGGGCGTAGAACTCTGCGGCCTTCTGCGGGTCGTCCGCCGGCAGCTCGACGTGGCAGATCTTGCCGTGGCCCAGGGTGGCCATGAGCATCACCTCCGCTCGATGGTCGCGCGCGCCTGGGCACACGGTCCAGAGGGAGGTCGCCGACGTCGCGGCGCGACCACGGTTCTTGCGGAACCGCTTCGCAGGTGTTCTTCCTGGGAGGATCGGCTGCATGGCCAACCGGATCATGCTGCGCACGGCGTCGGTTCGACCGCGCTGCACCTGGGACGGCTAGGCAGATGGGTGTTCGCGTAGGGCTGTGTGGTTGGACCGTCTCCCAGGCGTCGTACGTACGTCGCTTCCCCGTCGTCGAGGTGCAGCACACGTTCTACGAACCGCCGTCCGACGCCGTGCTGATGCGCTGGCGAGCCCAGGTGCCGGCCGGTTTCGAGTTCACGATCAAGGCGTGGCAGATCGTCACCCACGAGTCCAACAGCCCCACCTACCGGCGGATGAAGCAGCCTCTACCGGACAGCGCACGTGGCCAGGTCGGAGCATTCCGCACCACGCCGCCGGTCCTCGCGGGATGGCAGCGGACCCTCGAGTGCGCCCGGATCCTGCAGGCCACCGCCGTCCTGCTGCAGTGTCCGAAGAGCTTTCGCCCGACGGCTGACAACGTCGGACGGCTGCGCAGCTTCATGGCGCAGGTGGAGCGGCCGACGGCGCGGCTGCTGTGGGAACCTCGAGGTGAGTGGCCCACGCAACTGCTCGCGGAGCTGTGCGCCGAGCTGGATCTCGTGCACGTCGTCGACCCGATGCAGACCGAGACCGTGACGCCCGAGCAGACCTACTACCGTCTGCACGGTACGACGGGCTCGCGGCACGTCCACTCCGATGACGAGCTGCGCCGGCTGCGGGACATGGTCGACGGACGACCGGCGCCCTACGTCATGTTCAACAACCTCCCCCGCGTCGGCGATGCGGAGCGGTTCCTCGCACTGCTCTGATCACGCAAGGTGCTGGCCGACGCCGAGGCGGGCGCGCTTCCGTCCCCGTCGGCGACCGACTCCCGCCTCACGCCTGCGCGCAGGCATCACCGGCGTCATGCGTCAGAAGACCTAGGGGCTCGGGGGCGGCGGGTCCTTGTCCTCGTCGACGTCGTCCGCCTCGCTCTCCGGGAACGTCGACAGCGCGACGAGCCACTGGAACGTGGCGGTGGCGTCGAGAACCAGGCTCCAGACGTCGGGGCGGCGGAACGTCGGCTCCAACCCCGGCCACGTCCGGTCGACCATCGACGTGTAGCCCTTCTGCTTGAGCAGGTCGTTGGAGGCGTTGCTGTCGTTGTCGGCCGCCAGCAGCAGGGTCATCGTCCGCTCGAGCTGCCAGCCCGACGGGTGGGTGAGCCGGACGCTCGCGTCGATGTCGGCGCTGGACCCCTCAGCCGTGTTCTCGAACAGGCCGCGCAGCGTGTACACGCCGTCGATGCGGCACTCGAGCGCGCACTCCCGCCACGTCACGTCGTGCCCGACCGGCTCGCTCGTCACGGGCCACGTCTTCGGCTGCGGCAGCAGGAACGTCCTCCTCCCGGGCCGGACCCGGTGGTCCGGCCCGTCCTCCGAGCGTTGGTTGCACAGGTGCTGGACGGCGAACAGGACCTCACCCTCGACCAGCGGCGCGTCGACCCGGACCCGGTCGTTCTCGGGATCGACCAGGCCCCAGCCGATCTCCTCGCCGGTCACCCTGCGGAACACCCGCACGAGAGCGCCCGGCAGGGCCACGACCGTGACGGAGCGCTGGGTCGCGAACGCGAAGGCGATCTCGACCGGCAGCAGGTCGGGGAGCGCCTGGACCACCTCGGGCCGGTCGGACGTGACAGGTCCACCACCGCAGACCGTCTGCTCCGCGGACACCTCGTCGTCCTCGACGAGCGACGGGCTGACCTCGATCGCGACGCTGGTGGAGCCCGTCCACACCCACGGGCTGATCGGCGACGACCCGGCGACCCCGCGCGCGTGGACCCTCACCAGGGCACCCGGCGTCACCCCCGTCACGCGCACCACGCGGGCGCACCGCAGCAGCGGCCCGGCGACCGTCGGCGGCTGTGACACCATCCCGGGACCGACCGTCGTCACACCCGGTTGGCTCGCCAGGCCGCACGCCTGCTGCGTGACCGAGACGGTCACCCCCTCGGCCATCGGCGCGACCTCGAAGACCGTCGCGGTCGTGGCGGGGGGCACGACCGTGCGGAACACCGTCCCGCCGACGTCGATCGTCAGGGCGGCGCCGCCCTTGAGGTTCTCCACGTACAGGAACGGGGACCCGCCGCAGGGAGGTCGCGGCGTCGGCGTGGGCGGCTGCGTCGCGGGACCCCACTCCACCGTCACCGGTGGCGAGGGCCGCACCTCGCACCGGGCGGACACCGCCTGTGCGACGGTGAGCCGGCCGCCGCGCGGATCCAGCGGAGTGCCGAGCCGCAGGCTCAGGCTGTCGAGATCGAACAGCGCGACCTCGACGATGCCCTCGTCGGCCCGGTCCACCGTCACCTCGGCGCCGTCGACGACGCCCGCGACCACGATCGACGTGTCGCACCCCTCGGGGCGAGGCGGTCCCACGACGACCGCAGGCAGTTCCGCCCCGCTCGGCACCGGAAGTGCGCGGACCGGCGTCGTGGTGCTCACGGGTGCACCGACGATCCCCGGGGCCCCGGGGGGCGCCGACAGCGTCGCGCGGGCGACGAGCCCCGCGGGGAACCCGGTGCCGAGCCTCGCTCGCGCACGGCCCTCGTCGGCGACGGCCTGTCCGAGCGGGAGGGCACCGACCGAGATGCTGACCTGGGCCCCGGGCACGCATCCCTCGACCCAGACCGCGCGGCCGCAGGCGAACACCTGGCTGCGGAACCACGGCGGCGGCACCTTCGCCCAGTCCACGGGCGGCGGGCCGACCACCTCCGCGAGGTGCGGGGACGTCCACGGGCTGGTGTCGAACGCGTCGATCTGGGCGACGAAGAGGGCCCGGCCCGGCGAGAGCTGCACACCGGGCAGCAGCGGCACGCGGTCGCGTCCCCCGCCCACCGACGACTTGACGAGGTCCGGGCCGGTCGGGCTGCCGTCCCGCACCACCACGGTGGCGCCCGCCACCGCGCCCTCGATCAGCAGCGAGCTGGTCCAGCCCGAGACCGGTCCGACGATCCTCGGCACGCACAGCGCCATCTCGACCTCCGAGGGACTCGGCACCGGCACCGCTCGCGGACGGGCGGATGTGCTCCACGCTAGCCGTAACGGCGGGCGGGAGGGCGAGCCGGGCGGTGCGCCAAGGGGCAGAGACGGAGTAGCGGTGGGCGTCGTCGGGGTAGCCCGGGTGAGCGGCTGCCGGCCGTCGGGACGCCCGAGGGCCCCGACGCCGGTCAGTCCGTCGGGGCGAGCGTCTGCCGGCCGATGGTGCTCACGACCATCGCCGTCCTGGCACCGCGGGGGCGGCGAGCTCGGCGTACCAGGCGACCACCTCGGCGGCGCCCGTCGATCTCACGCGCCGGTCGCGCCCGTCGACCTGCACCAGCCCGTTGTGCCCGAACCGCCAGGACATCGGCGCTGACGGCGCCCGCCCGGTCGGGGCCGGGCGGGCGCCGGGGCGTCACAGGTCGAGCGGACGCAGGACGAACGAGATCCCGTGCGCGATCTGCGCGTTGCCGACGTTGATGTCGAGCTGGCTGCGCACCAGCAGCGGGTTCACGTCGTTGCGGTCGGCGTCGCGCAGCACGACGAGCGGGATCCGCTTCGACAGGACGTCGACCGTGAAGGTGCCGCCCTGGGCGGTGGTCAGCGCGGCCCCGTCGGAGGCCAGCGCGGTGGCGGAGTCGATCGTGGCGCCGGGCACGACGTGGTAGAGCAGCACCTGCTCGATCGCGTCGATGCCCACCGCCTGCGCGAGGGCCCCGAACACCTTCTCCTCCGAGCCGTACCAGCGGTGCGTCAGGTCCTGCGTGAGCACCTGGAACGCGCGGTCGTTCGGCAGGAACGCGGTGAGCGGGACCGTGCCGTCCGCGAGCACGGCGACCGGGCTGCCGGGCTTGGCGGCGAGCACGGCAGTCACTGCGTTGTCGACGATGTCGTAGTCGTACCAGTTGCGGTCGAACCCCGCGCCGTCGGCGGCGAGCACCGAGGCGAGGCTGGTGGTGCCGGCGGCGGACGCGGCGGGTGCGAGCCCGACGACTGCGCCGCCGGCGAGGGCGGTGACGGCCAGGGATGCTGCGAGACGACGGATCCTCATGGAACGACTCCTTGCGGGAGATCGGGCGGCACGCGGTGCGCACCGCAGGGCCTCGTCGTCGACGCCCTGCTCCTTCTTCCCCTCGAGGAGCGTTCTTGGATGCACCCGACGCCGTCCGATCTTCGACGGTGCGATGCGCCACGGCCGTGCCTCAGAAGGTGGAAGCAGTCCGTTCGAGGTAGCGGGCGACGACCCCGAGCTCGTCCTCGCTGAACTCGGCGTCCGTCCGTTCGAGGCTCTGCGTGTACTGGTCGTAGCGGCCGATGATCGGCTCGATCATCTCGGCGACGAGCTCGATGTTGATGCGGCGCCGGTCCTGGGGGTCGCGCACACGGCGGACGTAGCCCGCGGACTCCAGGCGGTCGAGCACGCGTGTCACGGTGCTCGTCGGCAGTCCCGTGGTCCGGCTGAGCTGCTTGGGCGTGCGGACGTCCTCACGCAGCACGAGCAGGTGCAGCGTCTGGAGGTCGGTGACGAGCAGGTCGAGCTCGCGCGCGATGCGCTCGTTCCCGAGGACCGCGTTCACCAGCGCGCCCTGGAACGCCCTGCGGATCCGGTCGCCGTTCGGGCTCGACATCTTCCACCTCCGCCGCTAATCTCTCCATTACGGGACTATCCCGGTGAGGTTCCGTCCCGAGTCGGGATGATCCCGGGTCGAACCTTACCGGGAAAGCCCAGTTCCCCCGGCGACGTGCCGGGAACAGGACCGTGGCGGTCGACGTCACCCCGGCCACCACGCGCTCGTCATCGCCGACGCTGCACGCGGTCTCGCCCGCGAGCCCGCCCCGGAAGGGAGCCACCCCATGTCCGACACCGGCACCTTGCCCAGATGGTTGAAGCCCGCCAACCGCCTCGTGAAGCTCCTGCACCGGGTCGGCGTGCCCCTCGGGACCATCCACATCATCACGATCCCCGGCCGCACCACCGGCGAACCGCGGTCGACGCCCGTCTCACCGCTCATCGTCGACGGTCGCCGCTACGTCATCGCCGGGCTCGCCGACTCGAGCTGGGCCAGGAACGCCCGCGCCGCCGGTCACGGTCGCCTCACGCGAGGACGCGCGCACGAGGACGTCGACCTGGTCGAGGTCACCGACCCCGCCGTTCGCAGGCGCGTCATGGCCGCCTTCCCGACCGAGGTGCCCCACGGCGTCCAGTTCTTCATCCGCCTCGGAATCGTCGAGGGCGCCGAACCTGCCCAGTTCGCCGCAGCCGCCGACGAGGTCGCCGTCTTCGAGACGCGTCCCGCCGTACACCGGCCCGCCGCGGCGCATCCCTGATCGGCGGCCGTCATCCCGTCCGGGGTCAGCGCGGGTCGAACAGCTGCCCCGAAGCGAACTTGGCGCGTTCGACCAGGAGGCGGTGCGATGTGCCGCGGCGTGGTGACCTCACGTGCGGGCAGGCAAGACCGTGCGCTACCGCGGCGACCCCGACGGCGTGGCCGGCGTACTCGCGGACCTGCGCCCTCACCTCGAGACTGCTGCCGAGAGCCCCTCGTCCCCGTGAGTTCTTGACGAAAACGACTGTGCCTCGTCCGGTGGCCCTGGCACACTGACGCGCCATGTGGCCTTCCCTGCAGTCGGTGTACCTGGCGCGGCACGGCCAGACGGAGTGGAACGTCCAGCATCGCTGGCAGGGCCAGCTCGACTCACCGCTGACGGACCTCGGGCGCGTGCAGGCGCAGACGGTGGCCTCGCTGGTCGCGGACGAGCCTGTCGACGCCGTCTTCTGCAGCCCGCAGGGACGGGCGGCGGCAACGGCGCAGGTGTGCGGTGACCGGCTCGGGCTGCCCGTGACCCCGCTGGACGAGCTCGCGGAACTGCACCACGGGTCGATGGCCGGGATGACGCTGCCGGAGATGGAGCACGCGTTCCCCGGCGAGCTCGCCCGGCGCGGCGAGGACAAGTACCGCTGGCAGTTCCCCGGCGGCGAGAGCTACGAGGACGCCGTCCCGCGCGCGGCGCAGGCCCTGGCCCGCGTCGCGTCGTCCGGCGCGCAGCATCCGCTGCTGGTCTCCCACGAGATGATCGGCAGGTTGCTCCTGCACCACCTGCGACGGGTCGACATCGCGACCGCTCTGGCGGGCAGCCACCCGCAGGGCGTGGTGTACCGGGTGCAGGTCGCGACCGGGACCCTGACCACGCTCGGCGAGCCCGCCAGCCTGCCCCCGCGCTGAGGCTCAGGGCAGGCGTTCGCTCAGCACCCGGTCGAGCGCCGCGCGTCCCGCCGGCCCCCACGTCGGCTTCCCACCGGGCAGGCCGCGGTCCCCGTTCTGGCCCATCAGCATCAGGAAGAGGCTCTTCAGAGCGGCCAGTCCGCGGGCACGTCGGATGGTCGCCTCGTCGGCCTGCGCGTAGGCGGCGAAGAGCCGTGCGGTCACGCCCGCCGGCAGCAGCAGCCAGGCTGCCGCCAGGTCCCACGCCGGGTCGCCGGCGAACAGGTCGCCGAAGTCCACGACGCCGGCCAGCGTGCCGTCCGCGACGACGACGTTCGCCGGGTGCAGATCACCGTGCACCCACACCGACGGGCCCTCCCATGAGGGGGCCGCGACGGCGTCGTCCCAGACGGGCGCAGGCGGACACGCCCCGTGGCTACACCGCTGTCAGGGGCGCCACTCGGTCGGCTACACCGACACCCTGCGGTGGATCTTCCGCCGACGCCCGGCTCAGCCCTCACTGTGGGCACCGGTCAGGCGTGGTGGCGCACAACACGAGGACGGCGACGGGCACCAGTAGCAGGAGCAAGCGCTTCCCGGCCCTGTTGTCGCCCGTGCTCATATCAGCGTTCGCCCTGCGGATCCGGTGGAGCTCCTCAGTTGCTCAGGACACGTCCTCGTAGGAGACGAACAACTGGTCGTTGGCGTCGACCAGGGCAGAGAAGGTGATCGGGTAGTCGTTGAGGTCCGACGCCGACGCCGTTCCCGTGCACGTCAGCACGGAGACCTGGTGCTGCCCAGCGGGAATGGGGAGGTTGCGGTCCGTGTATGCCTGCATGTTGTCCACCGCGACGACGGGGTCGTAGATCGCGATGATCTGCGGTACCAACCCGCTCTTCTCCGAGGCGGACAGCGCGATGACCTCGGGGATGAGGGCATCACAGGTCATTCCCGCTGCCGACTGCGCGGGAAGTGCCTCTGCCTCAGCGGCCGGCTCCTCCTCCGGAGACGGGCGAGGAGCATCAGCCTCGGCTGAGGGGGTAGCTCCTACGTCGTTGGTGTCCGACGAGCCGCCCAGGGCCGCGCCAAACGCGATCATGAGGACAAAGAGTGCTACCACGGAGCCGAGAACGATGGCGATGACCCGTCCGACGCGGCGCTTGGGCGGCTGCCCGCCCGCGAGAGGGGCCGCAGGGGCAACCGCGTCGGCCTGCGGCGCCGGAGCTCCCGCCCACGGCGCTGCGGGCGGAGCCGCCTGCACCTGCTCTGTCCAGCTCGTCCCGTCGAAGTACCGCATCTGCCCGGGGGCTGCGCCGGGGGTGGGATCCGGGTAGAAGCCGGCTGCTGGCGTGCTCATGGTGCAAGTCCTCCTGCGTCCGCGCGGGCGGGCGTTGATTGTGCCGTGCCACCCCCAAGCGGAAGGAGGACCGTATGGTCCTTCATCGGCCTGGAACGCCACGACTTGAGCCGGTCCAAGGTGGTGAGTTCGCTGGGCACACCGCTGCGCGACCGGTCTCTGCGCCTCGCGGCGCGGGTCCTTCGGACCTGGCGTCCTCGTCGGACGCCATCCCGCACGCGGTGGTCGTCAGGAGTGTGGAACTCGCTGCCGCAGTGAGGTGGCACAGATGCTCCACACCACGGCGTGAAGGATGTAGATCGCAAGGACTCCGGCGGCGATCGGGCCGCTCGTCGTGCCCGAGAGAGCCAGCAGCGAGCCCGCACCGGTCAGCAGGCTGACGACGATGGTCCGTCGATAGCCGATCTGCGCGCGCACCGGGGCGGTCGCGAACGATCCGAGCACCGCCCGAACGCGGAGACGGTCGGCCGCTGGTTGCTCAGCGCCATCCTCTAGACGGGCAGTACCACGACCACCTGGTCGCCCTCGAGGTGGACCGCGTAGGACGCCACGTCGCTCTGCCCGGAGCCGCATGCACCGCTGCCCAGGTCGAAGACGTGCGCATGCAGCGGGCAGACGACGACGTCGGCGTCGATCTGCCCGTCGGCCAGCGGACCGCCCCGGTGCGGGCACACCGCGTCGAGCGCGCGCAGGGCGCCGCTGCGCAGTCGGAAGACCGCCACCTGCCGACCGCCGACCGCGTAGGCGCGTCCCTCGCCGAGCGGGATCTCGGACAGCGGTCCCACCACATGTGGCCCGCCGCCGCCGGCGGTCGTGACGCGCGGTGCGGGTGGTCCGCTCACGGTGTCGAGCGGACCCGCACCGGGCTCGCCGCCGACGGCCCGTGCGTCCCTCCCTGCACTCATCGGACCGGGACCTGCGGCAGGACGGTCAGCGGCAGCGCGGTGCGGAACTGGCCGGGTTCAGCGGGGTCGTCGCGCTCCTTCCACGGATCGCTGTAGGCGTCCACGGAGGCCTGCACGGCGGCGTCGAGCTCCGCTGCGATCCCCTCGCTGTCGTCCACCACGACCGCACGCACGTGCTCGATCCCGAGCCGGGGCACCCACGCGTAGGTCCGCTCGAGCCAGTTCGCCGTCTCGCGGTAGTACTGGATGAAACGACCGGTGAGCGTCATGACCTCCTGCGGGGTGTCGACCGTCGTGAGCAGGTCACCCTTGCGGATGTGCGCACCGGCGGCGCCGCCCACCCAGATCTCCCAGCGACCACCGTCGACGGCCACGACCCCGACGTCCTTGACGTAGGACTCCGCGCAGTTGCGCGGACAGCCCGACACGGCGAGCTTGATCTTGGCCGGGCTATCCAGTCCCTGGTACCGGGTCTCGATCGCGATGCCGAGCGCGGTCGAGTCGCCGAGCCCGAACCGGCAGAAGTCGCTGCCGACGCACGTCTTGACCGTCCGGAAGGACTTCCCGTACGCGTACCCGGACGGCATGTCGAGGTCCGCCCAGACCTTCGGCAGATCCTGCTTGGGCACGCCGAGCAGGTCGATCCGCTGGCCACCGGTGAGCTTGATCAGCGGGATCCTGTGCTTGTCCGCGACGTCGGCGATGCGGCGCAGCTGGTCGGCCGACGTGACCCCGCCCTTCATCTGCGGGACCACCGAGAACGTGCCGTCACGCTGGATGTTGGCGTGCACCCGGTCGTTGATGAAGCGCCCGTCGCGCTCGTCGACGACCGCCGCGCCCCAGAGGGTGCGCAGCAACGAGCTCAGTCCCATCTTCGACTTCGCGTCCTCGACGCCGCCGGGCGCGAGCGCCGCGAACACGGCCGACACCGAGCGCAGCTCCTGCTCGCGGATGAGCGCCACGAGCTCGGCCTTGGCGTAGGGGACGCCGGGTACGTACCAGGAGGCGGACTCGTCGACCTCGAGCGTGCCGCCCGCCGCCCACTCCACGACCTGCCCCACGAGCGTCTTGCAGGACCCGCAGCCCTTGCCTGCGCGGGTCGCGTCCATGACGCCCGTGACGGAAGCGACTCCGCCGCGGACGCACGCCGCGATCGTCCCCTTGCTCACGCCGTTGCAGTTGCACACGGTGGTCTCGTCGGGAAGCTCGGCCACGCCCACCGCGGCGGGCGCCGTGCCCAGGTCGAACAGCAGCGCGATCCGGTCCTCGGGCAACGGCGAACCGCGGTCGAACGCCTGGATGAGGGGAGCGACCTTCTCGAGGTCGCCGACGAGCGTCGCACCGACCAGGCGGTCGTCGCGGACCACCACGCTCTTGTACAGCCCGCGTCGCGGCTCGGAGATGACGATGTGGTCGTCGTCGGGACGCTCGGGCGCCGTGATGCCCATCGACGCGACGTCGATGCCCGCGACCTTCAGCTTCGTGGCGGTGCGGGAGCCGTGGTACTGCGCCGACGGGTCGGTGCCCGTGAGCACGTCCGCGAGGACCCGCGCCTGCTCCCACAGCGGCGCGACGAGACCGTAGACCTGGTCCCGGTGCTGCACGCACTCACCGACGGCGAACACGGTCGGGTCGGGCGTGCCCTGGTCGTCGAGCGCGTGCATCTGGTCGTCGACGACGATGCCACGCTCCACCAGGAACCCGCTGGCGGCCGCGATCGACGAGTTGGCCCGGATGCCGGCCGCCACCACGACCATGTCGCACGGCAGGACGCGTCCGTCGCCCAGCTGCACACCCGTGATCTCCGTCTCCCCGAGCACCTTGACCGTCCGGGCCGACGTCACCACCGAGATCCCGAGAGCCTCGACGCCGCGCCGCAGGACGTACCCGCCCGCGGGGTCGAGCTGCTGGTTCATCAGGTGACCGGGGCCGTGCACGACCGTGACGTCGACACCGTGGGTCTGCAGCCCGCGGGCCGCCTCGAGACCGAGCAGGCCGCCGCCGATGACGACCGCCTGCTTGTGGGTGCGCGCGTACCGGATCATCGCGCGGGTGTCGTCCAGTGTGCGGAACCGGAACACGCCCTGGTGGAAGCCGCGCCCGGCCGTGCGCATGCCAGGGATGTCGGGGACGAACGCGCTGCTGCCGGTCGCCATGACGAGCGCGTCGTACGGTGTGCGGCTGCCGTCGTCGGCGCGGACGGTGCGGGCGTGCCGGTCGATGCGCGCCACCCGCACGCCGGCGTGCAGCGTGATCTCGTTCTCGTCGTACCAGGCCATCGAGTTGAGGAAGATCGCGTCCTCGCTCTCGAGGCCGGCCAGGACGTTCGAGAGCATGATGCGGTTGTAGTTGCCGTACGGCTCCTCGCCGAACATCGTGATCCGGAACTGCGAGGCGCCGCCGCGCTCGAGGATCTCCTCCACGGCGCGCGCACCCGCCATGCCGTTGCCCACGACGACGAGGTCGCGCCGACCGTCGTCCCCGCGCCGGCGCCGGGTCACCTCACACCTCCACGAGGCCGAGGTCGATGACGACGACCCCGGAGACCCCCGCCGCGCCGGCCGCATGCACCTCGAGGGTGGTGCCGGGCTCGAGGTCCTCCACCACGCGCAGCGGCACGTGCACGTCGCCCTTGGCGCCGATGGGGAAGTACCGCATCGGCACGCCGTCGCGGACCAGCACGACGACGACGAGCTCGTTGGCACTGTTGCCACCCCGGAAGTACACCGTCTGGGCCACCGCGCCGTCCGGCACGGTGTACGACAGGCTCGGGTCGATCAAGGTCGGTGCGGCGAGTCCTTTCCCGGTCAGCGCGTAGACGCCCTGCAGGAAGGTCGGGTGACTGTCCAAGGCGAGCCCCTTCGGTCGGGCCGGCGGCCACGGCGCACGGACGTGCTCCGCAGGCGAACCGGTCGGTGGTGTGGCGGGTGCGGCGAGGGAGGTGACGGCCACGGCGCACGCCTTGAACGCCGGCATGCGGGAGATCGGGTCGAGGGCGTCGTCGGTCAGCGTGTTGGCGCGGGACGGGCCACCCCAGTGGAAGGGCACGAACACCGTGTCGGTACGGATGCCCGTCGTGAGCCGCGCCCGGAACACCGCGGTGCCCCGGCGGGTCCGCAGCTGGACCGCTTCGCCGTCGCCGACGCCGCACAGGCGCGCCAGGTCGGGGTGCAGCTCGGCGTGCGGGACCACGGACCCGTCGGGACCCACCTCGTCACCGGTGAGCGCCGAGACCCGGCGGGTCTGCGTGCCGCTCTGGTACTGCCGCATCAGGCGCCCGGTGGTCAGCACATACGGGAACTCGGCGTCGGTGCGCTCGGCCGCGTCGCGGTACTCGCCGCGGTAGAACCGGGCCAGCCCGTCGGGATGTGCGAACCGCGTCCCGAACAGCCGGGGTGTGCCCGGGTGCTCGGCATCGGTGCACGGCCAGAACACGCCCTGCTCGTCCTCGATGCGGTCGTAGGTGATGCCGCCGTAGTCCGCCACGCCGCCGGAGCTGGCGCGGCCCAGCTCGTCGAAGGCGGCGGCCGCATCGGTCGTCATGAGGCCCCCGTGCCCGAGCCGCTCGGCGACGCCCATGAGGACGTCCAGGTCGGTCCGCACGCCGGGCGGCGGGTCGACCGCCCGGCGACGTCGCAGCACCCGTCCTTCCAGGTTGGTCACCGTGCCGTCCTCCTCGGCCCACATCGCGACGGGCAGCACCACGTCCGCCCGGGCCGCCGACTCGGAGAGGAACAGGTCCGCGACGACCAGGAAGTCGAGGGCGTCGAGCCGGTCGGTGACCCGGCCGGCGTCGGGCGCGGAGACGCTGACGTTCGACGCGAGCAGCAGCAGCGTCCGCACCCCGCCGGGGGTCCCGAGGGCACGCAGCATCTCCGTGGCGGACACCCCCGGGCCCGGCAGGCGCGTCGGGTCGACGCCCCACACGCCCGCGACGTGGGCGCGGTCGGCGAGGTCGGTGATCTTGCGGTACCCGGGCAGCTGGTCCGCCTTCTGCCCGTGCTCGCGTCCGCCCTGCCCGTTGCCCTGACCCGTGAGGGTCCCGTAGCCCGAACCCGGACGGCCGGGCAGTCCGAGCGCGAGGGCGAGGTTGATGAACGCCTGTGCCGTGGCCGTCCCCGACGCGTGCTGCTCGGCGCCGCGTGCCGTGAGCACCATCGCCGTCGCTGCCGTCCCCAGCATCTCCCCGACGGCCTCCAGGTCACGGGCGGGGATGCCGGTGATCCGCTCGACGCGGTCCGGCCAGTAGCCGGTCACCGCCTCGCGGACCGTCTCGAACCCCGCCGTCCTCGTCGCGACGTACTCCTCGTCCACCCAGCCCCTGCGCGCCACCACGTGCAGCAGACCGTTGGCCAGGGCGGCATCGGTCCCCGGGCGCGGCTGAAGGTGCAGGTGCGCCGTGCGCGCTGTCGCCGTGGTGCGCGGGTCGACGACCACGTGCCGGGCACCGCGCTCGCGGCCTGCCTCGAGGTGCTGCATGAGCGGCGGCATCGTCTCCGCCGGGTTGGCGCCCACGAGGAGCAGCACGTCGGCCAGGGCCAGGTCCGCGACGGGGAACGGCAGCCCGCGGTCGATCCCGAACGTGCGGGTGGCGGCAGCCGCGGCCGACGACATGCACCAGCGGCCGTTGTAGTCGATCGAGCGCGTCCGCAGCACCGTCCGGGCGAACTTGCCCAGCAGGTAGGCCTTCTCGTTGGTCAGCCCGCCCCCGCCGAAGCACCCGACCGCGTCCCGGCCGTACCGTCGCTGCGTCGCTCGGACGGCCGCGGCCACGGCGTCGAGCGCCTCGTCCCACGTCGCCGGCCGCAGCGCCGAGGAGCGGTCGCCGGCGCGCGTGCGTACCAGCGGGGTCGTGAGCCGCTCGGGATGCGCGAGCAGGTCGGCCGCCGACCAGCCCTTGGCGCACAGGCCGCCCCGGTTCGTCGGGAAGTCCGACGGCGTGAGCCGCACGTCGGGCCGCTCGTGCCCCGAGCGGTGCGTGACGTGCAGCTGCATGCCGCACTGCAGTGCGCAGTAGGGGCAGTGCGTCGCGACGGTCCGGGCCGTGTCGGAGCCCGGCACGACCGTCGGCGACGCGAGCTCTGGCCCCATCACTCGATGGTGTGATGCCCCGGTTACGCACGGCCTGCCGCCGGGTAACTGCCTCGTTTCGACGAGCGCACAGGTCTGACGACACGTGCGTGACACGGGATCGCGGGCACGGGGGCGTGCGCACCGCACGCAGCACGTGGTGATTCGACCAACTGGCGGACCTGGTCCCGCGACTCTTTGGCATGCGCACCCAGCGGAGCGCGAAGCGACGCGGTCTCACCTTCGTGTCAGGATCCCCAGGGAAGCGTCAGAGCGCGAGTGGCTCTTCACGGGACGGCAGGAGTTCTCCGACCGGCGCTGCCGACACCGAGCTCGTAGATGATCTCGCGCCCGTCCTCGTCGTCCCACTGCTCGCCGACCGGCACGAAGCCGTACACGGATGCGAGCCGCTCGGAGGCGGTGTTGCCCGGACTGATCGTCAGGCGCACGGTACGGACCTCGCGTTCAATCGCCGCGCGCTCGAGCACTCCGTCCGCAAGCCTGCGTCGTGCCGCGCCGCCGCCCTGCTCGGCTGTCGCTCCGAGGGCGTAGGACGTGCCACGCGCTCCACGCCGACGGACATCACGACATGCACCTGCACGTACACCTGCGCACCGACGTCTGACCCGTCACCCACGGTCAGCCCCCAACGTGCAAGCCGCGGTCGCGCTCGGCATGAGCGGACACCTTTACCGCACTCCGCAGGACCTCAGCGCATTCCTCGACGGCCTCCCCTCGACGTCTGCTCGCTGACCCCATGGCTGCGACCCTCGAAGCGGCCTCGTCTCGCTGAGCTGCGGAGGCGTGCGAGCGGTCGTTGCTCGCCGAGGGCGGTTCAGCGTCGCGCTCTGCTGGAACGCGTCCAGAAGTGGGCCGGGTCGCGTCCGGGGTTGAACCCCGTCGCTTCGGCGAGGTGTGTCGCGTCGCGGAAGCCGCGGGCGATCCAGTCGGGGTCGTGCGCGTCGCTGCCGAACGTGATGGCGTGGCCACCCTCGTCGTGCCACCACTGCAGTACGTGAGGATGGAGCGGCACGCGGGTGCTGACCTCGAGCGCTCGCCCTGCCTGGGCTGTGGCTCGCAGTGCGTGACGGAACTCCTCCTCGAAGTCGAGGGGGTCGAAGGGCGCTGCCGAGCTGGGCCAGGTGCGGACCGGGTAGTCGATGTGGGCCAGCACCTCGAAGCGCTGCGGGCCGGACACCATGACCGCGACCTCGGCGAGGTAGGCGCGCATCACGTCCGCCGGGGCACGGTGCCGGTACAGGCCGGGCGGTTCAGCCAGGCCGTCCCCGTCGGGCAGGCAGTGCAGGGAGCCGAGCGTCCGGTCGAAGTCGCCCACGGCCAGGACGTCGGCGACGGCGTCGGCGTGCCGGTGCGGTTCACCGATCTCCAGGCCGCTGAGGATGCACAGCCCTGGGTAGCGGTGGCGGCATCGCTCGATCTCCTCGAGGTAGCCGGCAGCGTCGAAGGTGGGGGGTGTGACGACGCCTTCTTCTGCGAGCTGGACCAGCACGTGTCCTGGTTCCAGACCTTCCATGGCAACGGTGAAGGCCGTGTGGTCGAGGTGCTCGGTGAAGGCGATGGCCTGCATGCCGAGCTCGAGCGCCCGTTCGCAGGTGGCGTGCATCGACCCGTCCGGCGCGTCCCACGACCGCTGGGTGTGGACATGGCTGTCGGCAGGGAGGGCCATGCGCGTCACCCTAGGAGGGGGCGTGGGGACGCGCGCCCCTGGGGGTGGAGGAACTCGCTGGTCCTGTCACCGCGACAGCACCGAGCTGCGGAGGGACGACTAGGGCGGGCGCGATCGATATCACTTGCCCCGTTCCCGGCGCCGTCAGGGCATCAGAGCTTGCGCAGCATCGTGTCGGAGCCCCCGTTGCGGCCGACCACCACGAACCCGTGCCGGGCGTAGAGGGCGCGAGCGGCGACGTTCCCGTCCTCGACGCTCAGACTCAACGCCCTCCGCCCGAGGCCGCGGGCCTGCTCGAGGCATCCGGCAAGCAGCGCGGAGCCGACGCCCCGGCCGTGGTGAGGGCGGGCGACGGCCATGCCGAGCTCCGGGACGTCGTCCGCCACGTAGCCGTAGCCCGGCGTGGCGGCGGGCAGGGCGCGCGCCCAGACGGCCCCGAGCGGGGATCCGTCGTCGTCGGTGGCGACGAGCCCGAAGTCGTCCGGGCGCTTCCATCCTCCGAGGTAGCGCTCGGTGTGGGCGTCCGCCATGACCCCAGCTCGGGTGAACCGCTGCGTCCCGTCCCAGTTGAACGCCTCGAGGAGCAGGTCATGGAGCAGGTCGACGTCGTCGCCGGTCGCATCGCGGAGCATCACGCACGCGATCCTGGCACGGTGCCTGCTGGTTCCCACAGGCCTGGTGGGGGTCGGCTAGCCTGCGCCGGTGAGCTGGGGGACGTGGGCGCGTCGGGTCCGCGACCCGAGCCTGCCTCTGAGGCATCGATCGAGTGCGCTGAGGTCGCTGCTCAACCGCCACGCCCCTCTCGGGTTCGACGGCACCGAGCGGTACCTGCGTCAGCTGGTAGGTCTCACCGATCAACGCGGCGGGCGGCTGGGAGCGCGTCGAGCGGACGACTGGACCGGGGCCACGCTGCTGGCGGCGCTCGAGGCGCTGGAGGCGTCACGGGAGAGTCACAAGCGCTACACGGCGGTCTTCGCCGAGCGGCGCCGGCGCGAGAAGGCACAGCATCGGCGCCAGCCAACTCGGGGCGACTCCGAGGCGCTGCGCCGCGCGGAGTGGTTCAAGGACGTCGACGAAGCCGCGCGGCGTCAGCCGAGCCGTCGGGAGATCCGCCGAGCACGGGGTTGACGGGCGCGCCCGTCACAGGTCGGAGCGGAAGCAGAGGAGGTGCCATGACGCCTCGGCAAGAGCGTCGATGTCGTCGCCACGAAGCACCCCGTCATCGACGCGCGCGCCCGGGAAGGGCACGGAGAGCACCGCGAGGATCAGGGCTCGCACATCACCGACGGAGCCGGCGTCGGCGAGCCGGCCCGCGAGCATGAGCGCTTCCTCGTCCCAGGAGGAGTCGTCGTGGTGGCTCTCGGTCCACCACGGCTCCAGCGGGTCGTGCCTGACGAACAGCTTGGCCAGCTGTTCAGCCAGGCCGTCCGACGCGCCAGGTGTGCTCATCGCGTGAGCCTGTCGCCTGCGGCGAGGACGAGGCTATGAGACGTGCGACACCCCTCGGATCCTCAGCCGCAGGCCGCCCGAGGCGATCCCGCTGTGACGTGCCGGGCTCAGCCGACCTTGACCAGCTGCCACTGCTGGTTGGAGCCGTTCCAGTCGGAGTACTGGACGATGTTCCCGCCGTCGCTGGTGGAGGCACCCTGCACCTCGACGGCCTTGCCGCTGTTCCGGTTGATCAGCTGGATGTACCCGTCGATCGTCTGGATGCTGAACTGCTGGTTGGTGCCGTTGTTGTCGCTCCACTGCTGGATCGCCGCCCCGTCGGCGGTCGACCTCGCCGCCACGTCGAGGACCTTGCCCGACAGCCGCGACTTCAGCTCGTAGTAGCCGTTGCCGGTGCTGACGAACTGCCACTGCTGCTGGTTGCCGCCGTTGCGGGACCACTGGGTGATGCGGGCGCCGTCGGCGGTGGACAGGTTGTACACGTCGATGGCCTTGCCGCTGTTGCGGTTGACGAGCGAGTACCAGGCCGAGGTGTCCACCGGGCCGGTGCCGGGGTTGGAGGTCGGGCTGGGCGTCGGGGTAGGGGTCGGCGTGGGAGTGGGGGTCGTGCCCCCCGCCGGGTTGCCGATGCTCCCCGGCACGGCACGCAGCGCGTCGTACCAGGCGGCCGCCATCTTGTCGTAGCCGTTCGCGTTGGGGTGCACGCCGTCGGGGAGGTCGGAGAGGCTGACCGCCCGGTACATGTCGACGAGGTGCACGCGCTTGCCTGCGTTGGCCCTGCTCGACACGATGCCGGGGATGGCGGAGTTGTAGGCACGGACCTGCGAGTCCGCGTACGAGACCGGGATGAGGGTCGCGACGAAGACGTCGGTCTGCGGGGACGTGCTGGTGATCTTGTCGATGACCCCCGCGAGCCGGTTCGGCGCGTTCGCCAGGTCGCGGTTCTGGCTGATGTCGTTCGTGCCGATGTGCAGCAGCACGGTGCGCGGCTGGTACGTCCGCACCCAGTTGACGACGTTGGCGTCGATCTGGTCGATCCTCCAGCCGGAGTGCCCCTCGTGGTCGTGGTCCCACAGGCTCGACGGCCCGTTGAAGCCCGACCCGACGAAGTCCGTGGTGTAGCCGCCTTGCGCCAGGCGCTGCCACAGCCCGACGCGGTACCCGCCGCCTCCGGACATGCCGACGCCCTCCGTGATCGAGTCGCCCAGGGGCATCACGCGGGTGCCGCCGTTGCTCTCGGCGGAGGCGGGCGCGGACGGTGCCACGACCCCTCCGGCCAGTGCGAGGCTGAGTGTGACGGCGAGCAGCAGCCGTCGGGCCGTTCGGTGCATGTCGTCTGCCTCCTGGAGCTGGCCGCGCGGCGCGACTCCACGTCGTTGTGAACGTTCACGCAGCGCGTTCGGCCAACTCTGGCACGGAGTCGTGGGGCGTGCGATCGATACAAACGATTAGGCGCGGGGTGTTGGCAGCCTTGGGGAGCGCACGGGCTCCGTCACATGTCGGAGCGGAAGCAGGAGGTGCCATGACGCCTCGGCAAGAGCGTCGATGTCGTCGTCACGAAGCAGCCCGCCATCGACGCGCGAGCCCGGGAAGGGCACGGAGAGCACCGCGAGGATCAGGGCTCGCACATCACCGACGGAGCCGGCGTCGGCGAGCCGGCCCGCGAGCATGAGCGCTTCCTCGTCCCAGGAGGAGTCGTCGTAGTGGCTCTCGGTCCACCACGGCTCCAGCGGGTCGTACTGACGAACAGCTTGGCCTGCTGTTCAGTCAGCCGTCCGACCCGTCGGGTGTGCTCATCGGGTCAGCCTGTCGCCTGCGACGCGAACAAGGCTGTGAGACGTGCGACACCCCTCGGGTCCTGACGGTCCACGCGTCGTTGACCCGGGCCAACGGGATGTGACGAGTGGACATGTCGACGGCTCCTAGTTTGCAGCCTGAGGCGATGAAGCCCAGATAGCCCTTGTCGGCGCGGTGCGTTCGTCGCAACACGTCCTGGATCCGGGGGTCCGGGGCTGATGCACGAGTAGGTGTTGCGCCGCGCCTGTGAGTCGAGGTCAGGAGGGCCCGTCGTGACCATGTGTCCCGAGATCTTGAACGGCGCGAGGTGAAAGGCATGGAGGTCATCCGGCGGTCGCCATCTCGCCTATCCGTCGAGGTCCCCTGCCGGTGCCGTCGGCAGCGGACGGATCGCGATGGCCTCGACCTCGACCAGTTGGTCGTCGTAGCCGAGCACGGTCACGCCGAGCAACGTGCTGGGCACCTCGTGCTCGCCGAACGCCGCATGGACGACGTTCCAGGCGGTCCCCAGGTCCGACTGCCGAGATGAGGCGACGTAGACGGTCGTCTTGACGACGTCGGTCAGCTGCGCTCCGGCGGCATGTAGTGCCGTTTCGAGATTGGTCATCGCTTGGCGCGCCTGTCCGGCGACGTCACCGACGGCAACCGTCCTGCCGTCAGCGTCGAGCGGGCAGGCGCCGGCGGTGAAGACGAACTCACCGGCCACCGCGGCGTAGGCGTAGGGAGCCTTCGCCGTCAGCTGCTTGGGTCGGATGAGGGTGATGGCGGGCTCGGGAGGCATGCGCCCATGATCCATGCCCGCACCGGGAGCGGGACTCGACTTCGTAGCGCGACGAGCCTCCTGGGCAACTACGTGAGATTGGGACGGTGCAGATGAGATCCCACAGGAGGTGAAAGGAACTCGTCGCAGCTGTCCGATCCGACGTCAGTGAAGGTACGACGCCCGGATCCGATCAATCGGCTCTTCATCTCGACACCCGTCGTAGGACGATGCGCATCATGAGCGAAAGGTTCTACTCGGACGCGAAGCTGTACGACCGGTTGTTCCCGGGTGGCGGGCCGGCGGTCGACTTCTACCGGGCTGAGGCCGACCGACAAGGCGGGTCAGTCCTGGAGCTCGGGTGTGGCACCGGCCGCAAGCTGATCCCGATCGCGTCCGACGGGCATCCGTGCGTGGGCCTGGAGCTCTCGCCGGGCATGCTCGCCGAGGCTCAGCGCAAGGCGGCCGAGCGTGGCGTGGAGCTGGAGTGGGTGCAGGGCGACATGCGCGCGTTCGACCTGGGCCGGACGTTCGACCTCGTGATCATCGCCGCCAACTCGTTGCTCCATCTGCACGAGGCGTCGGACCTGGTCGACTGCTTCCGGTCGGTGCGACGGCACCTGGCGCCCGGAGGTCGGCTCGTCTTCGACGTGTTCAACCCGAGCGTGCAGATGCTCGCCCAGGCCGACGGCGTCCGACGGAGACGCGAGGCGCTGTCGTTCGTGGACCCCGATCGTGGCCGCGTGCACGTCGACGTCGCGGAGACCTACGACGCGGCTGCGCAGGTCACCCGCGGGACCTGGTACTTCTCGACGGAGTCCGAGACCGACGTCGTCGTCGCGCCGCTGGAGATCAGGAGCATCTTCCCCCAGGAGCTGCCGCTCCTGCTCTCACTGGGTGGGCTCCGGCTCGTCGAGCGATTCGGCGACTGGTCCGGTGGACCGTTCACCGGGGATGCCGCGGTCCAGCTCTGCGTCTGCGAGCCGGACTGAAGGAACGTCCGGTCGACGTGCGCCGCACGCCCGTTCCCTGACGCCCGACGCCGGAGTGGCGCAGAGGTCACCCGAGCCGGAACGTCTCGCGGTACACGGTCGGGGGGACACCCACCGCATGGTGGAGGCGCCGACGCAGGGTGGCTGCGGTGCCCATTCCGGATGCAGCGGCGACGTGCTCGATGGATGCGTCGGTGCTCTCGAGGGCGCCGTGGCCTTCGTCGTCATCGCCCGCCAGAGCTGAGCACGTCGCCCGGCTCGTCCGTGCGGCGGCCCGAGGCTGACGGGACGACCGTCGATGACGACCGAGAAGCCCGCGAGCCAGAGCCGCGACAGCTCGAGGGAGCTCTCGTCGACGACGCGCGCACGCGTCGAGCATCCCGCTTGGCCGACTCGGTGAGATTCGGACACGCCGTGGCCAGCTCCGTGAGATCGGCCAACTCGGATGAGATCGATCCCACGACGCGGGCGCCGCGGTGCTGTGACCTGCGATGGGACTCGCGCGATGCGCCAGCAGGTCGGCGGCCACTGGACGAGTGGGCGAGACGGGGTCCGTCCCACCTACGTCTCCGGATCCTCGGCGACGTGCGGGAACAGGGGCGTCGGCGGCAACGCGCTCGTTCAGCGTCGACGTGCCTCGAACACCACGAGCGGTGAGTCGTTCGTGCAGGGTCCCGCGCTGCGCTGGTCCGGTCCGCGTGTCGTCCTACGGGCGATGACGGGCGGCGGGATCGAGGCCGAGGTCGCACGGGACCGTCGAGGTCGCCGGCACCAGAGGAAGCGACGTGTCGTGCTGTGCACTCCGCGCGGCCCGGCGGTCCTTCCTCTTGTCCAGGGCGTCGGGCACAAACACGGGGAGCCACCGAGGTGCTGCTGATCCCCTGAATGGTCACCTCGGCGGCAGACCGTCGGAGCGGCGTGTCGGACCCTAGGCTCCGCCCATGACGACGACCGCGCGCGCGTACCTGACGGGCTTCGGTCGCTACCTGCCCGGCCCTCCGGTGGACAACGACGGCATGGCGGCTCGGCTCGGCGGAGACGATGCCGTCACCGCACGCATCCGCCGCAGCATCCTCACGTCCAACGGCATCAAGCAGCGGCACTACGCGCTCGACGAGCAGGGCGAACCCACCGAGCTCAACGAGGAGCTCGCGGTCAAGGCGCTCAACGCGGCGCTCGATGATCGCGGCATCCAACCATCGGACCTGAGGATGCTGGCGACCGCGACGACCATGGGCGACGTGCTCGTGCCCGGCTTCGCCAACATGGTGCACGGTCGGCTCGGTGGCGGGCCGATGCAGCTGCTGTCCGCGTCGGGAGTCTGCGCCTCGAGCATGGCAGCGCTGGATGCCGTGGTCAGCAAGGTCCGTCTCGGCGATCACCCGCGCGGGGCGGTCGTGGCCTCCGAGCTGCCGAGCCGTAGCCTGCGGCAGCGTCGGTACGAGGGGTTCCGCGCCGGCATGGACGCGCACTTCCTGCGGTGGATGCTCTCCGACGGGGCGGGGGCCGTGGTCGTCGAGTTCCAGCCGCATCCGACGAGGCTCTCGTTGCGGGTCGACTGGATACGGCAGGTGTCCCTCGCTCATGAGCACGCCGTGTGCATGCGCGCGGGGATGAGCGGCGACGAGCCCCACGTCGGAGGCACCTGGCAGGACGTCGGCATCGCGGACGCGGGGGCCGCCGGCATGTTCGTCCTGCGGCAGGACGTCGGCATGCTCGACGAGCTCGCCGAGACCGGGATCGCGCAGTTCGAGGAGCTCGTGGACATCGGGCTGATCGACGTCAGCCACCTCGACCACGTCATCTGCCACTACAGCACCAACGTCTTCCGGGATGTCGCGTTCGATGCCTTGCGCCGTCGTGTCCCCTCCCTCGACACCGATCGGTGGTTCTCCAACCTCGAGACCCGCGGCAACACCGGGTCGGCCAGCATCTTCATCGCCCTCGAGGAGGCGGTGCGGACGGGCCGGTTCGCGCCGGGGGAGACCATCCTGCTCGCGGTGCCGGAGTCCGGCCGCTTCTCCTTCGCCTTTGCACAGCTCACCGTGGTCGCCCCACCCAACCCGCAAGGAGCATCGTCGTGACAACCACCACTCCGGCCGATCCGTCGACGGCCGCCGGGACGGCCACCGACAGCGACTCGCTCTTCGAGCGTCTCGGCGATGTCTGGGCCGAGCTCGAGGAGCACCTGGCCAAGGTCCCCGTGCTGCAGCGCCTCGACGACGGCACCGTCACGCTCGAGGACTACATGCGGCTGCTGTTCAACCTGCGGCAGCAGGTGATCGACGGCTCGCCGTGGATCGCACGGGCGGCCTCCAACTTCGACATCGACCACTTCGAGCTGCGAGCGGCCGCGATCAAGCACGCCGAGGAGGAGCACCGGGACCACTTCCTGCTCGAGGCCGACTATGTCGCGCTCGGCGGTTCGCGGGAGGAGCTGCGTGCCGGTCGCAAGAACGTCGGCTCGGAGGCCCTCTCGGGCTACCTGTTCCACTACGCCGGCAAGCCGAACCCTGCGGGTCTGCTCGGCGCGATGTTCATCATCGAGGGCCTGGGCGCTCGCCGCGCGGCCGAGTGGGCGGCGCGGTTCCAGGAGGTGCTCGGCCTCGCCGACAACCAGGTACACTTCATGACGTACCACCAGGAGGCGGACGGCGCGCACACCGGTGACATGGAGGCGATCCTGACGTCCGGCCTGATCGACGACGCCACCGCCGACGAGATCGTGCGGTGCGCGCAGGTCGTCGCCCGGCTCTACGCGCTGCAGCTCGAAGAGCTGGATCGCTGAGGTGGCAGAGTTCGTCCGCTCTGACCCGAGCATGTGGGAGGCGATCTTCGCCGACCCCTCGGTTCCGCTCGACCGGGCGGTGGTACGGCAGATCATCGACGACCAGCGACGTCAGTCCCGGCGCTGGCTCTACCCGATCGCGATGGTGCTCTCGCGGGTGCTCGTCACGATCATCCGCCTCCTGAAGCGCTTGCTTCCATTCCGGTGGATGCCGCTGGGGACGATGGACTTCCTCTGCGTGTGGTTCCTGCGGCGGTGCGTGTCACCCGACGCCGTGGACCTGCTGCTGCGCCACTTCGTCATCGAGACGAACCTGGTGAACTTCATCATCCGCAACACCCCGGTGGGCATCGAGCCCGTCACGCTGCGTCCCGAGTCGTTGTCCGAGCTGGGTGACCAGGCCGTCGTCGAGCACGACGTCAACGTGTACGACGTGCTCATCGCGCTCGACGTCGTGCCTCTCGTCGCCCGTGACCCGCTCGACTTCCGTCAGCTGGACATCCCGCCGCTCGACGCCGAGCGGCACCGCCGGCGACTGGTCCGCCTCGACATCCAGACGGCGCTGTGCTTCATGAACATCCCGTTCTCGGTGGCGCTCAGCTCGGAGGAGTACCGCCGAGCGGTGCACTCGATGCGATTCGACGACTCCTTCCTCGAGATCCTCGCCGTCATCACCGGCGACGACACCTTCCGGCACTGGAAGCTCGCCGGCATGAGCCTGTGGATGGACTCGAACGTCGACGTGCCGCGCATGGTGTACCGCCATGCGCTCGTCTGCGAGTACGCGCACGCGCAGCTGGTGAAGCTCGCCGGCGGCCAGTACCCGCGGGACACGGCGGTGGACTTCGACTGATCCAGCGCGAACTGCAGCGCGCGCTCGTCTCTGAGACCACCGGCGTCTGCCAGAGAGCGCTCGACCTCTCCGATCGACCCGCCAGCGACATGGCGGAGATGGACCGCGGCCTCGACGCTGACGTCAGGAACCAGACGAGCGCGGCGCGCAGAAGCCACGAGGCGCACATTCCGAAGGAGCGTCTCGGGTACCCCGGATCACCGTGTACTCGATGCCTGCGTCCGAGAGCGAGCGCCAAAAGCGCGTCGCCTCGATAGCCTGAGATGCGTGAGCGACAGGGCGTCGTGGGTGACGACCACACACGCGTGGTCGAGCGATCTCGACCTCGCGCACCTTGCCGAGATCCGATCGCGCCCGACGCTCTACGGGTCGGGTGGTCGACGCCACCTCATCCTCGAGGTGCTCGCGTACGCGAACGAAGAGGCGGAGTCGCGTGGGCGTATGGGTCACGCCGTCGTGACGATGCGAGCCGACGGTACGGTGACCGTCGCGGACGACGGGCGCGGCACGGACACTCGGGTCGACGAACACGGCGACGTGATCCGCAAGCCCGTGATGTCGACCAGGGACGTCCGCTTCTTCGATGCGGAGGACTGTGCGCGACTCCCCGATGGCCTGCCACGACGCGGGATGTCGGTCGTGTCGGCGATGTGCCCGGTACTCGTCCATGAGAACCACCGCGCGAACGGCGCGTGGTCGCAGACCTATCGGCACGGCGTGCCGGACGACGAGCTCTGCGCCATCACCGCGTCGACGGCCACCGGCACCTCAGTGACCTTCCGCGTCGGTGCCGAGGTTCACGGGCCGGAGTCCCTCGTCGACAGCGACCTCGCCGGGTTCCCCGCGTTGCAGGTCGATCTCCGATGACCGACACCCTCATGACTCGGCTCCGCACCAACATCGGCTGAACCTGCCCGATCCCGACCTGCGCCCCGCGCGTCTCGACGACGCGACGGTGAGAGTCGGTTGCCCGCGGCGGGCGGCGGGGCACGGGAGGCCAACAACAGCGGCGGCTCAGTGCCTCGGCAGCCCGCGCGTCGCCATCGGGCGCGTCAGGACGCGCAGGAGCACTGATCCCCGTGAGCGACTCGCTAGGTTCGAGATCGTGGTCGTCACCTCCCTGCGCCGCTACCCGGTCAAGTCGATGGGTGGAGAGGCGCTGGCCTCAGCCGAGCTGGACCATCGCGGGCTCCACGGGGACCGCTGGTACGCCGTCGTGGACGGCGACGGCCGGTTCGCGTCGGTCAAGGACACCCGCCGGTTCCGCCGGCGGGACGCCGTCGTGCGCTACACGGCGTCGACGACGGCGGACGGCCAGGTCGAGGTTCGCTCGGACGACACGAGCTGGCTCGTGGGCGACCCGCTGCTCGACCGGCACCTCACCTCCGCCATGGGGAGCGAGCAGCGCATCCTGCCCGAGGCTGCCGTCCCGCACCAGGACGCCGGTGCCGTCTCCCTCGTCGGCACCGCGACGATCGCATGGTGCGCGGCCCGGTGGGGCGGCAGCGACGACCCTCGGCGGCTGCGCGTCAACATCGTCGTGGAGACGCAGACGCCGTTCATCGAGGAGACGTGGGTCGGCCACCAGATCGCCCTCGGGTCCGCCGCGCTGACGGTCGTGGAGCGGATCCCACGGTGCCGGATGATCGATGTCCAGCAGGACGGGACCAGCCCGCGTGCCCCCTGGCTCCGGTCGCTCGGCTCCGAGCGAGATCTGTACCTCGCGGTCTACGCCGACGTCAGCCGACCGGGTGTGATCACCCTCGGCGACGAGATCTCGGTGCTCTGAGCCGAGGATGGGCCGCACCATCTGAGACAGCTCGCGTCTCACCATGTTGCCCGAATCCTCGGATCCCCGAGATCTGCGGTCGGGCATGCTAGGTGGGCCCCGGGACTCGTCCAGGTCATCGGGTGATGACCGTCCGCTCCCTTCGCCAGGCCTACCGCAGGGCGCGCAGGTCGTCGAGGTCGCCGTCGAAGACGTTCATGTCGATGAACGACTCCTCGCCGTCGTACCCGTCGAGGCGGTCCCGGTTCGAGTACTGCCAGAAGGTCCACGCCCGGTCGTCCGACATGGTGGGCGGCACGATCACCGACCGGATCCAGATCGGCGTGCCCGGGAAGTGGCCGGCGACGTACCGGTCGTACGCGCTGCGGGTCGCGTAGACGACCGGCTCGGTGCCGTGGTCACGCAGGGTCTCGATGATCGCGGTCAGCTCCGGGCGGACCTGCGACGCGTCCGGGGGGTCGGCGTGGAACGTCCCGTAGTACTCGACGTCGATCGCGACGGGCAGCAGGTCCTCGTCGTCCGGCACCGTCGCGAGCACGTGCTCCGCCTGCGCCCTGCCGCTGCTCTCGAAGCTGAAGAAGTGGTACGCACCGACCAGCAGCCCGGCCTCACGCGCACCGCGCAGGTTCGCCTCGAACTCCCGGTCGACGAACGACGAGCCCTCGGTGGCCTTCACGTACGCGAAGTCGACGTCCTGCCGGGCGATCGACGGCCAGTCGACGGTTCCCTGCCACGCCGAGACGTCGACCCCCCGCACGTCGTAGCGCGCTGCGAACAGACGGTTCGGCCACACCAGGCCGCGTTCGACGAGCGCGGCCCCGAGCGCGAGGACAACGATCGTCCCCGTCAGGACGATCAGCAGGACACGGACGCGACGGCGGCTCGGCACCGCGCCAGTCTGGCGTCGTCGCGCGTCCGGCGCGCGCAGCGTCCACCCGACCGGTCGTCGTCGCCTGTCTCGACGGACCGCGCTGACGGTGGGCGGCCCGGCAATGCCCTGGTCGGCGTGGGCGCTGCCCTGACCTGTGTACGGGCCGGGACGGGGCGAGGACGCCCCGACTGGGTCGCGGAGGTACCGTGAACGTTCGTAGCGGTGGGCGTGCGATGCGGGCGGCTGCGGTGCACGCCGTGCGAGCGTGCACGCATGCACGGAGCCAAGCCCCTCACCGTCGGGGCCGCCGCGCTCGTCGCGGCGCCCGGTCTGCTCGTCGCGTGCCACGGCGACGACGGCTCGCACCCGGCGTCGCCCGAGGTGCGCCTTGCGGCTCCCGGACCCGCGCTGCCGGCGCCGCCCGTCTCGGACGGCGCCGCGCCGCCGTGTGGACCGGCGGACCTCGACATCGCCGTCGAGGCCTTCGACCGCGCCACGGGCAACGGCTGGGCAAGCCTGCGCGCGGTGAACCGCACCACCCGAGCCTGCACGCTCTCGGGCGCGCCGCCGCTGACCCTCGACCAGGACGGTCCGCTCCTCCTCGTCATCGACCACGGGTCCGGCCTCCTGCCGGCAGTGGACGCGCCGGCAGAGCTGCGCCTCGAGCCGCGCGCGTCGGCGGCGGCGCAGCTCGCCTGGCGTGGCTACGGGGCAGCCGCGGACACCACGACCCCGCAGACCGTCGGCGTCGGCATGGCGGACGGCTCGGTCGTCATCGCCATCCCCGGACTGCCGGGCTTCGAGGCGCCGTTCGACGTGATCGACGGCGCGGCCATGACCGTCGGGCCGTGGCAGCCGCTCGGGTACGGCCCGCCGCGCAGGGACGAGCCGCCGCTGGAGCCGGGCGCCTGGGGCGCCTGCCTCGCGGAGGACCTCGTCGCGTCCGTGGACGGGCCGCAGTCGCTGGGGAGCGGCGCACAGGAGTCGCAGGAGCCCACCGGTCGGGTGTGGCTGACGCACATCGGCCTGAGGCCATGCGTCGTGCCGCACGAGTTCAGCCTCGCGCGCGCGAGCGGCGGCTCGGTCGCGGCGCGCCTCGACGACGTCGTGCCTGGGCGGGACGCCGCGCTGCGGCCCGGCGACGCGGTGAGCGCGCGGCTGCCGTGGTCGGACATCGAGCCGGTGCTCGCCGAGCCCACGCAGTGGTCGGCGCAGGTCGGTCACACGGGTGGTGGATCCCCGTTCGTCGTGGACGGCGGCCCCGGCGCGTGAGTTGCGCCCTGCCCGATCCGCCAACCTCGTGCGACATCCGTCAAGTTCGGTGAGGACCGACTCCCATGCGTCGTAGGTAGTCGCTCGTGCATCCCGATCCCGCCGCCCCGGGAACAAGCGGCCGCCCTCAAAGGTTGAGCCTCACAGACTCAACTTCCGCCGTCTCCAGTTGCCCCGGGACCCCGTCCCGACGCAGACTTGAGCCCGGCGGACTCAAGACGTCCCGAACGACCGCAGTCGGAGCCCCTGGCTCCAGGAAGAAGGCACACACATGGCACGAGCAGTCGGCATCGACCTCGGCACCACCAACTCCGTGGTCGCCACCCTTGAGGGCGGCGAGCCCACCGTCATCGCGAACGCGGAGGGGTCGCGCACGACTCCGTCCGTGGTCGCGTTCTCGAAGACCGGCGAGGTGCTCGTCGGCGAGGTCGCCAAGCGTCAGGCCGTCACCAACGTCGAGCGCACCATCACGTCCGTCAAGCGCCACATGGGCACGGACTGGTCCGTGACGATCGACGACAAGAAGTACACGCCGCAGGAGATCAGCGCGCGCATCCTGGGCAAGCTCAAGCGGGACGCCGAGGCGTACCTCGGCGAGCCGGTCACGGACGCCGTCATCACGGTCCCGGCGTACTTCAACGACGCCGAGCGCCAGGCGACGAAGGACGCGGGCACCATCGCGGGCCTCAACGTCCTGCGCATCATCAACGAGCCGACGGCTGCGGCACTCGCCTACGGGCTCGAGCGCGGCAAGGAGGACGAGAACATCCTCGTCTTCGACCTGGGTGGTGGCACGTTCGACGTGTCCCTGCTGGAGGTCGGCAAGGACGACGACGGGTTCTCGACGATCGAGGTCCGCGCGACGGCCGGTGACAACCGCCTCGGCGGTGACGACTGGGACGCCGCGATCGTGGCGCACCTGGTCACCGAGGTGAAGAACACCACGGGCGTCGACCTGTCGAAGGACAAGATCGCCCTGCAGCGTCTGCGCGAGGCGGCGGAGCAGGCCAAGAAGGAGCTGTCGTCCGCGACGAGCACCAACATCTCGCTGCAGTACCTCTCCATGAGCGAGAACGGCCCGATCCACCTGGACACCAAGCTGACGCGCGCGCAGTTCCAGCAGATGACGCAGTCGCTGCTCGACCGCGTGAAGGCGCCGTTCCAGCAGGTCATCCGTGACGCGGGCATCTCCGTCAAGGACATCGACCACGTCGTGCTCGTCGGCGGCTCGACCCGCATGCCCGCGGTGTTCGACGTCGTCACCGAGCTCACGGGCGGCAAGGAGCCCAACAAGGGCGTCAACCCGGACGAGGTCGTGGCCGTCGGTGCCGCGCTGCAGGCCGGCGTCATGAAGGGCGACCGCAAGGACGTCCTGCTCATCGACGTGACCCCGTTGTCGCTCGGCATCGAGACCAAGGGCGGGGTGATGACCAAGCTCATCGAGCGCAACACGGCCATCCCGACCAAGCGCTCGGAGATCTTCTCCACGGCCGAGGACAACCAGCCGTCCGTCCTCATCCAGGTGTTCCAGGGTGAGCGCGAGTTCGCGCGCGACAACAAGCCGCTCGGCACGTTCGAGCTGACGGGTATCGCGCCGGCCCCGCGCGGCATGCCGCAGATCGAGGTCACGTTCGACATCGACGCGAACGGCATCGTGCACGTGTCCGCCAAGGACCGCGGCACGGGCAAGGAGCAGTCGATGACGATCACCGGTGGCTCGGCCCTCCCCAAGGAGGACATCGACCGCATGGTGAAGGACGCCGAGGAGCACGCGGCCGAGGACAAGCGTCGCCGCGAGGAGGCCGAGACCCGCAACACCGCGGAGCAGCTCGTCTACCAGACGGAGAAGCTGCTGGCCGACAACGGCGACAAGCTCTCGGACGACATCAAGGGTGAGGTCGGTGGCGCCGTCACGGAGCTGAAGACCGCGCTCGAGGGCACGGACGTCGAGGCCGTCAAGGCCAAGCACGCCGCCCTGCTCACGGCGAGCCAGAAGATCGGCGAGGCGCTCTACGCCAACCAGGGCGCCACCCCGGCCGCCGACGGCGCCCCCGCCGGCGACGCGGGCTCGACGACCTCCGACGAGGACGTCGTCGACGCCGAGATCGTGGACGACGAGGACGACAAGAAGTGACTGACGAGCGACCCCAGGCGGGGACCCCCGAGCCCGAGGAGACGCCGCGCTTCACCGACAAGCGCCGCGTCGACCCGGAGACGGGCGACGTGCGCGAGCCGACGCCCGAGGAGGCCGTGCTGGCCGAGGCCGAGCAGGTCACGACCGAGGCCGAGGAGGCAGTCGTCCTCGAGGGCCTGGTCGAGGCCGAGAAGCTCGCGGCGGAGCGGCTCGAGGAGCTGCAGCGCGCCCAGGCGGCGCACTACAACCTCGAGCAGCAGTACAACGCGTACGTGAAGCGGTCCAAGGCCGAGGCCCTGGCCGCTCACGACCGCGGTGTCGCCACGGTCGGCGAGGCGCTCATCCCGGTCCTCGACGACATCGAGCTGGCACGCCGGCACGGTGACCTCACGGGTCCGTTCGCGTCGATCGCCGAGAAGCTGGAGTCCACGCTCCAGCGGCTCGGGATCGAGCGGTACGGCGAGGCCGGGGAGACGTTCGACCCGGCCGTGCACGAGGCGCTCATGCACGGGCACTCGTCCGACGTCACCGAGCCCACGGTGCGTGAGGTGCTGCAGGCCGGCTACCGCACGCCCGCGCGGATCCTGCGCGCCGCGCGCGTCGCGGTCGTGGACCCGGAGGCCTGAGGACCAGCATCATCAGCACCACGCACGCCCGCAGGCGGCGGCCGGGCACCGGCCGCCGCCTCTGCGGCACCTGGATCGTTGGGAGCACGACCACGGACACGCACAGCACGACGAACCGGAGGGAGGCGCCGTGACCGGACAGGACTGGCTGGAGAAGGACTTCTACGCCGTGCTCGGCGTCACCAAGGACGCCGACGCGGCCACGATCAAGAAGGCGTACCGCAAGCTCGCGCGTCAGCTGCACCCGGACCAGAACCCGGGCGACGCGGGGGCCGAGGCGCGGTTCAAGGACATCGGTGAGGCGTACGCGGTCCTCTCGGACCCCGAGCAGCGTCAGCAGTACGACCAGCTGCGTGCCATGGCCGGTGGCGCCCGCTTCACCGCGGGCGGGCGGGGTGGCGGCACGGCCGGGTTCGAGGACGTCTTCGGCGGCATGTTCGGCGGCGGTGCCAACGGCCCCGGCGGGCGCGTCCGCTACTCCACGTCCGGCGCCGGTGGCGCGGGCTTCGAGGACATCCTCGGCGGCCTGTTCGGCGGCGGCCCCGGGTTCGGGGCGGCGCGCGGGCCGCAGCCCGGCGCCGACCTGACGGCGACGACGACGCTGCCGTTCCGCACCGCGGTCGAGGGCTCGACGATCTCGCTGTCCGTCGAGGGGCGCACCGTCAACGCGCGCATCCCCGCGGGGGTGCGCGACGGGCAGAAGATCCGGCTGCGCGGCAAGGGCCGCCCCGGCGACCAGGGCGCGCCGGCCGGCGACCTCGTCATCACGGTCCACGTCGAGCCGCACCCCGTGTTCACGCTCGACGGCACCAACCTGCGCGTGACCGTGCCGATCGCGTTCGACGAGGCCGCGCTCGGCGCGACCATCGAGGTGCCCGCGCTCGACGGCTCCACCGTGCGGGTCAAGGTGCCCGCGGGCACGCCGTCCGGGCGCACGCTGCGCGTCAAGGGCAAGGGCGTCGCCACGCCGAAGGGCACGGGCGACCTGCTCGTGAGCGTGCAGGTGGTCGTCCCGCAGAAGCTGTCGCACGCGGCCAAGGAGGCCGTGCAGGCCTTCGGCATCGCGACGTCCGGCGAGGACGTGCGCGCCGACCTCATGGCGCAGGCGCGGCGCTGACGGACGGCCGGGCCGGCACGCAGCCGGCGGGCGGCACGCAGAGCAGGACAACAGGGGGGCGAGCAGGAAGGGAGGACCGATGGACGAGGACGCGAAGGTCTACGTGATCTCCGTCGCCGCGCAGCTCGCGGGCATGCACCCGCAGACGCTGCGCCAGTACGACCGCCTCGGCCTGGTCCGGCCCGCCCGCACGCGCGGCCGCGGCCGCCGGTACTCCATGCGTGACATCCAGGTGCTGCGCGAGGTGCAGCGGCTCTCGCAGGACGAGGGCGTCAACCTCGCGGGGATCAAGCGGATCCTCGAGCTCGAGGAGGAGGTCCGCGCGATGCGCCGGCAGGTCGAGTTCCTGCGGACCCTCGTCGACCCGCGCGGCCGCGTGTTCCGGGCGGACCCGACCGGCAACGTCGTGGCCGACCGCCTGCACCCGCTGGCGGAGCCGGCTCCGGAGCGCCGCCCGCGCTGGACGCCGCGCCAGCTCACCTCGGGCAGCGGCCCGCGCGACTGACGCTCAGGGCCGGCCGGTGCGCGGTCAGATCCAGCGCCAGCGCATCCGCGCGGGACCGCCACCGTTCAGCTCCCGCACGCGGCGCGTCGCGTGCGGCAGCCAGCGGTACCGCTCGAAGGTCCCGCGCCCGGTGTCCACGACCCACGGCAGCAGCCCGGCGAACCGCGCGAGGACGAGCGCGAGGGCGACCAGGGCGACGATCCACAGCTCGAGCAGCACGACCACGAGCGACACGAGGAACACCAGCACGACCAGCGCGGCGATGATCGCGACGACGGTCGAGACCACCACCCCCAGCAGGTCGGCGCCGCCGCCGAGGGACACGAGGTCCACGCCGAGGTCCTTGACCCGCCGCTTCGGCCGCCAGGGCAGCACCCGCACGTCGACGACCGCCGCGTCCTGCCCCTTCGCGCCCTGCCCCCTCGCGCCCTGCCCCCTCGCGCCCTGCCCCCTCGCGTCCTGCCCCGTCACGCCGCCCTGCCCGGTGGTGCCGTCGGTCATCCCTGAGCCCGTCCTCTCGTCGCGTGTCGGTGGCACGCTACCCACCGAGGACGCGCGTACCGGTCACGGCGACCTCGTCGGCTCCGACATCTGGGCCGGACGGGTGACAGTCGGTCGCAGCGGTTGTCCGAATCAGACAATCCGGACGACGATGGCGCGACCACCGCGGATGCGGCGACCGGGCCCCCGCCGGTCGCCGCCTGACGAAGGGTCCGCCCGTGACCGACGCCCCCGTACGCTCCCCGCTCGGCTCGCACGACATCGCCGTGGACCGTGAGCGGGTGCGTCGCCGGCGCGTGATCCGGCTGTGCCTCGTCGTGCTGGTCCTCGAGGCGTACGTGGTGTGGTCGGCGCTGACCGGGCGCCCGCTCGTCGTGCTGCCGGACGTGGACCCCCTGGTCATCGCGCCCGTGCTGTTCTTCGTGGCGCTCATCGCGCTGCTCGTGGGGACGCAGGTGGGCGCCGGGCGCTCGCCGCACGTCACCTACCGGCCCGAGCAGGTCGACGTCACGCTCGACGACGTCGTGGGCATCGACCCGATCGTCGACGACGTGCGCCGGTCCATCGACCTGTTCCAGACGCACCGCCGGTTCGCCGACCAGATGGGCGGCACGCCGCGGCGCGGCATCCTCTTCGAGGGGCCGCCCGGGACGGGCAAGACGCTCACGGCCAAGGCGATGGCCGCCGAGGCGGGCGTGCCGTTCCTGTTCGTCTCGGCGACGAGCTTCCAGTCGATGTACTACGGCGCGACGGCGCGCAAGATCCGCACCTACTTCAAGGCGCTGCGCACCGCGGCCCGCAAGGAGGGCGGCGCGATCGGGTTCATCGAGGAGATCGACGCGATCGCGCTGCGTCGTGGCGGCGTGCTGGGGGCGGACCCGACCGCGGCGTTCGTGGCCCTGCCGTCGCCGTCGGCGATGCTGGCCGGCCAGGGCACGGGGGTCGTGCGCAACGCGATGATCTCCGAGGGCACGGGGGTCGTGCGCAACGCGATGATCTCCGAGGGCACGGGCGGCGTGGTCAACGAGCTGCTGGTGCAGATGCAGTCGTTCGACGAGCCCGTCGGCTCCGACAAGATCTACAACCGGCTCGTCGCGGCGGTGAACCTGCTGCTGCCGTCGCACCGTCAGCTCATGCAGCGCCGGCCCACGCGCGCGCCGATCCTGCTCATCGCGGCGACCAACCGCGCCGACCACCTCGACCCGGCGCTGCTGCGCCCGGGTCGCTTCGACCGGCGGCTCACGTTCAACCCGCCGGACGCGCACGGGCGGCGGGCGCTCGTCGACCACTTCCTCGCCCGGCGGTCCCACCACCCCGAGCTCGACGAGCCCGCTGTGCGTGACCGCGTCGCCGCCGCGACCAGCGGCTGGACGCCCGTGATGGTCGAGCACCTGCTCGACGAGGCGCTGGTCAACGCGCTGCGCCGCGGCGACGACGCGATGTCGTTCGTCGACGTGGAGCAGGCGCGCATCACCGAGCTCGTCGGTCTCGGGCATCCCGTGACGTACACGCAGACGGAGCGCACGCTGATCGCGACGCACGAGGCGGGGCACGCGGTGACGGCGTGGCTCGTCGCGCCGAACCGCAACCTCGAGGTCCTGACGATCGTCAAGCGCGGCTCGGCCCTCGGCCTGCTCGCCCACGGCGACTGCGAGGAGGTCTACACCCACACGCACTACGACCTGCGGGCGCTCGTGCAGATCGCGATGGGCGGCTGGGTGGCCGAGGAGCTGTTCTTCGGCCAGACGACGACGGGGCCGGCGTCCGACCTCGCGGCGGCGACGCGCACGGCGGCGCAGATGGTCGGGGCGGCCGGCATGACCGGCTCGCTGGTGTCGTTCGCGGCGACCGACCGGGACCTGGTGTCCGCGGTCATCGCCGACCGCTCGGCGCGGGCGCAGCTCGAGGAGGTCCTCGACGGTGCGCGCGGCACGGTGCGCCGGTTGCTCGCGAGCAACCGGGACCTCGTCGAGGCGCTGCGCGACGCGCTCCTGGAGCGGCACGAGCTGGTCGGCGAGGAGATCACGTCGGTGCTGGAGAAGGCGGTCACGGCACGGCCCGATGGCGTGCGTCCGGTGTCGCCCGGTGAGCACCTGCGGATCGCCTGACCGGCGGTCGCGGGGA
The DNA here is from genome assembly GCF_018623035.1 of Cellulomonas dongxiuzhuiae. NCBI lineage: Bacteria > Bacillati > Actinomycetota > Actinomycetes > Micrococcales > Cellulomonadaceae > Cellulomonas > Cellulomonas dongxiuzhuiae. The sequence continues at coordinate 422,559 of NZ_CP076023.1, forward strand.
CGGGTGCGCGGGCGGGCCGACCAGGGCCGTTGGTCCTTGGCGAGCGTCCATATCGTGAGACGATGAGGGGGCCGGCGACCCCGGCCCCTCGTATCCATCGCACTCACAAGGAGCGTTACCGCCGTGTCCGCCGTCACCTGGCATCGTCGTCCGACGACCGCCGCCCTTCCCCTGCGCACCCGTCTGCGCCACCTCAACGAGACCATCCGCTGGGCGCCCGCCCCGTACTTCGAGGGATCCGCCCGGCAGCGCCTGCGCTACGTCGGCTACCTGCTGGGCTCCGTGCTCGCCTGGACCGTCGGTGGCCTGGTCGTCGTCGCGGCCCTGGGCCGCGCGCTCACGTCGGTCTGACCGACGTCCCGTGCCGGGCGTGCAGCGACGCGCACCCGGCACGGCCCGGCGGGCCACGGCCCGCCCGCACCCCTTCGGGTGATGTGAGGGTGGCGCCACACCTCTCGTCCGGGGGTGTCGTGCCGAGGCGCGCGTGCGCCCGAGGCCGACCATCCGGACATCCCGTGCGAAGCGCCTGTGGACGGACATGGGGACGACGCGCCATCCCCTGTGCACACGCGTGTGGGCGGCCCCGGCGTGTCGTGCGGCGGGGCGGCGTCGTCGCACGTCAGAGGGTGCTGCCGGTGTCCACAGGGGGTGGGTGACTGAGCCCACAGGGTGAAGAACGACACGGCTGTAACACAACACTTAGTAGTGACTTGCGATGTCAGACCCCAGGTGTAGTGTCTACATCGACGGCTCGCCCCGAACCACACGGGTGTCACGCGGGCCTCGTCAGCAGGTCGGAAGGCTCCCTCCGGGGGGCGTCCGGAGGGCCGACGAGGACGACGCGCGCACCCCACCCCCGGGTGACGCGGCCGGCATGACGACCACTCACAGACCACGAGCTCGGGGGAGCAGACATGACCATCACGGTGTACAGCAAGCCGGCCTGCGTGCAGTGCACGGCGACGTACCGCGCCCTCGACAAGCTCGGCCACGACTACACGGTCGTCGACATCTCGCAGGACGCCGACGCGCGTGACTACGTGATGTCGCTCGGCCACCTCCAGGCGCCCGTCGTCGTCGTCGGCGCGGAGAACTGGTCGGGCTACCGTCCCGACCGCATCAAGGCTCTCGCGGAGAAGCTGGCGACGCAGGTCGCCTGACGTCGGCGGGCCTCCCGGCCCGTCGCCCCGCACGCCCCGGGCCGACGCATGGCTCACGCCGCGTCGGCCCGGCGGGCATTCGAGAACAGGCCGACCGGCACCCTGCGGTGCCGGTCGGCCTGCACCCGGCAGTCGATCGGGGCTTCGGCGTGCCGGAGGCCCGGTCGTCCACCACAGGTCGCGGACAAGGAGGCGGACGTGGCACAGCTCGTCTACTTCTCGTCCGCGTCGGATAACACCCACCGCTTCGTGCAGAAGCTCGGGCTGTCGGCGCAGCGCATCCCGCTGCGGCCGACCGACGGGTTCCTGCACGTGAGCGAGCCGTACGTGCTCGTCGTCCCCACCTACGGCGGGGGCAACGAGGGCGGCGCCGTGCCACGCCAGGTCGTCAAGTTCCTCAACGACGAGGACAACCGTGCGCTGATCCGCGGCGTCATCGCGGCCGGCAACACGAACTTCGGAGAGGCGTACTGCATCGCGGGCGACATCGTGGCCACCAAGTGCCACGTGCCGTACCTGTACGCCTTCGAGCTCATGGGAACCACTGAGGACGTCAACCGCGTCCGTGAGGGATTGGGAAGATTTTGGCAGCGACAGTCGCGGATACCCGCGTAGACCTGACGGGGCTGGACTACCACGCCCTCAACGCGATGCTCAACCTCTACGACGCGGACGGGAAGATCCAGTTCGACGCCGACCGGCAGGCCGCGCGCGAGTTCTTCCTGCAGCACGTCAACCAGAACACGGTCTTCTTCCACGACCTCGAGGAGAAGCTCGACTACCTGGTCGAGAACAAGTACTACGACCCGGCCGTGCTCGCGCAGTACGACCGCGCGTTCGTCAAGTCGCTCTTCCAGCACGCGTACTCGAAGAAGTTCCGCTTCCAGACCTTCCTCGGCGCGTTCAAGTACTACACCTCGTACACGCTCAAGACGTTCGACGGCAAGCGGTACCTCGAGCGCTTCGAGGACCGCGTGACGATGGTCGCGCTGTCCCTGGCGGAGGGTGACGAGACGTTCGCGTCCCACCTGGTCGACGAGATCGTCTCCGGTCGCTTCCAGCCGGCGACGCCGACGTTCCTCAACCTCGGCAAGGCGCAGCGCGGCGAGCCCGTCTCCTGCTTCCTGCTGCGCATCGAGGACAACATGGAGTCCATCGCGCGCGGCATCAACTCCGCGCTGCAGCTCTCCAAGCGCGGCGGCGGCGTGGCGCTGCTGCTGTCGAACATCCGCGAGCACGGTGCGCCCATCAAGCACATCGAGAACCAGTCGTCCGGCGTCATCCCCGTGATGAAGCTGCTCGAGGACTCGTTCAGCTACGCCAACCAGCTCGGTGCCCGCCAGGGCGCCGGCGCCGTGTACCTGCACGCGCACCACCCGGACATCTACCGCTTCCTCGACACCAAGCGCGAGAACGCGGACGAGAAGATCCGCATCAAGACCCTGTCGCTCGGCGTCGTCATCCCGGACATCACGTTCGACCTGGCGAAGAAGAACGAGCCCATGTACCTCTTCTCGCCGTACGACGTCGAGCGCGTCTACGGCGTGCCGTTCGCCGACGTGAACGTCACCGAGAAGTACTACGAGATGGTCGACGACGCGCGCATCCGCAAGACCAAGATCAACGCGCGCGAGTTCTTCCAGACCCTCGCGGAGATCCAGTTCGAGTCCGGCTACCCGTACGTCATGTTCGAGGACACGGTGAACCGGGCCAACCCGATCGAGGGCAAGATCACGCACTCGAACCTGTGCTCGGAGATCCTGCAGGTCTCCACCCCGTCGACGTACAACGAGGACCTGTCGTACGCCGAGGTCGGTCGCGACATCTCGTGCAACCTCGGGTCGATGAACATCGCGCTGTCGATGGACTCCCCGGACCTGGGCAAGACCGTCGAGACCGCGATCCGCGCGCTGACCGCGGTGTCCGACCAGACGAGCATCGAGTCGGTGCCGTCCATCAAGAAGGCCAACGCGGGCGGCCACGCCATCGGCCTGGGGCAGATGAACCTGCACGGGTACCTGGCGCGCGAGCGGATCCACTACGGGTCCGACGAGGGCCTCGACTTCACGAACATCTACTTCTACACCGTCGCGTACCACGCGATCCGCGCGTCGAACCTCCTCGCCCAGGAGCGCGGCGAGAGGTTCTACGGGTTCGAGCGCTCGACGTACGCGACCGGCGAGTACTTCACCAAGTACGTCGAGCGGGAGTGGAAGCCGCGCACCGCGCGCGTCCAGGCGCTGTTCGACGAGGCCGGCGTCCGGATCCCCACGCAGGACGACTGGCGGCTGCTCGCCGCGCTCGTCGCCGAGCACGGCCTGTACAACCAGAACCTGCAGGCCGTCCCGCCGACCGGGTCGATCTCCTACATCAACCACTCGACGAGCTCGATCCACCCGATCGCCTCGAAGATCGAGATCCGCAAGGAGGGCAAGATCGGGCGCGTCTACTACCCGGCGCCCTTCATGACGAACGACAACCTCGAGTACTACGCCGACGCGTACGAGATCGGGTTCGAGAAGGTCATCGACACCTACGCCGAGGCGACGCAGCACGTCGACCAGGGCCTGTCGCTCACGCTCTTCTTCAAGGACACCGCCACCACGCGCGACCTCAACCGGGCGCAGATCTACGCGTGGAAGAAGGGCATCAAGACCATCTACTACATCCGCCTGCGGCAGATGGCGCTCGAGGGCACCGAGGTCGAGGGCTGCGTCAGCTGCATGCTGTGACGCTCTGACCTGCGACAACGCCTTCGACGAGACTGAGGAACGAACGACATGATGAGCCCCACAGGCAAGATCAAGCTGGTCGACCGCGTGTCGGCGATCAACTGGAACCGGTTGATCGACGAGAAGGACGCGGAGGTCTGGGACCGCCTCGTCGGCAACTTCTGGCTGCCCGAGAAGGTGCCGGTCTCCAACGACATCCAGTCCTGGGCGACCCTCACCGAGGCCGAGAAGACGATGACGAGCCGCGTCTTCACGGGCCTGACGCTGCTGGACACCATCCAGGGCACGGTCGGCGCGGTCAGCCTCATCCCCGACGCGCTGACCCCGCACGAGGAGGCCGTCTACACGAACATCGCGTTCATGGAGTCGGTGCACGCCAAGTCGTACTCCTCGATCTTCTCGACGCTCATGTCGACCAAGGACATCGACGAGGCGTTCCGCTGGTCGGAGGAGAACCCGAACCTGCAGCGCAAGGCCGAGATCGTCCTCGAGTACTACCGCGGCGACGACCCGCTCAAGCGCAAGGTCGCCTCGACGATGCTCGAGTCGTTCCTCTTCTACTCGGGCTTCTACGCGCCCATGTACTGGGCGTCGCGCGCCAAGCTGACGAACACGGCCGACCTGATCCGCCTCATCATCCGCGACGAGGCCGTGCACGGGTACTACATCGGCTACAAGTTCCAGAAGGGCCTGGAGCTGGTGTCGCCGGCCGAGCGCGCCGAGCTCAAGGACTACACGTTCAACCTGCTCTTCGAGCTGTACGACAACGAGGTGGAGTACACGCAGGACCTCTACGACGACCTGGGCCTGACCGAGGACGTCAAGAAGTTCCTGCGCTACAACGCCAACAAGGCCCTGATGAACCTGGGCTACGAGGCGCTGTTCCCGCGTGACGAGACGGACGTCAACCCGGCGATCCTCTCGGCGCTGAGCCCCAACGCCGACGAGAACCACGACTTCTTCTCCGGGTCGGGCTCGTCGTACGTCATCGGCAAGGCCGTCAACACCGAGGACGACGACTGGGACTTCTGAGTCCGGCGTGAGGCCGCCGTGGCCCCCATGACCTGCTGGTCACGGTCACGGCGGCCACGGTGCTGTGGTGCCTGCGGGAGGCGTGCTCGATCGCGACCCGGGCCGGTTCGTGCGGGCGGTGACCGCCGTCTGCCGGCGCTAGAACGTGCGACGCCAGTCCCGGATCGAGGCCGCGACCTCCTCGAGGTGCGTCTCGAGCAGGAAGTGCCCCGCGTCGAGCAGCTCGACCCGCGCGCCGGGCGCGTCCCGCGCGAACGCCTCGGCGCCGGCCGCCGCGAAGATCTCGTCGTTGCGGCCCCAGATGGCGAGCACCGGGACGCCGGACGTGCGGAGCCAGTCGTGCAGCGCGGGGTAGAGGTCGCGGTTGCTCGCGTAGTCGCGGAAGAGGTCCAGCTGGACGAGGTCCTGGCCGGGTCGCTGCAGCAGCGTGATGTCGTGCTCCCACGCGTCGGGGTCGACCAGTGTCGGGTCGGGTACGCCGTGCGTGTACTGCCACTCGACCGCCGCCCGTCCCAGCGCGGGGCGCAGCGCGTCCCGCGTACTCGTCGTCCGGTGGGCCGCGTCGGCCCAGATCGGCTCCCAGAAGGCCGGGACGAAACCTTCCTCGTACGCGTTGCCGTTCTGCGAGATGACGCCCTCGACGGCGGTGGGGTCGGCCAGTGCGAGGCGCCAGGCGATCGGCGCGCCGTAGTCCTGGACGTACACCGTGTACCGCTCGACGCCGAGTGCCTGGACGAACGCCGCGGTCACGTCGGCGAGGGCGTCGAAGGTGTAGTCGAAGTCCTCGGCGGACGGTGCCGACGAGCGGCCGAACCCGATGTGGTCCGGGGCGATGACGCGGTACGTGTCCGACAGGGCCGGGATGAGGTGGCGGAACATGTGGGAGCTCGTCGGGTACCCGTGCAGGAGCAGGATCACCGGGGCGTCCTGCGGCCCCGCCTCGCGGTAGAACACCTCGAGACCGCCGACGGTGACGGTGCGGTGGTGCGTCCGGGACATGACTAACCCCTATCAGTTGATTAAGTGGTTAGCGGACCGTAGCATCAGGTCGTGACGTCGGCAACGGTCGACGTGGAGCCGGTGGCGTCGGAGGTGCGGGGATGGTGGAGGACGAGGACCTGCTGCTGGCGGTGCTCAACAGCAGCCCAGTGGTCGACGGCGCAGTCACCGAAGAGCTCGAGGGCGCGGCAGGGCGCGAGCTCGTCGCCCGCTTCGGGGGAGCGGGGACGGCGTCCGAGCTGGCGAGCGTTCGGCGGGCCCGCGCTGCCCTGCACGCGGTGATCCGGGGGCAGGACGACGCGCAGGAGCAGGTGGCCGCGATGCTCCGCAACGCCTCGCTCGTGCCGGAGGTGACGGCGACGGGCGTCCGGTGGGAGCTCAGCGCCCCCGCGGACGAGCGGCTCGCGGCGCGCGCCGTCATGGCGTGGTCGCGGGTCCAGCAGGAGCTGCCCGGGCGCCTGCGCCCGTGCGCGAACGACGAGTGCAACCTCTTCCTGGTGGACCACAGCCGTCCCGGCACCGCGAAGTGGTGCTCCATGGCGGTGTGCGGCAACCGGATGAAGGTCCGCAGCCACGCGGAGCGCGCCCGCCGCGGGGCGTGAGCAGTCAGTCTCTTCCCGCGGGGCCATCCTCGCGGCGCAACCCACTACCCCTGGCTCGGGGGGCCCGGCGTGGTCCGTGGGTGCGGTCAGCTCCTACCTCGACGACCGGGACGGGCCCTCCCCGAAGGGGGATGAGCCGGATCGACTCGGTGCGCCGCGACGAGGGGCGGGCGCCGGTGGCAGCCCGCCCCTCGTCGGGTGGCCGGCTCGCCTACCGCGCGGTCCGGCGCCGTGCGATGGTGACGCCGGCGAGGCCGAGGGCCGCCAGCAGCCCTGCCGCCAGTGCGAGCAGTCCCGGGTCTCCGCCGGTGACGGCCAGGGCGGATGCCTGCGTCCCACCTGGGGTGCGGCCTGCGGCCGGCTGCGAGACGTCAGCCGGGGTGCCTGCCGGCGGCACCGCGCCACCCTCAGCCGGGAGGGGCGGGGCGGGTGCGGCGGCCACAGTGAGCACGCTGGCCTCGGTGGCGGTCGTGCCGCCGGTTGTGGTGAACAGCGCCCGGTACAGGTTGCCGTCCAGGTCCGGCGTCGCGACGAACGTCAGGTCGCCGTCGGTCTCGCCTTCCAGGTCGCTGAACGTGAGCCCGCCGTCGGTGCTGACCTGCCACTGGATGGTGGCGGTCGGGTCGTCGGGTCGGACGGAGAACGTGACCGTCCCCCCGGCCGTCGCGGACTGGGGTGTCGGTTCGGTGACCACGACCGGCAGCGGCAGCACGCTCAGCGTGGCCGGGTCGGAGATGTCGTCACCGGCGCGGTTGGTGTGGACCGCGCGGTACTGGTGGCCCGTGACGTCGAGGTCGGCCACGACGTCCAGGGTGGCGCCGGTGGCACCGTCGATGTCGGTGAACGTCGTCCCGTCGTCGGTGCTGACCTGCCACTGCACGCTGGGGGCGGGGTGCCCGGTGGCGTGCGAGGTGAACGTGGTCGTCGTGCCTTCCGGCGCGCTGCGGTCGGCCGGTGACGACGTCACGACGGGTGCGGCGCTGACCGTCAGGGTCACGGGCATCGTGCCGACGGACCCCGCGACGTTGATGAACATGGCGTAGTACTGGGTGTCGTCGTCGTGCGCGCCGGCGGTGAACGTGTACGTCGCGGACGTCGCACCGGGGATCGGCTCCTGGCCGCTGCCGGTGATCACGTGCCACTGGACCGAGGGCGTCGGGTCCCCGGCGGCGCCCGCGGTGAAGGTCACCTCGGTGCCTGCCAGGACGTCCTGATCGGTCGGCTCGACGGTGAGGGACGGCCGGGTGCCGGGCACGCGGAGCCGTGCCCAGCCGGTCGTGGTGCTGTCGACCTCGTTGGTGAACACGGCCTGGTACCGGGCGCTGTCGGCGTACCGCAGACCGTGAAGCTCCAGCGTGGGCGAGGTGGCACCGGGGATGTCGGTGAACGGTGCTGCGTCGTCGGTGCTGACCTGCCACTGGACCGTGGGGGTCGGGTTGCCTGAGGCCGCGGCGGTGAACTTCGCGTCACCCTCCCTGGTCGCCAGGGCAGGCTCCGGGTGCTCGAGGATCACCGGGGCGTACTGGACGTGAAGGGTGGCCGAAGCGCTGAACTCGCCACCGTGGTCGTTGCTGACGTAGGCCCGGTAGACGTTCCCGTCGTCGTCGGCGCTCGCCGAGGTGAGGGAGTAGGTCGGCGACGTCGCCCCGGGGATCGGGTCGAACGTCGAGCTGCCCTGCGTGGCGACGGACCACTGGACGCTCACGATCCCGTCGCCGGTGGCCTCGGCGGTGAAGGACGCGGGGCTGCCTGCCCGGACGGTCATGTCGACCGGGTCGGTGACGACCGACGCAGCCGCGGGCTCGACCTGCAGAAGCGCAGGATCCGTCCAGGAGTCTCCGAGGGGGTTCGTGTACACCGCGACGTAGCTCGTCCCGTGATCTGCGAACGTCACCTCCTCCAAGGTGAGGGTCTTGCTGGTCGCTCCCGGGACGTCCACCGGCGCCCCGGTGGCAGCATCCAGCCGCTTCCACTGAACCGTCGCCTCGGGGTAGGAGGTGGCGTCGGACACGAACCTGACCTGTTGCCCGGACTGCACCTGGGCGGCGGTGGGGTGGACCGTGATCTGCGGGAGCGTCGCGATGATGATGACCGCGTTGCGGGTCATCGCGGAGCCCCAGCGGTTTGCGTACGTGGCGAAGTAGGCGCGCCCGTGGTCCTCGGACGTCGGGGTGAAGGTGTAGTCGGGACTCGTCGCGCCGGGGATGACGTCGCCCCCGTCCGGCGTCACGACCCACCACTGCACCTGAGGGGCCGGGTAGCCGCTGCCCGAGGAGGTCAGCGTCACCGGGGTGCCGACGGTGGCCTGGACCTCAGCGGCGGGGTGCGCCGTGATCGTCGGGGCGGGAGGGTACGGCTCAGTCGTCAGGCTCAGCGTGAGCCCGTCGTAGCTGTCCACCGAGCCGTCGAAGCGCGGCATCCCGTCCAACAGGTACAACCGCCACGTTCCGGCAGGGTCCGACACCTGCAGGATGTCCTGCTGGCACAGCGAGAACCCACCCTCGCTGTCGCGGCACCCGGGCCCCAGCACGGGTCCGGTAGGTGTCTCGACCCAGATCGCGAGCGTCTCGGCCCGGCCCTCCGGACCACCGTGCATGCGGATCGACGCCCCCGTGAGAATGCCGGTGCCCTCGGGCACCTCGAGCACGATGGTGTCGGGGTCGGAGTACCCATTGTCCGCAACGGTGAACGCCGGTGCGGTGTACTCGTGCCGCCCCCCGGGTTCGGCGGCTGCCGGAGCGGCCGGGGCCGCGACGGCGACCGTGAGGATGCCCGTGCCCAGGCAGGCGGCCAGCAGCACCGCGAGCGCGCGCCGCAACGGCAATGTCCGGGCGCGTGCGCGCGTGGGGCCGGGCTTCCGGTCGACTGCCGTCATGGGCCGTCCTCTCGACTTGCGCCCCTGGTCGGTCCAGGTGGCAGGTCCACGCCGCCCGCAGCTGCCCGGCACGCGTGGCCACCTACCGGCCCGTTCCGGACCGCACCGCTCCGGGGCGTGCTTGCCCGCAGCCTGCGACGTCGCGTCGGCGGGCGGCACACGGCATCTGACCCGGCAGCACGTACGACACCAGGTCCAGGGCGACAAGCGGCGCTCCCTTGGGGTCTCGGCGCCGCCGCGCCCGGACTTGAGCGCTCACGGAGAGGTTCCTCCGGGTGCGCGGTACCAGGAGCTGACGGTGGGCAGCGCGAGTCAGCAGAGCGCGAGCACCCCGGCGCGCCGGTGCAGGCATCGACCGGTCGTACCTGTCGGCCGGTTCCCGGGCCGCGTAGCGTCGAGGACGACCGTCGGCACCGAACCGTCCGCCAGCGAGGAGATCGCCCATGGCCCCCGCACTTCCCGCCCTCGTCAGTCCCGACGCCCTGCGCGCCGCGCAGGCGGCGAGCACCGTGACCCTGGTCGTCCTCGACGCCTCGACAGCCCTCGCGACGCACGGCGAGGCCGAGCCGTACACGGCCGAGCCGCTGCGCGAGCAGTACCTCGAGGCGCACGTGCCGGGTGCGGCGTTCGTCGACGTGACGCACGAGCTGTCCGACACCAGCGCGCCGCAGCTGTTCACCGTGCCGTCCCCGCAGGCGCTGGCGGCCGCGTTCGGTGCCCTCGGCATCGGCGACGACACGCACGTCGTCGTGTACGACGACGTCGGCTCGGCGTGGGCGACGCGGGTGTGGTGGCTGCTGCGCTGGCTCGGCCACGACCGGGTCTCCGTGCTGGACGGCGGGCTGGCCGCGTGGCAGGCGGCCGGGTTCGCCGCCGCGTCGGGCGCCGAGGACGACGCGGCCGCACGTGCGACGCCCGCGACGCTGACACCCCGCGAGCGCCCCGAGCTGCTGGCCACGCTGCCGCAGGTCGAACGGATCTCCTCAGGTTCCGCGCCCGGGCTGCTGGTGAACGCGCTCGACCCCGCGACGTTCCGCGGCGAGCAGGACGTCAGCCCGTACCCGCGCCGCGGCCGGATCCCCGGCAGCGTGAACGTGCCGCTGTTCACGCTGCTCGACCCGGGCACCGGCCGGTTCCTGCCCGCCGACGAGCTCCGCGAGCGCCTGCGGTCCGGCGGCCTGCTCGACGGCGACGGCGCCGTGACCTACTGCGGCGGCGGCATCGCCGCGACCGTGCCGGCCTTCGCGGCCTACGTGGCCACCGGCGCCGAGGTCGCGGTCTACGACGGGTCGCTGTCCGAGTGGACGTCCGACTACAGCCGACCGGTCGACGTCGGCTGACGAGCGGGGCCGGGTCCCCGACGGAACCAGGCGGCGGGCCGACCCCCGGGAGCCCTCACCGTCCAGGGACGAGGTCCCACAGGACCGCACGCCCGTAGCCGTCGCCCGTGCCGGGCTCGTTGAGGCCCAGCTGGCCGACGACCTGACCGTGGTCGTTGACGTCGTCGGCGGTGCTCGACGTGGGCGAGGGGTGGCCGGGGAGCCGCTCCCCGAGCCGGACCGGTACCCCGAGCACCCACACCACCGCACGCCACGTCCGCGCCCCCTCCGGCGCGGTGACCCCCACGACGAGCCCGGGACGCCCCAAGCCGAACGCGCGACTTTCGGTCCCGGGGCTCGGCAGCGCCCGCAGCCCCGTGCGCCGGTCCCACACCATCGGCGTCGTGCCCGACGCCCCGCCCTGCCCGGCGACCTGCCCGTCCTCGTGCATCGTCACCGGTGTGAACCCCGACCGTCCGTCCGGGTCGAGCAGGTGCATGCGCCCGTCCTCCCAGACCACGGGTCCGTCGGGTCCCGCGGGGTCGTCGACCCGGCCGAGCAGGGCGCGCAGGCCGTCCCCCGACCACAGGGGCGCGCGCTCGTCGGGCGCGCTCGGCGCCGCCGCTCCCGGGGCCGCGATGAGCGCGAGCGTCACCGCACCGACCAGCACCGCCACGGTCGTCCGGCCGCCTGCGACCACCCGCCGACCTGTCGTCGTCCTCATGGGGGCCCCCTCGCCGGCGACGCCGGACCGGTCGAGATCGGCCGTGCTGCGTCGCGCCCCGTGACGAGGCTTCCACCGCGCGCGACGGGCGGCAAGGCTCCCGCGAGACGAGGGCGGAGCGCGGTGCTCGCCGACGCGTGAACCGGTACCGGGACGCACACCCTGCCCGTAGCCGCCTTGCCCGTGCGCGCACCCCGGGTTCGACTGGGGTGATGAGCACGGACCGTGGGACCGCGCGTCGGCTCCTGCGACACCCGCGCGTGGAGCTGGCGCTGAAGGCGGCGTTGGCGGCGACCGTCGCGTGGGTGCTCGCGCGGCAGGTGCCGGGCGCGCAGGAGTACGCGTTCTACGCGCCCTTCGGCGCGGTGGCCACGACGTACTCGGCGGTCGTCCGGTCCGTGGCGGAGGCCGTGCGGACGGTCGCCGCCATCCTGCTGGGCGGGGCCGTCGGGGTGCTGGCGGCTGCGGTGCTCGGCCACGGGGTCGCCGCCATCGCGCTGGTCGTGGGCCTCGGGATGCTGCTCGCCGGGGTGCCGTGGTTCGGTGACGCGCGCTCGTACGTGCCGGTCGCGGGGATGTTCGTGCTGCTCGTCGGGCAGGGGGAGGAGCTCGGTTACATCGCGGCGTACGCGGGGCTGTTCCTGCTGGGCGCGGCGTGCACGGTGGTCGTCAGCACGGTGCGTCCCGCGCTGCCGCTGGAGCGGACCGACCGTGCGCTCGACGCGCTGCGTGAGGCGTGCGTCGAGCACCTGCGGTCGCTCGCGGCGGCCATCGACCCGCGTGGGGACGACGACATCGCCCTCCCGGACCGCGACGAGCTGAGCGGACCGCTGAACCGGGCGCGGACGGAGGTCGACGAGCTGCGGCAGGCGGCACGCGTGAACCGCAGGGCGCGGCGCCGGGCGGACGACGTCGCGCGTCGGACCGACGACTTCCGCGCCCTCCAGCAGGCTGTGCTGCTCGTCGACGACCTGCAGGCGATGGTCGAGGACGAGCCGTGGGGCCTGCGCGTGGCGCACCTGCCGGAGGAACTGCGCACACCCACCGCGGACGCCCTGCGCGAGCTGGCCGCCACGACGGCGGAGGCTGCGACCCACGACGTGGAGCCCGGGCGCCGCCGGTCGGCCGACCGCGCGACGGCCACGCTGGTCTCCGCGCTGCACCGGTACGGCGAGCGCGGCGGGTCGGACGCCGTGACGCTCGTCGTCTCGGCGGTCGTCACCAGTCTGCGGCGGTCCCTGTCGGCGCTGACGCCGGCGGACGTCCGGCTGTCGACGAGCCCCGCCGAGGGCCTGGAGCTTGAGGACGACCAGACGGACCGCTGAGACGTCGGTGCGCACCGGGCGCGGCGGTGCGTCTCAGCGCGACGGGTCCTCGTCGGCGTCCTCCTGGATCATCACGGGTGATGCGTGGATGCAGACCATCCGCAGGTCGCCGTCGCCGGTGTTGGTGAAGCGGTGCCAGGTGTCGGGTGGCACGACGGCGGTGTCACCGGTGCGCGCCACGACGTCGTGCTCGCCGATCCGGATGGTCGCTTCACCGTCGAGGACGGACCACGTCTCGGAGTACGGGTGGCGGTGCAGGCTCGGCCCCTGCCCGGGCGCGTTGGTGACGAGGAAGAAGCTGACGCCGGACCCGTGCTGCGCCCCCTCGAACCGCAGGGTCCGCCCGCCGGCCAGGCGCAGCCGGTCGGCGGGGATGACGCTGGGGATGGTGGGCTCGTCCTGTCCGGCCACGGTGACCGCCTCCTCGCGTCGTACCGCTCGCTGCCACCGTACGGCCGCGCACCGACACTCCTCCAGCACACACGTCGGCGGCCCCCGAAACCTCCGGGAGCCGCCGACCTCGTCGTGCCGTGGGGCCGTGGTCAGGCCGCGCGGCTCCACTGGAACATGGCCGCCGACGTGCACGTGCGCTGCTCGAGCGCCGCGCCGTCGGCCGTCGAGCCGCCGACCACGCCCACGCACTTCCCGCTGTTCCGCGTCACCAGCTGCTCGTACCCGTCGCCCGTCGACCGCCAGGAGAACTGCTGGTTGGTGCCGCCGTGGCAGGTGTACTGGATGAGGCGGGCGCCGTCCGCGCCCGACGCACCGCTGACGTCGAGGCACTTGCCGCTGTTGACGGAGCGCACGGTGACGTAACCGCCGCCCGCGTCGACCACCTGCCAGCGCTGCCACGGCTGGCCGTTGCTCGTCCACTGGCCGACCACCGCGAGGTCGTCGCGGTTGGGGGCCTGCACGTCCATGACCTTGCCGCTCGCGCGGTTGATGATCCGGACGTCCCCGGACGGCGGGGTGGGCGTCGGGGTCGGTGTGGGCGTCGGCGTCGGGTCGCCGCCCCCGCCGCGGGTGAACTGCCAGCTCGTGACGTTGAACAGGCTGCCGCTGCCACCGGTGAACCGCAGGACCAGGTCCCGGGTGCCGGTCGCACCCGTCACCGGGCAGCTGACCGTCGTCCACGTCTGCCACACGCCGGTGCCGGGCACGGTGCACGTGCCGACCACCGCGCCGGACGCGCTGTCGAGACGCACCTCGATCCGCCCGCCGCTGCCCGCCGACGCGACGCGTGCGGTGAACGTGGCTGCGCCGGTGCCGAACGCGACGCCCTCGACGCGCAGCCAGTCGCCGTTCTCGATCCACCCGACGTTCATGCCGCCCTCGGTGGACCGCTCGGTCTCCAGGCCGCTGGCCCAGGCCATCGTCTCCGCCTGCTGCGTGACGTACGGGTCGAGGGGCTCGATCTGCGGCGGCCCGGCGGCGGTCATCGTCAGCGTCGGGATGGACCCGTCGCCGCCGTACGTGAACTGCTCGACCGCCACCGAGCGCGTGAAACCGCCACCGCCCGGCAGCGCGCCGTTGTGGTAGAAGAAGTACGACCTGCCGCGGTAGTCGATGACGCCCGGGTGGTTGGTGAAGCTGGCGCCCTGACGTGGCATGACCGTGCCGCGGTACGTCCACGGGCCGGTCGGCGACGGCGACGTGGAGTAGCCGATGAACTCGCTGCAGCACTCGGCGGCGAACACGTTGTAGTACGTGCCGTTGCGCTGGTAGACCCACGGGCCCTCCTCGTAGAGGGTGGGCCGCTGCGCGACGTTGCCCGGGCGGGTGCCGAAGCCCGCCGTTGTCAACGGGATCCGGGCGGGGCTGCCGGCCAGCGACACCATGTCGCGGTTCAGCCGCACGACCCAGAGGTTCGGGTTGCCGTAGTAGAGGTACGCCTGGCCGTCGTCGTCGATCATCACGCTCGGGTCGATCTCCGCGTTGTCGACCAGGGGCCGGCCGATCGCGTCGCGGAACGGCCCGGTGGGGCTGTCCGAGACCCCGACGCCGATGGCGTTGCCGCCGCCGCGCTTGACGACCGGCACGTAGAAGTAGAACCGTCCGTCCCGCTCGACCACCTGCCCCGCCCAGGCGTCGGACTGCGCCCACGAGAACGTCGCCAGGCTCATGGGGGAGCCGTGGTCGGTCCAGTTCGCCATGTCGGTCGTCGAGTAGACGCGCCAGTCCTTCATGGTGAACCACGTCGAGCCGTCCTCGTCGTGGGTCGTGTAGACGTAGAGCCGCCCGTCGTGCACGAGCGGCGCAGGGTCGGCCGTGTAGATCGTCTGGACGATCGGGTTGTCCGCCTGCGCCGGGACGGCGAGCGCGACAGGCGTGAGCAGGGCCGCGACCGCCAGCGCGGCCACGCGCCACCGGCGGGTCATCGCCGGCTCCACGTCTGGTTGGCCGAGCCGGAGCAGTGCCACAGCAGCACGCCCGTGCCGTTGGCCGTGAGGTTGCGGTCGACGTCGAGGCACAGGCCGGACGCGACACCGCGGATCGTGCCGTCGGACTGGAACGTCCACTGCTGGTTGGTGCCGCCGTGGCAGTCCCACAGCTGCACGGCCGTGCCGGCGGCGGCGCCGTTCGGCGCGTCCAGGCAGCGGCCCAGCACGCGCAGCTGCGCGCCCGTGGCCTCCCAGCGCTGGTTGGTCCCGCCGTGGCAGTCCCAGATCACGGGCTTGGTGCCGTTGGTCGTCGCACCGTTCGGGGCGTCCAGGCAGCGGCCGGACGACGCGCTGACGAGCGTCGTGGTGGTGCCGGGCTGCTGCGTGGGCGTCGGCGTGGGCGAGGCCGTCGGGTCGGGGCCCGTCCCGCCGGGGGTGACGCGGTACAGCGCGACGCCGTGCGCCGGAACGCTCGCGGTGATGCGGTCACCGGTCTGGCCCGACGCGCCGGTCCACAGCTCGCGGTACGTCGCGGTGCCCGTCGCCAGGCCCGCCTCGGCGAGGCTCGCGGAGATCGTCCGGGTGCTGCCGCCGCGGTTGAGCAGCGCCACGGCGGCGGACCCGTCGGCCAGGGGCTTGGCCCAGACCTCGGCGTCGCCGTCGTCCCGCACCCGGTCGGCCTGGCGCACCAGCGGGTCCTGGTCGATGGCCAGGACGTCGCGGTTGGTCAGCACGGCGCGGACGTCGGCGCTCATGTTCCGGATGTCGTTGCCCGCGATGAGCGGCGCCGAGAGCATCGCCCACATGCTCATGTGGGCGCGGTTCTCGGTGGGGGTCAGGGTGTTGCGCACGCCGACCATGAGCATGTCGGGGTCGTTGTACTGCCCCGGCCTCGTCCACTCCCGCATGGGCTCGACGATGTCGAGGGCCTCGGTGATGCCGACGAAGCACCAGTGGTCGGACGGCGGGCAGCCCGTGGACCAGGCGTCCTTGAGGTCCTCCGACGTGCGCCACATGTCCGCGAACGCGCCCCAGCCGGAGTACGTCGGGGCCGTGTTGTCGTGCGCGCTGTTCGGGTTGATCGAGTAGACGATCGGGCGGCCCGTGGCCTTGAGCGCGTCGCCGAACCGCTTGAACAGCGTCGCCTGCTCCTGCACGCTGCCGCGCGGGTCGCACCAGTCGTGCTTGACGTAGTCGACGCCCCACGACGCGAACAGCTGGGCGTCGCGCGTCTCGTACCCGTTGGACGACGTGCCGGGACGGTTGCCGAAGTACTGGTCGCAGGTCTTCTCGCGCGGGGCGTGGTAGAGCCCGAACTTCAGGCCCTTGCTGTGGATGTAGTCGCCGAGGGCCTTCATGCCGGACGGGAACCGGGAGGTGTTCGCCCGCAGGTTGCCGGAGCCGTCGCGGGTGTCCTGCATCCAGCAGTCGTCGACGACGACGTACTGGTAGCCGGCCGCGGCCATGCCGGAGCTCGCCATGGCGTCGGCCGCCTGGCGGATCATCTGCTCGTTGATGTTGCAGTAGAAGGTGTTCCAGGAGTTCCACCCCAGCGGTGGCAGGGGTGCGGGTTCGTCGACGGTCGGGGTGGGGGCCGCGGCGGCCGGCGCGGTGAGGCCGGCGGCGGGCGGCACCAGCAGGAGGAGCGCGAGCGCGAGCGCGTGCAGCCTGGGACGTGGACGGGTGCGGGACACGGAGGTCTCCTCGGCGGACGTGGCCCGCGGGCGGGCCGGACCGACCCGGCGGACGTCGGTGTCCGTCGGGGCCGTGAACGTTCACAACGCGTCGTCGAGGCTACGCGCGGGCGCGCGCCGGTCCAGCGGTGAAACGGTTCGACAGCGGTCGTGCGGGACGCGTCGCGGGGCGGGCGTCACCACCGGTGCTGTTACGGTACGGAACGTGTCGTATCCCAATACCCCCGAGGGCGCCCGCGCCCGCCCCGGACGTCCCCGCGACGACCGCCGCGAGCGCGAGATCCTCGCGACGGTCACCGCGCTGCTCGCCGAGGCCGGCTACGACGGCGTCACCTTCGAGGAGGTCGCGCGCCGCGCCGGCGCCTCCAAGGCGACGCTCTACCGCCGCTGGAGCACCCGCCGCGACATGGTCATGGCCGCGCTCCGCGCCGGCCCCGCCGCCCGCTCCGGGCCCGACGCGATCGACACCGGCAGCCTGCGCGGCGACCTGCTCGCGCTGTGCCGCCGCCTGGACACGACCATGCGCTCGTCCGACGGGCGGACCGCGATGCTCCTGCTGCAGGCCGGTCTCGAGGACCCCGAGCTGTGCGACGAGATCGAGCGGTCGACGGGCCCGACGGGGGCCCGGCTGCCGGCGGACGTCGTCGAGGCGGCCGTGCGCCGCGGCGAGCTGCCCGCGGGCGTCGACCCGTTCCCGTACGAGGAGGTCGCCGGCTCGGTGCTGCTGCTGCGCCGGCTCAACGGGCTCCCCGCGGACGACCACTACCTCGCGTCGCTCGTCGACACCGTCCTGGTCCCCGCGCTGCGCAGCACCGGCGGCCCCGACCGGACCCTGCCGCGCGGCATCTTCTCCGGCCATCCCACGCCGGACCCCGCCACCCCGGCGACCCCCGCCACCCCCACCGAGGAGACCCCATGACATCGCCCACCATCGACGGCTTCACCTACCACCGGCTGCCCGGCGCCGACGGCGTCGAGCTGAACGTGGCCGTCGCCGGTGACGGCCCGGCCGTCGTGCTGCTGCACGGCTTCCCCCAGACGCACTACATGTGGCGGCACGTCGCCCGCGCGCTGACCGACGAGCACACCGTGATCGTGCCCGACCTGCGCGGCTACGGGGACAGCGCCAAGCCCGCCGCGGCGACCCCCGAGACCTACGGCAAGCGCACGATGGCCCGCGACGTCGTCGAGGTGGCCCGGGCGCTCGGGCACGAGCAGCTCGGGCTCGTCGGGCACGACCGCGGCGCGCTCGTCGGCGTCCGTGCCGGCCTCGACCACCCCGACACCGTGCGGTACCTCGGTGTCCTGGACGTCCTGCCGACGCTCGACACGTGGGCCGTGCTGCAGGGCGTGCACGCCAAGGTCGCCTGGCACCTGTACCTCATGGCGCAGCCCCCGGGCCTGCCGGAGAAGATGATCGCCGCCGTCGCGCCCGAGTTCTTCGCGTCGTTCCTCGACGCGTGGGACACCGACGGTTCGGCGTTCGACGTCGCGACGCGCCGGCACTACGTCGACAGCGCCGTGGCGTCGGTCGACGCGATCGTCGCGGACTACCGGGCGACCGCCGGCGTGGACCTCGAGCTGGACCAGGCCGACCGCGACGCCGGCCGGGGGCTGACCATGCCCGTCGGCGTGATCTCCCAGGACTGGGGCTCGCAGCTGGGCTTCGACGCGCGGGCGCTGTGGTCCGCGTGGTCGGACGACCTCACCTACGAGCCCATCGACGCGGGCCACTTCATGGCCGAGGAGAAGCCGGCCGAGATCGTCCGGTTCATCCGTGGGCTCGCTGGCCGCGCCTGAGGGGAGCGCGGGCGGCTACGGCCGGAGGCGGCGGGACCCGCCGGGTCGACGGCACCGACGTCGACTCGTGCCACCGGGTCTGGTTCGAGCTCCACGAGGACCTCGTGGCGACCCTGGGGATCGACCGCCGCGCGGCGGCCTGAGCGCCACCGTCAGGCGCGGTCCTCGACCGGCTCGTCCACCGGCGCCGTCGACCCGTCCCGCATCACCGACGTCTCCGGCTCGGGATGCCGTCGGCGCTGGACCACGATGATCGTCAGCCCCGTGAGGACAGCGACCAGCGCACCCCACACGTTGGCGGGCAGGCCGAGCGGCGTCACGCTCGACGGGTCGATGCGCAGCAGCTCGAGCCACACCCGCGCCGTCCCGTACCAGATCAGGTAGACGCCGAACGCGGTGCCCCAGCGCAGCGCGACGCGCCGCTCGAGCAGCAGGATCACCGCGATGCCCAGCAGGTTCCACAGCATCTCGTAGAGGAACAGCGGGTGGAACAGCGTGTCCGCGGGCAGGCCGGGCGGGAACGCGCCGTTGCTCGCGGGGATCTCCAGGCCCCACGGCAGGGTCGTCGGGCTGCCGAACAGCTCGTGGTTGAACCAGTTGCCGAGCCGGCCGATCGCCTGCGCGAGGAGCATCGCGGGCGCGAGCGCGTCGGCGAACGACCACAGGCGCACCCCGGCGCGGCGGCAGCCGATGGCGGCGCCGACCGCCCCGCCGATGAGCGACCCGAGGATCGCGATGCCGCCCTCCCAGACGTAGAGCACCTCGAGGAGGTTCTTGCCGGGCCCGACGTAGTCCCCCCAGTGCGTGAGCACGTGGTAGATCCGGGCGCCGACGATGCCGCACGGCACGGCCCAGATGGCGATGTCCAGCACGACCCCCGGCGGGCCGCCGCGCGCGGTCAGGCGCCGCGACGTGAGCCACACCGCGGCGGCCATGCCGG
The DNA here is from genome assembly GCF_018623035.1 of Cellulomonas dongxiuzhuiae. Classification (NCBI taxonomy): domain Bacteria; kingdom Bacillati; phylum Actinomycetota; class Actinomycetes; order Micrococcales; family Cellulomonadaceae; genus Cellulomonas; species Cellulomonas dongxiuzhuiae. Next base: position 442,142 of record NZ_CP076023.1, read on the forward strand.
CGAGCAGGCACAGCGCGTAGGTGTGCAGCGTCAGGGGGCCGAGATCGAGGCCGGACCACGCGAGGTCGGGGCTGGGGATGGCGAGGTGCACGCCTCAGCATCCCCTGTGGACCGGGATCGCCGGAATCCGTCCGCAGGACGACCCGGGGTCGCCAGCGCATGCAGACCGGCGCGACCGGTGACAACGTGGAGCCATGAGCGAAGAGACGACGGGCTACGACCCGGACCAGGACCCCGACTCCGACCCGGCCAGCCTCAACCCGCGCACGGGTGCCGCGGCCTCCGGCGACCCGGAGAGCGACGACGACACGGACGCGGAGGCGGCGAACCTCAACCCCCGCGACGACGCGTGAGCGAGAACCTGCCCGGCCGCTTCGACGAGAAGCGGCCGGGCGGCACGGGCGCTCCCTGACGTGCAGCGGGTGGGGCCGCGGGACGTCGTGCCGCTGGGCGCGGCGGACACCGCGCGTGCCCTGGGCGTGCTCGCCGGCCTGGTGGCGCAGGGCGCCATCCGGCGGCGCCCGCGGGTGACGCCGCTGGCGGACCGGATGCACTGGGACGACCGGGGCGTCGAGACGCTGCGGACCCTCGCGGACCGGTACGACCGGCGCCCCGTGCTCCTGCGCCTCGGCGTGCGCGACATGCTGGTGCCGCTGCACGTCGACGACGCGCGGGCCGTGCTCGCGGCGTCGCCCGAGCCGTTCTCGCCCGCGTCGGCCGAGAAGCGCGGCGCGCTGCACCACTTCCAGCCCGACGGCGTCCTCATCAGCCCGACGCGTCGCCGCCCGCCCCGGCGGGCGTGGAACGAGGCGGCCCTGGACACGGGCCGCCCGGTGCACGCCGCGGCGCCCAGGTTCGACGCCACCGTGACGGCCGACGCCGCGTGGATCGCCCAGCGCGCGCTGCGTCACGACGACATCGGGTTCGACGACGTCGACGACCTGCTGTGGGCGACGGTCCGTGAGGTCGCGCTCGGCCCGGGCGCACGCCACGACGTGCGTCTGACGGACGAGCTGCTGGCGCTGCGCGGGCGCGCCAACTGGTCGGGCGTCGTGCCCGTGGCGACGCGGCGCCGCGCGGCCTTCCTGCAGCGGCTCCACGAGCACGTCGTCGCGGCCCCTCCGAACTCGCTCGCGGGCCACGGACGTGCCGCCGCCGGTGACTCGTCGGCCGTGACCTCGCAGGTCGCGCACTGGCTGTTCGCGTTCGACGCCGCGCGCATCACGCTGTGGCGGGCGCTCGCGGTGCTGGCGGCGCGGCCCGCGCTGCAGGACGACGTGCGCCGCGAGCAGCCGGACGCGGACGTGCTGCCGCTGGCGCGCGCCGTGGTCGACGAGACGCTGCGGGTGTGGCCGACGACCCTCGTGCTGCTGCGCGAGACGACCGCGCCGACCGGGTGGGGCGGCACGACGCTCGACCCGGGCACCGGCGTGGTGCTCGTCAGCTCCTACTGGCACCGCGACCCGGCGCTCGGCCCGGACGCCGACGCGTTCCGGCCGGGCACCGACCGGTCCGCCGGGCTCGTCGTGCCGTTCAGCGCCGGCCCGGTGGTCTGCCCCGCGCGCGACGTCGTCCTGCACGTCACGTCGCACCTGCTCGCGGCGCTCGTGCGGGCGGTGCGTTGGGAGCCCGTGACCCACCCGGGGCTGGGCCACGACCCGCTGCCGGGCTCCCTGGCGCACACCACCGTCCGGGTCGCCGCACGTCCCTGACCTGCCGGTGCACCAGGCTCGCGTGCGCTGCAGCCCCGCCCGCGCCCCCCGGTGGCGGGTCCGGGGGTGCCGGGTGACCATGAGCGGGCGCCGAGCAGGGCGCGACCCGCGCAGGAGGAACGCATGACCATCCAGATGTCGTCCCCGGCACCGCTCGCCACCCGGCCCCAGTCGCCGATGCCGCTCCCGACGCCGCGCGGTCCCCTGAGCGACGCGCTGCTGCGCGTCCTGACGGGTGCCGCCGAGCCGGCCGTCCTGCACGGGGAGGTCGCGGACGTGCTCGCCGCCCCCACAGGGTCGTGGCTCGAGCACGACGACGTGCAGCTCGCGCTGACCTGCATGTACGAGCTGCACTACCGCGGGCTCGACGGTGTCGACGACGACTGGGAGTGGCAGCCGGACGTGCTGGCGGCCCGTGCGGCGCTCGAGCGGGCGGTCGAGGCGGAGCTGCGCGAGCGCGTCACCGTCCAGGCCCCGACGGACACGTCCGCGGCCGCGGTCGCCCGCACGCTCTTCACGCTCACGTCGTCCGACGACGGCCCCAGCATGTCCCGCTGGATCGCCCGCCGTGCGCAGCGCGAGCAGCTCGAGGAGTTCGTCGTGCACCGCTCGGTGTACCAGCTCAAGGAGGCCGACCCGCACACGTGGTCCGTGCCGCGGCTGGGCGGGGCGCCGAAGGTCGCGCTCATGGAGATCCAGTCGGACGAGTACGGCGCGGGCGACCCCGAGCGGGCGCACGCGGCCCTCTTCGCGCAGGCCATGCGCGGACTGGACCTGGACGACACGTACGGGCGGTACGTCGACCACGTGCCCGCGATCACGCTGGCGCACCCCAACGTCATGTCGATGTTCGGCCTGCACCGCCGGCTGCGCGGCGCGATCGTCGGGCACCTGGCGGCGTTCGAGATGACGTCGTCCGTCCCCAACCGCCTGTACGGCAACGGCATGCGGCGCCTGGGCCTGGGCCTGGACGTCACGGAGTACTTCGACGAGCACGTCGAGGCCGACGCGGTGCACGAGCAGATCGCCGGGCGGGACATGGCCGGCCTGCTCGTGGAGCAGGAGCCGACGCTCGGGGGCGACGTCGTCTGGGGTGCGGCGGTCTGCCTCACGCTCGACGGCATGTGGGCGCAGCACGTGCTGGACCGCTGGGAGGCCGGTGCGCGGTCGCTCCGGCAGCCGGTGCGATGAGCGTCCGTCACCCCGACGCGGTGTACGTGCTGCCCCTGCGCAGCGGCACGCCGCTCGCCGCCGAGGCGCTGGCCTACCTGCGAGCGCTGACGCGCGAGCTCGCCGTGGTCGTCGTCGACGGCTCGCCGGACCCGGTGCGGGCCGCCAACGCGCGCGCCCTGCCCGACGAGGTCCGCCACGTCGACGCTCCCGCGCCGCGGCGCGGCCGCAACGGCAAGGTCCTGGGGGTGCGGCGCGGCCTGGCGGTGTCCGACGCCCCGCGCGTCGTCGTCGCCGACGACGACGTCCGCTGGGAGGCCGCCGCGCTGGGCCGCGCGCTGGCGATGCTCGACGACGTCGACCTGGTGCGGCCGCAGAACGTCTTCGACCCGCAGCCCTGGCACGCGCGCTGGGACACCGGCCGCTCGCTGCTCAACCGTGCGGTCGCCGGTGACTGGCCGGGCACGCTCGTCGTGCGCCGCGCCGCGCTGCCGCCCCACGGGTACGCGGCCGACGTGCTGTTCGAGAACCTCGAGCTGGTGCGGACCGTCCGGGCGCGGGGTGGACGCGAGCGCGTCGCGCGGGACCTGCTGGTGCGGCGCCTGCCCCCGACCGCGCGGCACTTCTGGCAGCAGCGCGTGCGGCAGGCGTACGACAGCCACGCGCAGCCCGGGCGGCTGCTGGTCGAGCTCGCGGTGCTGCCGTCGCTGCTCGTGGCGGTGCAGCGGCACCGGGTGCGGCGGGCGGTGGCCGGGGTCGCGGTGGCCACGGTCGGGCTGGCGGAGGTGGGCCGTCGGCGCGACGGTGGCGCCCGCGTGTACCCCGCGTCCGCGGCGCTGTGGGCTCCGGTGTGGCTGGGCGAGCGGGCCGTGTGCGCATGGGTCGCGCTGGCCCACCGGGTCAGGGGCGGTGTGCCCTACGCGGGCACGCGCCTGCGAGCGGCCGCCACGACGAACCGTCGGCTGCGCCACCCCGTGGGGCTCGCGGCATGACCGCCGACGACGACGCCCGCGGCCGCCGGCCCGTGCGCATCACCCCCTGCGCGGACGGCCCGCTGCTCGTGCGCGGCCCGGTCGAGCTGGTCGGGGCCGACGGCGAGACGGTCGTGCCACGCCGCCGGACGGTCGCGCTGTGCCGCTGCGGCGGGACGGCCACGCCGCCGTGGTGCGACGGGACCCACAAGGTCAACGGGTTCCGCACGTCCGACTGACGGCCGCACCCTCGCGCCCGCCGCGCGCCGCCGTCCGGGTCATCGCGACATACCGGTCACCCGGTCACCGCATCCGCGGGCCGCGGTGTCGGTAGGGTCGGCCCATGACCTTGAGCGGGCGGCGCGCGGGTGTCGTCACGCTCAAGGACGTGGCCGCGGCTGCGGGCGTGTCGGTCGCGACCGCCTCGCAGGCGCTCGCGGGCCGCGGGCGGATGACGGACGCCACGCGTGAGCGGGTGCGCCGCGCCGCCGAGAGCCTGGGCTACCTGCCGAACGCGATGGCCCGCGGTCTGCGCACGGGGCGCTCGCACGCGCTGGGGGTGCACAACCAGAGCGCCGCGGAGAGCCTGGGGACGGCGTACTTCCGTGACTTCCTCGCCGGTGCCATCGAGGCCGCGCACCGGCACGACCACGACCTGGTGGTGCTGTCGTCGGACACGCACCGGCCGCGCACGACCGCGCCGCGCGTCGACGGGGTCGTCGTGGTCGACCCGATCGCGAACGACCTGCGAGCACGCGAGCTCATGGAGATGCCCGTGCCCGTCGTGGCGGGCGAGCACGTGCCGGCGCACATGCCGCCGTGCGCGGTGGTCGCCGTGGACCACGCGACGGCTCTGCGCACCGTGCTCGACGCGGCGGCGACGGCGGGCGCGAGCCGGCCGCTGCTCGCCGCGCCCGACGAGAACAGCGGGTGGGGCGAGCTGCTGCGCGAGATCGTCGGCGCCTGGTGCGCCGAGCGCGGGACGACCCCGGTGCTGGTCAGCACCCAGTTCGGGATCCGCTCGGTCGAGCACGACCGCTCGCTGCTGACACCGGTGCTGGCGGCGCACCCCAAGGTCGACCTGGTCATCGGCGCCTCGCCGTTCGCGGCGCGGGGCGCCCTGGAGGTCCTGCGGGCGCTCGGGCGCACCCCGGGCGGCGACGTGCTGGTGGCCGCGTGCGCCGACGAGCCCGCCCTGGCAGAACATGATCCGGCCGTCACGGCGGTGGAGCTCCCCGCTCACGCGCTGGGGGTCGCGTGCGTCGAGCGCCTGATCGAGATCCTCGACTCGGACGGCGGTGCGCAGGACGCGCTCGGGACCGTCCGGACCATCCCCGCGCCGGTGCACCTGCGCGCGTCCACGTCGGGGACCGTCGCCGCGATGCGCTGAGAAATCGTTTCACCAAGGTTACGCGGACGGGCGCCCGACGTCACGAGATGCCTCTGGGCGACGTCGCAGGTTAAACCCATGTTTCGTGATCTGCAGATCCTGGAAAATCGATTAGGCACGTGTCTACGTTCCTGTCATGAGCAGCGAGCACGCGGATCCCGCGACGGCGGCAGGCGAGGGTCACGACCACGACACCCACGACCACGCCCCCGAGGGGCACGAGGGCCACGGCCACACGCACGACCTGTGGCCGGAGGGCTTCTGGGAGCAGCCCCGCCGTCTCGGCGAGGGGCTCGAGGGGCACGGTGCCGTCGACGACCACAACAGCGGTCGTCGCCCGGGTCTCTTCCACGTCAACCGCCGGCACGGCGGCAGCCACTCGGGCATCCGCACGTTCGCCAAGCTCCCGATGGCCCTGACCCCGGAGGACCTGCGCGCCGCCGGCGTCGACGTGGCCGTGCTCGGCGTGCCGTGGGACTCCACGGCCGGCGGCCGCTCCGGCACGAACCACGGTCCCCTCGCGCTGCGGTCCGTCCCGCACTTCGGCAGCTACGGCTTCCCCAGCCAGCACCTCGACGTGCGGGTCAACCCGTTCGAGGTCCTCACGATGTGCGACTACGGCGACGCGCCGATCCACGTCGGCAACACCGCCGCCACGTTCGAGTCGGTCCGCAAGTTCGTCGGCACCGTCGTCGACGCCGGCGCGATCCCGATCATCATGGGCGGCGACCACGCGATCACGTGGCCCGCGGCGACGGCCGTCGCCGACCACTACGGCCACGGCAAGGTCGGCATCGTCCACTTCGACGCCCACGCGGACGTCGGTGAGGACATGAACGGGGCACTCGCCTCGCACGGCACGCCGATGCGCAAGCTCATCGACTCCGGCGCCGTGCCCGGCCGCAACTTCGTCCAGGTGGGCCTGCGGGGGTACTGGCCCGACCGCGAGACGCTCGACTGGATGGACGAGCACGAGATGCGGACCCACTTCATGGCGGAGATCGACCGCGACGGGTTCGACAAGGTGCTCGAGCGGGCGGTCGACGAGGCGCTCGACCAGGCGGACCACCTGTACCTGTCGCTCGACATCGACGTGTGCGACCCGGCGTTCGCGCCCGGGACCGGGACACCCGTGGCCGGGGGCATCACGTCGATCGACATCCTGCGGGCCGTGCGCCGCCTGTCCGCCGAGGTCGGGATCGTCGGCATGGACGTCGTCGAGGTGGCGCCTCCGTACGACAACAACGGCGAGATCACGGTGCTGCTCGCGAACCGGGCGATCGGTGAGGCGATGACCGGGACAGCCATGCGCCGCATGGGTCTGACGGGATCCGACTACCTGCACCCCCACGCGCTCAACCTCGACGCCGACGGCGCCCGGCGCACGCAGGTGTTCCGCACCGACGGGCCCTGACCGTCCGCCCGCACCCGCGTCCCACCCCCTGACCCCGGCCCCCGACGCCGCCCGACCCCGGAGGACCCCCATGTCGCACGACCACGACCACCACCACGACCGCGCCCCCGAGGGGTTCTGGCAGCAGCCGCGCCGCCTCGGCGAGGGCCTCGAGGGCCACGGCGCCACCGACGACTACAACGAGGGCCGCCCGCCGGGCCTGCTGTTCCCCAACCGCAAGAACGAGGGCGGCTTCTCCGGCATCCAGACGTTCGCGAAGCTCCCCGTCGCGCTGACGCCGGAGGACCTGCGCGCCGCGAAGGTCGACGTCGCGGTGCTCGGCGTGCCGTGGGACTCGACCGCGACCGGGCGCAGCGGCACCAACCACGGACCGCTCGCGATCCGCGCGTGCGACTACAAGGGCGGCTACGGGCGCCCGCACTTCTCGCTCGACACGCACGTGGACGCGTTCGAGGAGCTCGTGATGGCGGACTACGGCGACGCCCCGATCTCCGTCGGCAACACCGCGCGCACGTTCGAGGACGTCCGCAAGTTCGTCGGGACGGTCGTCGACGCGGGCGCCATCCCGATCATCCTGGGCGGCGACCACTCCATCACCTGGCCGTGCGCCACCGCGGTGGCCGACCACTACGGCTACGGCAAGGTCGGCATCGTCCACTTCGACGCGCACGCCGACACGGGCGCGGACATGCCGGGCTCGCTCGCGTCGCACGGCACGCCGATGCGCCACCTCATCGACTCCGGCGCCGTCCCGGGCAAGAACTTCGTCCAGGTGGGCCTGCGGGGCTACTGGCCCGAGCAGGAGACGCTCGACTGGATGGACGACCAGAAGATGCGCACGCACTTCATGGCCGAGATCATCCGCGACGGCTTCGACAAGGTGCTCGAGCGGGCGGTCGACGAGGCGCTCGACCAGGCCGACCACCTGTACATCTCCCTGGACATCGACGTGTGCGACCCGGCCTACGCGCCGGGCACCGGCACCCCCGAGCCGGGCGGCATCACGTCGAACGACATCCTGCGGGCCGTCCGCCGGCTCGCGGCCGAGGTCGGCATCGTCGCGATGGACGTCGTCGAGGTGTCCCCGCCCTACGACGACCGCGGCCAGATCACGGCGCTGCTCGCGAACCGCGCGATCCGTGAGGCCATGACGGGGATCGCGATGCACCGCACGAGCGTCACCGAGCCGGACTTCCTGCACCCGTACGCGCTCGGCCTCGACGCCGACGGCAACCGCCGCAACAAGGTGTTCCGCCGGGCCTGACCCCGCGACCGCACCGACCGGCACCGACCCGCACCGACCGGCCCGACCCGCGTTCCCCGACGAGAGAGGGATCCCCCCATGACCCGACGTACGACGCGCGTGCCCACCCCGGCGCGGCTACCGCTCGCCCTGCTGACCGTGAGCTCCCTGCTGCTGGCCGGCTGCTCCGGCGGCGCCTCCGCCAGCGGCGCCGACGCTGCGGCACCGACGGACGGCGTGCTGCGCCTGGGGGTGCTCAACGACATCGGCCAGCCGCCGGACCCGGACGTGTACTACTCGGGCAACGGCCTGGCGATCACCACCAACGCCTACGAGGGTCTGGTGCGCTACGAGGCGGGCAACCACGACGAGGCGACGATCGTCCCGTCGCTGGCCGAGTCGTGGGAGGTGAGCGACGACTTCACGCAGTACACGTTCGTGCTGCGCCAGGGCGTGACGTTCCACGACGGCACCGCGTTCGACGCGAGCGCGGTCGAGGCGTCGTTCGACCGCCGCCTCGCGGTCGACGCGGGCCCGGCGTACATGGTCCAGGGCGTCGCCGACGTCGAGGAGCTCGACGACCACACCGTGCGCGTCGTGCTCAGCGAGCCGAACTCCGCGTTCCTCGACTACCTCGCCTCCCCGTACGGGCCGCGCATGATCAGCCCGGCGGCGCTCACCGAGCACGCGGGCGACGACGTCGCCCAGACGTACCTGTCCACCACGTCGGCCGGCACGGGTCCGTACGTGCTGTCGAAGGCGGTCGTCGGCGAGGGGTACGAGCTGACGTACTTCGAGGACCACTGGGGCGACCTCGACCCGCAGTTCACCAAGGTGGAGCTGCCGGTCTACACCGAGATCTCCGCGATGCAGCTCGAGCTCGAGCGCGGGGACCTGCACGCGCTGCTGTCGGCGGTCCCGACGGCGTCGCGGCAGAAGTACCTCGACTCGCAGGACCTGGAGGCGCACGCGCTGCCGTCGTTCCAGGTCGGCGTCCTGTACATGAACCCGAACCGGCCCCTGCTGGCGGACGCCACGGCGCGCCGCACCCTCTTCGAGGGGATCGACTGGAAGAGCCTGGTCGAGCAGGTCACGAGCGTGGGCGCCGTGCCCGCCGAGGGCTACTACCCCAAGGGCGCGCTGCCGGCCGACGTCGACCAGCGCGAGCTGGTGCACGACCCGGACGCCCTCGAGTCGTGGGTGTCCGGTCTGCCCGCCGGCTCGGCGATCCAGCTCGGGCACAGCGCGGGCAGCTCGGACGCCGAGCAGATGGCGAACATCATCGCCGCGCAGCTGCAGGCGCTCGGGATGCAGGCGACCGTCACCAGCCACCAGGCGTCCGAGGTCTTCGGCGACTTCCCGTCGAACCCGCAGGACGCGCCCGACGTGCTGGTCTCGCCGGGGACGTGGCCCGACTCCAACAACGCCTACATGCACGGGCACGTGTTCTGGGACCCGGACGGCGGCCTCAACCACCTGCAGTGCTCGGACGAGACGACGACCGGCCTGCTGCGCGAGGCCCTCGTCACCGGGTCGGACGCCACCTACCTGGCGGCCGGTGAGGCGGCGTACGCGAGCGGGTGCGCCCCGACCTTCGCCTGGAGCACCGACTTCATCGTCGCCCAGAACTGGCTCGGCGGCGTCGAGGAGTCCCACTCCATCGCCGCCCCGGCCACCCTCGACTTCGCGACGCTGCGCGTCGACGAGGCCGCGACGACCGACTGACCCGGCCGCCTCACCGCGCGGACCCCGCGCGGTGAGGCGCCGGTCGCCGGCTCCACCCCATCCCGCCATGACCGTCCGGACGACCGGGCGGCCCGCGGTGACCCCTGCGAACGAAGGAACCGGCGATGACCTCGGCCGAGACGCCCGTGCACACCCGACTGCGGGACCTGCCCGCCACCTTCTGGTGGCTGTGGACGGCCCAGCTGGTCGTGTGGATCGGCCGCTTCGTGGTCCCCTACATGACACTGTTCCTCACCTCGTCGATCGGCATGTCGGCGGCGGGTGCCGGCCTGGTCGTCGCGGCCTACGGCGCCGGCGTCGTGGTGTCGTCCCTGGCCGGCGGGGTCCTGGCGGACCGGTTCGGCCGGCGCCGTGTGCTGATCGGCAGCGAGCTGCTCAGCGTCGTCGTCCTCGTCGCCATCCCGCTGGTCGACGGGACCCTGCTGATCGCCGCCCTGCTGACCGTGTACGGGCTGTTCAACGGCGCCGCGGGGCCGGTCATCCACACGATGGTCGGGGACCTGGTGGAGCCCCGGCACCGGCGGGCCGCCTTCAACTACAACTACTGGGCCGTCAACCTGGGGTACGCGATCGGCCCGCTCGCCGCCGGGTTCATGGCCGAGCACTCGTTCGCGCTGCTGTTCTGGTGCCAGGCCGCGCTCGTGCTCGTCTCGACGTGCCTGGTCGCCGCGAAGGTCCCCGAGACGCAGCTGCCCGCACCGGCACCCGTCGCCGGTGAGGTGGTCCGGGCCGGCCGCGGCGACGGGCTGATGTCGGTGCTGCGCGACCGGGTCTTCATGACCTTCGCCGCCGTGATGTTCGTCTACTCGGTGGTCTACGTGCAGTCCATGACGACCCTGCCGCTGGTGATGACGGAGCAGGGCCACCCGTCGAGCCACTTCGGGATGCTCCTGACGCTCAACGGCGTGCTGCTGTGCGTCCTGCAGCTGCCGACCGCGCGGTACTTCCAGCGGTGGTCGCGCGACCTGGTGATCGTCGTGGCGATCGCCGTCACCGCCGTCGGCGTCGGGCTGCAGGCCGCCGCGTCGTCGCTGGCGATGTACATGGTGACGGTCGCGGTCTGGACGCTCGGGGAGATGGGCTCGCACCCCCAGGCGACGTCGCTCACCGCGGACCTCGCGGACACCGCGCGCCGCGGCCGCTACCAGGGCGTGTACGGCGTGACGCACTCGCTCGCGATGGCGGTCGGGCCGGTCGCCGGCGGCCTCGTCCTCGATTCCTACGGCTCGCGCGCGCTGTGGCTCGGGGCGGCGGGGCTCGCGCTGGTGGTCTCCGTGCTGCTGGCCGTGACGGCGCGCTCGCGCCAGCGGCGGGTGGCCGCGGTGATGGAGGCCGACGCCGCCGCGCGGGCGGCCGTCGAGCCACCCGTCCCGGAGCTGGCGCGCTCGTGAGGACATCCGCCGGACATCTGCCGGAGACCAATCCGAGACACCGCTGGGTGACCCTGAGCCACGGTCGCCGACCCCGCCCCCACCAGCACCGAAGGAGCCGGTCACCATGGACGTAGCCGCACCCCTCCTCACCGAGGCGCCGACCCCTGGTGACGCGTCCCGGGCGGACGCACCCCGCTCCACGGGTCCCGTAGCCCGGCTGCAGGGGCTCGACGTGAGCCTGGAGCGCAACGGGGTCCGCTCGCAGATCCTGCACGGCATCGACCTCGAGATCGGCCGGGGGGAGATCGTCGGCGTCGTCGGCGAGTCCGGCTCCGGCAAGAGCGTCATGAGCATGGCGCTGCTGGGGCTGCTCCCCGAGTCCTCCCGGCCCCGGATCGACGGCACGCTCGAGGTGGCCGGTCTGGACCTGCGCACCGCGTCGCCGCAGGAGGTGCGCGCTGCGCGCCGCACCCGGCTGGGCGTCGTGTTCCAGGACCCGATGACGTCGCTGAACCCCACGATGCACGTCGGCACGCAGGTCGCGGAGAAGGCCGGGTCCCGCGACGAGGCGATCCGCCTCATGCGTGCGGTGGGCATCCCGCAGCCCGAGCGCCGCTACCGCTGCTACCCGCACGAGCTGTCCGGCGGGCTGCGGCAGCGCGTCATGATCGCGATGGCCGTGGCGGGGGACCCCGAGCTGATCGTGGCCGACGAGCCGACGACCGCGCTGGACGTGACGGTCCAGGCACAGGTGCTCGCGCTGCTCTCCGGCATGCGTGACCAGCTGGGCTGCTCGCTCGTCTTCATCACGCACGACCTGGGCGTCGCGGCGCAGGTCGCCGACCGGATCGTCGTCATGTACAAGGGCCGCATCGTCGAGTCGGGGACGACGCGCGAGGTCCTGGAGTCGCCGCGCCACCCCTACACGCTGGGCCTGCTGGGGTCGCGGCTGTCGCTCGACTGCGACCGCACGCGCCCGCTGTGGGCCCTGCCGGCGGAGGCGGCGGGCGCCGCGCCGGCAGCCGGCGGGTGCGCGTTCGCGTCGCGGTGCCGCTTCGCGGTCGACGCGTGCGCGACGACCGCGCCCGCGCTCGTCCCGCTCACCGTGGCCCCCGGCGACCCCCAGAGCGCCCACGCGGCCGCGTGCCTGCGGGTCGCCGAGCTCGCGGGGGAGGCGTCGGCGCCCGTCCCGCTGCCGCCGCTGCCGCCGCTGCCGGTGCCGGATCGCGCCGCACCGGTGGTGCAGGCCGCCGACCTGGAGTGCACGTTCGCCGTCCGTGACGAGCGCGGCCGCCGGGCACGGCTGGCCGCGCTGCGTGGCGTGACGTTCGACCTCCAGCCCGGGGAGTCCGTCGCGATCGTCGGGGAGTCCGGCTCGGGCAAGTCGACCCTGCTGCGCGTCGCCGGCGGCCTCGAGCGGCGCTTCACCGGGTCGCTGCGCGGGCCGCACGGCACCGACGTGCAGATGGTGTTCCAGGACGCCGGCTCGTCGCTCACCCCGTGGCTCACGGTCCGCGAGGTGCTGCACGAGCGCCTGCCGGGCGGCACGCCGCGCGAGGTCAGGGAGGAGAAGGCGCTCGCGATCCTCGACCGGGTGGGCCTGCCCGCCGCGGTGCTCGACGCCCTGCCGGGCGAGCTGTCGGGCGGGCAGCGTCAGCGCGTGGCGCTGGCGCGCGCGACGATCGTGCCGCCCCAGGTCCTGCTGTGCGACGAGCCGACCAGCGCGCTCGACGTCTCGGTGGCGGCGACCGTGCTCAACCTGGTCAACCAGCTGCGCCGGGACCTGGGCATCGCGGTCATGTTCGTCACCCACGACCTCGCGGTCGCGCGGATCGTCGGCGACCGCATCGCGGTGATGTACCTCGGCCGCATCGTCGAGGTCGGCCGGGCCGAGGACGTCATCGCGCACCCCCGCCACCCGTACACGCGCAACCTCGTCGCGGCCGTGCCGCAGCCCGGCCGGACGGCCGAGCCGCTGGCCGGTGAACCCGCGAGCGCGCTCGACCCACCCACCGGGTGCGCGTTCCACCCCCGCTGCCCGGTCGCGCTGCCCGAGTGCGCGAGCACCGTGGTGGGCGTCCAGCTCGCCGCGGTGGGGGACCGTCCGACGTCCGACGTGACGCTGCGCCACGAGGTGGCGTGCGTGCGCAGGGGGGAGTTCTGATGACCGACGTCCTCGTCCCCGCCGACGGCCGCGTGCACCCTGGTGCGGCGTCGCCCGCGGGCCCCGCGCCCCGCTGGCGCGGCGCGGCTCGCCGCCGGGCCGCCGGCACCGACTCGCCGGCGCGCCGCGCGCTCGACCGGACGCTCATCGGCCTGCTGCTCCTGGTGACGGTCGTGGCGGTGCTGGCACCGGTCCTCGCGCCGTACGACCCGGTGCAGCCCGTCGGCGTCCCGAAGCTCCCGCCGTTCGCCGACGGTCACGTGCTGGGCACCGACCAGATCGGGCGCGACACGCTCTCCCGGGTGCTCGTGGGGCTGCGGACGTCGTGGCTCCTCGCGCTCGCCGTGACGACCGTGGGCCTGCTCGTCGGCGCGGTGGTCGGGCTCGTCGCCGGGATGTTCGGCGGCTGGGTCGACGCGGTGCTCATGCGCACGACCGAGGTGTTCCTCGCCCTGCCGTCGATGCTCGTCGCGGTGGCCGTGGCCGCCGCGCTCGGGCCGGGCCTGGCCAACACGTTCCTCGCCGTGACGGTCGTGTGGTGGCCCTACTACGCGCGGATCATCCGCGGCGAAGTGCGCGGCATCATGGCGCGGCCGCACGTCGAGGCGGCGCGCATGGCGGGCGTCGGTCCGCTGCGCCTCATGCGGCGACACGTGCTGCCGGGAGTCGTGCCGACGGCCGTCATCACGGCCAGCCTCGACGTCGGCAACGTCGTCATGGTCCTGGCCTCGCTGTCCTTCCTCGGCCTCGGTCAGCCGGCACCGGCCCCCGAGCTCGGCTCGGACACCTCGCGCGGCCTGGTCGAGATCCTCGACGCCTGGTGGATCCCGCTGGTCCCCGGCCTCGTCGTGATGCTGCTCAGCCTCCTGTCCAACCTCGCCGGCGACGCAGTGCGCAACCGTCTCGCCCACCGGAGGTGACCGCCGTGCCCCACCTGCGCTTCCTCGCCGTCCGGCTGGCCTCGCTGCTCGGCCTGCTGCTGGTCCTGTCGTTCGTGCTGTTCCTCCTCCAGGAGGTCTCCGGTGCGGACCCCGTCGCCGCCACGATCGGCGGCAACGCCTCACCGGAGGCGGTCGCCGCCGCGCGTGAGCGCCTCGGCCTCGACGACCCGGCACCCGAGCGGTACCTCGCGTTCGTCGGCGGCCTCGTCACGGGCGACCTCGGGACGTCGTTCCGCACGCGCCGCCCGGTGATGGAGGACATCTCCGCGTACCTGCCGGCGACGCTCGAGCTCGTGCTCGTCTCCTTCGTGGCCGCGCTGGTGCTCGGGACGCTGTTCGCGGTGTCGAGCATGCTGCGCTGGCGGTTGTCGGGGCTGTTCCGCGGCCTGCTGTTCCTCGGGTCGACGGCCCCGACGTTCATGCTCGGGATCGTCGGGCTGATCGTCTTCTACAAGCTGCTGGGCTGGTTGCCGGCGTCCGGGCGGGGAGGTGTGACCGGCGGCCCGACCGGCATGACGATCCTCGACAGCCTGCTCGCCGGGGACCTGGCTGCGGTCGGTGACGCGCTGGCGCACGTCGCGCTCCCGGCGGCGGCGCTCGCGGTGGGGCCCGCCCTCGCGATCGGACGCGTGCTGCGCTCGAGCCTGACCGAGACGCTGCGGTCCGACCACGTGCGCACCGCCACGGCCAAGGGCCTCAGCGAGTCCCAGGTGCTGCGCCGTCACGTGCTGCGCAACTCGCTCAACGCGGCGCTGTCGATGAGCGCCCTGCAGCTCGGGTTCATGTTCGGCGGCGTCCTGCTCATCGAGGGCGTCTTCACGTGGGGTGGACTCGGGTCCTACCTGTCCGCGAGCCTGCCGGTCGCCGACTTCCCCGCGATCGCCGGCGTGACGTTCGTCCTCGGCGGCCTCTACGTGGTCGTCAACACGGTCGCGGACCTCCTGCAGTCCGTCGCCGACCCGCGCATCTCCGTCTCCTGAGGGGCTCACCCGTGCACCTGCGTCCCACCCGCCCCACCGCCCCCGCCCGCCTGCTCGGCGCCGTCGGTCTGGTCGCGCTCGTCGCGTCCGGCTGCTCGGCCGCCGCGACGGGCGCCGCGCCGGACCCGGCCACGCTGCGCCTGGCGGAGACCGGTGAGTACTCCTCGCTGCACCCGCTGGAGTACCCGCTGGGCATCACGTCCAAGCTGTACGACGGCCTGGTCGCGGTGGGTGCGGACGGTGTGCTCGAGCCGGGGCTGGCCGCGGCGATGCCCGTGCCCGACGCGACCCTCACGTCGTGGACGGTCGAGCTGCGCACGGGCGTGACGTTCAGCGACGGCTCGCCGTTCGACGCCGACGACGTCGTGGCGGTGCTCGACGCCGTGCGCGACCCCGCCGTGGGCTCCTGGATGGCGGCGGACTACGCGATGATCGAGCAGGTCACGGCCCTGGACGCCACGACCGTCCGGATCGACCTCGCGTACCCGTACGCCGGCCTGCCGGCGCGCCTGACGCTGGGCATCCCGGCGTCCGAGGCCCTCGGCGGTGACGTCGTCGGCTCGTCGCTGGCCACCGAGCCCGTCGGCACCGGGCCGTACGTGCTGGCGGAGTGGCGCCGCGGCGAGTCCATGACGCTGAGCGCCCGGGAGGACTGGTGGGGCGGCACCCCGCAGGTCACGACGATCCACCTCGCGTTCGTGCCGGACGAGAACGCCCGCGCGCAGCGGGTCCGCGCCGGGGAGGTCGACGGTGCGCAGCTCTCGCCGCGCACGGCCACCCAGGTCGCCGGTGAGGACGGGATCGAGCTCGTCACGAACCCGTCGGGCGACTTCCGCGCGATCTCGCTGCCCGTGACGCTCCCGTTCTTCGCCGACCCCACCGTGCGCGTCGCGCTCAACCTCGGCACCGACCGCCAGGCCATGATCGACGGCATCCTCGCCGGCCACGGCGTCGCACTGGCCACGCCGTTCACGCCGGCGCAGGGCGACGCGTACGAGCCGACCGCGACGTTCGCCCACGACCCCGCAGCGGCCGCCGCCCTGCTCGACGAGGCCGGCTGGGTGCTCGGCCCCGAGGGGACGCGCGCGAAGGACGGCGTGCCGTTCGCGTTCACGCTCATGTACTTCGCGGAGGACACGCTGCGGCGCGACGTCGCGCAGGCCTTCGCGTCCGACATGGCGGCGCTCGGGGTCGACGTCGCGCTCGAGGGCGTCGACCGGCCGTACGCCGTGACGGCGATGGACGAGAAGGCGTTCGTGCTCGGCGGCGGCGACATGCCGTACGACCCCGACGCCCAGGCGTACCGGCAGCTGCACTCCGACTTCGCGGTGTTCGCGCAGGACGACGCCTACTCCAACCCGTCGGGCTACGCCGACCCCGAGGTCGACGCGCTCCTCGAGGCGGCGCGCCGCGAGGGCGACCCCGCCGCGAGGTCCGCCCTCTACCGCGAGCTGCAGGGCCGGCTCGTGGCGAACCCGCCGCTGGTGACGGTGTTCGCGCTCGAGCACACCTACGTCGCGCGCGGGCTGGACGCCTGGGACGGGATCGACCACGTCCTGGAGCCGCACGAGCACGGCGTGGCGTGGGGCCCGTGGTTCGACGTGCAGCGCTGGACGCGGCGGTGAGCGGCGACCTGGCGGTCCTGGACGCGCCCGTCGGTCACCGCACCGCCGCCGCGCCCGGGCGGGCGACGGCCGTGCTGGGACTGGTGCGCCGCCGCCTGCTGTGGACCGTGCCGCTCGTGGCCGTCGTCAGCATGGCGGTCTTCGCGCTGGCCGCGGCCTCGCCGACGGACGCCGCGGCGGCGTTCCTCGGCGCGCGCGACGAGTTCACCGGTGGTGCGGCGCGGGAGGGTGTCGAGCAGCTCGTCGCCGGCACCCGCTGGTTCGACGCCTGGTGGGCCTGGGTGTCCGGCGTGCCGACGGGCGACCTGGGGGTGTCCACCACGGCGCGCGCACCCGTCGTGGACGTCGTCGCGGCGCGGCTGCCCTGGACGCTGCTGCTCATGGTGCTCGGCCTCGCCGTGGGCGCCGCCGTGGCCGTGCCGCTGGCGCTGCTCGCCGCGCGCTCGCCCCGCGGCGTCGTGGCGCGCGTCCTGACGTCGGGCCTGTGGGCGCTGTCGGCGGTGCCCGCGTTCGTCGTGGCGATGGGCCTGGTCGCGGTGCTCGCGCTCGGCCTCGGGTGGCTGCCCACCGGCGGGCTCACCGACCCGGGGGCGCCCGTCGGCCCCGGTCAGGTCGGCCGCCACCTCGTCCTGCCCGTGCTGTCCGTCGCGCTGGCGCAGGTGCCGTGGATCACGCTGCACCTGTTCCGCGCCATGACCGTCCAGCTGCACAGCCCCGCCACGCAGGCCGCGCGCCTGCGCGGCGTCCCCGAGCGGCGCGTCCTGACGCGGCACGTCCTGCCGCCGGCGGCCGTGCCGACCCTCGCGATCGCCGGTGCGCGCCTGCCCGAGGTCGTGGCCGGCTCCGTGCTGGTCGAGGAGATCTTCTCCTGGCCCGGCCTGGGCCAGTCGCTCGTCGCCGCGGCGCTCGCGCAGGACTTCGCGCTGCTCGCGACGGCCACCGTGCTGCTGACCGTGGTCGCGGTGCTCGGCGGGCTGCTCGCCGACCTGTGCCTCGTGCGGATCGACCCGAGGACGGACCCCGATGGCCTCTGACACCCTGCTCGCCGGCAGCCGCCGGCCCCCGACCACCTCGCGCCGCGCACCCTGGGCGGCCGGCCACGGCACGGCCCCGCGCCGGCCCCTCGGGCGCGCGCCCGCGGCCGGCGGGCTCGTCCTGCTGGTCGCCTACGCCGTGCTGGTCCCGGTGCTGCTGCCCGTGGACCTCGACCTCGTCGACTACGGCACGGGTGCGACCGGACCCTCGCCGGCCCACCCGTTCGGCACCGACCTCGCGGGTCGCGACCTGTTCGTGCGCAGCGCGCACGGGCTGCGGGTCTCGCTCGTCGCCGCGCTCGCGGGGGCGCTGGGTGCCGTGGTCGTCGGTGCCGTGGTCGGGGCGGCCTGCGCGTTGCTCGGCGGTCGGGCGGACCGGTGGGGCATGCGGCTGGTCGACGGCGTCAACGCCGTGCCGCACCTGCTGCTGGGCATCGTGGTGGCGGCCGCGCTGCGCGGGTCGCTCGTGACGATCGTGCTCGTCGTGGCGGCCACGCACTGGACCCAGACCGCCCGGCTCGTGCGCGCCGAGCTCCTGGCGCTCGGCGCGCAGGACTTCTACCGCGCCGCGGTCGCGCTGGGCTTCACCCGGCGCCAGCTGCTGCGCCACCACGCCGCACCGCGCCTGGCGACGCAGCTCGCGGTCGCGTTCGGGCTGCTCGTGCCCCACGCCGTGTGGCACGAGTCGACGCTCACGTTCCTCGGGCTCGGGCTGCCGCCGCACCAGCCGTCGCTCGGTGCGCTGCTCGACCTGGGGCAGCAGGCGCTGCTGTCCCACGCCTGGTGGACGCTGGCCGCACCGGCCGGTCTGCTCGTCGCCGTCACCGTCTGCCTGGCCGGCTGCCTGTCCGGCCGCGAGGGGGAGCACCATGCCTGAACCGACACCCGAGCACGCGTCGGCGTCCGTGGCGGTGCGCGGCCTGACCGTCGCGCACGCCGGGACCGTGGTCCTCGACGGCCTCGACCTCGACGTCGTGCCGGGCCGGGTGCACGTCCTGCTGGGGGAGTCCGGCGCGGGGAAGTCGACGGTCGTCGCCGCGCTGACCGGGTCCCTGCCCCGCGGCGCGCACGTCACGGGCAGCGCGACGCTCGTCACCGACGGTCGCACGACCGCCCTGGTGCCCGCCGCGCGGCACGTGCACCGGCTGCGCGGCCGCGTCGTCGGCACCGCACCCCAGGGCGCGGGTGCCGCGTTCACCCCGACGGCCACGGTCGCGCAGCAGCTGCGCGAGGTGCAGCGCGCCGGGGGACGCGGCCCGCGCCTCGGCGCCGCGCACCCGCACCGCGCGTCCGACGACGCCGAGCAGCTCGCCGAGCTGGCCGCCGCCGCCGGTGTCGACCCGGCGTGGCTCGACCGGTACCCGCACCAGCTGTCCGGCGGGCAGCTCGCGCGGCTCAACCTCGTCGCCGCGATGGTCAACCACCCGCCGGTGCTGCTGGCCGACGAGCCGACGTCGGGGCTCGACGCGGACGCGACCCGGACCGTCGGCGCGCTGCTCACGTCCTACGCGCGGGCGGGGCACGCCGTCCTCGTCATCACGCACGACGTCGCGCTCGCCCGGCAGGTCGCGGACACCATCACGCGGCTCGCAGCGGGACGCGTCGTCGCCCAGGGCAGCCCCGACGCGGTGCTGCACGACCTCGCGCCGGCCGTGCGCACCCGGCCCGCCGTACCCGCGGACGCCCCGGCCCTGGCCGCGCACGGCGTCGTCGTGACCCGCGGCGGGCGGGCCGTGGTCGCACCGACCGACCTCGTGGTGCACGCGGGGGAGGTCGTCGGCCTGACCGGGCCGTCCGGTGCGGGCAAGTCGAGCCTGTGCGCGGTCCTCGCGCAGCTCGAGGTGCCGGCCGCGGGTCACGTCACCCTGGCCGGGCGGCGCGTGCCGGGCGCGGGCCTGGCGCTGCCGCCCGCGCAGCGCCGCCGCGTGGCGTGGGTCTCGCAGCACCCTCGCACCGCGGTCGACGCCCGGCTGACGCTGCGGCGCGCGATCGAGCTGCCCGCACGGCTCGCGGGCCTCGACGTGGACGCCGCCGTGCCGGCCGCGGCCGTCGGCCTGGACCCGGCGCTGCTCGACCGTCGTCCGCACGAGGTGTCGGGCGGGGAGCTCCAGCGCGCGTGCGTCGCGCGGGCGCTGGCCCTGGGCCCGGAGTTCCTCGTCCTGGACGAGGTCACGTCGATGCTCGACGACCGCACCGCCGCCGACGTGCTCGACACCGTGCACCGCGTCGCGGCAGCCGGCACGGGGGTGCTCCTGGTGAGTCACGACGTGACCGCGCTGGCCGGCGTCTGCGATCGTGTCCTGGCGCTGCGGCCCACCCCGGACGGGGCGGTCGTGGCACCGTGGCAGGCCGGCCCCGCGGAGGCCGCCCGACCACCCGTGGCGGCGACGTCCGCGGCCGGCGCCCCGCGCGGGGCCGTGACCGCATGAGCCCGAGCCCCACGCCCACCGCAGCACCTCGTCAAGGAGAAGGCATGACCACCACCGTCGCAGGCTTCGTCGGCGTCACCGGCAACGCCGGTGTCAAGGACGGCGTCCCCGACGTCAGCCTCGTCCACGCCACCGGCGCCACCACGTCGTCGGCCGTGTTCACGCAGTCGCTGTTCGCCGGGCCGAGCGTCGAGCTCAGCCGCACCGGCGACCTGGCCGCTCTGCAGGCCGTCGTGGTCGTCTCCGGCAACGCGAACGTCGCGACGGGGGAGGTGGGTCTCGCCGACGCCCGCGCGCTGCGGGACTGGGCGGCGGACCGCGCCGGGTGCGCGCCCGAGCAGGTGCTGGTGGCGTCCACGGGCGTCATCGGCGTGCCGTACCCGCGCCAGCGGATGACCGAGCGGCTCGCGGGCCTCCCGGCGGCCGAGCCGGTCGACCTCGACGCGGTCGCGCGGGCGATCATGACGACCGACACGACCCCCAAGGTCGCGACGCGCGACGTCGGCGGGGCGCGCGCCGTCGGCATCGCCAAGGGCGTCGGCATGATCGAGCCCGACATGGCCACCATGCTGTCGTTCGTCTACACGGACGCCGAGGTGCCCGCCGCGGACCTCGACCGCATCTTCCGCTCGGTCGTCGCCCGCACCTACAACGCGGTCAGCGTCGACACCGACACCTCCACCTCCGACACCGCCGCCATCCTCGCGTCGGGCGCCGCCGGGCCCGTCGACCTCGTCGAGCTCGAGGCCGCGCTGCTCGAGGTCTGCACGGCGCTCGTGCGCATGATCGCGTCCGACGGCGAGGGCGCCTCGACGCTCATCGAGGTCCGCGTGACGGGCGCCCGCGACGACGCGCAGGCCAAGCTCGTCGGCAAGGCGATCGTCAACTCCCCGCTGGTCAAGACGGCCGTGCACGGCGCCGACCCGAACTGGGGGCGCGTCGCGATGGCGATCGGCAAGTGCACGACCGAGACGGACATCCGCCAGGAGGCCGTCCGCATCGCGTTCGGCGGCCTCGAGACGTACCCGACGCTGCCGACGCCCGAGACCCGTGCGCGGTTGGAGGAGTACCTGCGGCGCGACGAGGTCGTCATCGAGGTCGACCTGGGCGTCGCCGAGGGCGCGTTCACGGTCTACGGCTGCGACCTCACCGACGGCTACATCCGGATCAACGCGGACTACACGACCTGACGGGCGGGGGCGTCCTGACGGGCGAGGGCGGCCTGACGGGCGGCGGCGCCGACGCCGCCGCCCGTTGTCACGTCACCCGTCCGTCGTCAGCACCACCAGCTGCTGCGTCGTGCGCGTCATCGCGACGTACCGGTCGACCGCACCCTCGATGCCGGCGCCGAACCCGTCCGGGTCCACGAGCACGACGAGGTCGAACTCCAGCCCCTTGGCGGTCTGCGGCGTCAGTGCCCGCACGCGCGGACCGGCGGGGAACGTCGGGTCGCCGATGACGGCCGCGACGCCCTCGTGCGTCGCGAGCCAGTCCTCGACGACGGACGCCAGGTCGGCGCGCGACCCGTACTGCACCGGCACGCCGGTCGAGCGCACCGAGGTCGGCACGTTCGCGTCCGGCACGGCCGCGCGGATCACGGGCTCGGCCTCGGTCATGACCTCGACGGGCGTGCGGTAGTTGATGCTCAGCGACGTCAGTGCGACGCCGCGCAGCCCGACGCGCTCGAGCCGCTGCGTCCACGACTCGGGGAAGCCGTGCCGGGCCTGGGCCCGGTCCCCGACGATCGTCACGCTGCGCGACGGGCAGCGGGTCAGCAGCATCTGCCACTGCGCGTCGGTGAGCTCCTGCGCCTCGTCGACGACGACGTGC
The DNA here is from genome assembly GCF_018623035.1 of Cellulomonas dongxiuzhuiae. Lineage (NCBI taxonomy): Bacteria > Bacillati > Actinomycetota > Actinomycetes > Micrococcales > Cellulomonadaceae > Cellulomonas > Cellulomonas dongxiuzhuiae. Next base: position 464,164 of record NZ_CP076023.1, read on the forward strand.
GCGAACGGCCCGGCGAGCAGGTCCGGGTCGGCGGTCGGCAGCCCCGCCTCGTCGACGAGCGCGCTGCGCATGTCCTCGCCGCCGAGCATGTGCATGACACCCAGCGTGGAGTCGTCACCCGCGGCGAGGTTGTCGACGACGTGCGACATGAACTCCCGCTCGGAGGCGACCTGCGCCGCGCGCCGGCGACGACGCCGGGACACCTCGGGGTCGCCCACGCGGCGACGGGCCGCGTCGAGCAGCGGCAGGTCGGCCTCGGTCCACGCGCGCGGGTCGTCGCGCTGCAGCAGACCGACCTCCTCGGGCGTCAGCCAGGGCGCGCACAGCCGCAGGTAGGCGGGCACCGACCACATGTCCGCGACGACGTCGGCCGCCTCCAGCACGGGCCACGCCCGGTTGAAGATCCCGGTCAGCTCGCGGTCGCGCGTCAGGGCGCGGCGCAGCTGGTCGGTGGGGACGTCGTCGGCGAGGCCGTCGGCGATGATCTCGACGAGCGCCTCCCACGCCTGGTCGCGGCCCTCGTTGTGCGGGATGCCGGGGTCGGGCGCGTCGAACGCGTCGGCCCAGTCGTCGGCGCTCAGCGTCACCTCGCCCCACGGCGTCATCAGGCGCATGCCCTGGGTCGGGGGACGCTCGGAGAACCGCACCGCCGGCTCGACCGCCCGGACCATCGCGGCCGACGCCTTGAGGCGCGCGACCCGCGCGTCCTCCTCCGGCAGCGCGGTCGCACCCTCGGGGACGAGATCCCGCAGCGTGCACGTCAGCACGCCCTCCTCACCGAGCCCGGGCAGCGCGTCGGCCACGTAGGACAGGTACTGCCGGTGCGGGCCGACGAGCAGCACGCGCCCGTGCCGGTCCCGCAGCCGCGGGTCGGAGTGCAGCAGGTACGCGGCACGGTGCACCGCGACCACCGTCTTGCCCGTGCCGGGGCCGCCGTCGACGACGAGCGGCGTGCGCGCGGGGGCACGGATGATCGCGTCCTGGTCGGCCTGCAGCGTCCCCAGCACGTCGCGCATGTGGGCCGAGCGGCTCGCGCCGAGGCTCGCGATGAACGCCGACTGGTCGTCGAGCGCCGCCGCCTGGTCGTACCCCTCGGGCGTGAACACCTCGTCCCAGTAGTCCGTGACGCGGCCCTCGGTCCAGCGGTAGCGACGACGGCTCACCAGGCCCATCGGGTGCGCGAGCGTTGCCGCGAAGTACGGCTCGGCCGCGGGGGAGCGCCAGTCGACGAGCAGCCGCTCACCCGTGCTCGTCGTCAGCCCCAGCCGTCCGACGTAGACGGGCTCGGCGCTGTCCTCGAGGACCATGCGCCCGAGGCACAGGTCGATGCCGAACCGCTCGAGCAGCCGCAGCCGCCCGCTGAGCCGGTGGATGTCCTGGTCCCGGTCCAGCGCCGCCTGGCCGTGACCGCCGGGCGCGCGCCGCAGCCGAACGATCCGCTCCCGCAGCTCGGCCGTCTGCTCCGCGAGCGTCGCGGCGAGCGCGGCGAACTGCCGCTCGTCACGGGCGACGAGCGCGGGGTCCGCCTTGGCGGCACGGCTCGGGGGCAGGGCGAAGCCCGACGCGGGTGCGGCGGGGGTGGTCAGGGGCACGGTGAAGCTCCTCGGCAGAGGGTGGGACGCCGCGGGGACGCGCGCGGCACGGGCTCGATCATGCGCCCTCGACGGGCCCTTGCCGCAAGACACCCCCTGCGCTATACGTTGGGAAGGGATACCTCTCGAAGCTGTGCTCTCGCCCGGTCTGAGATCTGTCCTCTCACGTGGCCCGAGAACGTACGTCGGCGCCCCGGGTGAGCTGCGCCGCGAGTGCCCTGGCCGCAGGTAGTGTCGATTCATGGCAACGGTTATCCATGTCTCCGTCCACGGGTCCGACGATGCGGTCGGCACGCAGGACGCACCCCTGCTCACCATCGACCGCGCGGCCCAGCTCGCCCGCCCCGGTGACACCGTCACCGTGCACGCCGGCACGTACCGCGAGTGGGTCCGCCCGCGCCGCGGCGGCCGCAGCGAGGACCGCCGCATCACCTACCAGGCCGCCCCGGGCGAGCACGTGCGCATCACGGGCTCCGAGCAGGTCACCGGCTGGGAGCCGGTCGGCGGCGGCGTGTGGCGCGTCGAGGTCCCGAACGCGCTGTTCGGCGAGGTCAACCCGTTCGCCGTCGAGGTCGACGGCGACTGGATCGTCCGTCCCGGCCGCGACGACCCGAAGAAGCACCTCGGCGCCGTGTACCTCGACGGCCGCCGCCTCGGCGAGGTCGCGAGCGTCGACGCCGTCGCGGACGCCCCGCGCCGCACCGAGGTCGTCGACGACTGGACCGGCACGACCGTGCCCGTCGCCGACCCCGACTGGACGCCGCGCGTGTGGCACGCCGAGGTCGGCGCCGACGTCACGACGATCCACGCGAGCTTCGGCGACGCCGACCCCAACGCCGCGCTGACCGAGATCAACGTGCGCCCCACGGTCTTCTGGCCGACCGACCACCACGTCGACTTCATCACCGTGCGCGGCTTCGAGCTCGCGCAGGCCGCGACGCAGTGGGCGCCCCCGACGGCGAACCAGCCGGGCCTCATCGGCCCCAACTGGGCGCGCGGCTGGGTCATCGAGGACAACGACATCCACGACGCGACGTGCTCGGCCGTCTCGCTGGGCAAGGAGGCGTCCACGGGCGACAACTACGCCAGCGACCGCGGCGACAAGCCCGGCTACCAGTACCAGCTCGAGTCGGTGTTCTCGGCGCGGCAGATCGGCTGGGACCGCGAGCACATCGGCTCGCACGTCGTGCGCCGCAACCACATCCACCACTGCGGCCAGAACGCGGTCGTGGGCCACCTGGGCTGCGTGTTCTCGCGCATCGAGGACAACCACATCCACGACATCGCCAACGACCGCGACTTCTACGGCCACGAGATCGCGGGCATCAAGCTGCACGCGCCGATCGACGTCGTCATCGCGAACAACCGCATCCACGACTGCTCGCTGGGCATCTGGCTGGACTGGCAGACGCAGGGCACGCGCATCACGCGCAACGTCCTGTGGGACAACAGCCGCGACCTGTTCATCGAGGTCAGCCACGGCCCCTACGTCGTCGACCACAACGTCCTGACGTCGCCCGTGTCGGTCGAGAACCACAGCCAGGGCGGCGCGTACGTGCGCAACCTGCTGTGCGGGACCGTCGGCCTCAAGCAGATGCTCGACCGGGCGACGCCGTACCACCGGCCGCACTCGACGCAGGTCGCCGGGTACGCGCTCATCCTGACGGGCGACGACCGGTGGATCGGCAACGTGTTCGCCGGCGGCGACCTCGACGTCGCGTACGCGCCCACGTCGTGGGGCCGCATCGGCTCGCAGACGGGCACCGGCGCGTACGACGGCTACCCGACGTCGCTCGAGCAGTACCTGACGGAGATGGGCGACCGCTGGGACGGCGACCACAACCGCTTCGGCAGCCGCGTGCAGCCGTACTGGTCGCGCGGCAACGTGTTCGTCGGCGGCGCACGCCCCGCGGACGTGGAGTCCGACCCGCTGGTGCTCGAGGGCCCGGCGCGCGTCGAGGTCGTCACGCAGGGCGACGAGGTGTGGCTCGAGGTCGACGTCCCGGGCGCCGACGCGGCCGTGCTCGACGTGATCACCGACCTGCCGCCCACGCGCCTGGTCGGCGCGGAGTTCGACGACGTCGACGGCAGCGCCGTGCGGTTCGACACCGACCTGCTGGGCGAGCCGCTCGACGGCTCGCGTCCCGCGGGCCCGCTGGCCGGCGGTCTGACGGGCGCCCGGCTGCGCCTGCTCTAGCCCACCGCCTCGCGAGACCGAGGAATCAGGGACTCCGTGTCCCCGATTCCTCGGTCTCGCGAGTCCTTGCACGTCCCACGCCGGGGACGAAGCGGCCGACACGAGCGGTGTAGTCGACGTACGCCGCGCCGTGGGTGTGTCGCAGGTACGGCTCCTCGACGACGCGGACCTGCAGCTGCACCGCCACGACGAGGCTGACGAGCGCCGCCAGGGTGACCGCGGTGGGGGCGAGCAGCGCCACGCCGACGAGGGCCGTCGCCATCGCCGTGAAGATCGGGTTGCGGACGACCGCGAAGACGCCGCCCGTGACGAGGGTCGTGCGCTCCGCCGGGTCGACCCCGATGCGCCACGACGCGCCCATGCCCGCCTGCGCGGCGAGCGTGCCCACGAACCCGAGGCCGCCGGCGACGAGTCCGACCCACGCCACCGCAGACGGCAGGGGGACGCGGGCCGGCCCGACACCTGCGACGGCGAGCGCGGGCCCCGCGGCGCCGAGCAGCATCGCCGCCGCGAACATCGTGCCGCCCCACCACTCGGCGGACCCCGGCCTGCCGGACAGGCCGCGCCACCCGGTGCTGCCGGTGCGCCGCCGATGCATCCAGGTGCGGATGCCGAACGCGGCCACGACCCCCGCGAGGTAGAGCAGCAGGCCGGTGACGGTCGCCGCCTCGGGCGTCATCGGCCGGTCCTCGCGCTGCCCGTCGTCGGGCACAGCGTGACTGCGTCGCCCGTCAGCGCGAGCAGGCGTTCGGCCGCGGCGAGCAGGTCCGTGAGCGCCTCGGGGTGGGTCAGCCGGAACATCGACGACCGGCCCTCGGGACGCGAGGTCACCAGGCCGCAGTCGCGCAGGCACGCGAGGTGCTTGGACACGGTCGACTGCGCGAGGCCGAGGTGCTCGGTGAGGTCGACGACGCGGTGCTCGCCGAGAGCGAGGTGCTGCAGGATCAACAGGCGCGAGGCGTCACCGAAGCCGCGGAAGAGGCACGCGGCGGCTTCCAGCCCGCCCGGCGCGTCCCCATCGCTCTCTGCCGTTATCATCGCCATCCGACGATGATAGATGCCGGAGGAGGCACGGGGGAACCCCACATGATCGGTTAGCGTGACGGGCGCTGCGGCCACCGCCCCTCCGGTCGCTCGCCGCCTCCCTCCCCCCGAACGGAACACCCGCGTGCCCGACGACCAGCGACCCTCCCTGCCCGACCCCGCCACCGCCACCGCCCCCGTCGCCGGCCCGCCCGAGGCCGACGAGTCCCACTCGGTCCTGGCGGCCCTGCGCTCGCCGCGCCGGCTGCGCACCGAGACGCTCGCCGGGCTCGTCGTCGCCCTCGCCCTGATCCCCGAGGCGATCGCGTTCTCCGTGATCGCGGGGGTCGACCCCCGGGTCGGGCTGTTCGCGTCGTTCACGATGGCCGTGTCGATCGCGTTCCTCGGCGGCCGGCCGGCGATGATCTCCGCCGCCACGGGCGCGGTCGCGCTCGTCGTCGCCCCCGTCGCGCCGCGGTACGGCGTCGACTACCTGATGGCGACCATCGTCCTCGCCGGCGTCATCCAGGTCGTGCTGGGCCTCCTGGGTGTCGCGCGGCTCATGCGCTTCGTCCCGCGCTCGGTCATGGTCGGCTTCGTCAACGCGCTGGCCATCCTGGTGCTGATGTCCCAGGTGCCGCACCTCACGGGCGTGCCGTTCCTGGTCTACCCGCTGGTCGCGGTCGGCGTGATCGTCATCGTGCTGCTGCCGCGCTGGACCACGGCGGTCCCGGCGCCGCTGGTCGCGGTCGTCCTGCTCACCGCCGCCACCGTGCTCGGAGCCATCAAGGTCCCGACGGTCGGGGACGAGGGGGAGCTGCCCGAGTCCCTGCCGAGCCTGCTGATCCCGCACGTCCCGCTGACCCTGGAGACGCTGCGCGTCATCGCGCCGTACGCGCTCGCCGTCGCGGTCGTCGGCCTCCTGGAGTCGCTGCTGACCGCCAAGCTCGTCGACGACATCACCGACACCCACTCGAACAAGACCCGCGAGGCGTGGGGCCAGGGCGGCGCCAACATCATCACCGGCTTCTTCGGCGGCATGGGCGGCTGCGCGGTGATCGGCCAGACGATGATGAACGTCAAGATCTCCGGTGCCCGCACCCGCATCTCCACGTTCCTCGCGGGCGTGTTCCTGCTGGTCCTCGTCGTGGGGCTCGGCGACGTCGTCGCGGTCGTCCCGATGGCGGCGCTGGTCGCCGTGATGATCATGGTCTCGGTCGGCGCGTTCGACTGGCACTCGGTGCACCCGCGCACGCTGCGCCGCATGCCCCGCTCCGAGACGGCCGTCATGCTCACGACCGTCGTCGTCACGGTGACGACGCACAACCTCGCCTTCGGGGTCGGCGCCGGCGTCCTCGTCGCCACGCTGCTGTTCGCGCGCCGCGTCGCGCACTTCACCACCGTCACGCGCCTCGACGCGGGGGACGACGACGGGCAGCGCGTCTACGCCGTCGAGGGCGAGCTGTTCTTCGCGTCGTCCAACGACCTCGTCTACCGGTTCGACTACGCGGGCGACCCGCAGGACGTCGTCATCGACATGTCGAAGGCGCACGTGTGGGACGCGTCGACGGTCGCCACGCTCGACGCGATCCGGCACAAGTACGCGAGCAAGGGCAAGACCGTGACGATCGTCGGCATGGACCCGGCCAGCGCGCAGCGGCACGACCGGCTCGCGGGGAACCTCGGCGCGGGGGGCTGAGCGTCCACCGCCCGGCCGCAAGCGCGGCGGGGCGCCCGGCTCACGCGTCGAGCGCGCCCCGCACCACCGACACCCCGGAGTGCGCCGGCTCGCCGTCGAGCGGCTCGTCGCTGACGTCCACGACCGGGAACTCCGCGAGGTCCAGTCCGGGCGGCAGCGCGAACTCACCGCTCGTCCCGTCGAGCGTGCCCAGGCTGACGAGCCCCGACACGTCGGGCTTGAGCAGCCAGACCTCGAGGAAGCCCTCGCCCGCGGGCGCCTCGTCGAGGTCGACGACGAGCGAGCGCGACCCGTCGGCCGCGGTGCGCACCTGCGCCGTACCGGTCTCCGTCCAGCCGGGCAGGGGCTCGAGCACCGCGCTCGCGACGACCGTCGAGCGGTCGGGCCGCAGCTGCCACCACGCGGACGCGCCCACGCCGCCGACGACCAGGCCGGCCGCCGCCGCGACCGCGAGCCAGGCCCGGCGCGTGCGGCTGCGCGGCGCGAGCGGCGTGACGGTGGCGAGGGAGGGGTCGGTGCCGGAGCCGCCCGTCGGCTGGCCCTCCGTCGGCTCGACCTGCGCCGCCCCGACCGTCAGCTCGCCGCGTGCCGCCGCGTGCGCGCGCTCGCCCAAGCCGAGCTCGGCCGCGACGCGGTCCCACACCTCGGGTGCGGGGGCCACGAGATGCGGTTCCGGGCCGGACTCACGCGCCAGGTCCGCGACGCCGCGCAGCGACGCGATCTCGGCCGTGCAGCGGGGGCAGGCGGCGACGTGGTCGTGCTCCTCCGGGGTGCCGACGGGCTCGTCGAGGGCGAGGAGGGCGAGCGTCTCGTCGTCCACGTGCAGGTCATCGGACAGCACCATCCACCTCCCATCGGGTCCGCAGGCGCGCCAGGCTACGTCGCACGTGACTCTTGACCGTCCCGAGCGGCAGGCCCATTCTCGCGGCGATCTGGTCGTGCGTGAGGTCGTCGTAGAACGCGAGCCGCAGGATCGTGCGCTGCGGGTCGCCCAGGTCGTCCAGGGCGTCCGCCACGACCACGCGGTCGACGACCCGCTGGTCGAGCGTCGCCACCGGCACGCGGTCCGGGTCAGAGGCCACCTGCGGCTCCTCGCGCAGCCGGCGGTCCCGGGTCCGCCGCTCGTGCGCGTCGGCCACCGCGTGCTTCGTGATCCCCAGCAGCCACGCGGGCAGCCGGGCACGGTCCGGGTCGAACCGTGCCCGGCCACGCCAGGCCTCGACGAACACCTGCTGCGTGACGTCCTCGGCCTCCGACGCGTTGCCGAGCGAGCGCACGGCGACCGTGTGGACCAGGCTCGACCACCGGCGGTACGCCTCGCCGATGGCCGCCTCGTCCCCCGACGCGAAGGCTCGTCCGAGCTCCTCCACGTCGTCGGGCGCGGTGGCCGACGTGCTCACCGGCGCTCCCTCCGTCAGCGTCACCGAGCCGCGCACCCCCTGTGCGCCTCACGCCGCTCACCCACCTGGGGCGTCCGCGACGGGATCGGCGGTGACGGCGACGTTGTCGGCATAGTGCCCGACTTCACGGTCGAACGCCCCTCCACACGTGACCAGCACGATCCTGGGTGCGCCCGTCCGGTCGAACCACTGCGCGACCGGGGCCTCGCTCTTGGGCACCTGGGTGACGCCCCGGACGGCGTACACGTGCACCACGCCGTCCGAGGCCGTCACCTCCACCCGTGCCCCCGGGGACACCTCCCGCAACCGCGAGAAGGGTCCGATCCCGGTGGTCCAGGAGTCCACGTGCGCGGCAACGAGTGTCGCCCCCTCCGGCGTCGCCGGTGCCGGCCCGTAGCGGTACCAACCGGCTCTGCCGGCGTCCTGCGGGATCTCCATCGAGCCGTCGCCCGCGACGCCCACGGCGTCGATCGGCATGTCGAGGCCCAGGTCCGGCACGACGAGCCGCACGGGTGCGGGCGCCGGCGCGGGGAGCGAGCCGAGGCCCGCGTCGACGACGGGCACGTCGGGGACCGCAGGCCCCGGCGGCGGCGTCGTGGGTGCGGCCGTCGCCGTGGGCGACGACGTGGACGGCGGGGCGTCGGCCGGGGCCGACCCGCACGCCGTCAGGGCGAGCAGCGCCACGAGCGTCGTCGCAGCCGCCGGCGCCGCCGCGCGCAGGGGGCGCGCGCGGCGGCGGGCGGCGGGCGCGCCCGGCGGCCGACCCGCAGGTGCGGGTCGGTCGCCGGGCACGTCACGCCTCATGGTGCGTCTCGTCGGCAGGGGATCAGCGACGCGCCGTGGCCCGCTGGGCCACCTGGCGTCCTGCCACGGCCAGACCGGTGAGCCCGGCGGCGACGAGCATGGTCAGCGCGACCGGCAGGACCGGCGAGCTGTCGGCCACGAGACCGACCTGACCTGCCTGCACGCCCGCGGGGTCGGAGTGCAGACCCGTCACGGACTGCGTCGCGATCGCGAGGTTGCCCGCCTCGAGGGAGCCCCACGCGTAGACGACCGTCAGGGCGCCCTCGGTCACCGGGACGTCCGCCGGGCCGAGCAGCGCCGGCTCGGTGGTGCCCGTCGCGACGACCGTCGCCGAGACGGTGCCCGCCGGCAGGTCCAGCGTCTGCTCGTTCGGGTTCGTCAGGTTCGTCACGACGGCGTCGCCACCGGCGAGGACGTCGACGCCCGGTGCGGCGGCCACGTGGCGGACCGTGAGACGGCCCTGGCCGGCGGCGGTCGCCTCGGTGTCGTTGGTGAACAGCGTGGCCGTCGGCTCGCCCGCGGCGTCGAGGTGCGCGACGGCCGTGTAGTTGCCGCCGCCCGCGAGCGTGAGGTCGACCGGGCCGATGGCCGGGGACGACGCGTCGGCCGCGTCAGCCGCCGTGATCGCCACGGAGTACGTGCCCGCGGGCAGGTCGAGCGGGCCGGCCAGCGTGCCGGGCGTGAAGTCGTCGAGCGTGCGCTCACCGTTCACCCACACGTCGACGGTGAGGTCGGGGACGCCGTGCAGCACCGAGAGCTTCGCAGAGCCGCCCGTGGCAGCGGAGGCGGGGAGCGCCGCGAACGAGGCGACGAGGCCGAGGGCCAGAGCACCGGCAGCGGTGCCGGTGAGGAGTCGTGCGCGCATCGGAGGGTCCTTCCGTGGGGCCCGCGCGACGGCGGGCGAGGACGTGCTGACACCCCTACTTCCCCTGCGCAGCCCGATCCGGATGCACCTGCGGCGAACTTTCTCTTCGCGGACGTCCCGGTGGTGCCGCGGTCCCGCGGTGACGGGCCGCCGGGTGACCTGCGGCGACGGGGGTTGCGCAACAGTGGCGTTGCGTAAAAAGCGCCCCTGACCTGCGGGTAAGCAAGCCCTTCCTTGCTGGCGGGATCGGTGGGACGGGTCTAGCGTCGAGACGTTCCCGCCCCACGCCCCACGCCCCACTCCCCGGAGGTCCCCATGAGCACCCTCGCAGAGCTCCCCGCCGTGGCCGAGTGCTCGGTCGCCGGCTGCTCGTACAACGACCACTCGTCCTGCCACGCCGCGGCCGTGACCATCGGCGGCACGGGGGACGCGCAGTGCGCCACGTTCATCCCGCTGAGCGTCAAGGGCGGGCTGGACCGCGTCGTCTCGCACGTCGGCGCGTGCCAGCGGCAGGACTGCTCGCACAACTCGCACCTCGAGTGCGGTGCGCCGTCCGTGCGCATCGGCGCCGGCCACGACATCGCCGACTGCCTGACCTACACGGCGCGCTGACGCGACCACCCGGCGGCGGTGCCGCTCGCGTGAGGGGTGCTCGGTTCAGGGGTGCTCGGTGAGCTCCACCATCGTGCGGACCAGCTCGGCCCCGTGCGGGACCAGCTCGCGCTCGCCGGGCAGCAGCCCGGGAGCGACCGAGCGCAGCGCTGCGGCGTCGTCGAGCGCGGCGAGCGGCGAGACGTCGCTCGCGTGCAGGAACGCCGCGAGGAGCGCGCGCGCCGCCTGCGAGTAGTCGCCACCCGCGTCGACCGCGACCTCGGCGATGAGGACCGCCGTCACCGCGACGTCGAGCTCGGGCGTCCCGGTCCGGGCGTTGGCCCAGTCGACGACCATCGGGCCGTTCTCGGTGAGGACCACGTTGCCCGGGTGCAGGTCCAGGTGCACGACGGACGGCCCGCCGTCGAGGTGCGGCCGGTCACGGTCCGTCGGCAGGCGCCACGACGGGGGCGCGGGCACCGCGTGGAGCATGCCGTGCAGGTCGGCCAGCACCTGAGCGGCGTCGGCCAGCGTGATCTCCCCGGCGGTCATCGCCTGCAGCAGCGTGGGGCCGTACACGCGCGTCATGACGATGTCGGACCCCTCGGCCCGCAGCACGTCGGGCGTGGGGTAGTCGAACGTGCGCACGTGGCGCAGCAGCTCGACCTCGGGCGTGGCGTCGCGGCCCTCGCGGTACCGCCGCAGGACGCGCTCGTCGTCGAGCACGTAGACGTCGGTCGAGAACCCCGAGGTGAGCAGGTGCCCCGGGACGTCGCCGGGCGGCGCCGACCCGAGAGGAACCACGTCACCGGGGTGCATGCCCATGACGGTAACCCCGTTCGCCCGATCTGTCGCGGGGTGCGCAGGGTCGCCGAGCGGCACGCGGCGGCGTCAGGAGGTCGGCGGCGGTCCGTCGCGCAGGTCGTCGGGGGATCGGTCGTCGTCGAGGTGGCGACCGTGCCCCCGCTGCTCGGGCGTCGTCGTGCCGTAGGGCCACAGCCCGGCGCCGAGGACGCCGGGCGGGAGGGCCGGGCCGAGGAGTCCCGGTGTGCTCGGGCCGGTGCCGCCGGACGACCGCGGCACGGACGTGCCCGCGGGGCCCGCGGGCCGGGGGATGCCCTCCCACGGCTCGGGACGCGCCAGGTGCGCCACACGCTGCAGCGCCTCGGCGTGCGTCTCGGGCAGGGGCTCGACCCACACCCGGACGGGCTGCCGGACAGAGGCGCGCACGTCGACGTCCCCGCAGCGGTGCGTGATGTCGGCGCGCAGGTCGGCCACGCGGGCCGCCACGTCGTCCGCCGTGCGCGTCAGCACGACGAACACGCCACCGCCCAGCGTCGCCATCGGGTGCCCGGACCCGAACGCCTCGCGCAGCGCCGCGCCCACCGCGGCGGAGCGCGCGGCGCGCAGGAGGCCGGTGACGTGGCCGGCCGCGACGTCGACCACCGCCAACCCGTGCAGCAGCGCGGGGTCGACGTCATGCTGCTCGGCGTCGAGGTACGCCTCGGCGAGCCGCACCGACAGGTACTGCTGCGTCGGCAGCCCCGTCTCGGCGTCGACGCACGCGCCGGTGGTCACGAGCACCGCCTGCGCGTCCGCCCAGCCCTCGTTGAGCGCGCGGACGGCGTCCAGCGGGGGCATCGAGCGGCCCGTCGAGCGGTACAGGCACACCAGGTCGTCGAGCGCCTCGCCGATGCCCACACCGTGCTCGCCGCGCGCGCGACCCAGCTCGAACGCGGCCGCGGCGGCGTCGGTGCCCTCGAGCACGGCGACGGCCAGGGTGTCGACCGCGGGGTGGTACCAGTCGGACGGGCGCCGCCAGACCGACGCGACGCTCTCCTCGCGCCAGCGCTCCCGCAGCCCCTCGGGGAGGGCATGCCCGTCCTTCTCGATGTTGGTGGTCACACGGGTAGGGAGTGCGTGACGCGCGGATCATGACGCGAGTAGGAGGGGTTTCACCCGATCGGACCCGAGTTCACCCGGTCGCCGCCGCCGCGAGGTGCCGCGGCGCCCCGGGCCCCGGGGCCGGTCGCACCCCCCCGTGGCCTCGGGTGACGGCGCCGGCACGGCCGTCCTGCGGGTCCGCGACCTGCGCAAGCGCATCACCCGCCTGGGTCACCCGCCGCCGGAGTCCTGTTCATCCGATCGGTCGGGTATGGCAGGCTGTCGCAGCGAGGTCGCCCGTGGGTCGGCGACCCGACGGCGACCTGACGGGGACGGCGGCGTGGCCACAGACGGGAGCGGGAGCGGGGTCATCGAGGATGACGCCGCGCTCCTGCGCGCCACCCGGGAGGGTGAGACCGCCGCCTTCGGCCGCCTCTACGAGCGGCACGCCGGCGCGGCGCTCGTGGTGGCTCGGCAGTACACCCACTCGGCCGCCGACGCCGAGGACGTCGTCTCCGACGCGTTCGCCAACGTGCACCGCGCGCTGCGGGGCGGTGGCGGACCCGAGAGCGCGTTCCGTGCCTACCTCTTCACCGTCGTGCGCCGGGTCGCCGCGGTGCACCGCACCGCCGGACGCCGCACCGAGCCGACCGACGACGTCGCCGTGCTCGAGACCGCCTCGACGCCGGTCGAGACGGCGGAGGCACCCACCCTCGCCGGGTTCGAGCGCAGCGTCGTCGCCCGGGCGTTCCGCTCCCTGCCGGAGCGCTGGCGCGAGGTCCTGTGGCACAGCGAGGTCGAGGGGCTGACGCCCGCCCAGATCGCGCCGATCGTGGGTCTCACCGCCAACAGCACGGCGGCCCTCGCCTACCGCGCGCGCGAGGGCCTGCGTCAGGCCTACCTGCAGCAGCACCTGCAGGACCCGCTGGACGACGGCTGCCGCGCCGTTGCCGGCAAGCTGGGCGCGCACGTGCGCGGCGGGCTCGGCGCCCGGGACACGCGGCAGGTCGAGCAGCACCTCGACGACTGCGGGGAGTGCCGGGCCCTGGTCCTGGAGCTGGGCGACGTCAACCACGGCATGCGGGCCGTCGTGGCGCCCCTGGTCCTGGGGCTGCTGGGCCTCGGGGCGCTGGCCCATGAGCTGCCGGTCGGCGGCGGCCTCGCCGCGGGCGCCGCCGCGCTCACGCACCAGGGCGGCGTCGCGGCGTCGGGCGGGGTGGGTGGTGCGTCAGGTGGGGCGGGCGCCGCGGGTGGCGCGGCCGCCGGTACGGGCACGGCGGCGAGCGGTGCGGTAGCGAGCGGTGCGGCTGCGAGCAGTGCGGCGGCCAGCGGTGCGGCTGCGAGCAGCGCGGTGGCGGGCGGTGCGGCTGCGAGCAGCGCGGCGGCGGGCGGTGCGGCGGGGGTCGCGACCGGTGCCGCCGGGGTGCTCGCCGGTCTCTCCGCTGGTGCGGTCGCGGTCGCCGTCGCGGCGGTCGTGGTCGCCGTCGCGGTGGTGGTCGGCGCCGTGCAGCTGCTGTCGGGACCCGACGGCGTGGTCGCCGAGCCCCGGCCCGACGTGTCCGGCGCCTCGGAGACCGCCGCGGCGGCGCCGTCGGCGTCCCCGACCGCGGCGAGCGCGCCGTCGACGTCCCCGACGACCGCCCCGGAGCAGGACGAGGCGGCCGCCGACGACGACGCCGCCGCGACCGCCGACGAGGCCGTGCCGGGCCAGGTGCGCCCCACGGCCGCCGCCACGCGTGCACCGGCGGTGGCCGGCGCACCGAGCGCGGCACCGGCCGGACCGCCCGCACCGGGCGGAACGCCGGCACCGGACGCGCCGGGTGCGCCGGGCACCGACCCGACGACCGCGCCGACGCCGGCGCCGACCACCCCACCCCCGCCGGGACCGGCCGACGTCGTCGTCACCGCGCCCGGGGGTGGCATCGCCCTCACCGCCGGGGTCGCCGGACAGGCGATCACCCTCACGGTCGGCAACGCCGGCGGGCTGCCGGCCGCCGCCCTGGTCGCCGACGTCGCCCTGCCGTCCGGCGTCACGCTCGTCGCCGGCGAGCTGGCGGCCGGGGGCTTCGGCTTCTCGCCCGCGGACGCCGCCGCGTGGTCGTGCGTCACGGGCGGCGCCGGCGGCGACGCCACGTGCACGCTGCAGGAGCTGGCGCCCGGGCAGGAGGCGGTGCTCGCGCTGCAGGTCGCGGTCGACGAGTCGTACCTCGCGTCCGGTGACGAGGCCGTGCGGGTGCGGATCTCCGGCGACGGCGCCGTCTGGGAGCCGGCACCCATCCGGATCGCCGTCGCGCCGTCGCCCCCACGCCTGGCCTTCGGGGAGCGGCCGCCGACCGACGTGCAGCTCGTCACCGGGCGCAGCCACCTCGTCGAGGTGCCCGTGCGCAACGCGGGCGGCACCGCCGTGAGCGCCGGTGCACCCGCCGTCGTCGAGGTGGGGCTGCCGCCCGGCGTGTCCGCCACGGGGGCCGCGCCGTGGTCGTGCACCAGCGCCGAGGGGTCGATCGCGTGCCGGCACGGCACGCTGGCTCCCTTCGAGCGCGCGACGCTCGGCCTCACGCTGAGCAGCTCGAGCACCGCCGCGACCGGCGCGGGCTCGGTGCAGGTCCGGCTCACGCCGTCCGCGCACCGGCCCGTCGAGACGTACGACGTCGCCTACCGCCTGGTGCGCCCCGCCATCCTGACGACGACTGTCCCCGCGACGCTCGACGTCGCGCCCGGCACCCCGGCCGAGCTGGCGGTCACGGTCGGCAACGAGGGCGACCTGACCGCGAGCGGCACGACGCTGACCCTGACGGCGCCGCGCGGCGCCGCGGTCGCTGCCGGTGGCGGTGACGGCTGGGCCTGCGGGGGTGACGACGCCACCCGGACCTGCACGGCCGACCTCGCCGCGGGTGCGCGCAGCGCGCTGACGGCCGCGGTGACGGTGCCGGTCGGGACCGTCGGGACCGTCGGTGCCGTCACGGTCACCGTCGCGGGCCCGGGCGCCGACGTGCCCGTCGCGTCCCGTCCCGTCGCCGTGACGTCCGTCGAGCCGGTGCTCACCGTCACGGAGGCCGCCGCGGTCGTCGACGGCTACCGCGGCGGCACGCTCGCGTTCGCCGTGGGGGTCGCGGGGAAGCGGGACGACGGCCGGCCCGCCGCGGCCGCCACCGGCGTCCTGGCCACCGTCACGCTGCCGCCGGGCGTCACGGTCGACCGGACCGGCGCGGGGCCGCGGACAGCCGGGTGCACCGACAGCGGCAGGTTCGTGGCCTGCGCCCTCGGTGAGCTGCCCGCCGGCGGGTTCGTCCCGGTGGAGGTGCCGATCCGCGCCGCGGGGGCCGTGCTGGGCACCGTCGACGTCCGCGTGACGGCCACCGGCGCGCAGGCGGCGTCGACCTCGACCAAGGTCGTCGTGCCGTCCGCGAACCTCACGCCCGTGTGGACGGGCGCCGGGGACCTCGACGTCGTCGAGGTCGGGGCGCCCCTCCTGCTGTGCGCCGACGCACGCGGCGGTGTGTGCCCCTCCGTGCACCGCGAGAGCGACAACAACGGCCTCGACATGCGTCCCCTCGACCAGGCGCCGCCTCCCGGTGCGCGGGCCCGCGTGCCGGTGTCCTCGCAGACGCTCCTCGACCTGCCCGCCGACCGGCCCGTCGTGTGGGCCGGCCTGTACTGGTCCGGCGTGCGGGGGACCTACGACCCCTGGAGCGGTCCGCTCGACACCGCGCGGCTCCGCACGCCCGACGGGACGTGGACCCCCGTCACCGCCGACGCCGTCACGCAGGTGTCGGACACCAACGGGCGGCGGTACTACCAGGCGGCCGTGGAGGTCACGGACCTCGTGGCGCGCGGCGGCGGCGGCGCCTGGGCGCTGGCCGACGCTGCCGTCAGCGAAGGGCGCAGCGACCGCGACCCGAGCTACTACGCCGGGTGGTCGCTGGTGGTGGTGCACGGGACGCCCGCCCCGGCGGGCACCCCCGGCGCGTCGTCGGTGACCGTGCACCAGGGCGGCGCCTGGATCGGCACGTCCGCTGCGGCACCCGCGTTCGTCTTCGTCGGCGAGGCGGGCGCCCGCACGCGCATCGGCGTCGTCGCGTGGGACGGGGACCGCGCCAACACGGGCGACCGGCTGACCCTCTCGGGCGTCGGCCCGCTGACGCCGCTGCGCTGGAACGGGTCGGCCGTCGTGGGCGGCGGGTCGGCCGACAACGCGTTCGACTCCACCGCGACCGGCTGGACCTACCCCAACGCGCTCGGCGTCGACGCCAAGGGCTTCGCGGAGGTCACGCTGCCGTCAGGGGTCGGGACGCTGACGCCCACCACGGCCGGCGACCAGTACCTCATCGGTGTCGTGACCGTGCGCACGGCGCAGGCGCCGCTCTCCGTCCCGGTGGGCTGAGCCGACCTTCACGCCGCCGCACGTGGCGCTGCTGCCGTGCGGTCGGGTCGGACGAAGGTGCGCTGCCGAGCCGGACGGGGTCCCCCGATCCCGTGCACCGGCTCGGCAGCGCGTGTCCTCAGCGGGCGTCCCCCGAGCCGCTGAGGACGTCTGGGTCGCTCGCCGAGGAGTCGTCCTCCACCGGGTCGAGCAGCCGGAGGTGGGGGAGGCGGTCCCGGAAGCGGCGCACCTCACCGGTCGTGCCGGGCACGAGCGACAGCGCGGCGAACGTCTCGGCGCCCGGCAGCGCGTCCTGCGCGAGCTCGCGCAGGAGGTCGGCGGTCTCGGCGAGGTCGCGTGCTGAGGGACGGGGGCGCGTGCCCTCGTCGTCGGGCTCGTCGTCGACGTCGTCGGGCAGGCTGACGTACAGCACGAAGCCCGCGCGGGACCCGCTGGGCGGGACCGGCGCGACGGGGACGGGGCGAGGGGCGGCGCGACGGCCGCGCAGACGAGCAGGTGAGGTCATGGGAGTCTCCGGGCTGGGTGACCGGCGGCGGTGCCTGCAGCGGTCGGTGGACGGACGGGCCGGGGTCGGGTCAGGCCCGACAGCAGCACGGATGCCACCCGCAGACGCGCACGCGGCCGCGACCGGCGCGCAGAGGGGACGTCTCGGGACTCACCGGACGATCGTGGCACGGTGGGCGCTGTCACCCCAAGGAGTTACCCGAGGCGTCTCAGGCCTTGGTACCGCGCCCACGAGCGTCGGCACGCGGGAGCGGCCCGCGTCAGACGATGCCGTACAGGCGGTCGCCCGCGTCTCCCAGGCCCGGCACGATGTACGCCTTCTCGTTGAGCCGCTCGTCGACGGCCGCCACGACGACCTGCACGTCCGCGCGGTCCCCGACGAACTGCTCGACCACGCGGATGCCCTCGGGCGCCGCGATGAGGCAGACCGCGGTGACGTCCCGCGCCCCGCGCTGCAGCAGGTAGTCGATCGACGCGACGAGCGTGTTGCCCGTCGCCAGCATCGGGTCGAGCAGGAAGCACTGGCGACCGGTGAGGTCGTCCGGCAGGCGGTTGGCGTACGTGATCGCCTCGAGCGTCTCCTCGTCGCGCTGCAGGCCGAGGAAGCCGACCTCGGCCGTCGGGAGCAGGCGCGTCATGCCCTCGAGCATCCCGAGCCCCGCCCGCAGGATCGGCACGACGATGGGGCTGGGGTTCGCGAGCTTCACACCGCTCGTCGTCGCGACGGGCGTCACCACCTGGACGTCGCGCGTGCGCACGTGCCGCGTCGCCTCGTAGGCGAGCAGGGTCACCAGCTCGTCGACGAGCTGGCGGAACGTGGGGCTGGCCGTGTCCGCGTCACGCAGGACCGCGAGCTTGTGGGCGACGAGCGGGTGGTCGGCGACGTGCAGGCGCATGAACGTCAGGGTAGTGCGAGGATGCCCTCTGCTGCCCGGGACGGTGCGGAGCGCACGCGACGACGTGCGCGACCTCGAGCGGTGCGGGACGGCGGACGCGTGTGCGGGTCCGGTGCGCGGCGGTGGCCGAGGGGTGCGGGACGGCGTGGGGCGGAGGCGGGGCGTGGGGAAGCGGACGGACATCGACCCGCCGTCGTCGACCCCCGTGGTCGGTGGCGCCGAGGTGCCCGGCGTGGCCGAGACCCCGCGCGTCGTCGTCGGGGCGCCGTCGCCGTCGGCGACGACTGCGGACGAGGCGGCGATGGGCCTTGCCCTCGCCGAGGCCCGCGCCGCGCTGACCAGCGGGGACGTGCCGGTGGGCGCCGTCGTGCTGGGTCCCGACGGCGCGGTCGTCGGCCGCGGACGCAACGTGCGCGAGGCCGACGCCGACCCCACGGGGCACGCCGAGGTCGTGGCGCTGCGCGCGGCGGCCGCCGCCCTGGGTTCCTGGCGCCTGGACGGCTGCACGCTGGTCGTGACCCTCGAGCCGTGCCTCATGTGCGCCGGCGCGCTGCTGCAGGCACGCGTCCCGCGCCTCGTGCTCGGTGCGTGGGACGAGAAGGCCGGCGCGTGCGGCTCGCAGTGGGACGTCGTGCGCGACCGCCGGTCCCTGCACCGCGTGGAGGTCGTCGCGGGCGTCCGCGCCGAGGAGTCGGCGACCCTCCTGCGCGACTTCTTCCACCCCCACCGCTGAGGCCCACCCAGGCCACCTACCGCGCTCGGCGTCAGGCGGGCGTCAGTGGGGGAGTGGGGGCAGGAGGTCGGCGAGCTGCGTGAGGGTCTCGCTCGTGCCCGCGTCCAGGGTCAGCGTCGCGTAGACGTCGCCGCGCGTGGCGCCGCGGTTGACGACGACGACGGGCCGTCCGGACCGCGCGGCGTGGCGGACGAACCGCCGGCCCGAGTGCACCGTCAGGGACGAGCCCGCGACGAGCAGCGCGTCGGCGGCGTCGACCATCGCGTACGCCCGCTCGACGCGCTCGCGCGGCACGTTCTCGCCGAAGTAGACGATGTCGGGCTTGAGGATGCCGCCGCACCCGCGGGACGGGTCGTCGGGGTCGGGCTGCCAGCACGCCTGCACGCGGAAGTCCGCGGTCTGCTCGACGACCGCGTCGGCATCGGGCGCGATCTCGACGTCCGCAATCTGTCCCATCCGCTCGACGAAGCCCGGGTTGAGCGCCTCCAGGCGCTCCGCCAACGCGGTGCGCGGCACGACGCGGTGGCACCGCAGGCACACGACGCGGTCGTACCGGCCGTGCAGGTCGATGACGTGGCGCGACCCCGCGGCCTCGTGCAGCAGGTCCACGTTCTGCGTGATGAGCCCGAGCACGACGCCCCGCTGCTCCATCGCCGCCAGCGCGCGGTGGCCCGCGTTCGGCACCGTCCGGTGCACGTGCCGCCACCCCACGTGGTTGCGCGCCCAGTAGTGCCGGCGGAACGCCTCGTCGCCGACGAACTGCTGGAACGTCATCGGCGTGCGCGGCGGCGAGTCGGGCCCGCGGTAGTCGGGGATGCCGGAGTCCGTCGAGACGCCCGCGCCCGTCAGGACCGTCAGCCGGAGCCCGCTCAGGAGCGCGACGACGTCCGCGAGGGAGCCCCGCGTGACGGGGACGGTCGGGGACGTGCTCACCTGTCCACGGTACGACGAGCGCGCGCAGTACCACCGCCGCAACGGATTGGGTCCGACGGCGCCGAGCGGGTACTGTGACCCCCCGAGGTAGCGTGTCCGAGCGGCCTAAGGAGCACGCCTCGAAAGCGTGTGTGGGTGAAAGTCCACCGTGGGTTCAAATCCCACCGCTACCGCCAGGGGGTACTGACGGAACTCAGTGCCTTGAAGTGACAGAACCCCTCGCGGGGGCCCGGAAGGGCTCCGAGCGGGGGGTTTCGTCGTCTCGGGGGCGGTTTGAGGGGTCACGAGGGTGACGCGTCGGGCCGTAGGCCCACGGTCGGTGCTCTGGCGAACGACGACGGATGCGCCGATGGCCCGCTGGCCTGAGGCCGCGGGCGATCGGTGGATGTGAAGTTCGGGGTGGCCTGAGGGGTCAGGCTGCGATCGGCGGTTCGACCGCCGCCTCGTGCTCGAGGAGCTCGACGGGTTCGTATCCGAGTACGTCGGGCGCTTGGGTCAGGACGATGTCGTCACCCGTGTAGCCGGTGGTGCGTGCCCACTTGCGCAGCATGCGCAGGCTGTAGTGGACGATCGCGAAGGTGGCCATGAGCCCGGCGGCAGCGAGGCCGACGACGCGGATGGAGCCGCGCTGGACGCCTTCGCGGTCGAGGGTCTTGAGGTTGCCGTAGCCGCTCTCGACGCCGTTGCGACGGTTCCACTCGGTGGTCCATGCCGGTGAGCCCCAGCGCAGGCGCTGCCGCAGATGCTGCATGACTGTCCCCGGAATCGTGATCGTCGCCTGCTGGAAGACCTTCTTCTTGCGCTGGCCGCGGTCGCCGTGTCGCGGCCGTGCGTCGGAGCGAAGAAGTGCCGGGTGCCGTTCGTCTTGCGTCGGCCGTTCGGGACGAGCGCGTACTGCTCGAGCTCGGCCTGGGCTGCCTGGAACACGCGAAGAGCCGCGAGGTTCGTCTCGTACTCGGCTGTGTGCTTCGGGTTCGCGTTCGGGCCGGGCTTCTTGAGCGCGAAGCGCGGCGGGCGAGCGATCTTGTGCAGGTGCCGCGGTGTCCACGGTGCGCAGGGCCATCCGTCGATCATCATGACGCCGGTCTGGTGATCCAGGACCGGGCCTCGCTGGACTTCGGCGAGGTCGAAGACCTGGTCCAGGCCGCGCTGCAGCACCGGATCAGCCCAGTGGTCGTGGGTCGCCATGGAGAAGCCGCGATCGACGATGACCTCGCTCACGGGCTGGCGCGCCATCAGGCTGTCGATCATCCGCAGGGCCGGGCCGGCGACTGATGCGTTGCCAGGGACCAGCTTCATCGCGGTGATGAGCTTGAGTGGCTGCTCCGGGGAGCCCTTGGCGAACGAGGTGCTGACCGTGAGCATCTGGTACCCGAAGAAGCGCTTCGCGTCGTACTTGTTGTGAGTGGCGGTCTGGTAGCCCCAGCGTGCGTCCGGGTCCCACGCCTGGGTGGGATTCAGGACGAAGGTGCTGTCGTCCAAGCGGTAGTCCTCGCCCTTGGTGGCCCGGACCTGCCGGGCGCCGCGAGACCAGGACGGCAGGGAGGAGGCGTCGATCGCGATGACGTCGGCCGTGGTGCTCGCCGCGGACCCGCGACGGGCTTCCCCAGTCCGTACCCGGCTCGCGTACATCTCGACGAACGGCCCGGACAGCAGTTCCAGTGCGGTCGGTGCGGCGGCTGGTTCAGGCCGATTCGGCAGCGACCACACCCACTGCAGGAACGCGACGACGATCGTCGCGGCATTGCGTGCCGAGACCACCGACGGCGGCTCGAATCCGGCGACCATCTGCACCGTCAAGGGCCGCAGCGCCGCCCGCGCCCGGTCGTCGAGGGTCTGCGGCCGGTAGGTCTCGATCGCCGACCGGACCGCCGGCTCGAGCGGCGCCATGTCGGGGTGGGCTGCCGCTCGGGGCCCCTGGGTCGCGCGCCGGTAAGCGGCACGGTCCGCTCGCGCCTGTGCGAGCTGCTGGCGCTGCGAAGTCTTCTTCGTGTTCGTGGGTGTTGTGGCTCGAACCACCTCCGTCATCAGTTGCACATCGTCGGCGTCCAGGTACGCGCCCAGGACGTCTCGGTCGACCGGCACGGTGCCGGCCGGGATCCCCGTGACAATGGAGGGGCGCGCAGTTGCGATGAGTCCTTCCAGCCTGAAGTAACTCAGCCGGTGCCCGCTGAGCCTCTCCGCCAGCGCTGCGACCGTGGGCAGCGACGAGCGGGAGCACACGGTCCGCAGAGCAGCCGGAGCAGGTGCTGCACGCCGTCGAAGGGCCCTGTGTATGGCAGGTTCCCGCGGGACTTCCGCCACGGCGCGCTGCAGCGTCAGTAGGCGCCGGATGTGGTTCTGGCGCGTGCCCTGCGGGCCGGTGAAGCCGGCGGCGAACCGCTCGATCGCCGCGTCCGAAAGCAGGGCTCTCAGGTCCGGAACCTCGCCGGGATGCCACCCGCAGGGGCTGGCGAGGAAGGCGCACAGGCTCGACCCGAGAACCTTCGCGTCCTCCGGGTTCTTGGGTGCGGCCGCCGTCAGTGCGGCACGGACCGGCGCAGCGGCGTGCGTCCAGGCGTCGGCAGAGAGCAGTCGGGGGCGGTAGGTGGCGATGCGATGCGTGATCGCGTTGTTGTTGTCCATGCCAGGACTCGTGCGCTGCTCGCGGTCTCCGGCAATCGGCGCACGGACGCGGTCGCGATCGGAGCGGAGGGGGCGCGTCTACGCATCTGGCGACCGGGGTTGTGCCCGGTGAGTGCGCGCACACAGGTGTCGTCGAGCGAACGCAGCTCAGCATCACCAGCGACAACCCAGTCGCCAGGGGTGTCCAACCCATGGAGGACAACATGTCCGCACCGACGCACAACACGACCCGCCGTCGCACCCTCAAGCAGGGGCGCCTCACGGAACTGCTGGCCCGGCGCGAGCAAGTCGGAACCGCCTGGGCGGAGAGGGCCTCTCACGGCCCCCCCGGCCTCGGCGACCTCACCCGGGAGCTGACCATCATCGAGTTCGCCCTGACCGAGCAGTGGCCTCACCTCGCGCAGTCATGGCTGCCTGCGTGGGTCATCTCGGACGCGCGCAAACTCCACGACCCGTCGACCAAGACCGACGGGACCTGCGGGATCTGCAGGTCGTCCACACGCCAGGCCGCTGCCTGATGCACTCTTCCGGTAGGGCGAGGCCATGTGCCTCGCCCTACCGGCCTGAACGCCCCTACCGAAACGGGTCAACCGACGTCGGGGCAGTCCCAAGGCTCCCGATGAGATACTGAGGCCAGTTCACCGTCACCGGGGGAGTTGCCGCGTCCTTGGTCGGTGCACTGGCCATTGTCAGAACGACTCGCTAACCTTCCCGCCCTCATCCCTGGCGACGTCGCCCTAGTCATGCTGACGGCTGTCACGCAAGAGCGTCTCGATTGCGGGTGGTGCGATCCGGCGCTGCACATGCTCGACAACGATGTCTGGGTGCTGGGTGATGAAGACGAGTTTTTCCGCGGAAGAGTCGAGCACCATGAGATGGCCCGCGAAGTGCGACAGTGCAGTCACCCTACTGACGAAACCCGCCAGATCCATCGTCAACTTCCACTCGTCCCGGGACTGCCAGAGGGTGCGGATCGAAATCTGGTCACCCGAGGCTCGTCCCGACTGCTGCTCCCAAATTTCCTCAAGCACCGCTCGGAAGTCGAAGTCCTCGAGCGGCTGTTCCAACTCGGCGACGCGTTGGAGCTTCTCCTCAGGCGACTCGAGCACGAAAAGGAGGTCCATCAGCGTGTCGAGCGGATACGCATACTGCATGAGTGCCTCGTGGAGACGCACCAGAACATCGACGGTGACGAGCGATACCCCACCTGTAGCTCGGCACTCCTCGAGCACGGCCGGGGCGTTCTTGCGCTCGAAGCCGGTGAACTCCCGCGCGATGATCACAGCGTGCGTTGCGCCTTCCGTCGCGTCGCGATGGCTCGCCGCCGAAGCCACCGCCGCCGTGACGTTGGCCACCGCGCTCGCACTTCCCTTGGCCTCCGCGATGAAGGTCCGATGCCCCGGGCCGACGGGCGCCACCACGAGGACGTCCTTCTTGCCAGACGCCCCGTCACGGGTCGCCGAAAAGCCCATGAGCCGAAGGACGGCGGCCACTGCGTTCTCGAACCTGGTGTCGCCGTCATATGAGGCGTTGCGCAGTTCGATGATCGCGTCCTCGTGGTTGCGGTCATAGGTCTCGGCAAGCGCTCGGAAGAGCTTGTCGCGCCACTCTAGAATCTCCCGGACCCGTAGTTCGTCGATCCCCATGCTGTAGAGGTGCCCCTCCGTAAGCCGCTCGGCCACGGCAAAGAGATCAAAGGCGCGCATGACCGAGGCGCCCTTCTTCCCGCCGCCGGCTCGTGCCTCCATCGTGCGGTAGAAGGGGTGATTGGTGTTCACCTGGAGGTGGCCGTTGGTGGCCTGAAGGGTCGCCAGCGGCTCGGCCTCACCAAGGGGGGAGCGGTCGATGACTGGCTCGTTGAGGTCAATGCTCGTTGGCTTCTCGACAGCGCGTCCGAACAACGCGGCCATGGGGTCCCGGAACAGTTCGCGGGACCGAGTTGGGAGCCAGCTCTCTGTCTTCGCGCCGCGGACCGTTACCTCGTCCTGTGAGTCGATCGCTATCCGGGCTGCGCGGTACAGAGCACTTTGGAGCGTCTTGAACTCACGGGCCATGGCAGTGTCGCGTCGCAAGCTCTCGCGATCGGCCAGAAGCTCGGCGTCGACGCCGTCGGCGCGAATGACGAACTGGGACCGGTAGAACGTCGCGAAGGACGGGTCGTTGAGGAAGAGCTTGTCGTCGTCAGGATTGACGAGGCGCCCTCGCACCATCAGGAAGAACCCATGGCTGCGCCCCTCGTCCGGCTGCGCGCGAAGAGGGTCGGCGAACAACCTGACCGTGGCAGTCACGCGCCCGATCGTGGGGAAGATCAAGGCCGGCTCAGCCGCGTACGGCTCATCGGCCTCGTAACTGCCATCGGCGCGTGGCTCAGGCGCGTAGTCGATGTCGCCTTCAATCTCGCCGGCTTGAAGCGCGGACTGCCACGTGGATTTGAGCGAGGCGACGATCGGTTCCGCAGTGAGCTGCCAGGTGACCGCAGCGTCGCTGGCGAGCCGGGGCTCGACCTCGTGGTCGTCTACCCAGACCTGGAAGTCGGGTCGAAGAGGCATGCCGTTACCCAGGACCCAGGCGAGACGGCCAGGGTAAAGTGGCTTGGTCAGCCGGAGGTCGTCGATCACGGCAAGCGTCCAGTGGTGCTCAGCCAGCATGAAGTCGACCGCCTCGCCCTTGGGGAGAATCGACCTGACCACCGCCAACGCTTGCTCTTCCGTGAGTGCCCGCACGCTCGTCATGTTGGGCGCTTGCTCAGTCGGTCGTTCGTCACCCTCGGCCCGACCGACCTCGGGCTCGGGCCGTTCCTGAGACCCGATAGGTCCTGGCGCGTGAGCCGAGACCGGGAGCGGCTCCTCTCCCAGCGTTTGGACGCCGTCGTCCGCCTGGCTCGGCGCCTCCTCGGCACCAGTGAACCTGCGGTAGTCGACCGAGACGGCGAGGTACTGTCCGTCGCCGTTCTTGCAAATGTGGCTCATTCGGTGCCCGACGGCATAGCTCGCCAGCTTCCCGATGCCGAACTTCCCGATCACAGCGCGCGTACGGCCCTCGGCAGAAGCGACGCGGCCATCGCCAAGTTGCTCTTTGGGGCTTCGGGCGATCTGCCACATCTCCTCGATGCCCTGTACGGTCATCGACTGCCCGTTGTCCCACACGATCACCTGTCCGCTCGCGTACTCGCCCGGCAGGTACACGTAGCAGCGGGTCGCGAGCGCGTCGAAGCCGTTCGCCACGAGCTCTTCGATCGCCTTGTTCGGGGATGAGTACAGGTGCTCTGAGAAGTGCTTGATGATCGCGTGGTCGACGCCGATCGATACCGACTTGACCGGATCGCCGACCTCGAAGTACGCCGTCGCTCCCACGGCATCGTCGGTAGCCGTCATGGTTTCACTGCTCGAGCTATCCGTCACGGCGAACGCCCTCCCTAGCCAGTACGTTGGCCCGAGCGTAGGGGACCCGGGTTGTCCTCGTGGTGAGCCCGGCGTCTGCTTGTGGGTCGCAGGCTCTAGACTCCAGTGCCATGAAGGCCGTCGACCTCTTCGCGGGCGCGGGCGGCGCCACCCAGGGCCTCCGCGACGCCGGCTTCGATGTCGTCGCTGCTGTCGAACTGGACCCGGATGCCGCCGCGACTTGGTCGCTCAACCATCCAGGCAAGATGCTTGTCAAAGATGTTCGCGAGGTCACTGGCCCGATGCTCATGGCCGCCGGTGGCTTCAAGCGCGGCGAACTGGACCTGCTCAAGGCGTGCCCTCCATGCCAAGGCTTCTCGTCACTACGCGGCGCGAGCACCCCCGACGAGTCGCGGAACGATCTCGTGCTCGACACGCTCCGCCTCGTCCGCTCGCTCCGGCCTCGCGCTGTCCTGATTGAGAATGTCCCCGGCCTCAGGAAGGACGGCCGCTTCGTACAACTTGCGGCCGGCATCCGCCAGCTCGGGTACAACTTGCAGGACTACCTTGTCAACGCCCACGAACTAGGTGTTCCTCAGCGGCGAAAGCGTCTCGTAGTCATTGCGGTTCGGGGAGTCGAGGTGCCCAGTGGCCTCGACGAGTTGATCCCCGGTGTCGAGCGTCGCGCCGCGATGACTGCGGGAGAGGCTCTGGCTGCTCTGCCGCAGGTCGAAGGCGAGCCAGGCCTCCTAGATGCGCCGCGGCGACGCAATGCAACGGTGATGCTGCGAATCGCAGCAGTCCCGGTCGGTGGAAATCGGTTCGCGTTGCCCTTAAGCCTTCAGCTCGAGTGTCACAAGCGGTTGACCGGTAAGGACGGCAAGGCCGCTCGGATCGCAACGAGCAGTTACGGCCGAGTGGTCAACGAGAACCCCGCGCCGACGATGACGACTCGGTGTACGACTCCGGCGTGTGGGTCCTTCATTCACCCGACCGAGAACCGCGGTATCACGCTCCGCGAGGCGGCCGCGTTTCAGACCTTCCCCGCCAGTTATCAGTGGTCTGGAACATACGGCTCAGTCGAACGTCAGATCGGGAACGCCGTCCCGGTGTGGATGGCCGAGTCGCTCGGAAGGGCGGTAGGTCGCCTTCTCGGCTATCAGGCCCAGGTGATGCTCCGGACCAGGGCGGAGCACCGGCGCGAACACGCGGCCGAACGATGAGTGGGTCGGCACGTGTTTGGCTACGCGTTGCGGGCCCTGCGATCCCGAGCACCCCGATTTCGATCGGCCCTTTCACGCTGCAAACGCTGGATCCAGGGACTGAGCCGGCGATACCACCGGCGACCCCCGACCTGTCCGGATCCGGCTCCGCGGTTGTTGCTCAGTTCGGGCAGGAAGTCGTAGGCTCAGGCTACGCGTCCATCGAGGTCGAGGGGGACCTGAATGACGCGATACTCCGGGTTATTGAGCACGACGTGCCGCTCCTGGCTACCGCGCTCTCGTTGCAGCACGACGAGCCGTACCGGCTCGTCCCTCGGTTTGCGGTCCAGGGAGAGGACCTGGTCACAGCGATTCAGACGAGGTTCATCTTCTGGGATAGGCAGGACATCGACGCGGACGCAGCAGCGCCGATTCATGCGATGTACGAGCGCCTTGTGGCCGACCCGAGGGCGTACTCTGCCGCGCATCTGTTCTCGCACGCCGTGTCCTTGCACGATCAGGCACCTGCGCCCGAAAACTCGGCGGCGGCCGTGCTCAACTACTTCAAAGTGATCGAAATAATCGTTGGATGCATCGAGCCCGCAGAAGAGTCGGACGCCGACGCTCGACGGGCTGCCGTCGTCGACGAACTCACGAGTAAGCTCAACCGCGGCGGGTCGCCGGCGGTCTCAGCCAAGGCGATCAAAGGCGCCAGGGATGAGTTGCTGCGCATCGACCAAAAATTCCTGGATCTCAGGATTAAGGCCGCGGGCGCGGCATATGGACTAGAGCGACGAGCGATCGAACAGACTTCGGCACTGAATCGCTTCCGGAACCAACGACTTGGGCACGGTGGCGACCCCCCGCGGCTCTCGGAGCTTGAGAAGTGGCTCGACCGCAAGAGCCCGTACAGCGCGCCATCGCTCGCCCGCCTGTTTCTGCTCAAGTATGTCAACAGTCTTGGATGAAGCGCGCTCTTGCGGCGTTCCCGACGGGCAGCGGCAAACATGCGCCGGGCAGGCAAGAGGCAAACATCTTCAGACGCAGGCGAGCGCCGGCATCGCGCTCGACTCGGCCGACGGCTTTGGAGATTATGTCGGCCAGCTCCTCGCCTCCATAAGCGCAGGGGCGGCGATCCGGTTCCATTCAGCCTGGTCCCAGCCAAGGTAGCCGCAGATCCCGGTGACTGTACGGTGAATGGCGGACACGGCAGTCGTGTGCAGCATTGTCACCCAGCCAGGGTCCAGGCCGATGAAGACCAGCTCGCCGCCGTTCGGCCCAGCCTCGTCGGTCTGGTGCATGAAGAACCTCATACCGTGGGGCTGGGCGTGCGCAACGGCGGAAAACAGACGAAAAAGCGTCGCGCCTACACCGAGCGAGCTGCCCGGCGACTCTACGAGGCCGGCGATGAGCGCCTGGTCGCTGGGAGCTGGGCTGTCGAGCTGACCGACGGACGCCCCGAACCGAGAGGTTCTCTGCTCCCATCTGAACCCTGCGCGCTCGCCACTTTCACGGATGGCGTCCACGGTCCCGGCGAGCTGGCCGAGCGACTCCGCCCCACCGCTTAGGCCGGGAACTGCCACGAGGTTTTGCTCCTCGGCGAGCGACTTGAGCCGTAGGGCGTAGAACCGGCGGATGCGCTCCCTGGTGTCGACGGTGAGTTCGTACTGCCAGTAGACCGAGCCGAGGCTGACAAGCATGGTCCGCAGAATGGTCGCGCCCGAGAACGTTGCGTGTTCATCAGCCGCGATCGCCGCGTAGGCGTGCAAGTGGTCGGCGACGTGCGCGAGCCGTGGGATCGCATCCATGACGAGCTCAACCGTCGGGTCGCCCCAGGTGTCATCCCATTGCCGATTCGCCATATCCACCGCGGCAGGGCAATCGGGCCTCGCGTCGAAGTCCTGATCGCTCAGCCAGTCACCGATCGTCGCGGCGAGTAGGCGGAAGTGCGGGACCATCGCACTCGACATCGTCTCGGGCGGGTCGCCGGTCGTCATGGGCGAACGCTATCGTTTCCACAGGTCAGGGGCCCGCCGTGTGAGCGAATCGGCCGCTCCGGTGTGAGAGGGAGGTCAACTGCCCCCCATCGCTGCAGGTCGGGTAGTTGTGTCACTACCCCGCCAGGGGGTACTGACGGAACTCAGTGCCTTGAAGTGACAGAACCCCTCGCGGGGGCCCGGAAGGGCTCCTCGCGGGGGGTTCAGTCGTTCCCAGGGCGCTCGGTCGGGCCGCAGGCGGCGTGCCGACGGGCGCTTCGCGGGGCCAGACGCCGTACGTGGCGGCGCACCCGGGCACGACGATGAGCCCACCGGCCTGGGGCCGTGGGCTTGTGGAGGGGTGCTGGGGTTGTCGTCGGGGTCAGGCTGCGGCGGGTGGGCTCAGCGCCGTGGGCGGCTGGTCGTCGTCGAGCTGACGACGCCGTCCTTCCTGACGCTCGGCGAGGACCACGTCGCCGCGGAGGCCTGGGACGCGAGGGTCGAGGAGTAGGAGGACGACCTGCAGGACGCCCCGGGCTGGCTCCCGTGGGCTGGCCCGTGGCAGAAGTACCTCGACGAGTCGCACCCGTACACGAACCGCAAGGGCGGCTACTACGCCGTGGACCTGAAGCGGATCGTCGCCGACGCCGCGCCGGTGGCCGCGACCCCCGTCGAGTCAGCCCAGCACTGCGCGGCTCCGAGAGCAGACCGGTCGCTTCCCCACCACATGCCGACGTGCGAGCCCGAAGATGTGCACGACACGGCGCACCCGGCCCGGGACTTCAGTCCTACGACCCTCCGTCCGATGGACCCCCGGGCACAGGTGTGCTCACCCACCCCGGCCGAGCCCTGGAGCATCCCTGTGCGTCCCTCGCTACGTCACGCCTCACCCTCGCGCGTCGCCGCGCTCACCACCCAGATGCCACGCGCGCTGGCCGTGCTCCTCGCCGCGACGCTCCTCATCTTCGGGCTGGCGCCGACGCGCGCCGCTGCGGCGGGTGACGGCAGCTCGTTCGACAGCCCGGCGCCGCTTCCGCTGACGGTCCTGGACGGCACGTTCGAGACCACGACGGAGGGCCGCACGATCCCCCAGGCCGTGAGCGGCCCGCCGATGTGGTACTACGCGACCTGGTACGAGTTCACGCCGAGCATCAGCGGACAGATCACGATCGAGGCGAGCTCGGCTTTCCACAACGGGCTCGAGGTCTGGAACGCCGCCCGCCAGCCCCTGGGCAACACCAACTACACCCCGACCACGAACTCGCGGCTGACCATGTGGTTCAACGCAGGCATGACCTACCGGCTCGGGTTCGGGAGCTATGGCCCGGCCAGCGGGACAGGTCCCGCCACGCTCACGTTCCGCCCGACCCAGGTGCCCACCGCACCCACCGCGGTGACGGCGACCGCCGGCGACCAGTCCGCGCTGGTCACGTGGTCGCCCGCCACCGGCATCGTGCGGGACTACTCGCTGGTCTGCACGACGCCCGGCCGCATCCGTTTCAGCTGCGGCACCGCGGCGGGCAACCAGTTCTCCGCGACGGTCACGGGCCTGACCAACGGTCAGCCCACCACGATCGAGGTCCGCGCCCACAACTCCGCCGCCTTCGGTGCCGGTCCGCTGTCGGCCGCTGTGGAGGTGACGCCCCGCGGGACGTCCTCCGTCGTCCTGACGACCGACCCCGCGGTCGTGGTCAGCGGTGAGCCGTTCGCGGTGGACGCCACGGTCACGCGGTCGGACGGCTGGATGGCCACGGGCAGCGCGACGCTCGTCATCGCCGGTGAGTCACGCACGGTCGAGCTGTCCGGCGGCGGAGCCCGCGTGACGGGCCTGACCTCGCCGGTCGGGACCGTCCCGGTCACGGTCACCTACGAGGGCTCCACCGCCGTCACCGGATCGAGCGGCACGCTCGACATCAGCGTCGGCCGCGCCTCGCAGCGCGTGACGATCGACGAGATCGACTCGTTGACCTACGGCCACGCTCCGGTCACGGTGTCCGGCTCGTCGACCTCCGGCGGTCCGGTCACGTTCGCGGCGACCGGCGCCTGCACCGTGTCCGGCGATCAGCTGCACGCCACCGGCGCTGGCGAGTGCACGCTCACGGCCTCCCAGGCCGGGACAGCCCAGATCCTGCCTGCCACGGCCTCGACGACCTTCATGATCGCCCAGCTCGCCCAGACGCTGACCCTCGAGGTCCCCGAGCTGGTCTACGACCAGAGCGCCGACGTCGAGACGTCCTCCTCGGCCGACCTGCCGGTGACCCTCACCGCCGACGGCGCCTGCACCCTGACCGACGGTCGCCTCACCGCGACCGACGTCGGGACCTGCACCGTGACCGCCACCCAGGACGGCACCGCCGACGTGTCGGCCGCCGCACCCGTGGTCGTCGACGTCCAGGTCGAGCGCCGCACCCAGGACGTCACGATCGCCCCGATCGGCGACCAGCTGTTCGCCGTCGAGCCGGTCCAGGTCACCGCGACCTCCTCGGTCGGGCTGCCCGTGACCCTCACCGCCGCCGGTGCGTGCGTGATCGTCGAGGACCTGCTCTTCGCGATCACGTCCGGCGAGTGCACCGTGACGGCCACCCAGGACGGGGACGAGCACACCCTGCCCGCCCGCGCCTCGAGCAGCGGGCGCGTCACCGGGACCGCCGCGCCCGCGACGGTGGTCATCGACGCCGAGCAGGGCGACGACGCGGACGGTGCCCCGTTCGTGGTGCTGGCCACCGGCGCCCGGCCCGGCACCGAGCTGGTCGTGACCGAGTCCACCACGGCCCGCCCGCTCGCCCGCGTCACCGTCGGTGCCGACGGCACCGCCGTCGCGACCGGCGTCCTGCCCCCCGGCCTGGCGGCCGGCGAGCACCGCCTGGTGGTCTCCACGGTCGGCCCGGACGGCGCGCCCGTACAGACCGAGCTGCGCTTCACGGTCGGCGCGGACGGCACGCTGGCCTGGATCGGCTCCAGCGCACTCGTGGCCGTCCCCGCGCCCGTCGCCCCCCCGGCACCGGCACCGGCACCGGCACCGGCACCCCAGCCGGTCACCCTGGCCACCACAGGCACCGACGGCACCCTGCCCGTCGCGCTGACCGCCGGTGTCTGGCTGCTCCTCGGCGCAGCCCTCCTCACGGTGCGACGCCGCCGCAGCACCACCGCCTGACAGTCCCCGCGGGGCATCGACGGGCTCCAGCCCGTCGATGCCCCGCTGGCACACCCGCCCAGCCCGCACGACCCGATCGCTGCCCGGCGACAGCAGCACGGCGCCGACCACTGCGCCGACCTCCCCTCTCCTGAAAGGCGTTCACATGGCGCAGCGTCGTGAGGGCGGAGTGCCGCCCGTCACGGGCTCCCGGCCGGTGACGGTGCCGGCGTCGGGACCAGCAGTCGCACCCCCGGCAGCCGCAGGAGCACGCCCCCCGCGCGCAGCCGGTCCATCGTGGTGTCGTCGAAGCCGTTGCCCTTGCCGCGCACGATGACGGCCGCGGATCCCGAGGTGAGGTAGGCGACGGCGTCGTGCTGCCAGCGCGCGTTGTGGCGGCGCGAGACCGGCCGGCCCTGGTCGTCGCGCGTGCCGACGAGGTACGTCTGGCCGGAGACGTCGATGCGCGTGGCGCACCCCTGCTCCTCGTCGCGGGACAGGACGTCCAGGACCGCGAGCGCGCCGGGGGAGTCGGCGCGGACGCAGCCCGTGGCCGGGATGAGCTCGCGGGCCTCGGCCAGCGGACGCAGCTCCGGCGGCGGGGCGCGCAGCGCGCCCGTGGCCAGCCCGAGGGTGCAGGTGGTCAGCGCCGCGACCCACACCCGCTGCCCGGTGGGGACGAGCGAGACGCCCGCGGCCAGGACGAGCGCCACGGCCGCCGCGCTGTAGGCGGCGTAGTTCGCGTAGTACGACGGTGCCGCCAGGACCACCGCGACCTGTGCCACGAGGAGCGCCACCCACAGCCGCGCCCGTCGACGCCGCCACGCAGCGAGTGCGGCCCCGGCGAGGAGCACGCAGACGGCGCCCGTGGCGGCGGCCCGCGCCGGTGGGGCGGCGTCGTGCAGGGCCGTGCCGGTCCCGGTGATCCCCTCGACCCGCTCGAGGACCGTGGCCGCGGTCCGTGGCCGGCCCAGCTGGGCCAGCAGCACCATGCGGACCGTCGCGGTGGGCGCGGCGACGAGGAAGGGCAGGACGACCAGCAGGGCGGACGCGGCGGCACCGGCGGTCACCCGGAGCGCCGGTCGACGGCCCGCGGTCCACGCCGCCCAGGCGATCACCACGGCGACCGGCACCGCGTTCCAGATCTTGACCGTCGGCCCGAGCCCGAGCACGAGCCCCCCCGCGTACCACCACCGGCGGGAGGCGGCCGGGGCGCGCGCCCGCTGCAGCAGCGACACGGCGACCAGCAGCGTCAGCGTGCCGAGCGGCTCGAGCAGCGTCAGGTGCTCGGCCTGCGCGGCGGCCGCCGAGAGGGCGTACAGCCCGCCGGCGGCGACGGCGGCGGCCGTGCCCCAGCGCCGGGCCAGCAGCACCACGAGCACGGTGTTCAGCACCCCGACGACGACGAACCCGACCCGCGCCGCGGCGAGCGCGCCCGGGTCGCTCACCCAGCGGGTGAGGGCGGCGAACGGGGCCAGCGCGAGGGCGACCCCCGGCGGGTGCAGCAGCAGGAAGTCCCGGTACGGCAGCCGTCCGTGCACGAGCGCGACGGCGGCGGAGAAGTACACGCCGTCGTCGTAGCCGTGGTACGCGCGCAGCCCGGCGGCACCCCCGAGCAGGCGCCAGCGCACGACGAGCGCCAGGACGCCGGCCGCGCAGGCGACCGCCCACGCCGTGGCGCGCCCGTCCTGCGTGCGCGCCGCCCCCCTGCGGCCTGCACGAGCCATGCCGCCAGCGTCGCAGCGCGTCGCGCGTGCTGCCACAGGCCGGTCGCCCGTGGCCGACGACGGCGGAGGGTTCAGACGGGCGCGACCACGTCGTCGCCCGACGGCTGCTGCTCCGGCGCGCGGCCCTCGGTGGCGTCGTGGCGCACGACGGCAGCGGCGAGCAGGCCCTGCCCGACGGTGTACGTCAGCATCACCCAGAACCCCTGACCCGCGAGGTCCCACGACGGCACGAACGCCTCGAGCGCGATGAGCGCGTCGCTCACCAGGAACACCGCACCGCCCACCGCCGCGACCCGTCCCAGACCCGTGGCCAGCACCGCCATCGCGGTGAGCATCACGCCGTAGACGCACACGGGCACCAGGAGGCTCCCCGCGTGCGGTGCGCACAGCACCACCAGCGTCACGAGCACCGCGGCGTACGGCAGGACGAGGAGCCGGCGCCGGTGCAGCACGGACCTGCGCACCGCGGGCGCGAACGCCACGACGTAGGCCACCTGGGCGAGCAGGAAGAACCCGACCATGACCAGGAACGACAGGTCGTCCGCGACGAGCGACGGCACCAGGTCACCGAGCCACGAGAACCCGAGAGCGACGAGCACCCAGCGCACCAGCCGGCCGCGCGGGGTCCGCGTCGCGCTGACGACGACGGCGGCGAGCGCCGGCATCAGGGTCCACTGGCTCACGGTCGACAGGTCCTGCGCACCCGTCGCCTCGGCGGTGAGGTGCACGAGCACGAGCACGACGGCGACCGCGGCCCAGATGCGCGCGGCTGTGGACAGCGAGCGTCCCACGACGACCTCCTCGCCGCCGGACTGTGCGCGGCGGCCGATGGTGCGGGACCTCGTCGTCCCGGCGCGCCGATGCTAGACCGCGCGCGGCGTGCTCAGGTGCACATCAGAGCCGGATGGAGGACGCCGAGGAGTGCGCGACCGCGTGCAGTCGGAGCAGGTCGACGGACGGCGACATGACGTCGCCGTACGTCGACGTCGTTCATCCTGTCGGAACGTGTCCACGTCGTGGACGTCATCAACGAGCCGGCGGTGGTCCTCGTCGGCAGGGTCGTCGACGACCGGGACGGGTCGGCGGCGACGGTCCGTGAACGGCTGACCGCGGCCCCTGGAGGTGGACCTGCCGACCCTGCGTGCGAACCTCACCGGCTCGCTGGCCTGAGGTCGACGGGCTTCCCAGCGGCACGACGAAGGGCTCCCCGGGCGCGTCCTGCCTGCCCGCACGCCAGGATGTCCCGCGTGACCCTCTATGCGCAGACCCCGTGGCGCCGCAGCCGTCAGATCTTCGGCGACCTGTTCGTCGTCGCATGGGTGGTCCTGTGGGTCCGCCTGGGCCTGTGGGTGCACGAGGTGGTGGGCCGGCTCGGCGCCCCCGGACGCACGCTCGAGGACGCCGGGTCCTCGCTCTCGGAGAGCCTGGCTTCCGCCGGTGACGCCGTCGGGCGCGTCCCGCTCGTCGGTGACGACGCGCGCGGCCCGTTCACAGCGGCGGGTGGCGCGGCCGACTCGATCGCCCGCGCGGGGGTCGAGGTCCAGCAGGGGGCCTCACAGCTCGCGCTGCTGCTCGGACTGCTCATCGCGGCCGTCCCGGTCGTGCTCGTCGTGGGACTCTGGCTGCTGCTCCGCGTCCGGTTCGTCCGCCGCGCGCGTGCGGCCGCCCACATCCTCGACTCGGCAGCCGACCTCGACCTGTTCGCCCTGCGCGCGCTGGCGACGCAGCCGGTCCGGGCCCTGGCCCGCGTGAGTGACGACCCGGCCCAGGCGTGGCGCCGGGGCGACCCGGAGACCGTGCGCGCGCTCGCGGCGCTCGAGCTCGGCTCGCTCGGGCTGCGGGCTCCGGTCGGGCCGCCGTCGCCCTGAGCCGGCCGGCACCGACCTCGCGCGCTCCCCACCGGCAGCGCGCGCGCCGACGCCGGGTGTGCTCGACTGCCCACAACGGCTGACGCGTCACGCGAGAGGATCCGGCGATGGCGAGCTCGATGACCAGGCTGGCGCAGGCGGCGATGAAGTGGGCGCCGCGCCTCATGGCGGCGCTCGAGGGGCTCGAGCGGCTGAACAAGCGGTTCCCCGACGCGCCCGGCAAGGCCGCCGCGTACGCGCGCCAGCTGGGGAGCACGTTCTCGCAGGCACGGGCCCGGCGCTCGGCGGGCGGACGGGTGCGGCACACGCTGACGGTCGTGCGGGAGGCGACGGAGGCGATGGAGCTGGACCGTCCGGGGGATGCGGCGTTCGCCGCGCGCGCGGGTGCCTGGCGACGCAGGGCCAACGACCTCGAGGCGGCGCTGACGCTCGCCGACTCGGTCGGAGGCAGGCCCGGGCGCAGGCTCGCCGGGGAGCTGCGTGCCCGGACCGACCTCCTGGCGCGTGAGGTCATCGACGCGCTGGCCGAGTCGGTGCGCTCGGCCGGCGAGGGGCCCGCGCACCCCTGACCGGCACCGGGCTCACGACGCGCCCGTGGCGGGCCCCGCGCTTCCGGCTTACCGTCGAGGAGCTGGCGCGGCACGACGTCCGAGGAGGCCCCCGTGACGAGCCCTGCTGACACAGCGGCGCCCGAGCGGCCCAAGGGCAGCCCGCTGCTGATCGTGCTGATGATCCTCGTGGTCGTGCCCTCGGTGCTGGTCGCCGACGCCTGGGGGGCCGGCCCGGCGGGGATTATCGGGGGCCTGACCGGCCTGTTCTCGCTCGTGGTGCTCATCGGCGGCCCGCTGCGACCCGACCTGCGCGTCGCCGCGGTGATGGGACCGCTGCTGGTCGTCGCCGCAGCGGTCCCGCGCCTGGTGGCCGAGACGTCGAGGCCCGCGGCGATGGCGCTCGTCGTGCTGCTCGTCTTCGTGGCCGCCCTGCTCCCGCTGATCGGGCCACGGTTCGCCAACGCCGGCCTGGGGCTGGGCATGACGACGATGTTCGGGTACGGCTACGCGCCGCAGGGCGGGGCCGACCACCGTCAGGTCGTCGCGGCCGCCGTCGCCGGTGTGGTCGTGGCGCTCCTGCTGCGGGTCCTCCTGGGGATCTCGGACCCGTCGAAGCCGACGCGCGAGCAGGTCGCGGCGGTGCTCGTCGCCGACGACCCGGGCGCGGCCACGGCGACCGCGTTCGGCACGTGGCTCACCGACGGCAGGCCGCGCTGGCTCGCGGACGTGCTGGAGCAGGGCTCGCGGTACCGCGTCGCCCTGCGCGGTGCCGAGCTCGCGGGCGCCGCCCCCGACGCCATGGCGGCGCTGCGGACCCGGGCCGGTGAGCTCGCTGCGCGGCTGAAGGCGAAGCCGAGCCGCACGGCGCGCGACCCGGCACCTGCCTCGGCGACGGGCGGCGAGGCAGAGGTGGCCGACGCCGCCCGCGCGATGGACGCCGTCGAGCAGGCGATGGCGGGTCACGACACCACACCGGTCCGGCTCGACCGCGACCGGCGGCACCAGCTCCAGGACGCCGTGCTGCACCCGTCGGCCCGGCTGCGGTCGGTGCAGGTCCGGCACGCGGTGCGCACCGCGCTCGCGGTGCTGGTGATGCTGCTCGTCACGTCCCGGCTGCAACGGGGCGACCCGCTGGTCTCCACCGTGCTGCTGACGACGTTCGGCATCCTGCAGGCCAGCTGGAGCGGCACGGTCACCAAGGCGAGGAACAAGATCATCGGCCTGGTCGCGGGCTCGTTGACCGTCGCGGTGGTCCTGCTGGTCGTCCCGTCGCGCTACCTGGTGACGGTCGCCCTCGTCGCCCTGTGCCTGGGGCTCTGGTACATCGTCACGCGCCCGGCGCTGGGCGGTGCGTTCATGGTCGTCGTCAGCGTCGGGTTCAACTCCGTGACCCGCGACCTGAACGCCGTCGACCTGCTCCGGCAGTACGTGGTGCTCACGGTGATCGCGGTGGTGGTGGGCGTCGTCCTCGGGTTCGCCGTGGTCCCGGGGTTCCGGCCGCCGCCCCTGCGGCGACGTGTCGAGGCCGCGGCCGCGGCGACGGCGGCGGCACTGCGCGCGTCGAGCACCACCGGCCCGCAGGGACCCGAGACGCTCGCCCTGTTCCGGGACGCCGTGCGTGAGCAGGACGAGCTGGTGCCGGACGGCGACGAGCTCGACGACCGGCAGCTCGCCGCGCTCGACGCGCTGCGCACCGGCCTGCGCGACCTGAGCGTCCTGGCCGGAGGGGCAGGGCTGACCGCCGGTGAGCTGGACCAGCTGCTGCGCACGCTGAGCGTGGACGGCCGGGCGGACCAGGACGAGCCCGACGGCGGGGCGCCTGCGCCCTCCGGCCCGGCGTCGTCGATCCTGCAGGGGCTGGCCGAGCAGGCCGGGTCGGCCGAGCGGTACCTCCTGCAGACGCTGCCGGTCGCAGCCTGAGCGTCGGGCGGGGGAGCGCCGGACGGGTCAGGCGTCGACGGCCTGCACGCCGAGCTCCCCGAGGAGCGTGACGACGCGGGCGCGGATCTCGTCGCGGATCGGCCGCACCGCCTCGACGCCCCGACCCGCCGGGTCCTCCAGCACCCAGTCCTCGTACCGCTTGCCGGGGTAGAACGGGCACGCGTCCCCGCAGCCCATCGTGACGACGACGTCGGACGCCTGCACCGCGTCGGTCGTCAGGAGCTTCGGCCGCTCGGCGCGGATGTCGATGCCGACCTCGAGCATCGCCTCGACCGCGGCGGGGTTGGTCCGCTCCGCGGGGGCGGACCCGGCCGAGCGCACCTCGACCGCGCCGCCCGACAGGGCGGTGAGGAACCCGGCGGCCATCTGGGAGCGGCCGGCGTTGTGGACGCAGACGAACAGCACGCTGGGCCGGTCGGTCCCCGTGGCGATCTCGGTGCTGGTCTCGGTCCCGGCGGTGGTCTCGGTCATCGGTGCTCCTCGGTCTCAGGGGGCGGTGGTGGGCAGCAGCTCGGTGAGCAGGGCGCGCACGCGGGCGTCGATGTCGTCGCGGATGGCCGCGACCCCCTCCGGCGAGGCGAGGGCCGGGTCGCCGACGACCCAGTCCTCGTAGCGCTTGCCGGGCAGGACCGGGCACGTGTCCCCGCAGCCCATGGTGATGACGACGTCGGCGGCGCGCACCGCGTCGTCGGTGAGCGGCTTGGGGAACACCGCCTCGGCGTCGGCCCCGAGCTCGTCGAGCAGCGGGCGGACCGCGGCGTGCACGGCACCGGCGGGTGCGGACCCGGCGGAGCGGGCGACCACGGCGTCGCCGGCGTGGTGGTGCAGCAGGGCGGCGGCGAGCTGGGAGCGGCCCGCGTTGGCGACGCACACGAACAGCACCTGCGGCACGCGCGCCGCGGCCGGCGTCGTGACGCGGGCGATGTCGGCCAGCCGCTGGGCGGCGAACCGCTGCGCGGTCGGGACGAGGTGCGCGCTGACCCCGGCGCCGCGCGCCACGGCCGCGTACGACTCGCGCACCGTGCGCAGCACGAGGTCCGGCGCGAGGTCGGGGAACCGGGCGGCGAGGTCGTCGGCGACGCGTGTCAGGGTCGCGTCGACGTCCTCGAGCCCGGTCAGGGCACTCGTGCGGCGAGGCGTGGTGTCGACGGCGGCCGGTGCGAACGCCTCCAGCAGCGCGGACACCGCCCCCGTCACCCCGGGGGCGACGCGGTACCAGACCCACGTGCCGCGCCGTTCGGAGGTCAGGACCCCTGCGTCCTTGAGCACCTTGAGGTGGTGGGACACCGTCGGCTGGGAGACGTCGGCCAAGCCGCCGAGGTCGCACACGCAGGCCTCACCGGTCGGGCTCGTGGTGATGAACGACAGCATGCGCAGACGCAGCGGGTCCGCCAGCGCCTTGAGCACGGTCGCGACCTCGGTCGCCGCCTCGGTACCCATGGCGCGCGCGTCGGTGCGGGGGGTGCAGCCGGTATCGGCGACGGGGGTGGACGGCGTCGTCACGAGCGGACCTCCGCAAGGGCGGGGACGGCGTACGGATCGGTGGCGAACCAGCGGCGTGCCGCCCACAGGGACACGTAGACGAGCCCGACGAGGACCGGGACCTCGATGAGCGGCCCGACGACCCCGGCCAGGGCCTGCCCCGACGTCGCGCCGAAGGTGCCGATCGCGACGGCGATCGCGAGCTCGAAGTTGTTGCCGGCGGCCGTGAAGGCGAGCGTCG
This sequence comes from Cellulomonas dongxiuzhuiae, assembly GCF_018623035.1. Classification (NCBI taxonomy): domain Bacteria; kingdom Bacillati; phylum Actinomycetota; class Actinomycetes; order Micrococcales; family Cellulomonadaceae; genus Cellulomonas; species Cellulomonas dongxiuzhuiae. Next base: position 503,795 of record NZ_CP076023.1, read on the forward strand.
TCGAGCGGGCGTACCCGAGGCGCAGGCCCTTGCCGGCTGCGAGGCCGACGCCCCACATGACCGCGAAGTAGACGAGCAGCGGCAGGGCGATCCGCGCGACGTCGAGCGGGTGGCGCGTCACCGCGTCGCCCTGCAGAGCGAAGAGCAGCACGATCGTGAACAGCAGCCCGTACAGCGCCCACGGCCCGATCCGCGGGACGAACACCGACTCGTACCAGTCGCGCCCCCGCGTGCGCTCCCCGATCCAGCGGGACGCGAACCCGGCGGCCAGCGGCACGCCGAGGAAGACCAGGACGTTGACCGCGATCTGGCCGACGGAGACGTCGAGCCCCTGCGTGTCCAGGCCCAGCCACGCGGGCAGGACGGTCAGGTAGAACCAGCCGAGGAGCGAGAACGCGACGACCTGGAAGACCGAGTTGATCGCGACCAGCACCGCGGCGGCCTCGCGGTCGCCGCACGCGAGGTCGTTCCAGATGACGACCATCGCGATGCACCGCGCCAGGCCGACGATGATCAGGCCGGTGCGGTACTCGGGAAGGTCGGGCAGGAACAGCCACGCGAGCGCGAACATCAGCGCGGGCCCGACGAGCCAGTTGAGGACGAGCGAGCTGACGAGCAGGCGGCGGTCGCCCGTGACGGCGGCGACCCGGTCGTAGCGGACCTTCGCCAGCACCGGGTACATCATCACGAGCAGCCCGAGCCCGATGGGCAGGGAGATCCCGCCGACCTCGAGGCGCGTCAGCCCGTCCGCGAGGGCGGGCACGAACCGGCCGAGCCCCAGGCCGGCGAGCATGGCCAGGCCGATCCAGGCGGGCAGCCAGCGGTCGAGGGTCGACAGGCGTCGGGTGGCGACCTGCTGGTGGTTCGACATGCGTCTATATTGACAGACGTCAAGGCAGCGCGGACCCCGCCGCGAGGAACCGGTCCAGGTAGGCCGCCACCCACACCAGCGGCGCGTTCCAGCGGATGCACACGTCGTTGGTGACCTCCGACGTGGGCTCGTCGAGGTAGCAGCACTGCGGCGGCTGGCCCACCAGGCGCCGGTCGTACGGGAAGTCGGGTGCGGGGATCGAGTTCGCACCACCCGCGAGCGCGCCGGGAGGCGGCGGCGGCATCGCCGGGTCGAGGTCGTGACCGAACTGCCGGGTGCGTTGGTGGTGGCTGTGGTCGGTCCCGTGGCCGGTGACGTAGCTCTGCCCGAGCGCGTTGCGGCCCAGCAGGTGGTCGGTCCCCTCCGCGACGGCGTCGCGGTAGGCGGCGTCCCCGGTGACCAGGTGCGCCACGGCGAGCACGACGAGGTTGTTCAGCAGGCGCCCGTTGGACCCCCAGGACCAGCCGGCGGCCGGCGCGTACGGCTGCCCCCAGGGCTGCCGGCGCTGCACTGCGAGAAGGCGGTCGGCGCCGGCCCGCACGCTCTCCACCACGCGGTCGTGGTCCGCGAGGCCGCTGCCGTGCAGCGCCAGGTCGAGACGGGCCGGCGCGCCGACGGCGTCGAAGTCGAACCCTGCGTCGTCGAAGGGGTCGGCCGCGTGCTCGGGGGAGCGCAGGACGTCCTGCTCGTACGCGGGATCGCCGGTGGCCAGCCACAGCTCGGCGGCCGCCCAGTAGAGGTCGTCGCCCACGTCCGCGTCGTCGTACGGGCCGCCGCCGTGGCGGGCGTGGTCGTCCGGTGGGAGCAGGGCGGGGTGCTGCCGGGCCGCGTCGTACGCCGACCGCGCGGCCGTCTCCAGGCGGTGGGCGTACGCAGGATCGACGGTGCGCAGGTGACGCGCACCGGCCGCTGCCGCCGCGGCCAGGTGCAGGGTCGCGGTGGTCGACGGCCGGTGCAGGACGCGCTCGGTGGGGTCGAGGTGCGGCCAGCCCGGCAGGGGCGACCACGTGGTGCCGTGGACGCGGTGGAACGCCAGGCCGGCCAGCGGCCGCCCGGGCGGCACCTGCATCCGCAGCAGCCAGTCCAGCTGCCACCGGCACTCGTCCGCGACCCGGCGGTCACCCGGGACCAGGTCGAGGGTGCCCAGCAGCTGCCACGCGGCGATGGCGCCGCTGGTCACGTACTTGCCGTAGTCACCCGCGTCGTACCAGCCGCCCGACACGTCGTACGTGCCGTCGTCGTGCCAGCCGGGGTAGAGGTGCGCGGCGGCCGGTCCGGTCCACGCGGGGACGGCGGTGTCGGGGTGCCCGGCGGGGCGTGCGTAGCCGGGGACGGTGATCGCGGTGCCCGACCGCATGAGCGTGAAGAAGCGCAGGGCGTCGTCGCGCAGCGCCGCGTGGATCCCGTCGTCGACCCGGAAGGGGTGGCTGCGCGCCGACCCGGCCTCGACCCGGTACGTCCCCGCGTCGAGGTCGCCGAGCTCGAGGACGTGCACGGGCAGCCCGGACGTCGGCTCGGGGCGCACGGGCCAGGGCACCGACGTGCCCTCGTGCACGACGCGGCCGTCCTCACGCACCACGCGGAAGGCGACGGGCGCGACGTCGGGCGCGACGAGCGTCGCCCGCGCCGGCGTCCCCGGCACGTGGCCGAGCTGGTTGACCCGCACGGCCGGCCGCCGCGCGAGGACCTCCTGCACGGACCAGGTCGGCCGGCTCACGCGCGGCAGCCTACGACCGGGTCCGGGAGCCGCGCGCGGCGAGGCGAGCGTGCGTGACGAGGGCCGTGCCGGTCCCGTCCTCGGACGCCGCGGCCGGCGGTCGGCGTCTCGCGGCACAATGGACGCGGCACGTCGGCCGTCGAGGGGGACTCACGTGACATCTGCACCTGGGACGACCGTCGGGGCGCCGGACCGCGCGCCGCTCGTGCCGGAGGGCCCGCCGCTCGCCCCCGCGCGTCTCGCCCGCCACGCCCGGCACCTCAACCTGCCGGGCATCGGCGTCAGCGGGCAGCGGCGCCTGGCCGCGGCGCGCGTCCTCGTGGTCGGCGCCGGCGGGCTCGGCAGCCCCGCGCTGCTCTACCTCGCGGCTGCGGGCGTCGGCACGCTCGGCATCGTCGACGACGACGTGGTCGACGAGTCGAACCTGCAGCGCCAGGTGCTGCACCGGACCGCCGACGTGGGCCGTCGCAAGGTCGACTCCGCGCGCGAGGCGGTGCTCGCCGCCGACCCCGAGGTGACCGTCGAGGTGCACCCCGTGCGGCTGACCGCGGCCAACGCGCTCGACATCGTCTCGCGCTACGACCTCGTGCTCGACGGCTCGGACAACTTCGCCACCCGGTACGTCGTGAGCGACGCGACGTCGATCGCCGGCGTGCCGCACGTGTGGGGGGCGCTCGAGCGGTTCCGCGGCCAGGTCAGCGTGTTCTGGTCCAGCCCGCCGCAGGGCCACGCGCCCGTGACGTACCGCGACGTGTTCCCCGAGGCGCCCGCGCCGGGCACGGTGCCGACGTGCGCGGAGGGCGGGGTGCTCGGGGCGCTGTGCGCGACGATCGGCTCGGTCATGGTGACCGAGGCGGTCAAGCTCGTCACGGGTGCGGGGCGCTCGCTGCTGGGCCGGCTCGCGATCTACGACGCCGCGGACGTGACGTGGCGCGAGCTGCGCGTGGTCGCCGACCCGACACGCCCGCCGGTCACCCACGTCGCGGAGCCCGAGGTCGAGGCCTGCGCCGTGCCGTCGCCCGCACGGGTCTCGGCGGATGCGGCGATCTCGGTGCTCCAGCTGCGTGACCTGCTCGACTCGGCGGCGCCGCCGTACGTGCTCGACGTGCGCGAGGAGTTCGAGCGCGACATCGTCACGATCCCCGGGTCGGTCCTGGTGCCGGCCGGGCAGCTGCTCGGCCCGCGCGGCGCCGACGCGCTCGCGGACCTGCCGACCGACCGGCTCGTGGCCGTGTACTGCAAGGCCGGGTCCCGGTCCCAGCGCGTCGTCGACGCCGCGCACGCCGCTGGACGCGACAACGTCGTGCAGGTCGCCGGTGGCGTGCTCGCCTGGGTCGACGACGTCGACCCGACGCTCAGCCGGTACTGAGCGCGGCCGCCCTCACAGGGCCAGGTCGAGGTTGCCGGGCGGGCGTCCCACCAGCCCGTCCGTCGGCGAGGACGCGAGCGCGTGCTCGCGGCGCGGGATGCGCCCGGCCAGCCGCGCCGCGCGCCCGGCCCGGACCGCGAGCGCCATCGCGCGGGCCATCCGCGGCGGGTCCGCGGCCCGCGTGACGGCCGACGCGACGAGCACGCCGTCGCACCCGAGCTCCATCGCGAGCGCGGCGTCCGACGCGGTCCCGACGCCCGCGTCGAGGATCACCGGGACCTGCGCGCGCTCCGCGATGGCCGCGATGCTGCGCGGGTCGAGGATGCCGAGCCCCGACCCGATCGGGGAGCCCAGCGGCATCACGGCCGCGCACCCGACGTCCTCCAGGCGCCGCGCGACCACGGGGTCGTCGCCCGTGTACGGCAGGACCGTGAAGCCCTCGCGGACCAGGCGGTCCGCGGCCTCGACGAGCCCGAACGGCTCGGGCAGCAGCGTGACGTCGTCCGCGAGCACCTCGAGCTTGACCCAGGACGTCCCGCACGCCTCACGGCCGAGCTCGGCGGTCAGCACAGCCTCGCGCGCCGTGAAGCAGCCCGCGGTGTTGGGCAGCGCGCGGATGCCGAGGCGCGTCAGCAGCGCCCACACCGACTGCTCGCCGCCCGGGCGGACGCGCCGCAGCGCGACGGTGGTCAGGCGCGTGCCCGACGCGACGAGCGCGTCCTCGAGCCGGTCGAGGTTCGGTGCGCCACCGGTGCCGAGCACGAGGCGCGGCCCGACGACCGTCCCGGCGACGACGAGCGGGTCGTCCCCGTCCCACGGCGCGAGGACGGGCGCCGCGGCGGGGGCGTCGGGGGCGGTCGGCGTGGTCATCCGCCCTGCACCGCCGTGACGATCTCGAGCCGCGCGCCGGCGGGCACCGGGGTGTGCGTCCACAGGCCGCGCGGCACGATCGCGTCGTCGAGCGCCGCGGCCACACCCGTGGGCGTGGTCCCGGTGGCGCACCCCGCGGGAGCGGTCGTGGCGTCGGAGAGCAGGCCCTGGACGACGGTCGCCACCGTCAGGCCGGGGTCCCACGGCTGCGGGAGGCCGTTGACCGTCACGACCTGGGCGGGTGCCGCGGCCACGACCGGCAGCTCTTCGGTGTCGGCCGTGCGGGGGTCGGTGGTGCGCGTCTGGGTCATGCGGGGCCTCCGGAGGTGGTCGGTGCGGTGCGGGTGAGCATCCGCTGCGGGTCGCACGGCCGTGCGGCGTCGGGCGGGTCGGTGCCCGCGAGCAGGGCGTCGAGGGTCGCGGCCGTCAGGGGCGTCTGCAGGACGCCGTTGCGGTGGTGCCCCGTCGCGAGGAGCAGGCCCGGTACGCCGCTGTGCCCGACCAGCGGCAGGTGGTCGGGCGTCGCCGGGCGGGCCCGCGTCGTGACGTCGACCAGCGGCAGCTCGTCGATGCCGGGGACGAGCGCGCGGGCGTCGCGCAGCAGCGCGAAGACGTCACCGGAGCGGGTGCCGTCCTGCGCTGCGCCCTCGTCGCTCGTCGCCCCGACGACGACCTCACCGCTCGCGCGCGGCACGAGGTAGACGGGCCGGTGCTGCACGGTGCCGCGCAGCACGGGCAGACCGGCGAACCAGGGTGCCGCGCGCGCGTCGAGCCGCAGCGTCGTGCCGACCACGGGACGCACGGGCACCGCCACCTCCGGCACGTCGCGCACGACGTCCGCCGACCGCGCCCCCGCGGCGAGCACGACGAGGTCGGCACGCAGGGTCCCGCCGTCCGCGGTGCGGACGCCGACGACGTCGCCCCGGCCGTCACGCACCAGCCCGGCGGCGGCGGCCGGCACGACGCGGGCGCGCGCGTCCCGGCCGAGCACCGCGCGCAGCGCACGCACCACGGCACGCGGGTCGACGTGCTGCTCACCGGCCGCCCACGTCGCGGCACCCAGGTGGGGCCCGAGCAGCGGGACGCGCTCGCGGGCCTCCGCCGACGTCACCTCGTGCACGTCCAGGCCCCAGGACCGCTGGAGCGCGAGCAGGTCGCGGCACCGCTGCGCGTCGGCCGCGTCGTACGCGACGGTCAGCGTGCCGGACGCCGCCAGGCCGACGTCCACGCCGGACGCGGCGGTCAGCTCGCGGGCGAACCCGCTCCACAGGGCGGCCGAGGCGACGTTGACGCGCGCGAGCCCGTGCTCGCCGTGCTCGGCCTCCGAGACGGGCGCGAGCATGCCGGCGGCTGCGTGCGTGGCCCCGCCGCCCGGGTCCGGGTCGACGACGGTGACGCGCGACCCGGCGCGGAGCGCGCGCCAGGCGGCGGTCAGGCCGATGATCCCGCCGCCGACGACCAGGACGTCGACGCTCGCCGAGGACGTGCGGGGGGTGGGGCGGGCAGGGCTCGCCACGGGGTGCTCCCTTCGCTGGCATGACCCAGATCAGGTTCGACGGTCGGCTCTGACGCCCTCTCAGCCCCGCTCCGTGCGGGGCTCCCGTGCGCCGACCACACTACGCTGCCCGACATGTCCGACGCCTCCGACGTCCGCGCGCAACGCCGCGTCCGCCTCGCCGACGCGCACCTGTACCTGTGCACCGACGCCCGGCGCGCGACCGGCGACCTCGACCGGTTCCTGCACGCGGTGCTGGCGGGCGGCGTCGACGTGGTCCAGCTGCGTGACCGCACGCTCGACGTCGTCGACGAGCTCACGATCGGGGCCCGCGTCCGCGACCTCGCGCACGAGCACGGGGCCCTGTTCGCGGTCAACGACCGGGCCGACCTCGCGGTGGCTCTGCGCGCCGACGTGCTGCACACCGGCCAGCGGGACCTGCCGGTCGCGCAGGCGCGGGCGCTCGTCGGGCCGGGCGTGCTGCTCGGGCGCTCGTCGGGCGGCGGCGATGCCGCAGCCGCGGCGGACGACGACCCCGACGTCGACTACTTCTGCGTGGGACCCGTGCGGGCGACCCCCACCAAGCCGGGCCGCGAGCCCGTCGGGCTCGACGCCGTCCGTGCGGTGGCCGCCGCCGCGCCGACGACGCCGTGGTTCGCGATCGGCGGGATCGACGAGGCGCTGCTCCCCGACGTCGTCGCCGCGGGCGCGCGCCGCGTGGTCGTCGTGCGCGCGCTCACGCAGGCGTCCGACCCGCAGCGTGCCGCGGCCCGGCTGCGTGCGCTCGTGGCCCCGGTCCCCGGGTGAGGCCGCGGGGACGTGGCCCGGACGTCAGAACGGGAGCGGCGCCCGCAGCACCCCCTGGCCGATGAACGTGGCGATCGCGTCGAGCCGTCGCTCCGAGTCCGCACAAGCCTGCGGGGTCGCGCCCTGCCGCCACACGCGTGTCGCCTCGATCCACGCGAGGTCCCGCGTGAACGTGACGACGAGGTCGGAGAGCCAGTTCGCACTGACGTCCCACGGTGCGCCGTCGGGTCCGCCGGACAGCAGCGACCCGAGCTCCTCGCGCAGCCCGTCCATCTCGAGCGCGAACACGTCGTTGACCAGGTCGTAGTCGTGGTGCTGCGCGCTGTCGGCGCCGTCGCCGTCGGGCGGGACGGTGCGCCAGGTGGCGACGAGCGCAGGGGCGAGGTCGTAGTTGATGTGGGCGTTCACGCCCAGCACCGCGAAGTTCACGGGCGCCACGTGCGGGTCGCTGCGGTTGTCGAACAGCACGCGCCACACCCCGGGCGCCGTCCGGGCGTCGTCGGCGTGGTCGCGCAACGCCCGGAAGAACCGCTCGGCGAACTCCAGGTCGAGCCGCACCAGGAACGGTGACGACCGGAACTCCCCGCTCGCGACCATCTCGCCGATCCGGCGGGTGATGGTGAGGTAGAGCCGGGTGAACGACGCGATGCCGTCGTCCGGCCCCCGGGGTGAGGACCTCGCGGCCTCGTCGAGGATGGCCTCCAGCCGCTCGACGACCTCGGGGATCGACGTCGGTGGGGTGTCCCCGGCGAGCCCCGCGAGGCGCCGCAGGTCGCGGGCGTCGGGCGGTGCGCCGGGGCGGCCGGTCTCGGCTGCGTCCATCCGTCGGCTCCTCTCCGCTCCCGACCGGGCGCGTGGCGTGCGTCGATCGTGGCGGTCCTGTGACGTCCACGATGGCCGATCGCAGCGCGCGGGGCACGCCCGGTTTCCGTTTTTCGCCTCCCCGTGGCAAGGGTGGGTCGCACTCCCGCGGCCCGTCGTCCGAAGGAGGAGCCATGATCAGCCCGACCGACGCCCTCGACGCCGTCGCCGCCGCAGCGGCGGTGCTCAACCACGCGGTGAGCGAACCGGGGAACCGGACCATCAGCACGCTCGCGCCCCAGCTCGACCGATTGTCGCGGGCGGTGGCCCGGGCACAGGTCATCGTGACGCTGGACCCGGACGCGGAGCTGGACCGACCCGTCCCGCGGTGCTTCGCGCCGGAGGACGCGAGCGAGCACGCGGACGACCTCGCGGTGCTGGAGGCGATCGCGGCCATGCCGGTCCAACCGGCGACCGTGGTCTTCCGGGCCCGTCGGCTGGACGACGACTCAGCCGAGGACGCGCTGCGCGCCTGGATCGACGGGAGGCGCATCACGGCTACTCCGGCGGGCCGGGGCTACGACATCGACGCGAACCGCCTGGTCAGCAACATCGCCGACCAGTTCCTCGAGCCGTAGCGGGGTCACGTCTCATCGCCGCCGCCGCAGCACCACCGTCCCGTACGGCTCGAGGTCCACGGCCTCGACCGGCGACCCGTCGAGCTGCTCCAGCCGGCCGTCGGCCACCTCGGGGGTGACGCTCACGGCCTGCGCGTGCTCGCTGACCAGCACGACGACCTCGCGCCCGTCGCCCTGCACGAGCCGGTCGACCAGCACCCGGGGGTCGTCGGGCACGCGCACCGGGCGCTCGACCCCGGCGACCGTGGCGAGCGCGTCGTACAGGCGCCACGTGTCCTCGGGGTTGACCCGCCCCTGCGCGCTCGCCAGGTACTCCAGCGGGTAGGTGCACAGCACCGCGCGCCCGGGGCCGTGGTCCTTGACGACGACCGCGGGCCGCCCGTGCGCGTCGCGCGCGACGACCGTCGCGAGGAGCACCGTCACGGGCAGGTACGCGCGGCCCTCGGCGTTGCCCGCGACGCGGAACCGCAGGACGTCACCGGTGTGCAGCGACCCGAGGTCCGCCTCGAAGGTCAGCACGACCTCGTCGTCGTCGATCGGGTCGACGAGCCCGTACGCGAGCTCGCGCCGCACGCCGAACAGCTCCTCGGTGCGGATCCACCACGGGCCGCGCTGCACGGGCGACTCCCCGGCGCAGTACGACGCGTAGACGGTCGCACCGGCCGCCGCCAGCTCGACCAGCTGCACCCACGACGGCCCGCAGAGCTGCTTGACCGACGGCAGCAGGTACAGGTCGTACCCGCCGGGCAGGCCGCCGTCGGTCTGCTCGCGCACCACCCCCACGGGCAGGTCGGCCTCGCGTGCCGCGACGTACGCCTGCTCGCCGGTGCGCACGATGAGCGCGCGCTCCTCCTCGGTCGTGAACGGGTAGTCGGCCGCGAGGTGCGACGGCACGACGAGCGCGGCCTGCGCCGGGGCGCGCGAGCACCGCGGCAGGTCGATCTCCCGCAGCGTCGCGGCGAACCGCTCGAGCTCGAGCAGCGGCGGCTTGGGCTCACCGTCGGACGTCGTGATGCCGAAGTGCAGCTCGAACGGGTGGTGGGCGTACGGCCGCTGCCCCAGGACGGTGTCGTAGTCGGTGTTGTTCCACGCGATCCAGCCCGTCGCGCCGGCCAGGAGCGTGGTGTGCAGGAGCTGGCGGTAGTACGCGGCGGCGCCGGTGGGGGAGACGAAGTCGCTCGAGAGGCCGAACTCCTCCATCACCACGGGCCGCCCGCGGACGGCCGCGAGCTCGCACACCCACGCGGCCTTGAGGTGCTGGCGCACCTGGTCGGACTCCATGCGGTAGACGTGCGGGCCGGTGAAGTCGACGAAGCGACCCAGGTCCACCGTCGAGTAGCCGTTGTCGTGCCCGGTCTGCTCGATGCCCCAGGCGCCGTCCCCGATCGACACGGGCTGGTCCCCACCACCGGCCCGCACCGCGTGGACCATGAGCCGGGCCCACGCCTCGACGTCGTCGCGCCGGCCCTCGCCGCCGTAGATCGGCATCTCGTTGGAGATCAGCCACCCGGCGACCGCGGGGTGGGCCGCGTAGCGGGCCGTGAGCGTGGCGACGTACCAGGCCTGCCGGCCCACCATCCACACGTCGGTGTACAGGTCCCGCCCGGCGCGCCAGACGGGGTCCCAGTTCTCGCCCGACATGTGCCCGACGAGGAACGTCGGGATCGTCGTCATGCCGGCCTCGACGTGCGCGTCGAGGAAGTCCGCGTAGTGCGCGCACTGCTCCTCGTCGAGGGTCGTCGGGGTGGGCATCATGTCCGGCCAGTAGAAGAACGACCGTGTCATGGTCAGCCCGTGGCGGGCCAGGACGGCCAGCTCCTCGCGCACGAGCGCGGTGTCGTAGCTCCGCCACATCAGCGGGCCGCCGGCGCGGGACCAGAAGTTCGCCCCGAGCCACGTCACGGGCCCGTCCGGGCCGACCACCGACGGCGACGGGCGCGGCACGCCCCGGCTCACGTGACCGCCCTGCGTCACGTGACCGCCCTGCGTCACTTGACCGCCCCGGCCGTCAGCCCGGCGACGAAGTGCCGCTGCAGCAGCAGGAACCCGATGACGACCGGGATGCTCACGACGAGCGAGGCCGCCATGATCTCGTTCCAGTACACGTTGGTCTGGGTCGAGTACTGCCGGATGCCGACGGCCAGCGTGCGGTTCGCCTCGGTCGTCATCACCGACGCGAACAGCACCTCGCCCCAGGCCGTCATGAACGCGTAGATCGCCACGGCGATCACGCCCGGCCGCGCCGCGGGCAGCACCACGCGCAGCAGCGCGCCGATGGGGGAGCAGCCGTCGACCCGCGCGGCCTCGTCGAGCTCCTGCGGGATGTTGTCGAGGTACCCCGACAGCATCCAGATGGAGAACGGCAGCGAGAACGTCAGGTACGTGATGACCAGTCCGATGCGGGTGCCGACGAACTGGAAGCCCGTGCCCTGCTCGATGTTGACGAAGATGATGAACAGCGGCAGCAGGAACAGCACGCCGGGGAACATCTGCGTCGACAGGACCGTCGTCGTGAACACCGACCGGCCGCGGAACCGGTAGCGGGACACGGCGTACGACGCGAAGATCGCGATCACGAGGCTCGCGATCGTGGCCGCGCTCGACACGACGAGGCTGTTCACGAAGTAGCGCGCCAGCGGCACGGTGGTCCACATGTCGATGAACGGCTGGAACGTGACGGTGCTGGGCCACCACGAGAACGCCCCGCGGACGTCCTGCAGCGGCTTCAGCGACGACGTGACCATGATGTAGAGCGGCAGGGCGGTGACCGTCGCGAGCACGACGATCACCGCCGCGCGGAACGTCTTGAAGGCCCGGGTGTCATGCACGGCGCGACCTCCGGTTCATCGTGATCAGGTAGATGCCCGTCACGAGCAGCAGGAACAGCAGCAGCAGCACCGACATCGCCGCCCCGGCGCCGAAGTTCCAGGTGAGGAACGACGCGTTGTAGATGTGGAACGAGATGAGGTCGCCCGCCGCGGGCTGCGCGGTGCCGAACAGCACGTACGGGGTGTTGAAGTCGTTGAACACCCACAGGAACATCACCAGGACGAGCACGAGGTTGACCGGCCGCAGCATCGGCAGCGTGATCGACCACCAGGAGCGGAACGCGTGTGCGCCGTCCATCGCCGCGGCCTCGTAGACGTCGTCCGGCACGGACTGCAGGCCGGCCGTCAGCATGAGGAACGCGAACGGCCACATCCGCCAGATCGCGACGATGACGATCGACGCGAACGCCCGTCCGCCGATGAGCCAGAACGGCTTGTCCTGCATCAGCCCCAGGTCCTCGACGAGCAGGTGGTTGATGACCCCGTTGTCGCGCTGGAGCATGAAGTTCCACGTGACGATGCCGGCGTACACCGGCAGCGCGTACGGCACGAGGAACAGCGTGCGGAACAGCGCGCGGCTGCGGAACGGCCGCTGCAGCGCGACCGCCGCCGCCATGCCCAGCGACCACGAGATCCCCACCACGAGCACCGTGTACGCGCACGTGATCCCGAAGGAGCTGAGCAGGGCGCGCCCGACGGCACCGTCGACGTCGAGCGCGACCTGGTAGTTGCGCAGGCCCACGAACGGGGCTGACGTCCAGTCCCGGATGAAGAAGCGTGTGAGCTGCGTGAAGCTCATCCAGATGCCGGTGAGCATCGGCACCAGGTGGATGAACACCTCGAGCAGCACCGCCGGTGCCAGCAGCGCGTACGGCAGCCACCACCCGCTCTTGCGGGTGCGACGGCGGGATGCGGTGCTCGCGGCGGGCACCGGCGGGGCGGTGGAGGTGGTCGTGGCCACGGCGTCTCCTCGGTGAGCGCGGACCGGTGCGTCAGCCGACCGACGCCTGGACCTGGTCCTGGGCCGTCTGCATGGCCTCGCGGACGTCGTCGGCGGTGACCGTGCCGCCCGTGGCGATGGTCGCGAACATCGTGTTCATGGCCTGCCCGACCGTCGTCTCGAACTGGTCCTCGGCCGGCACCAGCGGCAGCGGCGCGGAGCGCTCGTTGTAGATCTGCGTGAACGTCTCGGCCAGCTCGGCGTCGTCGGTGAAGACGGCCTCGGCGTCCTTGAGCACGGGCAGCGACGAGAACGGCTTGCCGAGCGTCGTCTGCACGTCCTCGCTGGTCATGTACTCGACGAGCTGCAGCGCCTCGTCCGGGTGCTCGGTGTTGCCGAAGATCGAGATGTTGATGCCCGCGACGTGGCTGGCCACGTCGCTCTCGGCGTCGGAGGGCGCGGGGAACGGCACGACCCCGTACGCGTCGGGGGCCATGCCGTTGGCCTCGATCGTCGCGTTGGCGTTGTTCTGGTTGAGGATCATCGCGGCCTTGCCGGTGGCGAAGTCCGCGACCGCGAGCGACGCGTTGTCGTACTGCGCGTTGCCGGGGTTGACGACGTCCTCGGCCTGCATGAGGTCGAGGTAGCGCACGATGCCGTCGACCACGCCGTCCTCGGTGAAGGTCGGGTTGCCCTCGTCGTCGAAGAGCTCGGCGCCGTTCTGCGTGGCGTTGATGAACGCGAAGTGGTTGTTCTCGGTGTAGCTGCCCGCGGCCAGCGCCATGCCGTACACGCCCGCGGCGGGGTCGGTGAGCGCCTGGGCGGCCGCGACCATGTCCTCCCAGGTCGTCGGCGGCTCGAGGCCCGCCGCCTCGAACATCGCCTTGTTGTAGTAGAGCCCGTAGGCCAGCCCGTACAGCGGCACGGACGTCGGGTCGCTGCCCTCCTCGCCGCCGGTGGCCAGCGCGGTCTCGACGAACTTGTCGGCCCCGCCGATGGCGTCCATCGCGGCGTCGTCCAGGGGCATGAACGCGCCCGTGGCCTGCAGGGAGACGGCCCACGTGTTGCCGATGTTGACGACGTCGGGCGCCTGGCCGGACGTGACGGCGGTCTGGATGCGCGTCTGCAGGTCGCTCCAGCCGATGACCTCGAGGTCGACGCCGATGCCCGTGTCCTGCGTGAACTGCTCGAGGACCGGCGTGAGCACCTCCTTGTCGTTGTCCAGGCTGGTGCCCTGGTTGCTGGCCCAGTAGGTGAGGGTGACGTCCCCGTCACCGCCGCCGGACGCCGACCCGCCACCACCTCCCCCGCCCGAGCAGGCCGCGAGGAGCAGGACGGGGACGGACGCTGCAGCGAGGTGGCGAAGCTTCACGAGGACTCCCTTGTCGTGTGCCGGGTACTACCTAACCGGTTCAGTTCGCAGGAGCACGTTACCCACCACTAGGCCGAACGGGAACCCTCCGTGATGAATTCGTGACAGGAGTCAGGGGCCGCGCCAACTGCGCGCCGTCGTCGCTGCCCGGGTCAGGGCGCGGCAGGCCCCGTGCTGGACCGCACGCGCAGCTCGCTCGCGCGCGCACCGGTGCCGTCGTCCGGGGTCCCCGCGATCTCGGCCAGCAGCGCCCGCGCGCACCGGCGGCCGAAGTCGCGGGGATGGCGGTCCAGCGCCGTGATCGGCGGCGCGCCGATCTCGCACAGCAGCGAGTCGTCCCAGCTGACGACGGACAGCCGGCCGGGCACGTCGACGCCCTCGCGGGCCGCCGCGCGCACGGCCCCCAGCGCCATGACGTCGTTCGACGCGACCCACGCCGTCGGACCGGGCCCGTGCCGCAGCCGCTCGCCGATCAGCCGCTCGGCCGTCCCCATCGTGTAGTCACCCTCGATCGACTCGACGGCCATGCCGGCGCGGGCCGCCGCGGCACGCACCAGCAGCTCGCGGCGCTCCTCGTGCAGCAGGCCGGACGGGCCCGTCAGGTGCCCGATCCACCGGTGGCCCAGGCCGTGCAGCAGCTCGACGACCTGCCGCGCGTCGCCGTGCTCGTCGGGCACGACCGTCGGCAGGACCGACCCCGGCTCGGCCGCGCCGTTGAGCACCGCGGGCAGCCCGAGGTGGCGCAGGAGCGGGATGCGCGGGTCGTCGCGGCGCTGGTCGAAGAGCATGACGCCGTCGACGCGCCGCTCACCGGCCCACCGCTCGTAGACCGGCAGGTCGCGCCCTGGCTCCGAGCCGACCATGCGCAGCAGCAGGCCGTACTCGGCGTCGATGAGCTCGGCCTCGATGCCCGACAGGACGAGCATGTAGTAGGGCTCGGTGCCCAGCAGGTCGGGGTCCCGGGACAGCACCAGCCCCACGATGCCCGTGCGCGCTCCGGACAGCGTGCGCGCCGACGAGCTCGGGTACCACTGCAGCTCACGCGCGAGCGCGAGCACCCGCGCCCGCGTCTGCTCGCTGACGCCCGGCTGGCCGTTGAGCGCGTACGACACCGACGCCTTCGACAGGCCGAGACGCTGCGCGAGGTCGCCGATGGTCACGCGCTCGGCCATGGGGCGATGGTAGCGGGGCGTCGGCCGCCGTCGAGGCCCGGCCTTCGGTGGCGGCTGCTGCGACCGGCCCGGCGCGTCGTCGGATATGCCCGCTACCTCCTGACCTGCCCGAATGCGTTCGAGCGGCGTTGATTGACGGGCGCGAGGGCGGCGTGCGAGGGTGCTACTTAGTTTCATCCAGAAGGGAACAAAGTGGCTCTCCAGCATGGCTCCATGGGCGAGGTGAACGAATACCTCGTGCTCGAGTACGTCCGCGACCACCGGCGGACCACCCGGCCCGACATCGCCCGCGATCTCAACCTGTCGCAGGCATCGGTCAGCCGGATGGTCTCCCGGCTCATCGCGCGCGGCGTCCTCGTCGAGTCGGGTGACACGTCCGGCTCCGGCGGTCGGCCGCGGGTCGTGCTCACCCTCAACGTGGAGAGCGCCTGCGTGGTGGGCATCGACCTGGGCGGCACCAAGTGCCACGGCGCCCTGAGCGGCCTCGACGGCAAGATCCTCGCCGAGGAGTACGTCACCGTCGCCGACGCCGGGGGCGCCTTCGACGCCCTCGAGTGGGTCTGGAACGCGATGCGCGCCGCCGCAGCCGGCCGCGGCGTCGAGATCAGTGCGCTCGCCGTCGGTGTGCCGGCCGTGATCGACGCGGACACGGACCTCGCCGTCCGTGGCCCCAACGTCGGCTGGGCAGGGTTCGACCTGGTCGACAGGGTGCGGGCGTTCGGTGTGCCGTTCGTGGTGGACAACGACGTCAACCTGGCCGCGATCGCCGAGGGAGAGGTCGGGCAGGCCGTCGGGGCACGCGACTACGCCGTCCTGTCGATCGGCACCGGGCTCGGCGGCGCGGTCGTCAGCAACGGCCGGCTCGTGCGCGGGCGTCATCACGCCGCCGGTGAGATCGGTGTGCTCGTCCCCGAGGTCGGCATGCTCGCCGACACGCGTGCGGGCAGCGTCGGCGGCCTCGAGTCCGTCCTGAGCGGCGCGGCCATCGCCGGGCGCGCTCGGGCGCTCGCCGCCGCCGACCCGACCGCGCGCGCCGAGCTCGGCGACGAGCCCACCGCGCGCGAGGTCATCGCCGCGGGCCTCGCCGGCCGCCCGCACAGCAAGGCCCTGCTCGACGACGTGGTGCGGGCGCTCGCGCAGGCCGTCATCACGTTCGCGGCCGTGACCGACCCCGAGACGGTCGTGATCGACGGCAGCGTCGGCCGCGCGCTGGCGCCGCTGCTCGACGACGTGACCCGCCTCGTCGCCCGTCACGTCGAGACCCCGCCCCGGCTGGCCGTCTCCGACCTGGGCCCCAACTCGACCGTCCGCGGCGCCCTCTCCGGGGCACTTCACCATCTGCGGCTGACCGACGCACCCTCCGTGCTCGGTGAGCTCACCCACGAAGGAGGGACCCCCTCATGACCGTCGGGCTCCGCTGGGCCTCACGTCACGCCCTGTTCCTGGTCTTCGTCGTCGTGGTCGGCGCCCTGTCGATCATGTCGCCGACGTTCCGTTCGGTGCCGAACCTCGTCAACATCGTCGAGCAGCAGTCGATCATCGGCGTGGTCGCCTGTGGCATGCTGCTGATGATCCTGCTGGGCGGCTTCGACCTGTCCGTGGGGGCCGTGGGCGCGGCGACGTCCGTGATCGCGGCGTGGACCATGTCGACGAGCGGGATCGTGCCGGGGGTGCTGGCCTCGCTCGCGCTCGGTGCGGTGATCGGCCTGTGCAACGGGCTGCTCATCGCCAAGGTCGGCATCAACCCGTTCGTCGCCACCCTGGGCATGCAGTCGCTCATCACCGGCGTGCTCTTCGTGTTCACCGACGCCACCCCGGTGTACGGGGTCCCCGAGGCGTTCACGGTCATCGGGCTCGGTCGGATCGGTGCCGTCCCCGTGGCGGCCCTGATCTACGCGGCGGTCGTCCTCGCCACGTGGGCGATGCTGCGCTTCACGACGCTCGGCCACCACATCTACGCCGTGGGCGGCTCACCGGAGGCGAGCCGGCTGGCCGGCATCCGCGTCCACCGCGTCACCATCACCGCCTACGTCCTCGGTGCGCTGGCGGCTGCGATCGGTGGCCTGATCCTGCTCGGCCAGACGTCCATCGGGCAGCCGAGCGCCGCGCAGGGCTGGCCGCTCTCGGCCATCGCGGCCGTGGCCATCGCCGGGGTGGCGCTCACCGGCGGCTCGGGCGGCGTCGGCAACGTCGTGATCGGCACCCTGCTGCTCGGTGTGGTGTCGAACGCCCTCAACCTGTTCGGCATCTCCCCGTACTGGCAGCCGGCGTTCACCGGCGCCGTGATCATCGGCGCCGTGGGCATCGACATGGTGCAGCGCCGACGCCGGACCTCGTGACGCCGCACCGCGGCGCGTCCCCTCGGTCCTCTGGCCCCCGCTCCACATCCCCCGAAGAAGTAAGGAACACCGTCATGCGCACCACCCCCCGGTTCCGTCGCAGTGCGGCCGTCATGGTCGCGGCCGTCACCGCGCTCGGCCTTGCCGCCTGCTCGTCCACGGACACCCCCGCCACCGCCGACGAGGCGACCGCGGGCTCGGACGACACGCTCGTCATCGGCTCGATGCTGTGGAACGCGTCCGTGCCGTTCTACTCGAACTTCATCAAGGGCCAGGAGGAGGCCGCCGACGAGCTCGGTGTGACCCTCAAGATGGTCGACGGCAAGGGTGACCTCGGTGCCCAGGTCGCCGGCGTGCAGCAGCTCGTCACCCAGGGGGTCGACGCGATCCTGGTGACGGCGTCCGACGCCAAGGGCATCTCGCCGGCGGTCAAGCAGGCCGTCGCAGCGGGCATCCCGGTGTTCGCGGTGAACAACCGGGTCGACGACGCCGCCGGCGCGGTCACCTTCATCGGGGCGGACGACGTCGAGTTCGGGCGTCAGCAGGCGCACCTCCTGGTCGAGCAGGTCGGTGAGGACGCCGACGTGGCCTACATGGCCGGTGCCCTCGGCACGAGCGCCCAGCTGCTGCGCCAGCAGGGCTTCGACGAGGTCCTCGCCGACTACCCCGGGATCCGCGTCGTCGACACGCAGACCAACAACTGGGACGCTGCCGAGGCGCTCACCGTGGTGCAGGACTGGCTGAACAAGTACCCGGAGGGTTCGCTCGACGCCGTCGTCGCGCAGGGGCCCGAGACGGCCAACGCCGCCAAGTACGCGAGCGACCGCGGACGGACCGACATCCGCTTCATCCTCGGGGACTTCCCCGTCGAGGTGCGTGAGGGCATCCTCGCCGGCTACGTCGCCGGCAGCGTGAACCAGGACCCGTACCCGCAGGGGACGCGCTCGGTCGAGGCTGCCGTGCAGTGGCTGACCGGCGAGAAGGACAAGGTCACGCAGCCCAACGAGTACCTGCCGCTGCCGATCGTCACCAAGGCCAACGTGGAGGACCACGCAGCCGCCTGGGGCGAGTGATCACGACCGACCGGAACGACGACCGACAGGAACGGCGAGGGTGATGACGGAGACGACGCCCGTGCTCGTGATGCGAGGCATCCGCAAGAGCTTCGCGGGCAACGAGGTGCTCCACGGCGTGGACCTGGAGGTCAGGCCAGGGGAGATCCACGCCCTGGTCGGCCACAACGGGGCCGGCAAGAGCACGCTCATCAAGGTCCTCGGCGGTGTCTACGCGGACTACAGCGGGGACATCGTCCTGGGCGGTGCGCCCACGCGGTTCGCGCAGCCGCAGGACTCGTTGGCCGCGGGCGTCGCCGTCATCCACCAGGAGTTCTCGCTCGTGCCGGAGTTCGACGCGGCCCAGAACCTGGCGCTGGGGCACGAGCCCCGGCGCCGGGTCGGGCTCGTCGACCACCGCGCCACGCAGGCGCAGGGCAAGGCCCTGCTCGAGCGGCTGGGGCTCACCGTGCCCCTGGGTGTGCCGTCGCGCGACCTGAGCGTGGCGCACCAGCAGCTCACCGAGATCGCCAAGTCCCTGAGCCGTGACGCGCGGATCCTCGTGATGGACGAGCCGACGTCCCGGCTGGCCCGTGCCGAGCGCGAGGCGCTGTTCGCGATCATGCGGAGTGTCAGCGCCCGCGGCGTCGGCATCATCTACATCAGCCACTTCCTCGACGAGGTGCTCGCTGTCGCGGACCGTGTGACGGTGCTGCGGGACGGCACCGCGGTCACCACGTGCCCGGCGGGCGAGCTGACGGTCGACAGCCTCGCCGAGCACATCGTGGGGCAGTCGATCGCGGACCGGGCGCCGAACGCGGCCGGCGACGACGCGGCGCCCGTGGTGCTGGAGCTCGAGCAGTTCGGGCAGCGGGGACGCCGCGGCGCCACGCTGCAGGTGCGTGCCGGGCAGGTCCTCGGGCTCGCCGGGCTCGTCGGGTCGGGGCGTTCGTCGTTCCTCGAGTCCCTGTGCGCGGCTCGCCCCGCGCAGGGGTCGATGCGCCTGGGCGGTGCCCCCGTCAGGTTCGGCTCCCCGGCCGATGCCGCGGCACGCGGCGTGGTCCTCGTCCCCGAGGACCGCAAGCACAAGGGCGTCATCATGCAGCGCGGCGTCGACGAGAACATCGTGCTGACGGCGCTGTCGCGCAAGTACGCCCGCAAGGGCGTCGTGCGTGGAGGGCTGCGGCGACGTGCGGTGCGTGCGTCGATCCAGCGCTTCGGGATCCGCACGCCGTCACCCGAGAGCCCGATCGCGGCGCTCTCGGGCGGCAACCAGCAGAAGACCCTCATCGCTCGCGCGAGCGAGGCCGACCCGGTGGTGCTGCTGCTCGACCAGCCGACCGCGGGGGTGGACATCGGTGCCAAGGGCGAGATCTACGCCCAGGTGCGGGCGCTCGCCGCGCAGGGCGTCGCCTGCGTCGTCGCCAGCGACGAGCTCGAGGAGCTCCTCGTGCTGTGCGACGACATCGCGGTCGTGCGGTCGGGCCAGATCGGCCCCGCCCAGCGTGTCGCCGACCTCGACGAGCCCACGCTCCTCGCCCAGATCAGCTCGAAGGGAGATCACGCATGAGCCGGATCCTCGGTGTCAAGGCCTACGGCTGGGAGTGGTCGACCGAGCACGGGCTCGACATGGCCGGCGCCGCGCGGCGGATGCGTGAGCAGCGCCTGGACTGGGTGCTCGCGCAGAACCTGATCGACCCGCTGCCCGGCAGCGCGGTCGACCAGAGCCCGCCGGCGGGTGCCTACGACGACCGTGAGTGGACCGCGCGCCTGCAGGACGAGGGGCTGCGCGTCTACCAGTCGACGTCCTGCTTCTTCCAGCCCGAGGAGTTCGCGGCGCACCCGCACCTGCGCCCGGTCGACCAGCACGGTGAGGTCTTCGAGCCGTTCAGCTGGTACGTCGGCATCTGCCCGACCGACCCGCTCTACCTGGAGCGCAAGCGCGAGCGCCTCGCACAGGCCGTCGCCACGACGCGCCCCGACGGAGTGTTCCTGTCGTTCCTGCGGTTCCCGGGCTTCTGGGAGATGTGGCTGCCGGACGCGGACGGCTTCACCGGCACCCGGCGCGAGGACGTCCGCGAGTACTGCTTCTGCGAGCGCTGCCTCGCGCTGTTCGGCGCGTGGGCGGGCGTGGACCTCGGGTCGGGCTCCGTACCCGAGCGCGCCGCCCTGGTGCTGGGGGAGCTGCGTGACGAGTGGACGGCATGGAAGTGCACGGTCGTCGCGGACGTCGCGACCACCCTGCGGGCCGCGGTGCGCGACGTCGTGCCGACGGCGGACGTGATCCTCAACGGCTTCGGCCTGGGGCGCGACGACTTCGGCAACGCCGTCGAGGAGGTCCTGGGGCAGCGGTTCTCGGCGCTCGACGCCGCGGTGGACCACTACGAGCTGATGTTCTACTTCCAGATCCAGAAGCGTGACCCGGCGACGTGGATCCCGCAGCGGGTCGCCGAGGTGCGGGCGCAGACGGACAGGACCGTGCTGGCCGACCTGCAGGGCGGGGCCGAGTACCTCGAGGACATCTACGCACCCGGGCGCCGCCGCCGGGAGATCACGGCCCAGGAGTGGCGCGACGCGCTGCGCGGGGTGGCCCGCTCGGGAGCCGACGGCGTCCTCGTCTACTCGTGGCGGGACCTGCTCGCCGACACGGCCGCGGGCGGCGAGCGTGTGCGCCGCCTCATCGACTACAAGGACGGCGAACTTGACTGACCAGACCATTCCGGGCGCGCTCATGCGCGCCGAGATCGCCGAGCAGCCCGAGCGCTGGCTCGAGCTCGGCGCGGCGGGCGTCGGGGACGCCGCACGTCTGGTGCGCGAGCGCGGGGTGGACGCCGTGACGTTCGCCGCCCGCGGGACGAGCGACCACGCGGCGGTCTACGGCCAGTACCTGGTCCAGACGCAGCTGGGGATCCCCGCGCACATGGCGACCCCGAGCATGGCTACGGTGTACCAGCGGGACGTGACCAGCCCGTCGACCCTCGTGGTGGCGCTCTCGCAGTCGGGCCGGTCGCCCGACCTCGTCGAGACGGTCCGCAGCGCGCGGCGCAGCGCCTGCCCCACCCTCGCGATCACGAACGACCCGTCGTCGCCGCTGGCGACGGGTGCCGACGTGCACGTCCCGATCCGTGCGGGCGCGGAGCTCTCGGTCGCCGCGACCAAGAGCTACACCGGTGAGCTGCTGGCCCTGTACCTGTGGGTGCAGGAGCTGCTGGGGACACCGCCCGAGGTCGTCACGGCACGGGTCGCGGACGTCGCACGTGCCGGACGCGCGCTGCACGAGCGCGCGCGGGGGTGGGCCCGGCGCGTCGCGCTCGAGCTCGGGGACGCCGACCGCGCACTGGTCCTGGGTCGCGGCTACGGCCTGGCGACGGCCCGCGAGGCCGCGCTCAAGCTCACCGAGACGTGCGCGGTCGCGGCGTCGGGGTGGAGCGCCGCCGACGCCAAGCACGGCCCGCTCGCTCAGGTCGTGGCCGGTACCCCGGTCTTCTGCCTGCGTGGCGCCACCGTCGGACGCGAGTCCGTGGAGGCGCTGATGCCGGACCTGCGTGCACGCGGCGCCCGGCTCTGGTCCACGTGGGCGGCGCCCGAGGCGGGCGGCGACGCCGGTCCGGACGACCTCGTGCTCCCCTCCGGGGTGGCCGACGAGCTCGTGCCGCTGCTCGAGATCATCCCGTTCCAGCTGCTCGCGCTCGAGCTCTCGCTCGTTCGCGGGATGGACCCCGACCGCCCTCGCGGGCTGACGAAGGTGACGCTCACGTCCTGACGCGGACCCGGCGCCCTCACCTCGCGGTGCGGGCGCCGGTCTCGTGGCGGCAGGGCGCCGGGCAGACGCCGTGTCAGCGCCGGGCCGCAGCCGACCCGCCGGTCCGGAGCGTCCGTCGGGGCCCGGGCTACAGGAGGGTGACGAGGCCCAGCACACCGACCGCGATGCCGAGCGCGAGCGAGACGGCCACGAGCACGAGGTGGACGGTGAAGAACCGGGTCACGTTGCCGTCGGCGTCCCGCGCGCGCGGGTCGGCGCTGACGCGCTGCCAGAACTGCGGCCACACGACGAGGTTCCAGATGCCGGCGACGACGAGGACCAGGGACCAGACGAGGGGGAGCTCCACGGACCGATCGTGGCACACCCCGTCGCGGGCTCGCGGCTACCCTCGGCCGCGTGACGGACCTCCCGACGCCCGCGACGGCTCGCGTCGTGGGGGTCCTGCGGCTCGTCGTGGCGGTCGCGGTGCTCGTGGTGCTGGCGGTGTCGTACGCCGAGCAGCGTGCTGCGGGACGCGGGGCGCTCGTCGACTTCCTCGGGTACTTCACCAACCTGACGAGCCTGCTCGCGAGCGTCGTCCTCCTCGTGACGGGCACGCTCCTCGTCGCCGGCCGGCCGGTTGGAGCCGGGCTGACCGTCGCCCGCGGCGTGGCGGCGGCGTGCCTGGTCGTCGTCGCGGTCGTCTACAACTTCCTGGTGCCCGGCGAGGGCGGGGCCACGGCGTGGGTGAGCGCGGTGCTGCACCTGGGGTTCCCATGCGTCGCCGCGCTCGACTGGCTGCTCGTCGCCGATCGTCCGCCGCTGCCGTGGCGCCGCCTGTGGGTCGTGCTGCCGTACCCGCTGGCGTGGCTCGGGGTCGTCCTGGTGCGCGGCGCCGCCGACGGCTGGGTGCCCTACGGGTTCCTGCTGCCGGAGCGGGGCGCCGGCTCGGTGACGCTGCACGTGCTCGGGCTGGTCGTGGTCCTGGTGGCTGCGGGCGCGCTCGTGTGGGCGGCCAGCCGGGTGCGCAGGCTGCCGCGTCGTCGCGCCGCGCCCGCGGACGCCTGACGAGCGCCGGCGACCGGTACGTTCGCCCGATGGGACTTCGACAGGTCGCGTGGCGTGCGTGCTACGAGCTGCTCGGCGCGCGCGTCCGGCAGCCCGCGTGGACGTTCATGAACTACGGCTACGCGCCGCTCGACGCCACCGCGTCGCCGCTCGTCCTCGACCCCGCCGACGAGCCGGACCGGTACGGCATCGGGCTCTACGCGCACGTCCTGGACGGTCTCGACCTCGCCGGCACGGACGTCCTCGAGGTCGGGTCCGGGCGGGGCGGGGGAGCGTCGTGGGTCGCGCGCTCGCGCGGGCCGCGCACGACCACGGGCGTGGACCTGGCGGCCTCGGCGGTCGCCCTCAGCCGTCGGGACCGCCGCGGCCCCGGGCTGCGGTTCGTCCGGGGCGACGCGCTCGCGCTGCCGTTCGACGACGCGTCGTTCGACGTCGTGCTCAACGTCGAGTCGTCGCACTGCTACCCGTCGGTGGACAGGTTCGTCGCCGAGGTGCACCGCGTGCTGCGCCCGGGCGGCACGTTCGCGTGGGCGGACTTCCGCGGCGCGGACGACGTCGCGGCCACGCGCGCGCAGCTGCGGTCCAGCGGGCTCGCGCCGGTGCGCGAGGACGACATCACGGCCGAGGTGCTGCACGCGCTGCGCCTCGACGACGCGCGGCGTGCCGCGCTGGTGCGGGACTGGATCCCGCGCCTGGTGCAGCCGGCGTTCCGGCCGTTCGCCGGCCTCGACGGCACGCGCACGCACGACCGGTTCACCACGGGCGCGACGCGGTACCTGTCGGCGCAGCTCGTCCGGGAGCGGTGACGTCCCCACGGCCCGGATGTGGTCACATCTACGTGCGCGGTGCCCGGATGTGGTCGCCGGAGTGACCACATCCCGGCGGGTCAGCGCTCGCGGGGGCGCAGGCGGACGTGCGGGAGCTCCGGGGCAGGGAGCGGCGGGCCGGCGTAGCCGTGGACCTCGCCGAACCGGCCCAGCCCGGTGGTGTCGCCCGCGATCGCGGCCTGCCACTGCGCGCGCGCCTCGACGACCTCGTCGTGCGTGCGCCCGACGAAGTTCCACCACATGAGGACGGGCTCGTCGAACGGTGCGCCGCCCATCAGCACCGCCCGCACGGGCGCGTCACCGGCTTCGAGGACCAGCACGCCGCGGCCGGGCGGCGCGTACGCGAGCCACGACCGGGCGACGTCGTGACCCTCGAAGCGCAGAACGCCGGTGTCGACCAGGACGCCGTGCTCGAAGGTCGGGTCCACGGGCAGGACCACGCGCGCACCCGCGGGCACGTCGACCTGCGCCGCGACGAGCGGCGAGTACGTGCGCGCCGGCGACGCCACCGGGCCCAGCGCCCCCATGAAGACGCGGACCAGCGCGCCGTCGACCGTGAACGTCGGCACGTCGGCGACGTGGTCGAACGCGCGCTCACCGTGCCGGGCGGACTCCGGCAGCACCGTCCACAGCTGCACGCCGTGCAGCACCCGCTGCTCGGGGAACAGCGCCGGCGTGGCCTCCTCGCTGTGGCAGATGCCGCGGCCCGCGGTCATGAGGTTGAGCTGCCCGGGGACCACGACCTGCTCCGAGCCGAGCGCGTCGCGGTGCAGCACCGACCCCTCGAACAGCCACGTGACCGTCTGCAGCCCGGTGTGCGGGTGCGGGGGCACGTCCATGCCGCCGGTGGCCGCGACGTCGTCCGGGCCGTAGTGGTCCGCGAAGCAGAACGGGCCGACCAGCGAGCGGGCCCGCGACGGCAGCGTCCGACGCACCGTCATCGCCCGCAGCCCGCCCAGCGGCACGTCGCGCGGCTCGACGAGCTCGACGTCGGCCGCCGGGCCCGCGACGCACACCTGCTCGTCGGGGTGCGGGTCGAGGTTGGTCACGCGGTCAGGCTACGGGCGGCGCGCCGGTGGGGGGTGACCGGCGCGGGTCGGTACCGTCGCGCGCATGTCCGGGTCCGAGGCGCTGCGCCGCGCCGGTGCGCGCTGGGACGACGGCCCGGGCGCCGGGGAGTGGATCGCGCCGCTGCTGGGCGAGCTCG
Source organism: Cellulomonas dongxiuzhuiae (assembly GCF_018623035.1). Lineage (NCBI taxonomy): Bacteria > Bacillati > Actinomycetota > Actinomycetes > Micrococcales > Cellulomonadaceae > Cellulomonas > Cellulomonas dongxiuzhuiae. The sequence continues at coordinate 528,910 of NZ_CP076023.1, forward strand.
GCCCGAGCGTGGGGCACGCGGTACCGCTCGGGTACGACGCGTACGCGGTGGTGCCGCTGTTCCCCGACGGCGCGGATGACGGTGCGGACCTCGGTGACGAGCCCGTCGACGGGTACGTGGCGCTCGCACGGCTCCTCGACGCGCTCACGCCGGCCACGGGCGACCAGCCCGTGCACTGCGGCCTCTGGGAGGGCTTCGGGTTCCTGTTCGACCACGGTACCGACCCCCGCTACGCGCCCGGCATGGGCGTCGGCGTGGGGTGGGACCCGGCCGGTCCCGTACCGGACGCCGCCGAGATCGCCCGTGCCCGGGCCGAGGCCGAGGACGCCCTGGCGGCACGCCGACTCGAGCGCCCGGCCGCCGACCCGCTGCACCTGCCCCACCGCGCGTACCACCTGTGGACGGGGCCGCTGCCCGCCGCGCTCGCGCTGCGGGACCTCCCGGGCGACGCGCCGTCGCTGGTCTGGCCCGAGGACCGGTCGTGGTTCGTCGGTGTGCCGATCTACACGCGCGAGGTCGCGGTGGGCGCGTCGGCGGCGGTCGTCGACGCGCTGCTGGCGGACCCGGGGCTCGCGGCGCGTCGCGTCGAACCCGGCGACGTGCTCGACATCGACGACTGACCGGGCGCACGGAGCCGCGCACCGGCGACCCGATGAGTCCCGGCCACGGCGGCGGTCAGCACCGGCGACCACCACCTGACCGGAGGTACCCATGGCGACCGTCGTCTCCACCCTGTTCATCTCGCTCGACGGCGTGGCCGAGATCGACCCGGAATGGCACTTCCCGTACTTCGACGACGAGATGGGCGCGGCCGTCGGCGAGGACTACGAGGACGTCGACGTGCTCGTCCTGGGCCGCGTCACGTACGACTCGTTCGCCGGCGCGTGGCCCGACCGCGAGGCCGCGGGCGGGGAGGACGCGGGGTTCGCGAAGGAGCTCGGTGACGTGCGCAAGCTCGTCGCGACCCGGGGCGACCAGGACCTGGGTTGGCGCAACGTCGAGCGAACGCCCGACGTCGTCGCCGCGGTCCGGGCCCTGCGGGAGGACGCGACGGTGGGCAAGGTCCTCGTCGCCGGGTCGATCTCGGTGGTCCGCCAGCTCCTCGACGCCGACCTCCTCGACGAGCTGCGGCTGTTCGTCCACCCCGTCGCCGCGCGCAAGGGGGAGCGGCTGTTCGCCGAGGCCGACACGTTCCGGCCGTTCGCGCTGCTGCGCTCGCAGGCGCTGCCCCGCGGGGTGCTCCGCGTGGTCTACGCGCCCGCCGCGCTGCCGGGGGAGGCGACGTACGACGACGCCAAGGAGCACCTGCCGGACGCGTGACGCCCGGGGCGTGCGACGTCAGACCCGCAGCAGCGTCGCGGCCAGGTGGCCCGCGTACCCGCCGGGCGTGCGGCCGACGGGCCGCCCGGACGTGCGCACGTCGACCACGTCGGACGCCACGACGTGCGCACCCGTCGCACGCAGGCGCGCCACGAGGTCGACGTCCTCGTGCTCGCGGGCCGGCAGGAACCCGCCCGCGCGCGCGTACGCGGAGGCCCGCACGCCGAGGTTCGCACCGTGCACGTGCCCGTTGGGGCGGCCCGTGACGTGCGTCGTGCGCCACGTCTCCCACTGCGCGACGCTGAGGTCCGCGGGGTCGGGGTGCACGGTCCCGACGACCACGTCGGCGCCCGCGTCGGCGAGGCGCACGTGCTCGACGAGCCAGTCCGGGCGGACCTGCGAGTCGGCGTCGGTGCAGGCCAGCCACGTGCGGGGGAGGTCGGCGGCCGCGAGCGCGGCGTCGACCCCCGTGCGGCGGGCCGTACCCACGTCACCGGCCTCGAGGTGCAGCGCCCGCACGCCCGCGTCGCGTCCGCCCCGGGCGCGCACGTACCCCGCGACGACCTCCGCGCTCGCGTCCCGGCACGCGTCGAGCACCACGACGAGGTCGACCGTGCAGCCGCCGCGCGCGAGCAGCGCGTCCCGCGCGGCGCCGAGCGCGAGCAGGCAGCGGCCGAGCAGCGCCTCCTCGTCGCGCACGGGCACGACGACCGCGACGTGCGTGACGCCGTGCGCGCTCACCGCAGCCCCGTGCGCTCGGCCACCGACCGCGGGTCGCGGCTCCACACGTCGAGCAGCAGGTCGGCCTCGCGGTGCTCGACGAGGTGCGCCAGACCGGCGTCCTGCGCGGCGCGCGCGAGCGCCCGGTGCACGGCGTCCCCGGGCAGCGGGTAGTCCTCGACCGCGTGCCGCCAGTGGCACGCGAGCACCGTCCCGCCGCGCGCGAGGCGCGTCAGCAGGTCGGGCAGAGCGGCCGTGAGGTCGGCCCACGACAGGTAGTAGCCGACCTCCGAGAGCACGACGAGGTCGAACGGGCCGCCGGGCAGGGCGTCGTCACCGGTGCCGCCCAGGGCGCCCCGCACGACCTGGACGTGGGGCGCGTCCGCGAGGCGCTCGCGTGCGCGCTCCAGGGCCGCGTCCGCGACGTCCGTGCCCGTCAGCTCGTCGCACCGGGCGGCGAGCTCGGCCGTCAGGACGCCGATGGCGCACCCGACCTCCAGGGCGCGGGCGTAGCGGGCGTCGGGCAGCGCCGCGAGGGTCAGCGCACGCTTGCGCGCCTCGTACGGGCGGTCGGTGAAGCCCCACGGGTCGGCGTGCCGGGCGTACGTCGCGTCGAAGTACGCGGCGGGCAGCGTCGCGCGCGCGGGAGCACCCGGCCCGGGCCGCGCGGGCTCGTGCACGACGAACGGCTCGACGTCCCGGTCGAACCCGCGCAGGAACCGCGGGTGCAGCACGGGCGCGTCCGCGGGGTGGTCCGACAGCGGCTGCACCTGCGACGTGTGCGCCGCGACCGCACGCTGCTTGAGCACGACGGCGTGGTCGGACAGCGGCAGCGCGCGCAGGTCGTCCCACGGCACCGCGGGGTGCTCGGGCGTCGCCCAGTGCCACAGCCACAGGGGTGCCTCGGCGAGCGTGCACCCCAGCTCGTCGGCGAGCTCGGCGCACACCTCCGCCAGCACCCGGTGGTCGCGGTGGCCGTCGCCGCGCCACGTCGTGACGAGCGTCGCGACGGGCGCCCCGGCGGTCAGGACCGCGCGCAGGTCGGCCGCGACCCGGTCGCGGACCTCCCGCAGCCCGCCGTCCGGGTGGCCCAGGAGCGTCACGTCCGACGCGGGCGACAGGATCTCGACGGCGTGCCGGACCTCGTCGACGCGGCGACGCGCGAGGGCCGTCGGGTCGAGCGTCGGCGAGCCCGGGTGCGACGCGGCGCCGTCGGACACCACGACCACGTCCGCCGGACGGCCCGCGGCGGCGAGCTCGGCCAGCAGGCCACCGGCGGTCAGCGTCTCGTCGTCCGGGTGCGCGGCGACGACGACCGTGCGGCCCGCACGCGGCAGCGGCCACGTCGGCAGGGCCGCGAGCCGTGCGTCCCACACGTCCGGCGGCGTGCCGGCGGCCCGGCCGTCGAAGCTCACCACGGCGCCACGTCACGACCCGCGAGCGCCGCCCCCAGCGAGGCCTCGTCGCGTTCGGCGTGGTGCTGGCGCACGTAGACCTGCAGGTCCGCGACGCGCTTGGCGTGCTCGGCGTCGAGCGCGAGCGGTGCCGGGCCCAGCGCGTGGCCGACGCGCGCGAGCACGTCCTCGCACGCCCGGGCGACGCTCGCGCGCACGCGCCGGGCGACCACGGACCCGCTCACGCCCGCGTCCAGGTCGCCGTCCACGACGCGCGCGGCCTCCTCGAGCGCGCGGCGCGCGTCCTGGAGGGACGCGTCGACCGCACCGAGGTGCATCGCGACGAGCCGGTCGTCGGTGATCGTCGCGCGCTGCCAGAGCGTGCGCGCCAGGCCCGTCGCGCCGCCGTACCAGCACGCGGCCACGCCGATGCCGCCCCACCAGAACCCCGGCCGCGCCAGGTACCAGCCGGGCCCGCCGACGGGTGCGGCGGGGACGTCGTCGAACGCGACGGGCGTCGAGGGGATCTCCGTGAGCCCGCGCGACGCCCACGGCTGGTCGACGGGCGCGACCCCCGGGTCCGTCAGGTCGACCGCGAACAGCGCGCGCTCACCGTCGGGCAGGTGGGCGGTCACGAGCGCGGCGTCCAGACGGTTCGCGAGCGAGCACCACGGCTTGGTGCCGGTGAGGCGCCAGGCGTCACCGTGCGGCACCGCGTCGAGCCGGACGCCCGGACCCTCGGCTGCGAACACGCCCCACGTGCGCTCACCGCCGGCCGGCAGCCCGGCCTGCTCACGGATCGCGAGGGCGTCGAGGTGCGGCTCGACGGCACGCGCGACGCCCAGGTCGTGCGCGCCGAGCGTCGCGAGCAGCGACCACAGGCGCAGGGTCGAGCCGGCACCGGGACGCAGGTCGGCAGGCCAGCCGCGGACGGCGGTGAGCGCGTCGTCGGGGTCGGCCGGCAGGACGTCCGGCAGCCACGGTGCGTGCGTACCGAGCCGGACGGGGGAGCTGGTGCGTGGCACGGACGTCCTCGGGTGGGCGGCGGGTCCAGCAGATCATCACCGCGGACGTCCGCGGCGGCGACCGGAACGAGCCGACGGGCGTGCGGGACGCGCGCCGGCCCGCGGGCGCGACGCCGGGGCGACGCCGGGTGCCGGCCGGTGGGTCTGGTGCCGGGGGTCGGTCCGTCACAGGATGGGGGCATGGGCGAGCCGGGGGCAGGCCAGGAGCACGTCGTCGTGATCGGTGCCGGCATCGCCGGCCTGCTGACCGCGGCAGCGCTCGCCCGCGACGGCCGCACCGTCACCGTGCTCGACCGCGACGACCTGCCCGACGCGCCCGTGCCCCGGCCCGGCGTGCCGCAGGGGCGGCAGCCGCACCTGCTGCTGCACCGCGGGCTGCTCGCGATCGAGGAGCTGCTGCCCGGGTTCGGGGCCGAGCTGCTGGCGGCCGGTGCCGTGCCGGTCGACACCGGTGAGCTCGCGTGGCTGGGCACGGGCGGGTGGGCGCCGCCGTCGCACCAGCCGCACGTGCTGCTGGCGACGCGTCCGCTCATCGAGCACGTCGCGCGCCGGCGCGTGCAGGCGCTGCCGGGCGTGCGGGCCGTCGGCGGGCAGCGCGTCACCGGCCTCCGGCGGGACGGCGCGTCGCGCTGGCTGGTCGACGCGGTCACGGCGGGCTGGTCCGACGCGCCGCCACCACCGCCACCACCGTCCCCGGGCCGGTCGGATGCCGTGCCACCGTCGTCCACGGGCGGCGCGGCGTCACCGCCGTGGCCCGCCGACCTCGTCGTCGACGCGTCCGGCCGCGCGTCCCGCCTGCCGACGTGGCTCGCGGCCCTCGGTCGCGCCGAGGCGCCGGTCGAGGAGGTCGACGCGCACCTCGGGTACGCGACCGTGCGGGTGCGGCTGCCCGCCGAGCACGTCGTCGCGCCCGGGGTCGTCGTGCTGCCGCAACGGGGACGCGGCGGCGGCATCGCGGTGCCCGCGGAGGGTGGCCGGTGGACCGTGTCCGGCACCGGGGCGGGCGAGCAGCGTCCACCGCGCGACCTGCCCGGGCTCCGGGACTTCCTCGCCGCACTGCGCGACGACTCGCTCGTGCGGCTCCTCGCGGCCGGCGAGGTCGAGGGGGACGTCGCGACGCACCGCCAGACCGCGAACCGCCGCCACCGGTACGACCGCGTCACCGGCTGGCCCGACGGGCTGCTGGTCGTCGGGGACGCGCTGTGCGCGTTCGACCCCGTGTACGGGCAGGGCATGACGGTCGCGGCGCTCGAGGCGCTCGCGCTGCGCCGGGCCGACGGCGCGGGCCGGCTCGGCCGTCCCGGGGTGGCAGCGCGAGCGGTGCGCACGTGCGTGCGCCTCGGGGAGCTGCCGTGGCAGATGGCGACGAGCGCGGACCGGGTCCTCGCGGGGCTGCCGACGTCGCGCGCTCCCGTGTCCGTGCTGGCCGGCCGCTGGATCGCGGAGGTCGACCGGATGAGCACGCACGGCGACGTCGAGGCGCAGCTCGCGCTGTCACGGCTCTACCAGCTCGCCGCGACGCCCACGAGCCTGCTGCGGCCCCGGCTCGTCGCCCGCTGGCTGCGCGCCCGCGTCCGGGGCCTCGGCCCCCCGGTCCGCCGGCCCCCGGTGCTGCGCGACGAGCTGCCCGTGGTCGCGCGCGGACCCGTCGGGGGTGCGCGGTAGCGTCGTCACCCGTGGAGACCCGCATCGCTGCGTACGCCGTCGTCGTCGACCAGGGGCGGATGCTGCTGGCGCACTGGTCGGAGGGCGAGTACTCCGGCTGGACGCTGCCCGGCGGCGGCCTGGAGTTCGGCGAGCACCCCGAGGAGGCCGCCGTGCGCGAGGTCCGCGAGGAGACCGGGTACGACGTCGAGGTCGACGGGCTGCTCGGCATCGACTCGGTCGTGCACCCCGGTGCGGCCATCGGCCACCCCGACCGGCCGGACCGGCACGCGCTGCGCGTCATCTACCGCGCGCACGTCGTCGGCGGGACGCTGGCGAACGAGGTCGACGGGAGCACCGACGAGGCCGCCTGGTTCCCGCTCGACGCGGTCGACGACCTGCGCCGCGTGCCCCTGGTGGACGTCGCGCGCCGGTTCGCCGGGCTGCCCGTGCGGGACTGACGTGCCGTCCTACCGCGTGACGGCGTCCGTCGGGCTGCTGCGTCCCGGGACGGCGGCACCCGACGTGCTCCCCGAGGCGGTCGCCGCGGCCCGCGCGCTGACCACGGTCGAGGCGTTCGACGTCGGCGTGGTCCGGGGGCGCGCACGTGTCACCGTGCGGTTCGAGGCGGTGGACGACACGGTCGCGCGGCGCATCGGATGGGCCGTGATCGAGCGTCTCGACGAGCTCGCCGAGACCACCGACGGCCACCTGACCCGCCGCTACGGCAACCGGTGGTACCCGGCGGGCACGCGCCGGCGGGACTGACCGGATTGCTCTCTCGCGCACCCGAGGGGGGTGACCCCTCGAGGCAACCCCCGCCTCCTTTTCTTGCTGCGTGAGAGGGCGGTCCAGTGCATGTCACGCCCTCCGGCAGGGCGTGAGAGAGCGATCCGGTGCATGTCGGGCGGGTCGTGGGCGTCCCGGCGTCGCGCGCGGCAGGCTGGGGCGGTGACCTCCCTGGACGACGTCGTCGACGAGCTCTACGGCGGGACGCTCGACGACTTCGTCGCGCGCCGCGACGCCGCCGTGCGCGCCGCGAAGGCTGCGAAGGACAAGGAGCTCGCCGGGCGGATCGGGTCGCTGCGCAAGCCCACGGTCGCCGCGTGGGCCGTCAACGTGCTGGTGCGCGACGACCCGTCGCTCGCCGACGCGCTGCGCGACCTGGGCGAGGGCATGCGGGACGCCGAGCGGAACCTCGACGGGCCGGCCCTGCGCGAGCTCGGCAAGCAGCGTCGTGCGCTCGTCTCCGGGCTCGTCGCCCGCGCGCGGCGGCTCGCGGCCGACGGCGGCCAGAAGCTGTCGACGGCCGCGGCCCAGGAGGTCGAGCACACGCTGACGGCCGCGCTCGCCGACCCGACTGTCGCCGACGCGGTCGCTGCAGGGACCCTCACGCACGGCACGGAGCACGTCGGCTTCGGTGCGGCACCCGCCGTCCGGGACGACCGTGCAGCGTTGCTGCCGGAATCCGGCAGCAACGCTGCACAGTCCGGGGCGCGCGAAGAGGCGCCGCGTGGACGGGCCGGCGGGGACGGGGCGGTCGCGCGACTGCGCGTGCGGGACGGCGCCGTGGAGGGCTCCCGTCGCGCGGCCCGCACGTCGTCCGGCGAGTCGACCGGCACGTCGACCGGGGCTACGGGCGCTGAGGCGCGTGAGCGCGAGCGCCGCGAGAAGGAGCGCGAGCGGCTGCGCCGCCGCCACGAGCAGGCCGTCGCCGCGCGTGAGGCGGCGCAGGCCGACCTCGACCGTGCGCGCACGCGTCACGAGGACACGGCCACGGCCGAGCAGCAGGCGGTCGCCGCGCTCGAGGACGCGGAGACGACGTCCGCGCAGGCGTATGCGGCCGAGGAGGAGCTCGTCCGGGCGCTCGCCGACGTGCGCCGTCGCCTGGCCGACGCCCGCGCCGCGCTGCCCCGCGTCGACGAGACCCTCGTGACCGCACGTGCGCGTGCCCGCGAGCACGAGAAGGCGGTGCGCGCGGCCGCGCGCGAGCTCGAGCGCGCGACGAAGGCGGCCGAGCGGGCCCGCGACCAGGAGCGGCGCGCGTCCGACGAGCTGCCCTGAGCGTCGCGCGTCGTCCCGCCCGCCCGCGCGAGCGCGCCGACCGGGCTCCGGCGAGGTCCCACCCGCCGCGTACCGGGCGCCGCGGACGCCCGTGGCCCGCGCGTCGCACCGGGCCGGAGGTCCCGCGGCGGGCCGGGGTGTCCGGTCATGATGTCCCCGTGCCGACAGAACCCGACGACGACGAGCTCGAGCTGATCCGCCGCTCGGGGGCGGTGCTGCGCGTCGGGCGGCTCAGCCTCGCGGCCGGGACGGGGTCGTACCGCGTGAAGGCGTCGATGGCGCGCGTGGCGGGGGCCCTCGGCATCGACCGGCACCAGGCGCACGTCACGCTCACGGAGATCACGACGACCTCGCACCGCGGCCGGTCGTTCCGCACCGAGGTCACCGAGGTCCGCACGGTGGGCGTCAACACCGACCGGCTGGCGGAGCTGGAGCTGTTGGCCCAGCGGGTCGAGGCCCGGGCGCCGGTCACGGTCGAGGACCTGACGACGCAGATCGACCGGATCGCGGAGAAGCCGCCGCTGTATCCGGTGGTGCTCAACGCGCTGTGGGCGGCCGTGGCCTGTGCGGCGTTCGCGTTCCTCAACAACGGCGGCGCGGTCGAGGTGGTCGGGGCGTTCGTCGGGGCGGGCCTCGGCCAGGGCCTGCGGCGCGTCATGCTGCACCGCGGCTTCAACCAGTTCGGCGTGACGATGCTCGCGGCGACCCTGGCCAGCCTGTCGTACCTCGGGTTCGTGCAGGCGCTGCACCTGCTGGGGGTCACCGGCGGCGTGCACGAGGCGGGGTACGTGGCCGCCGCCCTGTTCCTGGTGCCCGGCTTCCCGCTCGTCACCGGCGCGCTGGACCTGGCCAAGCTCGACTTCTCGGCCGGGGTCGCCCGGCTGACGTGGGCGCTGATGATCTTCGTCTCGGCCGCGTTCGCGCTGTGGGCGGTGTCGATCGTCGTCGGGCTGAGCCCGGACCCGCCGCGTGAGCTGGTGCTGGACCCGGCGGTGATGACGCTGCTGCGCCTGCTCGCGTCGTTCGTCGGCGTGCTCGGCTTCGCGCTGATGTTCAACAGCCCGTGGCGGATGGCGCTGGTCGCGGCGGGCGTCGCGGCGCTGCCGAACCTGCTGCGCATCGAGGCGGTCGTCCTGCTGGACTGGCCGCCGCAGGCCGCCGCCGCCGCCGCCGCGTTCCTCGTGGGGCTGCTCGCCGCGTGGGTGGCACCGCGCCTCAACATCCCGCGCATCACGGTGTACGTGCCGGCCGTGACGATCATGGTGCCCGGGGTGCCGGCGTACCGGGCCGTGTACTACCTGAGCAACGGGGACGTCGCGCAGGCGCTCACGTACGGCGTCTCGGCCGCGCTGGTGGTCACCGCGCTCGCGGTCGGCCTGGCCGTCGCGCGCATGGTCACCGACCGCGAGTGGGGCTTCGAGCACTGACCCGCCCGGTCTGCCGCGGGCCCGCCACGCCCTCGCTTTGGTCACAGGACGGGCGACCGGTAACGTGTGCTCGGCTTGGAGACGTCGCATAGCCAGGTCTAGTGCGCGGCCCTGCTAAGGCCGTGAAGGGGTCAACCCTTCCGTGGGTTCAAATCCCACCGTCTCCGCACGTGTGATGTCCCCGGACATCAGGACGCCCCGGACCTGCGACGAGCAGGTCCGGGGCGTCTGTCGTCCGGGGTGCACCCGGTGCTGTGACCGGCGCGTCGAGGGTGCGTGCAGGACACGGTCGCGGGTCAGCCGGGACTCAGACCCCGACGACGTAGGTGAGCGCGGCCCACACCGAGACGGTGCCGACGGTGGTCCAGATGACGATGGCGACGGCCTGCCAGAGCAGGACCCAGCGGCGCGGCGTCCCCCCGCCCACGAGGACGGTCGCCGTGATCTGGGTGGGGACGGCGAACGGGCCGAGGATGCTCGCGCCGGGGACGCCGTAGCGGACGAGCCACGCGTTGAGGCGCTGACGCCCCTTCGACACCGGCTTCGCGGTGGGCGTCTCGTGGAGCGCCTCCCCGTCGACGCCCGGTCCGGCGCCCGCGCCGACCGCGACCCGGCTCGGACGTCGGTCGACGACAGCCGTCCTGGCGCGTGACGTGAGCGCGACGGCCAGCAGCACGGACAGGAAGTTGCCCGCGGCTGCCGCGGCGGCCGCGACGACGGGATGGATGCCGGCGACGACGCCGATGATGGCCCCTCCCTCGCCCTCGACCATCGGGATCGCGCCGGCGAGCATGATGATGAACGGCTGGACGGCCTCGGGTACCTGGGCCACGAGCTCCTGGATGTTGACGATGAGCTGCTCGATGGGGTTCATGTCGGGTCTTTCCTCTCGGGTGGGTGGTGCGTGTGTCAGGGGTGAGGTTGTCTAGGCGGCCACGGCCGCCGTGGTGCGGGCGTCGTCCGCCGGGGTCATGGACCGTGCGGCGGACAGGAGCGCCTCGCGGAACGACCGGGCGCTGGGGAACCGGGTGCCCGGGTCCTTGGCGAGTGCCCGTCGGAGCACCGCGTCGAGCGCCGGAGCGACCTCGCGGCGATGGGCGCTGACCGGCACGGGGTTCTCGTGCACGTGCTGGTAGGCCACCGCGAGCGCGTCGTCCCCGACGAAGGGGGGCCGTCCGGTCAGCAGCTCGTAGAGCAGACAGCCCGCGGAGTACAGGTCGCTCCGGGCGTCGGCGGTCCCACCGCGCACCTGTTCGGGGGAGAGGTACGCAGCGGTGCCGAGGAGCACGCCGGTCCGGTCCGCGGTGCTGCCGGGATCGCCTCCGACCCGCGCGATCCCGAAGTCCACGACCTTGATCCGGCCCTCGGGTGTGACCATGACGTTGGCCGGCTTGATGTCGCGGTGGATGACGCCCGCACGGTGGCTGATCTCCAACGCCGACAGGACCCCCACCTGATGCGCGACGGCCTCGTCCAGCGCGAGTGCGCCGTCGCGGAGCCGTGCGCGCAGCGACTGGCCGGCGACGTGCTCCATGACGATGAACGGAATGACCGCCCCGCCGTCGTCGACGTGTTCTCCGACGTCATGGACGGAGACGATGCGGGGGTCGTCGAGGACGGCGACCGTTTGCGCCTCCCGCCGGAACCTGGACCGGACGAGCGGGTCACGCGCCAGGTCGGCGTGGAGCACCTTGACCGCGACCTGGCGCCCGAGACGCAGGTCACGGCCGAGGTGGACGACGGCCATGCCGCCGCGGCCGAGGACCTCGCGGAGCTCATAGCGTCCGCCGAGCACGCGAGGCGAATTCATGAGGGGGTCCCTTCCCTTCTGATGGTCGGCCGTGCCGGGAATGGCTGTTCTGGCCACGTCGTCAGACTCGCAGCGGCGGCCGCGCGGTCGCGTCGGTGGGCATCACGGTGGAATGGGCGTCCGGGGCGCCACGGAACCGCCGCGGCGGACCAATCCACGGAGAATGGCGCGCGCCGCGTCAGGGTCCACTACGGTGGCGGCTACCTAGTCGGGGGTAATGGACGGAGAATCACCTGACCCACCTTGTGGGCCGGCACTCGCAGATCGAGGCGGTCGAGAAGCTCCTCTCGCTGGCCCGGGCCGGGCACAGCGGGGCTGTCGTGGTGAGCGGGGAAGCGGGAATCGGGAAGACCGCCGTCCTCCAGCACGCTCAGCAGACGGCGGTCGCCTCGGGATTCCGGGTGGAGACCTCGGTCGGCGTCGAGTCCGAGTCCCAGTTCGCGTTCGCCGGGTTGCACCAGCTGTGCGCCCCCCTGCTGGACCGCGCCGGCACGCTGCCCGAGCCGCAACGGGCTGCTCTCGGCGTCGCGTTCGGACTCCACGGTGGTGTCGCGCCGGACCGGTTCCTGGTGGGGCTCGCCACCCTCCACCTGCTGGCCGAGGCCGCCGAGGAAGCGCCTCTGCTCTGCCTGGTCGACGACGCGCAGTGGCTCGACGAGGCGTCGGTGCAGGTGCTGGCCTTCGTGGCCCGGCGGGTCGGGGCCGAGAGGTTGGCCCTGGTGTTCGGGTTGCGTGACTCCGGCGAGGGCTCGGGCGACCGTCCTCCGGTCGCGGGGCTGCCGGAGCTGCGGCTGGAGCGGCTCGACGAGGCGGACGCACGTGCGCTGCTCGGTGCCGCCCTGCACGGTCCGCTGGACGAAGGTGTACGCGAACGGTTCCTCGCCGAGGCGCGTGGCAACCCCTTGGCGCTGCTGGAGCTGCCCCGCAGCATTCCCACCGGGGACTTCGCGGGCGGGTTCGAGCTGCCCGACGTGCTCGACGTCCCGCACCGCGTCGAGGAGAGCTTCCGGCGCCGCTCGGACAGCCTGCCGCCGGAGACGCAGCGGCTGCTGCTGCTCGTCGCCTCCGAGCCGACGGGCGACGCGGCGCTGCTGTGGCGTGCGGTCGGGCTGCTGGGCCTCGCCCGCGAGGTGGCGATGCCCGCCGAGCAGGCAGGGCTGCTGGAGGTCGGCGCGCGGCTCCGGTTCCGTCACCCGCTGATGCGGTCGGCGGTGTACCGGGCGGCCACGCCGCCGGACCGTCGGCGTGCCCACGCCGCGCTCGCCGAGGCGACCGACCCGCAGGTCGACCCGGATCGCTGTGCCTGGCACCGCGCGCAGGCGGTGCTCGGAGCCGACGAGGAGGCTGCGGAAGGGTTGGAGCTCTCGGCCGGGCGGGCACGCGCCCGCGGGGGTGTGGCCGCCGCGGCCGCGTTCCTGCAGCGCGCCGCGGAGCTGTCCCCCGATCCCGCCGCTCGCGCGCGGCGGGCGCTGGAGGGCGCCGAGGCCAAGCACGAGGCGGGTGCCTCCGAAGCGGCGCAGGAGCTGCTGACGATCGCCGCGGCCGGCCCGTTGGACGCCCTGCAGCACGCTCGCGTCGCACTGCTGCGGGCGCAGGTCGCGTTCCACCTGACACGGGACGGGAACGCCCCTCGCATGCTGCTCGACGCGGCCCGGATGCTTGCCCCGCTCGCCCCGGCACTCTCCCGCGAGACCTTCCTGCACGCGCTGGATGCCGCGGTCCACAACGGCAGCGACGACGTGACCCACATCGCCGAGGCGGCCCTCGCCGCTCCTGCGGCCGACGTCCCCGCGCGGCCCGTGGACCTGCTCCTCGACGGCCTCGCGACGACCCTGACGCGGGGGTACGCGGCGGGCGCACGCGGGTTGTGGAGCGCCGTCGACGCGGTTCGCGCAAGCGCGTCCGCGGGTCCTGGGCGGGACCCTCGCAGCGACGGCTGGCTGTGGCTGGCAGGGCGCACCGCGGTCGGGCTGTTCGACGACGATCTGCTCCACGACGTGGCCACCCGCAACGTCCAGCTGGTCCGTGAGTGCGGTGCGCTGGCCAGGCTCCCGGCCGCGCTGAACCTCCTGTCGATCACCTCCGTCCTGATGGGCGATCTGGCACGGGCGGACGAGCTCGCTGCCGAGGCGGCATCGATCATGGAGGCCACCGGTGGGGTCGAGCTGCGGCACGCCCGCGTCATCCTGGGCGGCTGGGCCGGCGACCACGCCACGACCACCGCGCTCAGCGCGAGCACCGCCCAGGACGACGCCCATCCGGACAGGGGTACGGACGCCACCCAGGCCCAGTACGCGCTGGCGGTGCTGCACAACGGGATGGGCAGCTATGCGAGGGCGCGGGAGGCGGCGACCCGGGCGTGCACGTCACCCGAGGTCGCGATCAGATGCTCGAGCCTCACCGAGCTCATCGAGGCGTGCGTCCGCTCGGGGCAGCCGGAGGACGCGACCCAGGCGATGGAGGAGTTCAGCGCCCGGGCGCGCGTCAGGCCGACCCCCTGGTCGCTGGGGCTGGAGGCGTACGCCCGGGCGCTCATGAGCACCGGCCAGGCGGCCGAGGACCAGTACCGCGCGGCGATCGAGCACCTCGGGAGGAGCCGGATGCGCGGCTACCTCGCCCGCGCCCACCTCGTCCACGGCGAGTGGCTGCGTCGTGAGGGGCGCCGCCGGGATGCCCGGGACCAGCTCCGCACGGCCCACGAGCTGCTCAGCGACATGGGTGCGGACGCGTTCGCCGCCCGGGCCGCCCGCGAGCTCCGCGCGACGGGGGAGCACCCACGCGCGCGTGCCGCCCAGCCGACCGACGAGCTCACCACGCAGGAGCTGCACGTGGCCCGGCTGGTGGCCACCGGGGCCACCTCCCGTGAGGTCGGCGCACGCCTGTTCCTCAGCCCACGGACCGTCGAGGCCCACCTGCGCAACATCTTCCGCAAGCTCGGCATCACCTCGCGCCGCGAGCTCCGCGAGCTCCAGCTCACCTGATCCGACGGGCGCGGCCCGCCGACCATCGGTGGCTCCTACCGATGCGAAGGGTGGGTCGCGCGGACCAGCCTGGCACCATGCACCGGTACCCGCAGCACGATCCCGTCCGGCAGGACCGCTACCGACACCCCGGGCCGGCTGACCCGACGGTGGGATCAGGCGCGGCCCGATGAAGGTCTTCATCATCGGCGTCAGCGGGGCCGTCGGTCGGCTCCTGGCGGGGGACCTGGTCGAGCGGGGCGACGACGTCGCCGGACTGGTCCGTCGGGACGAGCAGCGAGCAGAGCTCGCGGCGCGGGGGGTCGCGGCCCACGTGGGCGAGCTGGCGGACCTGACCGTCGACTCGCTGGCGGAGCTCCTCGCCGGCTCGGACGTCGTCGTCTTCACTGCGGGGTCGAACGGTGGGGCGCGGCAGATCACGGCGGCCATCGACGGCGAGGGGGCGGTCAAGACGCTGGACGCGGCACGCCTCGCCGGCGTGGGCCGCTTCGCGCTGCTGTCCGTGCTTCCCGAGGCCGGGCGCGGGCAGGACCTCGGCGAGGACGTGGAGTTCTACTTCGCGGTCAAGAAGCTGGTCGACGTCACGGTGAGCATGAGCGACCTGGACTGGCTGATCCTGCGGCCGTCCCTGCTCGTCGACCGCGACGGGATCGGGACCATCTCGTTGGGCCCGGCGCAGCCGCACGACGAGATCCCCCGCCAGGACGTGGCCGCCACGCTGGCCGCGCTGCTCCACGAGCCGCGGATCCGTCGGCAGATCCTCGAGGTCACCCAGGGCTCGACCCCGATCGCCTGGGCGGTGCTCGCGAACCTGAGGCCGCGTCGGTGGCCCGAGGGCTGACCGCGCCCAGGGCGTCCGGACGTGCGGAACCTCCGTGACGACCGGGCCGACGGTCGTGGCGTCGCCACCGGCCCTCGGCGCCACGGTGCCCGCCGGGTTCACGGACGCGCTGGTCGCGGACGTCGACAACCCGACGGCGATCGCGTTCACCGCGGACGGGCGCATGCTCGTGGCGCAGCAGGCCGGGCGGCTGCGCGTCCGCACCGCTGCCGGCTCGCTGCTCTCGACCCGCGCTGGACCTGACGGGGCGGTTGTGCACGAACGCGGAGCGCGGTCTGCTGGGCGTCGCGGTCGACCCCGATCCCGCGACGCGCGCGATCTACGTGTTCTCCACGGCGCGCGGTACGAGCACGTCCCGACCGCAGGGGGGCCCGCCGTGCCGCGTGCCGTCAGAGCCGCAGCAGCCCCGCCGCCGTCCTCCCGAACCCGCACGCGCGGTAGAACCCCTCGAGGTGCGGCTCGAAGTCCACGTGCAACCACGCGCACCCCGCGGCGCGCACCTCGACCACGAGCCGTTCCACGAGCCGGCGTCCGGTCCCGCGGCCCTGGTGCGCGGGGTCGACGACGGCGTCCAGCAGGAACGCGTGCGTGCCGCCGTCCCAGCAGGCGTGGACGAAGCCGACGAGCTCGTCGTCCGTGAAGGCCCCCACCCACGTCACGGCGTACCGGTCGAGGCGCGCGGCCCACGGCGTGACCTCCTCCGGCGCCGCGGAGCCGAACGCGCGGGCGTGCAGGGCGGTCAGGGCGTCGTCGTCGACGCGGAACCGGACGCGGAGGTCGGGGGAGGGCACGGTCCACAGCGTCGCAGGGTCGGGGCCGCACCGCGGGCGGCCGCGCCGACGGGTTGTCCGCTTCGCCCCGTTGCGTCCGGACCGCCGTGGCGACATGCTCGTCGCACGTCGACGAGGACAGGGGGTCGCGATGCGTGCCGTGCGTCGGGTCGTGCAGGTCGTGGTGGGTGCGCTGGTGGTCGCGGGTCTGACGGTCGTGGCGTCGCCACCGGCCCTCGGCGCCACGGTGCCCACCGGGTTCACGGACGCGCTGGTCGCGGACGTCGACAACCCGACGGCGATCGCGTTCACCGCCGACGGGCGCATGCTCGTGGCGCAGCAGGCCGGGCGGCTGCGCGTCCGCACCGCGGCGGGCTCGTTGCTCTCGACCCCCGCGCTGGACCTGACGGGGCGGTTGTGCACGAACGCGGAGCGCGGTCTGCTCGGGGTCGCGGTCGACCCCGATCCCGCGACGCGCGCGATCTACGTGTTCTACACGGCGCGCGGCACGAGCGCGTCGTGCCCGACGAGCCAGCGCGCCAACCCTGCGGGCGCCCCGACCAACCGCGTCTCACGCTTCGTCCTCGGTGACGACAACACGGTCGACCTGGCGAGCGAGACGATCCTGCTCGACGGCATCTACTCCTCCGAGGGCAACCACAACGCCGGTGACCTGCACGTCGGCAAGGACGGCTACCTGTACGTCACGACGGGCGACGGCGGCTGCGACTACGCCGGCGACAGCGGGTGCGCGGGCAACAACGACGCGTCGCGCGACCGCAACGTGCTCAACGGCAAGGTGCTGCGCGTCGACCGGACCACGGGCGCCCCGGCGCCCGGCAACCCGTTCACGGGCACCGGCACCGCGAGCTGCCGGCTGGCCCCCGCCCCTGCGGGGACGATCTGCCAGGAGACGTTCGCGTGGGGCCTGCGCAACCCGTTCCGCTTCGCGTTCGACCCCGACGCCGCGGGCACCGTGTTCCACGTCAACGACGTCGGCCAGAACGCGTGGGAGGAGATCGACCTCGGCACCGCCGGCGCGGACTACGGGTGGCCGGTGCGCGAGGGGCACTGCGCCCAGACGGGGTCCGCATCGAGCTGCGGCGCACCGCTGCCCGCGGGCATGACCGACCCGATCCACGACTACACGCGCTCGACCGGCTGCGGATCGATCACGGGAGGGGCGTTCGTGCCGGACGGGGTGTGGCCTGCGCAGTACGACGACGCGTACCTGTTCGCCGACTACGTGTGCGGCCGGATCATGATGCTGTCGGGCGGCACGCGCACGAACCTCGCGACGGGCCTCGGCGGCGCCGTGCACCTCGAGTTCGGCCCGCACGCCGGGAGCCAGGCGCTGTACTACACGACCTACGCGAACGGCGGCGAGGTGCGGCGGATCGCCTACACGGGCACCGCGAACCGGCCGCCGACAGCCGTGGTGACCGCGAGCCCTGCGACCGGCGCGGCGCCGCTCGCGACGACGCTCGACGGCTCCGGCAGCAGCGACCCGGACGGGGGCACGCTGACGTACGTGTGGAGCTTCGGGGACGGCACGGCCGACGCGACCACGACGACCCCGACCGTCCGGCACACCTACGCCGCCGGGTCGTGGACCGCGACCCTGCGGGTCCGCGACGCGGCGGGCGCCACGTCGTCCCCCGTCACCGTGGCGATCAGCTCGGGCAACACCGCGCCCGTCGTGACACTCACCTCACCGGCATCGGGGGCCACGTTCACGGTCGGCGACACGATCCGCCTGACGGGTTCGGCGACCGACGCGCAGGACGGCACGCTGCCCGGCTCGAGCCTGAGCTGGACCGTCCTGCGCGTCCACGACGTGCACACTCACCCGTTCCTCGGGCCGGTCACCGGGTCGGGCACGACCTTCACGGCGCCCGGCCCGGAGGACCTCGCCGCGGCCGCCAACAGCTACCTGCGGGTCAGCCTCACCGCGACCGACACGCAGGGTGTCGAGACGACCGTCACGCGCGACCTCCAGCCGCGCAAGGTGGCCGTCACCTTCGCTACCTCACCCGCCGGCCGCACGCTGACCGTCAACGGCGAGACGGTCACCGGGCCGACGACCGTGACCTCGTGGGCGGGTCTCGACCTGCAGCTCGCCGTGCCCACGCAGGCCGATGCGCAGGGCGTCCCCTACGTGTTCGACCGCTGGTCCGACGGCTCGACGACGGCGACCCGCACGTGGCGGACCCCGGCGAGCGCGACGACCCTCACGGCGTCGCTGTCGCAGCGCGGGCTGCTCGGCCGGTACTTCGACACCGCGGACCTCACGGGCACGAGCGTCACGCGCGTCGACCCGACCGTCTCCTTCGACTGGGCGGCCGGGTCGCCGTTGGCGGGCATCGCTGCCGACACGTTCTCCGTGCGGTGGACGGGTTCCGTGGTGCCGCGCTACTCCGAGACGTACACGTTCTCCACACGGAGCGACGACGGCGTGCGCCTGTGGGTCGACGGGACGCTCGTCATCGACCAGTGGACCCGTCACGCGGCCAGGGTCGACAGCGGGACGGTCGCGCTGCGGGCCGGGCAGGCGGTGCCGATCCGCCTCGAGTACTTCGAGGGGCAGGGGCAGGCGAGCGTGCAGCTGCGCTGGTCGAGCACGTCGCAGGCCGCCGAGGTGGTGCCGGCCGCGCGGCTGCGCCCCGGGACCTAGGTGACCTCGGTGCGCGGCGTGTGCGGCTCGTGCGTCAGGTGGGACAGGTCGACGTCCCACGTCCCGTCGCGCGCGACGCGCCACGTGCCGGTGTCGAGCATGTCGTGCCAGCGGGCGATGCGCTGGGGGAGCGTGGAGTGCGCGACGAGCAGCGGGTCGGCCTGCGGGTCGTGACGGAACGTGTCCGGGCCGGGACGTGACCCGTCCAGGACGAGCGGCGTCGCGTGGCCGTGCACGGCGACGACCCAGTGCGGCTGCCACGCGGTGACCGGGGCCGTCCCGGCGCGCTGCTCGGCCCGCGACGTCTCGAGGTACTCGCGCGAGCGGCGCAGGCTCTCGTCGAGCGACGCGAACTCCTGCCCGGGCGCGAGGTGGGCCGGCGCACGGCCTGGTCGCGCTCCCACGCCGTCGCGCCACGTCCACAGGGCGGCGACCTCCTCGGTGAGGTCGTAGCCGTGACGCTGCGCGACCTCGTCGGTCTCGGCCCACGTGAGCCCCGTCCGCAGCCGCGTGACGACGACGGCACCGAGCGGCACGAGCCGCGCCGCCCATCCGTGCAGGGCGTCGTGCACCTCGCGGGCGCTCACGTCACCGGCCCGTCAGCTGTCACAGCCCGCGTCCCCGCGGGCGCGCGCGTCCCCGCGGCGGTTGCGTCGCTGCGGTCACGACCACCGACCACCGTGCTCTCCTTCACGCTCGTGACGTGCGGGGACGTCCGGGAACCCGCAGCGGGCCGTCACCGTGACACAGATGCGCACTCGTCCGCCGGAGCGTCGTGACATGCCACCCGGTCAGCCGAGCGTCAGCGGGTGAAGCGCCGCCCGATCGGCCGCGTACCGGCCGGACGGCGGAGGCGGAGATGCGACGTCCCACCGGATGTGGGCCACGCCGCACGGTTCGCGTTTTGGGTCCGGGCCCTGTGCCTGTATCGTTCTGGACGGCCCGCAAGGGTCGTGCGCCCGTAGCTCAATGGATAGAGCATCTGACTACGGATCAGAAGGTTGGGGGTTCGAGTCCCTTCGGGCGCGCAGCAGTGAGGAAGGCCCAGCACCGCGACGGTGCTGGGCCTTCGTCGTCCCGCCACCAGGTGCGTCGTCCCAGGTGCGACGGGGGATCGGCGCCCGGTGCGCGCTGTCCCGAGAGTGCCGGCGCCCCCGGCGACGGCGGGCGACCGGCCGCCCCGTCCCCGCGCCGCGACCACGCCCCGACACAGCCGGCGCGTTCACTGATGCCACTCGGGCGTGTACGTCGTCATCTGGCCGGACCTGCAGCATCGGGCGGAGACGTCTGAGGACGAGCGACGGTGGCACGGCTCGAACGCCACAAGGTTGCGCGGGAGCCCGCCGAGCAGGCTGAAGAACTCGCGAACCGCGGCACCCAGGTGCACGTCATCCATCTGGGCATCGACTACGGCCGAGCCCGCCACTCTGCTTGATGCGCGCGCGGCGTCGACCGCCAAGCGATCGCGCCGGTCGCAGCACTACGGAACCTGGTCGTCCTTGACGGCTGCCACCTGCACGATGAACGGCGCGGCGCCCCGTCGCACGTACCGGCCACGCCCGGGCGGGAACCGCTCGGCGTGCACGCGACCCACCAGCGGCCCCTCGGTGCGCTCGCCGGACATGACGAGCGTCGACCCGCCGGTGTCCCTGATGGTCATGAGGGACTGCTGGTAGAGCGCGCGTCCGGCGCCGGCGACGGGCCGGGTGACGACGAGGTGGAGCTTGAGGTCACGCGCGGCGGGCAGGTGCGCGAACAGCGGCTCGAGCGGGTCGTTGCCGCCGGCGGCGACGACGTCGTGGTCGTCCACGAGCAGCACGATCCGGGGTTCGCGGGCGCGGGTCGCCGCGTCACGGCCGGGCCGCTTGGCCAGTTCCGCGGCGATCGACGTGGCCAGCGCGCGGGCGTTGGCGGTGGTGCGGGCGTGGGCGGCGAGGTAGTCCTCGCCGATGACCTCCGGCACCTGGCCACGCACGTCGACGACCGCGATGGTCACCTCGTCGGCGGTGTACCGGTCCTGCAGCCCGGCGGCGATGGTGCGCAGCAGCGTCGTCTTGCCGCACCGGGCGTCGCCGAGGACGAGCAGGTGCTGGTCCTCGCCGAGCAGGTCCCACAGCGCGGCGTCCATGGTGTCCTGCCGCAGGCCGATGGGGACCGTGTCGGGCTCGTCGAACCGGTCGGGCAGGTCGGCGGCGTCCACGTGCGTGGGCAGCAGGCGGATCGGGGCTGCGGCGGGACCGGACCAGGCCGCGGCGGCACGCCCCGCCAGCTGCTCGAGCTCGGCGCCGACCTCGTCGTCCGGAACCACGTCGAGCACGGGCAGCGAGACCTGCGCGAAGCGCCGGTCGTCGAGCAGGGCACGGCCGGGGGTGTCGGTCGAGATCGTCGCGGACAGCTTGCGGTCGATGCTGGACTCGGCGGGGTCGTTGAGCCGCAGCTCGACGCGGGTCCCGATGAGCGACTGGTGGGCCATCCGCAGGTCGCTCCACCGCGTCAGGCCGAGCACGAGGTGCAGGCCGAAGGACGCCGCGCGGGTCATGGCGGCGGTGAAGGCGTCCTCGAGCTCGGGGAAGTCGGTGCGCAGCTGGCCGTATCCGTCGACGAGCACGACGACGTCGGCGGCCGCCAGCTCGGGTACCCCGCCGCGGGCGTGCAGCGCCCGCAGGTGGGCCACGGAGTCGATGCCGCGGTCCCGGAAGACGGCCTCGCGGACGGCGATCATCGCGCTGAGCTCCTCGACGAGCCGCACGAGCCGCTCCCGGTGGGCGCGGGTCGCGACGCCACCCACGTGCGGGAAGGCCTCGATGCGCGCGAGGCCGCCGCCGGTGAGGTCCATGCCGTAGACGGCGACCTGCCGGGGGTTCGAGGTGAGCGCGAGCGAGACGGCCAGGGTCCGCAGCACCGTGGTCCGGCCGGACTGTGGTGCGCCGATGACGGCCACGTGCCCGCCGGAGCGGGTCAGGTCGAGCTGCCATGGCTCCTGGGTCTGCTGGGCGGGGTCGTCGACCAGGCCCATGACGGCCGACAGCCCACCCCCGGGCTGCTCGCCGCGGCGCACGAGTGAGCCGAGCGCGAGGCGGTCCGGCAGCGGGGGCAGCCACACCGGGCGGACGGCGCGTTCGGGTGTGCGCAGTCGGCGCACGACCTCACCGACGAGGGTGGGGCCGCGGTCGTCGCCGCGGGTGGCGGTGCGCGGGCGCCGGTCGGCGCGCAGCCCGTTGTACGTCGGCAGCGCCAGCACGGAGCGCTGGTCGTCGACGGGCGCCTCCTCGGCCCGCCCGGCGGGTCCCGAGACGTACCCGGACCGGAACCGGGTGTAGACGGTCGTGTCGACCTTGAGGTACCCGTAGCCGGGCAGCGCGGGCAGCCGGTACGCGTCCGGGGTGGACAGGACGACCTGGGACTCGGCCTCGCTGAACGTGCGCAGCCCCAGCCGGTAGGACAGGTACGTGTCCAGGCCGCGCAGCTTGCCGGCCTCGACGCGCTGGCTGGACAGCAGCAGGTGCACCCCGATGGAGCGGCCGATGCGCCCGATCTGCAGGAACAGGTCGACGAACTCCGGTTCGGCGGTCAGCAGCTCGCCGAACTCGTCGATGACGACGAACAGGTGCGGCATCGCCGGCAGGTCGGGGCGCTCGGTGGCGCGCAGCCGCCGGTACGCCGTGATCGAGGGCAGGGAGCCGGCGTCCTTGAGCATCCGCTGCCGGCGCACGACCTCGCCGGCGATCGAGGCGCGCGCCCGGGTCGTCAGCTGCGGGTCGTCGGCGAGGTTGTCGATGAGGCCGGCCAGGTGCGGCAGCGGGGCGAGGGGGGCGAACGCCGCACCGCCCTTGTAGTCGACGAGGATCATCGCGAGGTCCTCGGGCGGGTGCGTGAGCGCCAGCGCGAGCAGCAGCGTGCGCAGCATCTCGGACTTGCCGGACCCGGTGGCCCCGACGCAGATGCCGTGCGGGCCCATGCCGAGCTGGGCCGACTCCTTGAGGTCGAGGTGGACAGGTGTACCGCTGTCGTCCCACGCGAAGGGCACGCGCAGGAAGTCCGCGTCCGCACGCGAGGACCACGACGCGGCCGGGTCGAGGGTCGCCGGCCCGTCGATGCCGAGCAGGTCGTGCACCGACGGCGTGCGGTCGTCCTCCTCGTCGGGGGCGGTCACCTGCCCGGTCCGCAGGGCCGCCAGACCGCGCGCGAGCGCGGCGAACACCGGTGCGGTCAGCCCGTCGGCGTCGAACCGCTGCTCCCGGGCGGCCGGGGTGCCAGGCGCGGTCTGAAGCACGGCACCCTCCTCGTCGAGGACGATCCGCACGTCGACGTCGTCCGGCTCCTGCAGCCGGTCGTCGAGCAGGTGGACGACCACGACGCCCAGCGCGCGGTGGTCGGCGCTCGGAACGGCCAGGCGCTGCGCCCGTCGGCCGTGGTCGTCGGACACGACGACGAGCCGGCCGGACGGCACGACCTGCCCGCCGGTGCGGCTCGCGGCGCGGGCGTGCGTGAGGCGCTGGCCGAGCGCCCCCGACAGGAGGCGTGACAGGTCCGCGAGGTCGGGTGCCACGCGGCGGGCGGGCACGGGACCGTCGAACAGGTCGGGGTCCGCAACGTGGGGCAGCAGGTCCAGGCCCCGCCAGTCGGGTGCGTGCTGCTCGGGGTACGCAGCGGCGAGTTGCACGTCCTCGGGGGAGTGCGCAGCCGCCAGATGCAGCAGCAGTGCGCGGACCAGCGGCACGGTGCGCTCGCGGTCGCCGACGACGGCGACGACGCCGGCGGCGCGCAGGTCCGCGGTCACCGGCATCTGCGGCACGTGCGCGTACTGCTCGACGAGCAGCTCCACCTCGGTCGCCATGTGCGGGTCGTGCGGGCTGACGGGGGACTCCGGCGGGGGCACGACGAGGTCGAACCACGGCACCGCACCGGTCCCGACGCGCACGGTCAGGAAGTCGGCGTCCCGGCGTCGGCGCTCCCACACGCGCGCGGGGTCGCGCACCAGGTCGCCGAGGGCCGCCGGGTCGGGGTGGACGGTGAGCGCCTGGACGCGGGCGTGCGCGGCGTCGGCGGTGAGGTCCCCGCGCACTCGCTCGAGGTAGTCGAGGTAGGCCTCGCGACGAGCGCGCGCGGTGCGGGCGGCCCGGCCCCGGGCGGTGAGGGCGAACCCGATGCCGCCGATGATCGCGACGACGAACACGAGGGCGGCCACGACGAGGAACAGCGGCTGCCCGTTGCGCAGCACGACCATCATGACGACCGATGACATCGCCCCGATGACGGGCAGCAGGAACTGCAGGGGCGTGCGCGAGCCCTGGTCGTCCTCGGACGCCGGTGGCGCCGCCAGCGTCCTGGGCTCGGGGCGGGTGGCCGGCGTCGTGGAGCGTGTGGGGCGGTGGACGACGGTGACGGTCATGACGCCACCCGCCGTCCGGTGCGCGCGGCGCCGTCCGTGGCAGCGGCACCCGGGACGGTGCGCCCGCCCTGCGAGGCGGCGAGGACGGCAGCGGCCAGCCGCAGCGCCGCGCGCGTGGTCGCCGGCCGCAGGCTCCGGGCCGGGACCGGCTGCGGCGCGTCGTGCGCCCGGTCGTGCGGCACCACGACGACCGGGAGCGGGGAGATCCGCACGGCGGTCGCGCACCAGGCCGGTGCGCGCCTGGCCGTCGCGTCGACGGCCAGCACGACCGGCAAGCCTGCGGCCGCGAACCCGGAGGCCAGGTCCACCCCCTGCTGCCACCCGCGGCGGTCCGCCTCGGCCACCACGCAGACCACCGAGGCCGTCGCGGCGACCGGCCCGGCGGCCCGGGCCGTGCGTGCACCGTGGTCGGTCACCACGACGTCGAAGAACCGGCTCACCGGCCCGACGGCGGCCTGCCAGGTGCGGTCGGGTGCGGTGCCGTCCTCCGTGAGGTCCAGGCAGTGCACGCCGCCCGGGGTGCGCACCAGCCCGGCGACGGCGTCCGCCCCGCTCTGGGCGGCGCGCCGAGCGGCGTGCTGCGCGGGCGTGCTGCGTGCGGGTTCGGTGCAGCCCGCGTGCCACAGCACGGACCGGCCCCCCGCCGACGCGTCGACGGCCAGCACGCGCCCGGGGCGGCGGGCTGCCAGCGTCGCGGCCAGCAGCCCCGCGACGACCGAACACCCGACTCCGCTGCCGGTGCCGACGACGCCGACGCGGGTCGACAGCGGCAGCGGCGCGCGGACCGCCGCGTCGAGCGCGAGGAGCTCGTCGACCCGGTCCGGCACGGCCCCGGCGACGAGGTGCGCGAGCGCCCCCATCAGAACGTGTCCAGCAGGTCGGAGAACACACCGAGCTGGGCCAGCAGCAGCGGGACCGTCGCGACGGCGGCGAGCAGCTCGACGACGGACGCGGCCCGGCGCAGCCGGGCCGCCGTCGGCCCGGTGACATGGACGGTCACGGCGGCTGCCGCGGCCAGCGCGGTCGCGGACGCGACCATCGCGACCGTCCCGGGGGCCCGCTCGGCCCAGGTCAGCGCCCAGCCGACCGCGACGACCGCCGCGGCGGCCCACAGCGCGACGCGCTGGGGCACCAGCGGCATGACGCGGACCCGCAGCACCACCAGCAGCGCGACCGCGCCGGCCAACGCCGCCGACCACGGATCACCCTGTGCGACCAGCACCCACCCGACGACTCCCGTGACCGCGCACGTGGCGACGGTCGACCAGGTCAGCGCGGCGTACGTGTCCTCGACCGCGCGCCGCACCCGCGCACGGCTGGGGCGCTCACCGGCGACGGCGCGGTCGTCGAGCCCGTTGAGACCGCTGACGCTCATCGCGACGCCCGGCAGCAGGCCGAGCATCAGCGCGCCCAGCACGGCGGTGGCCCCGGCGGCGCCCGTGGCTCCGACGACCGGCACGAGCAGGAGGGGGCACGCGGCCAGCAGCACACCCACGCCGGCACCCGCGGCCGCCGCTGCCCGTCGCGTGCCGGCACCGGCGACCAGTGCGAGCACCGCACCGACCCCGACGAGGGCGAGCAGCACGGTGGACCCCGGCACGTCCGGCGCCCACGCGCCCGCCACGGCGGGCGCCGCCGAGACGACGCCGCCTGCCGCGGCGGCGCCGACCACCACGCCGGCGGCCTGGCGCCACCGGGCGAGGCCCGCGGCGACGACGCCCGCAGCCAGAGCGCCCGCGCCGACCCCGACCGGGTCGATCGCGGTCCCGAGCGCAGTGGTGCCCGCGGCCCAGCCGGCCACGCCCGCCAGCGCCGCCGCCACCGCCTGCGCCCAGGCCGGGCGCCACCGGTCGGGCCGGGTCCCCAGCGTGGCGGCGACGACGTCCGTGACGTCGGCGACCTCGGGCGGCGGGGGCGCCTGGTCGACGCGCACGACGCGCAGCAGCGCGCCCTGGGCGACGGCCTGCTCGCCGAGGGACAGGGACGGGTCGATCTGCTCGCCGAGCAGCGTGACGAGCGTGGCGGGGTGCGCGCGGGCGGTGCGGTCCTCGGCGAGCAGGTCCAGCAGGTCGGGCAGCAGCCCGGCGACCGGCTCGTCGTCGGGCACGACGACCTGCGCCCTGCGGGCCGCTCCCTGCACCGTCAGACGGGTCCAGCCGCTCACCGGTCCTCCTCCACCACGCGCATCGTCGACGGGTCGACCGTCACCCCGCTGGCGGGGTCGGTCAGGTGCCCACTGCCGGGGTCGATGAACCACCCGGTGCGCGGGTCGAGCAGCCGTCCGTCAGGGCTGCGCACGTACCCCGTGGCCTCGTCCACCTCGAACCCGGTGCGCGGGTCGACCAGGTGCCCGGTGCGGGCGTCACGCAGGAAGCCGGTCCCGGGCTCGGCCACGAGGTCCTCGCTCTCGGGCAGGGGGTTGGCGGCCATGGCCGCGGTCAGGGACTCCACGGCCTGGTTCTGACGCCGCTGGTCGAGAAGGTCCACGACGAACGAGAACCCCAGGCAGCCCACGCACACCACGGCCGCGAGCACGACCGACCCGACGAAGCGGCCGGCGTTCGTGGGGGCCTTGCGGCGGGCATCGAGCGTGCCGAACAGCACCGCGGAGGCGACCCGGTCGCGGTGCGTGCGTGTGGACTCCAGGAGCACCTGGTCGCGGTCGATCACGGCGCACCCGCCGCGTCGGTGACGACGAGCACACGGTCCCCGACCGCCAGCCGGGAGCCGACCGGTACGACGACCGCGACGCGGGGCGTCAGCACCTGCTGACCTGTTCCCGGCAGCGCGACGGCGGTGCCGTTCGCCGACCCGAGGTCCGTGACCTCGAGACCGTCGGGGTGCGGTGCGACCGCGACGTGGTTGCGGGAGAGCGTGCGGCTGAGGTCGGTGAGGGCCACCGGTGTCCATGCCCCGCTGGGGTCGGCCGGGCGCCGCCCGAGGACGACCGGCGCGGAGACGTCGATGCGCTGCCCGTCGTCGGTCACCAGCAGCGTCGTGCGCGCCCGAGAGCCACCCGGCGCCCAGGCCGAGCCGGGATCGAAGGGCACTGGCGCGACGTGCGGGCCTGCGACGATCGCCAAGGGGTCACGCCCGGCGCGCAGGTCCGCGGTGAGCGCCCGGCCCGTCAGCAGGCGACCGAGCGTCGGAGGCACGCCTGTCGCCGGGTCCACCGTGCGCAGGCCCAGCAGCCGATGGGCCGGGCTGCTGCCCGCTCGCAGCAGCGTGGTACCCACGCCGATCACGCCCGCTGCGGCCACCGCCACGCCCCACACCGCAGCCCCGGTCGCCGGCAGCGCGGCGATCGCGGCGACGAGCACCACGTCGAGCATCGGCCAGGCGCGTCGGGTGCCCTGCACGGGTGCCACGTGCCGCGGGTCGGCAGCCTGCCCGGCCGAACGGTGGCTCCCCGTCGGCGGTGCGGCCACGGGTGCCGCGGCGCTCATGCCCGGCGCGGGCCGGGCGGACCGACCAGCTGCATGATCACCGCGAGGTGCTCCCACAGCCCGCCGCGGTCCAGGTGAGCGGGGTCGGGGCTGCCACCGAGGCCCAGCAGCGGCACATACCCGAAGCACTCATCGATCCCCGGCATGCCGAGGCGGTCGACCGCCTGCGTGTACGGAGGGCGCTCGAGGATCTCGTCGAGGAACTCCTCGCGCTGGACGTCACCCAGGAGCATTCCGGCGTCGAAGTGCAGGACGTCGATGACGCCCCAGCGGAACCGGGCGATGTGGAACATCGGCTCGATCCACAGCACGAGATCCGCCAGCGCCGTGGCCATCACCGGCACGGTCCCGTCGGGTATGCCCAGGACGCCGTCGAGCATCTGCGTCGCGTGGTCGGGGTCCAGCAGGCGGACGTAGCCGTCACCCGCGAGGCCGGCGCCGTGCTCACGCCAGGCCGTCAGCACGGGGTCCGGTACGCGTCCGGCGTACCTGTCGACCGCCTCGTCGGCGATCGGTGTGACGGTCGTGAACTGCGTGAACGTCGCCATCTGCTCCTCCGTCGCTCCTGCCCCGCCCGACCGTACCCCGCAGGCGGGATGCCTGGAATGCTCGTTAGGCCGAATGATCCACAACCCTGGCGGCTGTGGGCGGCTCGCTCTACTCTCGGGGACGAAACGGACGTTCTGGGGCCCGTACGCGGCCGGGAGGGCAGGGGGCGCATGAAGTTCGCCATGGAGGCCGACGCACTGCAGGTGCTGGGCCGTAAGACCTCGAGCGAGTCGGACGACCTCGCGCAGCTCGTGCGCAACCTCATGGAGGCGGCCGAGCCGCTGGAGGGCACGTTCAACGGCACCGCCAAGGCGGCGTTCAACTCCTTCAAGGGCCGCACGGACGAGATCGCCTCGATCCTGTCGAACGCGCTGGTCGGGATCACCGAGTCGATCGCCGGGCAGAACCTCGCGTTCGTCACGGCGGCCGACGAGGGGGCCGACACGCACCACTCGGCCGAGGGCGCGGCGAACTTCGCCGGCGCCGACACCACCAAGTTCGCCCCGCGCGGCTGAGGAAGGGGACCTCCATGTCGAGCAACCAGCTGGACCGCAACGACTACGACATCGCCTCCTCGCAGGGCGCCCAGGCCAACTTCGAGCGCGCCGCGGCCGCTCTGGAGGCGGCGCTGGCCCGTCGCGACCAGGACGTCAAGGCCGCGATGGCCGTGTACCAGGCGGACGGCGTGTCCGACCAGTACGCGGCGGTCGAGGCGCAGTGGAACGCGGCCGGCACCGAGGTGCGCGGCATCATCACCGCGATCCGCAACTCCCTGGCCGACAACGACGAGGTCGCGCGCCGCAGCCTGCAGCGCGCCGCCTCCTACATCCCGGGCTGAGCGTGCACGTCGTCCACCCGGTGGCCGACGAGTGGACGGACCGGTACGTCCTGTGGGCGGCACGCACGCGACGGGTGCTGCTCACGGCGCCGTTGGCCACGTTCCTCGACGTCGCTGCCACCGACGGCTTGCGCCCGGTCCTGGTGACCAACGGCGACGCGGCGCTGAGTCCGCTCGTCTCGCTCGCGCTGCGGCGCGTCGGCGGCCACTGGGCCGTGCGCACCGAGCGCGGGGTCTTCGACGGGCTGTCCGGGTACCGCATCGCCGAGTTCGAGGACCTGTGGCAGCGCTCGGGAACCGACCGGGAGCGGCTGCCCGGGTACGACCGCCCGACACCCGACGGGGTGGGCGTGCTGATGTTCGACGTCTACGCGCACGCCCGGGCGGTCGAGACGACGGTCGTCGGGGAGCTGGCGCAGGCACTGGTCGACGGGCTCGGGGGTGCCCCGCTGGGTGCGTGGGGGCCGCACGAGCCGCTGCTCGAGCCGTGGGACCTGCCGACCGTCACCGCTGCCGCGCGCGCCGGGATGCCCGCCACCGCGGCGCTGCACGGCCTCGGCGAGGGCACGTTCGTCGACGTCACGGCCGCCCGCACCCGGCACGGTGTGCTCGAGCAGGCCAAGGGAGGCGTCGTGCTGGGCGCGTACCCGCGCGAGATCGCGACACCCGTGGAGCGTGCGTCCGACGCGCTCACCGCCGTGGCCGAGCGGTTCCGCCCCACGATCGGGTTCGTGTCCCTCGCGCACTTCGACGTCGCCGCCGGCGCCGAGCCGGTGCAACGGCCCACGGCCAAGGCGCTGGAGGTGCCGCTGGCGGTGGTCATCGGCCCGCGCGGCGTTCACGACCTGCAGCTGGACCTCGAGGCCCTGGTCGAGCGGCACGACGTGTCGATCCTCGGACCGAGCCGCACCCCGTCGGTCGTCGTGCGGTTCTCCGACCCCGACGTGGGACTGTGGGCGCAGCTGCTGGCGTTCGCGTACGACGTGGGACCGCAGCGGATCGCCTCGGCCGTCGGCATGGACGAGGAGGTCTGATGCCCACCGAGCTGGTGCTGCTCTCGGACGTCGCGCCATCGCCGGAGGTGGTCCTGCGAGCGGCTGCGGTCACCCACCCCGACGGCTCGTTCCTCGAGTACCACGACGGCCTCGTGCGCCAGCTCCTGGACGCCGACGGGCGCGCGCTCCTCGCGCTCTACCCGTCCCGGCCGGTGCTCGACCCCACCCACGCGGCCGGGGCCGTGCAGGACCCGCCGGCGACGTTCGCGCTGTGGACCGACCTGACCATCCCCTTCGGCGACCCCACCGACGGACGCGCGCTGGCCGAGGCCGTCGCCGCCGCCGTGGGCGGGGTCGTCAAGGACCGCATCTGACCAGGGGGCACCTGTGAGCAGCTGGAGCATCCAACCGGCCGACGTGCAGTCGGTCCTCAACGACGTGCAGACGACCGCCGCGGAGCTGGGTGAACAGCTCACCGAGGCGAAGTTCCAGGCGGTCCTCGACGGGCTGACCTGGGCCGCGCCTCTGACGGGCGACGTGCCGGCCGCCGTGAACGCGATGCTGGGCGACCAGATGCGGCACCTGACGAACATCTCCAACCGCATCCAGGCCGGCACGGTCGGTGTGGCGAACGCGGTGATCGCGTACAACAACGGCCAGGAGGACATGGCGGGCAGCTACCAGGCCCAGCTGCTGCGCTCGGCCGAGAGCGGCGACTTCACGTACTTCGTGCAGCACGGGCACAAGGGCTGAGGCGGCGATGACGGAGCAGTGCGTCGCGAGCGACGGCCTGATCAACCCCGCGCTGTTCCCCGCGAAGTCGGCGGACCTGGACCCCGCGGCGATCACCCGGTCCGCCTCGTCGATGCGGACGATGGGGCAGGCGGTGGAGGACCGCACGACGACGGTGAGCACCACCTGGGGACGGTTGCCGGCGTGCTACCGCGCGCCGGAGCAGGAGGCGGTCTACACGGTCATGTCGCCTGCCGTGACGTCGGCGACCAGCCTGCGCACGCGCTTCGCCGACGCGGCACGGCACCTGGACACGTACGCCGGGGCGCTGGAGGCGATCAAGCCGCGGCTGGCGGACCTGGAACGGCGGGCCGCGGCGTTCCGCAAGCGCGTCGTCGGCGGGGTCTGGGTCGACGCGTCGGCGGCTGCGAACGCCAGCTTCTGGGACCACCTGGGAGGGATCGGGGACTACATCCCCGGCGTCACCGAGCGGCGCGTCAAGGTCTCCTGGAAGGAGGACCAGGACTCGGTCGACGAGAACACGCGGCTGCTCGGGGAGTACGCGCAGATCCTGTCGGACGTGTCCGCGGCCGTCGCGGCGTGCGCGAACGGCATCAACGGGTTGAACACGAACGTGTGCACGGTGCCGGTCGAGACGATCCCGGCGGCGGCGTTCACGGCCGGTGAGACCCCGATGCCGTGGGGTTCGCCGGTCGTCGAGGACCGCAACTGCCGGGAGTCGGTGGGCAACGGTGCGTACACGTTCGGCAGGGACCTGGTGCAGGGTGCCGGTCAGCTGATCGTGGGCTACAACCCGGCGAACGGGGACTGGTTCTCCGGGGACGCGTACGGGCAGGCGTGGGGTGGGTTGGGTGACCTGGTCGGGTCGATCGTGGTGCTGGCCTCCCCGGTCGGGTGGGTCGCGGCGGGGATGGCGGCGACGGGCAACAACGACAACGGCTTCTCCGAGTGGATGTACGACCGTGCGGTGACGGTGCGCAACGCGGGTGGTGCGTTGGTCGGGTGGGACCCGAACGCGAAGGACGGGTGGCACGCCTGGAAGGAGGACGGTCTGGCGGCAGGGACCTCGGCGGTGCTGTCGGTGGGGACGTTCTTCATCCCCGGTGCCGGTCAGGTCGGTGCGGGTCTGAAGGCCGGGTCGGTGGGTGCGCGGGTCGCGCGGGTCTCCGGTGCGGTCTCGGAGTTCGCGGTGCAGGGCGGCTCGTGGGTGGTCAAGGGTGGGGTCAAGGTCGTCACCGGGCTGCGGACCGCGTTCAAGTTCGACCTGGACGGGTTCGGTGGCGGGTTCGGGCCGCAGGTTGCCGTGGCCGGGGCGGGTGCCGGGGTGCGGGTCAACCCGTTCGCGGGGTTGCTCAACGCGATGACCGAGGGCCCGAGCACCTCGGCCGGCACCGCGGGGCGCACCCCGGTGCGCGACGCGTTCTTCGGCCCGCGTGAGGCACCGGTGGACGGTCCGCGGGTCGAGGCGCCGCGGGCGGACGTGCCGGGTGGGTCGCGTGGGCAGGTGCTGGATACCCCGCGGGTCGACGGGTCGGGCGGTGGTGCGCGTCCTGAGGCGCCGGACGGGCCGCGAGCCGAGGTTCCAGCGGTCCGTGACCCGCTGGACGGTGGTGCCGACAGGACCCCGGTGCGTGATCCGCAGGGACCAGAGCCGCTGGGTGGGCAACCTGAGGTCGGGCCTGGTGCGGGCGATGACCTGCCCGCCGAGCTGCAGGGTGTCGACCTGTCGGACGCCGCGAGCGTCGAGCGGGTTCTGGACGAGATGGTCGACCAGGCGGCCGATGTCAGCGACTCGGCCGCGTTCGACAAGCTGGCTGCCGAGAAGATCGCGATGTTCGAGCGGTTGGCGGCCCGCCAGGACGAGGGGTCGTTCCTGCGGCAGCTGTTCAACGGTTCGAAGTTCAACTGGGAGAACTATCACCGCTACGAGTACCGCGAGGTCCTGGTCGAGGTCGCCGACCCCGGTCCGCCGCCGACCGCTCAGCGGTTCCGGGTGGACTCCTACAGCCCGGGTGATGAGATCGTCTCGCGCAAGCTCACCCAGCTCGCGCAGGTCCAGGAGCGGACCGCGCTCAGCTATATCGACGAACTGGTACGCAAGTACAACCCCGACAACGCCGACCTGAAGGTGCTGGGAACCGATCGCAACGTCGCGCAGTTCGGTGCGCGTGCAGGTGAGATCGTCGACGGTCCGCTGGACGGCCTTATGGTCCTTGAGATCCCGGTCCAGCACGGAGAGATCCCAACTGCTGTACTTAAGCATGCCGCTCTCAACGACGTGGTAATCCGCGACGTCACCGGCAGGGTCTACCGTCATGCTGGAGTCGACGCAGGGAAGGTGGAATGACCGGTGGAACAGGTCGGCGACGAGAAGGTGCTGTACGTCGGGCGGTGGAACGTGACGCTGCGGCAGCCGATCCCTGGTTTCGGGTGGTTGAGACCCGAGGAGGCGGCTCTGCGGTACGCCTACAAGCAGGGCGACCTGACGTTGGCCGACCGCGCGAAGGGTGACCTCGCGGTGGTTGACGGCACCCGGGACGCCGAGGGGCAGCTGCGTCCGCGGTGGGTGATTGGGGTGGGTCACACGGGGGTCCGGGTGCGGTTCTTCACACCCGGTGGTGGGTCGATCTGGCGGTCGACGGACTACGACGCGCGTGAGGGTCGGTTGTGGCGGTGGATCACCACGGAGTACGTCTACCCCGACGACGACACCTTCCACCGGCAGAGCGAGTCGACGCACAAGTACACGGCGAAGTTCGAGCCGGACGGTACTGGCTTCGTGGAGTTCACAGATCGGTCCAAGCCGACGGTGGATGTGGCGCGGATGACCGAGGCGCCGGTGTCGGGGTTCTGGATGGACTGGCCGCAGTTCGGTCAGTGGGACCTGTTGGCGGACCCGGACTACGGGCTGCCGCCGGGTGGTATGCCGGGGCGCTGAGCAGCAGGGGTCAAGGCGCCGGTGTCGGCGGGCGGGTCGCCCGGATCTCCGGGGCGGTCTCGGAGTTCGCGGTGCAGGGCGGGTCGTGGGTGGTCAAGGGTGGGGTCAAGGTCGTCACCGGGCTGCGGACCGCGTTCAAGTTCGACCTGGACGGGTTCGGTGGCGGGTTCGGGCCGCAGGTCGCGGTGGCCGGTGCTGGGGCCGGGGTGCGGGCCAACCCGTTCGCGGGGCTGCTCAACGCGATGACCGAGGGTTCGGCCACGTCGGCCGGGACGGCGGGGCGTACTCCGGTGCGCGACGCGTTCTTCGGCCCGCGGGAGACCGCGGTCCTCGACTCCCCGCGCGCCGACACCCCGCGCGCCGAGGCACCGCGCGCCGAGGCGCCGCCCGCACCGCGCGCCGACGCGCCGCCCCCACCGGGTGTCGCCGCACCGGATGCGCCGGGTGCGGAGGCGCCCGCCGGGCCGCGGGCCGACGCGCCTGATGGCGTTCAGCCCGAGGCGCCGGGCAGTGGTCCCGACGCGGCGCCTGGTCCCGCGGCCGGGTCTCCGCAGCAGCCGGGCCGGTTGTGGTCCCCGCACGACGAGCCGGCGTCCACGGTCCCGCAGGCCGAAGCTCCGAACCCCGACTACACCCCCGACGACGTGCGTGACGCCCTGGACCGGGCCCCGCGCAACGCCGACGGGCAGCCCGTGGACCACCGCACCGGCGAGCCTCTGCTCGCCACCCGCGCCGACGGCACGCGTGGCTGGCACATGGTCTGGGACCCCGAGAACAACCTCTGGGTCGCTGAACGCCCCGGCACCGGTCACCCCGCGCCCGGCAGCATGCCCGAGACCGGCACCCCGAACTCCTTCGGGTACGACGAGCACGGCCAGCTCATGACGTACGCCAACAGCCGGCCCTCGTACGCCCCGGGACAGGTCGAGGCCGTCTGGGAGGCCGCCCCGAAGCGGACCGACGAAGGGTGTTCAGCGATGTCCCCAGATGAGCACGACCCGCAGAGCCCGCTCCTGGAGCAGGCGCGTCCTCGCCGAGACGTACGCGGTCGGGACGCCGTACGCGGGCCCGGTCGCCGACCATCTCGTCGTCGTGGGCGATGACGTCGTCGAGGGCGACCCGCTGTTCGTCATCGACTCCGCGGGACTCACGTACGACCTGGCGCACGACCTGGTCTCCGAACCGCCGGAGCTCACGCAGGTCGACGCGGAGGGGCGGCTCGTCGTCCTCGCGAGCGGTGACGGACGCGTCACAGACGTCGCCGCGACGCGCGGCACGTTCGTGCCGTCCTCGTCGACCCTGGCGACCGTGCAGCGCTCGGGCACGCTGTACGTGCAGGGCGAGTACACGCTCACCGCCAAGGAGTACGCGCGGGTGCCCGACGGGGCGGACGTGACGATCACGCTGCCCGACGAGTCGACCCTCACGGGTCGCGTCGAGCAGGTGGACGTCACGACCGTCGACGGGCAGGCCCAGGCGGTCGTCCGCGTCGCGAGCGCCGAGCTGGTCGACGGCGCCGACAACGGCCTCATCTCCGCCGGTACACCGGTGATCGCGCAGATCACGTTCACGAACGACGGTCCCGTGACGTCTGTCGCCACCAAGGTCCGCAGCTACGTCGACGGGGTCGGGTCCTACGTCGACGGGATGTTCACGACGTACGTCGCCGGGCTGCGCGACTGACGGCCGGCACCCCGGCTCGGTCCCGCCCGCGCCGCGGGCGTCGCGCCCCCGTGCGGGGTGGCGTCGTCGCTCCGACGGCCGTCGTGCGACCCGTGGCCCGTCCCCGGGCGGGCGGCCGAGCGCCCGCGGCTGCGATCGTGGGGCCCCGGCGCGGGGCGGCGGCGGAGGCCCGCCACGCACGGGGGCACGATCCGGGCAGGGGTGTGCGTGGCACGTCCCGAGTCGAGCCCCCGGCATCCCGCTCGTACGGTCGAAGGCAACCACGAGAGACGACAGCACCACTCCACCCGGACCTTCCGGGCGTCGAAATCTCGTGCAGCAGGCGTCAACGAGGCCGTCGTACACGCGACAGCGGCCTCGACCTGGGGTCGCCGTCACACCGACGCCTGGGAGCGACTGTGGCCACACCCTTCGACCAACTCATCCTCGACCCGAGACATACCGACGACAGCCGGGTCCGGCCGCAGAGCACGCGGCCGGCCGAGAGCGAGGCTTCGCAGAGCCCGTCGCTGATGCTGCTGGTGCTGCTGGCCGCCGCGGGGACCGTGGTGTACGCGGCGTTCCTGCTCAACCCCGGCAACCGCGGTGACTGGCTGCCGTATGTGCTGGTCATCGTCGCGGAGACGGTTCTGGTGGCGCACGCGCTGCTCGCCATGTGGACGATCCTGTCCGCCGGGTCGAACCCGCGGGGCTTCACGTTCCACCACGCCCAGGAGCGGTTGTACGACCTGGCCGAGATCCTCGCCGACGGCGCCGAGGACGAGCCGTGGCTCTGGCAGATCTACGTCGAGGACCGGCCGGTCGACGTCGACGTGTTCATCACGACGTACGGCGAGGACCTCGCGACGATCCGCCGCACCGTGACCGCTGCCCTGCGGATCCAGGGCAAGCACCAGACCTGGGTGCTGGACGACGGCCGCTCGGACGAGGTCCGGGACCTGGCCGCCGAGCTGGGTGCCCGTTACGTGCGGCGCCTGTCCTCCGGTGGTGCCAAGGCCGGCAACATCAACCACGCGCTGTCCCTGGCCCGCGGTGAGTACTTCATGGTGCTCGACGCCGACTTCGTGCCGCTGCCGGCGTTCCTGCACGAGACGGTCCCGTTCTTCGCCGCCCCCGACGTCGCGTTCGTCCAGACCCCGCAGACGTACGGCAACTACGACAACGTCATCAGCCGCGGCGCGGGGTACATGCAGGCCATGTTCTACCGGTACGTGCAGCCGGGCCGGAACCGGTTCAACGCCGCGTTCTGCGTCGGCACCAACGTCATCTACCGCCGCGCGGCCGTCGACGCCGTCGGGGGCATCTACACCGACTCGAAGTCCGAGGACGTGTGGACCTCGCTCATGCTGCACGAGGCCGGCTGGCGCACGATCTACATCCCCACGACGCTGGCGATCGGTGACACCCCCGAGACGGTCGAGGCCTACACCAAGCAGCAGCTGCGCTGGGCGACCGGTGGGTTCGAGATCATGCTCACCCACAACCCGCTGTCGCGGAAGCGCTCTCTCACCATGGACCAGCGCATCGCGTACCTCGTGACGGCGACGCACTACCTCACCGGGATCGCACCGCTCCTGCTGCTGCTGGTGCCGCCGCTGGAGATCTACCTCGACCTGTCGCCGATGAACCTGACGATCACCCCGGCGACCTGGTTGCTGTACTACGCCGGGTTCTACGTCATGCAGATCCTGCTGGCCTTCTACACCCTCGGGTCGTTCCGGTGGGAGGTGCTGCTGCTCGCAGCGGTGTCGTTCCCCATCTACGTCCGGGCGCTGGTCAACGCGGTGATGCGCCGCGAGCAGGCCTGGCACGTGACCGGTCGGAAGGGTGCCTACCGCTCACCGTTCGCGTTCATGCTGCCGCAGGTCCTGGCGTTCCAGTTCCTCCTGGTGACGACGGTCGTCGCGCTGTGGAAGGCGTACGCCTCGGGCGACTTCACGCTCGCGCTCGCCTGGAACGCCACCAACACGCTCATCCTCGGCGGGTTCATCGTCACCGCCTGGCGTGAGGGCCGTCGCGCGCGGGCCGCGGCACGCGTCCGGCAGCGCACCGAGGCGCGTGGTCGGCGGCGGGCCGAGGCCGACCCGCAGCGCGTGGCCGCCGGCCCCGCTGACGAGGGGGCTCGCCTCGCACTCGTCGGGTCCGACCGGGCTCCCGCACCGTACTCAGCCGCCACACCGTTCACCGCCGCCACACCGACCGCACGTACCGAACTGTCAACACCCACCGATCGGGAGGCGACCTCATGACCTGGGCCAGCCGCATCCGCCTGCTCGCAGGCACGTTCCTCGTGCTCGCCGTCGCCGCCGTGGCGACGCTCAACCTCAACGACTCCCGCGGTCGCGCGACCAGCGACTCCGCACAGATCCTCGCCGAGACGTACGCCGTCGGGACTCCCTACGCGGGCCTGGTCGCCGACCAGCTCGTCGACGTGGGCGACGTCGTCGCCGAGGGCGACCCGCTCTTCGTCATCGACTCCGCGAGCCTCACCTACGACCTGACCAACGGGCTGGTCTCGGACCCGCCGGAGTTCACGCAGCTCGACGAGAACGGCCGCCTGGTCGTCCTCGCGAGCGGTGCCGGACGGCTCACGCAGGTCGCCGCCGCACGCGGCACGTTCGTGCCGCCGGCCTCGACGCTCGCGACCGTGCAGCGTGAGGGCATGCTGCACGTGCAGGCGGAGTACACGCTGACCGCCAAGGAGTACGCCCGCCTGCCGGGCGGTGCGGACGTGACGATCATGCTGCCCAACGAGGCGACCCTGGAGGGTCACGTCGAGCAGGTCGACGTCACCACGGTCGACGGTCAGGCCCAGGCGGTCGTGCGCATCGCGAGCGACACGCTCGTCGACGGCGCGGCCAACGGGCTCGTCTCGGCCGGGACGCCCGTCGTCACGCAGATCAAGCTGACCAACGACGGCGTCGTGACGACCGTCGCCGAGAGCCTGCGCACCTACGTCGACGGGCTGAGGCGATGACGGCGATCGGGGCGGACAACCCGCGTCGCATGCGCCTGGTTGTCGTGCTGGCCGCCGTCGCCGCGCTCGTCGCGGTCGTGCTCCTCGTCCTGCGCCCCTGGGCGGGCGACGCCGTCCCGCCGGCCGCGGGCGGCTCAGGAGGTCCGGGCGGGGGTGCGCCGGCGTCCCCCGTCGTCGGACCCGACGACGCCACACCCCCGGAGGTCGACGCGGCCGCGCTCACCGGCGCGCTCACGCAGGCGGCGGACGCGGAGATCAACCCCGTCCGCCTGGCCGACGGGCTCGTCCCGCAGTCGAACCGCTGGTACTCCGGGCTCGTCTTCGGCGAGGAGCTGCTCCCCGTCTTCCCGCTGCCGCTGTCGTTCGCGCTCACCACGAGCGGGTTCACGGTCGGCCTGCCGGACCCCGTGACGAGCCCCAAGGCCGTCATCGGTCCCCACGTGCCGGCCGTCACGGTCGACGCCGGGGCTGCGTCCGCGCAGGTCGTCGCAGCCGATCCGGTCGCCGTGACGACGCGCCTGCTCGACGCGGCCGGCGCGCCGCTGGGTGATGTCACCATCGCAGCGGGATCGCCGTTCGTGTCGTTCACGGCCGCAGCGGACATCGACCTCACGTCGGGTGCCGCCTTCGGTGCACTCACCGACGGCGTCGCCACCGCCGAGGTCGCCGGCACCACCTGGGGCCTCGCGACCTCCGGCGGCACCCTCGACGGCGGCACTCTCGCGCTGCCCGCGGGCGCGACGGCCGGCTGGTACGCGCTGCCCGACGACGCCTCCGCGGATGCTGCGGGGATCCTCGCGGCCGCGGCCGTCGACCCCGTCGTGGGCGTCGACGTCACCTACGGCGTCGGCGACGACGTCGCGCGCACGACGCTCACGTACCGCACCGCGGGCTCGACGCCCAGCGCGTACGTCCTCATGCACCACCACACCACCGGTGAGCAGCCCGAGCGCGAGGGGTGCGGGCTCGGCACGTACCGCAGCGTCCACGGCACGCTCGAGCTGTGCGCCGGCTCGACCCTCACGTCCTACGCGCCGACCGTGCAGCCCACGGGGGCCCTCGACCTCGAGGGCATCACCGACGAGCGGCGCGACGCGATCCTCTCTCAGCTCGAGCAGGACGTGGCGGGCACCGCGGCGTTCGCGTCCGACACGTACTACGGCGGCAAGCACCTGTACCGGGCTGCGACCCTCGTCGTGCTGGGCGAGCAGCTCGGCGCCGACGACACCGTCGCGGCCCTGCGCACGCGCGTCGCCGACGCGCTGCGTGAGTGGTCCGAGCCGGCCGGCTGCGACGAGCGCGCCGCACGCTGCTTCGTGTACGACGAGTCCGCGCGGTCGGTCATCGGACGGACCCCGTCGTTCGGGTCCCACGAGCTCAACGACCACCACTTCCACTACGGGTACCTGCTGTCCGCAGCGGGCCTGCTGGGCGCGGACGACCCCGACCTCGTCGACGACCTGCGTCCCGTGATGGACGTGCTCGCCGCCGACATCGCGGCCGCGCAGCCGTCCGACGAGCTGCCGCAGCTGCGCACGTTCGACCCGTACGCGGGTCACGCGTGGGCGTCGGGCACGTCACCGTTCGCGGACGGCAACAACCAGGAGTCCGCGTCGGAGGCCGTCAACGCCTGGAACGGCCTGGGGCTGTGGGCGAAGGCGTCGGGTCAGGACGACCTGCTGACGCAGGCCACCTGGCTCACGTCGACCGAGGCCGCGTCCGCGCGTGACTACTGGACGGACCCGGATCTCGAGGACCCCGTCATGGACGGGTTCGAGCACCGCGTCGTCGCCCTGAACTGGGGCGGCAAGCGCGACTGGGCGACGTGGTTCAGCCCCGAGCCCAGCGCGATGCTCGGCATCCTGCTCATCCCCATGGGCCCGGTGTCGGACTACCTCGCGGTGGACGTCGAACCGGCCGCGATCCTCGCGGCCGTCGACGAGGCGGCACCCGCCGGGCCGGACGTCATGTTCGGCGACTACCTGCTGATGTACCGGGCGCTCGCAGGCGCCGAGGAGGCCACGGCCGCCTGGCAGGAGGCGCTGGACCTGCCTGACACCTCGATCGACGACGGCAGCTCGCGGGCCTACCTGCTCGCCTGGCTCGCCGCCCACGGGGCCTGACGCCCGAGCGCCCTGAGCACGGCCGGGAGGGCGCCCGGCGCACGCGGAGAAGGTCGACGGGACGCCCCGTCGGCCTTCTTCCGCGTGTCCGAGGTGGCTCACAGCTCGGTGGGACGGCACCCACTGCCCCGCAGGTCGCGGCCGTCCTTCACGCGCCGGCCGACCACACCCACCTGGACCGCGCTGGCCGACGAAACGCGACACGTCCAACCCGCGCGCCACAAGCCTGGGACGCTACCTCCACGCCCTCGCGGCCGTCGGGACGTCCGCCGGGCGAGGACTCACCGGACCTCCACGCCCCGGCCGTCGAGCTCGACGGCGAGACCCGTGGCGTCGGGCGCCTCGGCCGGGATCTCGACGACGCTCGTCGTGGGCACCAGGTCCATGGTGCAGACGCCGTCGTACGTGGAGGGGTCGCTCAGGGTGATCCGCAGCACCTGGGCGGCGTCGTCCCACGCGATGTCCGTGGGCACGACCGGGCAGGTGCTGCTGCCGAACGTGACGACCTGGACGTGGCGGGCGTCGTCGCCCACGACGACCACGGTCTCCTCGCCCGTCACGCCGTCGGGTGCGCCGGGGAAGGTCGTCTCGGCGACGGACGGGA
Organism: Cellulomonas dongxiuzhuiae; assembly: GCF_018623035.1. Taxonomy (NCBI): domain Bacteria; kingdom Bacillati; phylum Actinomycetota; class Actinomycetes; order Micrococcales; family Cellulomonadaceae; genus Cellulomonas; species Cellulomonas dongxiuzhuiae. Next base: position 569,878 of record NZ_CP076023.1, read on the forward strand.
CGGTGCCCTGCGGCGTGGCCTGCGGCGTGGGGTCGGCGGCGGCCGACGACGCGCTGCCGTCCGGACCGGTGCTGCCTGCCGGATCGGCACTGCCGCCGCACCCGACGAGGAGCACGGTGAGGACCGCCGCGGTGACGCCGGTGGTCGGGATGGTCAGGCGCCTGCTCGTCATGGGTTCCGCCTTCCGCTGCTGGTCACGCCCCCGGCGACCGTGCCCCCAGCATGGCGTGGTCGGGCGGCGGGTGCGCGGACGGTACGCGATCCGCCTCCAGCAGCCGGCGCAGTAGCGGACAGGATCTGACCGCTGCCCGGAGGAGGCTGGCTCCCGACGGACGAGGGAGAGCACCGTGCTGCGGGGACTGAGCAACGTGTCGTACTACGCCGCCGACCTCGATGCGGCCACCGACTGGTACACCCGCGTGCTGGATGCCGAGCCGTACTACGTGCGCGCCGGCCACCGGGAGTGGCGCACCGGCACCGGCGACGACGAGCTGGGCCTCATCGACGCCGCGTACGCCCCGCCCGGCGCGGCCCGCCCGACGCCCCCACCCGACGGGCCCGCCGGCGGAAGTGGTCGCACGTGTGACCACTTCCCGCCGGGCGGCACCCGGATCCGACCACTTCGCGCCCCGGGCCACCCGGACACGGGTGAGCGAGGGCGGGCAGTGACACCCGGGGGCGTGCGGGCGCAGACTGTCCGCGTCGTGATCGCCCGGCCCGGAGGTCCGTGTGGCACCAGACGCAGCACCACGCCCCGCCCTGCTCACCGTCGACGACGACGCCGCCGTCTCGCGCGCCGTCGCGCGCGACCTGCGGCGCCGGTACGGCGAGCGGTACCGCGTGGTGCGCGCCGAGTCCGGGCCCGAGGCGCTCGACGTGTGCCGCGAGCTCAAGCTGCGCGGCGAGCAGGTGGCGGTGCTGCTGGCCGACCACCGCATGCCCGGCATGAGCGGCATCGAGTTCCTCGAGCAGGCGATGGACCTGTTCCCGGCGGCGCGCCGCGTGCTCCTCACCGCGTACGCGGACACCGACGCGGCCATCGACGCCGTCAACGTCGTCGACCTGGACCACTACCTGCTCAAGCCGTGGGACCCGCCGGAGGAGAAGCTGTACCCGGTGGTCGACGCGCAGCTCGACGCGTGGCGGGCCACCGCGCCGTCGGCCGTCCACGGGCCCAAGGTGGTGGGGCACCGCTGGTCGGCGCGCTCGTCGCAGGTGCGCGACTTCCTGGCACGCAACCAGGTCCCGTACCGCTGGTTCGCGTCGGACTCCCCGGAGGGCGCGCGTCTGCTGGAGGCCGCGGGCGTCGACGCCGAGCGCCTGCCCGTCGTCGTGACGACCGACGGCGAGGTCCTCGTCGAGCCCGACGACGCGACGATCGCCGCGCGCGTGGGGCTCGAGGTGCAGCCGGCCGAGGACTTCTACGACCTCGTGGTCGTCGGCGGGGGGCCGGCGGGCCTCAGCGCGGCGCTGTACGGCGCGTCCGAGGGCCTGCGTACCGCGCTCGTGGAGCGCACGGCCACCGGGGGGCAGGCGGGGCAGAGCTCGCGCATCGAGAACTACCTCGGGTTCCCCGACGGCGTCTCGGGCTCCCAGCTGACCGAGCGGGCGCGGCGCCAGGCGCAGCGGTTCGGCGCCGAGATCGTCATGACGCGCGACGTGTGCGGGCTCGACGTCAACGGCTCCGCGCGGGCCGTGCGGTTCGCCGACGGCAGCACGCTCGCGGCGCACTGCGTGATCCTCGCCAACGGCGTGTCGTACCGCGAGCTCGCCGGCCCCGGGCTCGGCACCCTCACGGGCCGTGGCGTCTTCTACGGCTCGGCGCTCACCGAGGCGCCCGCGTGCCGCGACCACGACGTGTACGTCGTGGGCGGCGCCAACTCGGCCGGTCAGGCCGCCATGTACCTCGCTCGGGACGCACGTTCGGTGACGCTCGTGGTGCGCTCCGACGACCTGCGCCGCTCGATGTCGCACTACCTCGTCGAGCAGGTCGAGGCCCATCCGCGCATCCACGTGCGGACGTGCACCGAGGTGGTCGAGGCGCTCGGCGGCGAGCACCTCGAGCAGGTCGTGCTGCGCCGCACCGACACGGGCGACGAGGAGACGGTCGCCACCGGGTGGTTGTTCGTCTTCATCGGTGCCGCACCGCTGACCGGGTGGCTCGACGGCACCGTGCACCGCGACGCGCGCGGGTTCGTGCAGTCCGGGCCGGACCTGCTCAGCGACGGGCGCCCGCCGGCCGGGTGGCCGCTCGACCGCCCGCCGTACCACCTCGAGACGAGCGTCCCGGGGGTGTTCGCGGCCGGCGACGTGCGCGCCGAGTCCGCCAAGCGCGTCGCGTCCGCCGTGGGCGAGGGCGCGATGGCCGTCATGCTCGTCCACCGGTACCTGGAGCAGCTGTGAGCACACCTGCCGACACCCCCGACCTGCGCCCCGAGCGCCCCGCCGACGCGCTGCCCTGCGACATCGACGAGCTGCGCACGCTGTTCCTCTTCGAGCAGCTCGACGACGACCAGCTGCGCTGGCTGTGCCGCCACGGGCACGTCGAGCACCGCGAGCCCGGGCCCCTGTACGTCGAGGGCGAGCCCGCGGACTGGTTCTGGGTGCTGCTGGAGGGCACCGTCGCGCTGTCGCGGCGCGTCGGGACGGACGACGTCGAGGTGTCGCGCACGTCCCAGCGCGGCGTCTACGGCGGCGCGACGTCCGCGTACCTGGGCGACCGCACGCCGCAGCGGTACCCGCACACGATGCGCGTGCTGGCCCCGTCGCGGTTCTACGCGCTGCCGGCCGCGGACTTCGCGGAGCTCATGACGGCGTGGTTCCCCATGGCGGTGCACCTGCTGGAGGGCCTGTTCGTCGGGCAGCGCGCGACGCAGCAGGCGGTCGGGCAGCGGGAGCGGCTGCTCGCGCTGGGTGCGCTGTCGGCGGGGCTGACGCACGAGCTCAACAACCCCGCGGCCGCGGCGAACCGGGCGACCGCGGCGCTGCGCGAGCGCGTCGCGGGCATGCGTCACAAGCTCGCGATGATCGCCGACGGCCCGTACGACGCCACGACGCTCGGGACGCTCGTCGACCTGCAGGAGCAGGCGGTCGAGGCGCTCGCGAAGTCCCGCGCCCCCGGTGCGCCCCCGCCGCCCACGGCGCTCGAGCGGACCGACGCCGAGGACACGGTCGCGGACTGGCTCGACGACCGCGGCATCGTCGGCGGCTGGGACCTGGCACCGACGTTCGTGACGGCCCGGCTGGACCCACCCTGGTTGGACCGCGTCGCCGACGCGGTCGCGCCCGGCATCCTCGAGGGCGCGGTCCGGTGGCTGTCGTACGCGCTGGAGACCGAGCAGCTCATGAACGACGTCGAGGACGCGACGTCGCGCATCTCCTCGCTCGTCGGCGCCGCCAAGCAGTACTCGCAGATCGGCCGCGCGCCCGACCAGACGCTCGACGTGCACGAGCTGCTCGACTCGACCCTGACGATGCTGGAGCGGCGGCTCGACGGCGTCGAGGTGGTGCGGGCCTACGACCGCACGCTGCCGCCCGTGCACGTGTACGGCGCCGAGCTCAACCAGGTGTGGACCAACCTGATCGACAACGCCGCGCAGGCCATGGAGGGTCGCGGCACGCTGACGGTCACCACGCGGCGCGTCGACGACTGGCTCGAGGTCGAGGTCGCCGACACGGGCCCCGGCATCCCGCCCGACGTCCTGGACCGCGTGTTCGAGCCGTTCTTCACGACCAAGCCCGTCGGGTCCGGCACCGGGCTGGGCCTCGACATCGCGTGGCGCATCGTCGTCACCAAGCACCACGGCGACCTGTCCGTGCGCTCGACGCCGGGGGACACCCGGTTCCTCGTCCGACTGCCCTACGCGCCGGCCGCGGCCGGCGACCCGGAGGTGACCGCGTGACCGCGATCGACACGAGCACCCCGCCCAGCGGCCCCGGCTGCGTCGAGTGCGATGCGACGGGCAGCTGGTGGTTCCACCTGCGTCGCTGCGCCGCGTGCGGTCACGTCGGCTGCTGCGACTCCTCGCCGTCGCAGCACGCGACCGCGCACTGGCACGCGACCGGGCACCCGCTGGTGCGCAGCTACGAGCCCGGTGAGGACTGGTGGTGGGACTACGCGCAGGGGGCGTACGGCGACGGCCCCGAGCTGGCTCCGCCTCTGGCGCACCCGGCCGGTCAGCCGGCGCCCGGTCCCGCGGACCGGGTACCCGCCGACTGGCGGGCGCACCTGCGCAGCTGACGTCGTCGCGCTCGGTCCCACCGGACGTGCGACGACCGGCACTGGGCGCGCGGGGCGCACCGTCCCCGGTCAGGGCCGTGGCGGAGCGCCGGACGTCACCGTCGTGCCGTCCGCGGGCGCGGGGCCGCCGTGCGCACCGCGGCGACCGGCACGCCGCACAGGTCGTTCCACCAGCCACCAGCTCGCGGTCGCCGCCACTACGGTCGCGGGCAGCGCGACCAGCCCGGCGGCGTCGTCGAGCGCGGGGCGCAGCCACAGCGTCAGCGGGTAGTTCCACAGGTAGGCGGCGTAGGAGACGGTGCCGAGCGCGACGAGCGGCCGCCACCGGGGCCGCACGACGACGTGCCGCCGCCCGGCCTGCACGAGCACGACGGTCGCGACGGCGACGGCGGGCCCGGCGAGCAGGTACGTGGCGGCGTGGCCGCGCAGGTCCGTGAACGTCAGGGCGGCGAGCAGCGTGACCGCGGCGGTCACCGCGTGCGGCCCTGACGCGGCAGGCGGCCAGCGGTCCTGCGTGACCCGCGACGCGGCGCCGACCACGAAGCAGCCGAGCCACGACGTCGCCAGCGGGTACGCCGCGTCGGGGTCCGCGCGGAACCACACGACCGTCAGCACGCACAGCAGCGCGGCCACCGCCCCCGCGAGGACCAGCCCGGTGCGCAGCCGCCGCACCCGCACCGCGAGCAGGACGACCAGCGGCCACACCAGGTAGAACTGCTCCTCGGTGGCCAGCGTCCACAGGTGGTAGATCGCCGGGCTCACCCCCACCAGCCCGACGTACGGGATGTTCGCCGTGTACGTCAACGAGACCGCCACGGTCCTGCCGAGCGTGCCGGCGTCCCCGAGCGGGTCCAGGGTCGCCGTCACCACGACGAACCCCACGACGAGCACGACCAGCGCGGGCACCAGCCGCCGCAGCCGGCGCCACCAGAACCGGCGCAGGTCGAGCCTGCCGGTCGCCTCCGACTCGTCCACCAGCAGACCGGTGATGAGGTGCCCGGACAGCGCGAAGAACATGACGACGCCGACGACCCCGGCGCCGGGGAACACCTCGGGCCAGGCGTGCCGCAGCATGACGAGCGCGATCGCGACGCCCCGCAGCGCGTCCCACGCGCCGACGCGGGCCGTCACGACGTGCGCGACGCGTGCCGCACCCGCGCCTCGGCCACCAGCTCGGCCACCAGCGCGGGGTACGACATGCCGGCGGCGGCGAACATCCGCGGCACCTGCGAGTGCGCCGTGAGGCCGGGCATCGTGTTGACCTCGTTGAGCACCGGGCCGTCGGTGGTGAGGAAGAAGTCGACGCGCGCGACGCCCTCGCAGCCGAGGGCGTCGACGACCGTGCGTGCGTCCGCTGCGAGGCGGTCGGCGTCCGCGGGGTCCAGCACCGCGGGGACGACGAACCGCGCGCTGCCGTCGTACTTCGTGGCGGTGTCGAAGACCGCGCCGGCGTGCCCGATCTCCAGGGGCGGGGAGACCACGGTGGTGCCGTCGGCGCGGCGCAGCACGGCGACGTCGATCTCGCGGCCCGTCACGACCTCCTCCACGAGCACCCGGTCGTCGAGCTCGAGGGCCGCGGCCACGGCCTCCCCGAGCTCGGCGAGCGTGTCGACGCGGCGCACGCCGTGGCTGGACCCGGAGGCCACCGGCTTGACGACGGCGGGCAGCCGCGGGTCGTCGGACGCCTCGGCGACACCCCGCACGAGGAGACCGTCGGCGACGGCGACGCCCACGGCGGTCGCCACGAGCTTGGTCACCCACTTGTCCATGCCGATCGCCCCGGCGCGCACGCCGGACCCGACGCACGCGACGCCCGCCAGGTCGGCGAGCGCGGCCAGGGTCCCGTCCTCGCCGTGCGGACCGTGCACCGCGGGCAGGAGCACGTCGCACGTCGCGACGAGCGCGACCGCCTCGGCGAAGGACAGCGCGGTGCCGTCGACCGACCACGTGCCGTCGCGCCCGATGGTGAGCGCCAGGACGTCGTGCGTCACGGCCAGGGCCTCGCGCACCGCCGCGGCGCTCGCGAGCGACACGTCGTGCTCGACGTTGGCGCCGCCCCCCACGACGGCGACGCGGCACACGGGTGCAGCTGGCGAGGGCGGGGGGCGGTGCTGCAGGTCGGACGTGGTCACGGGTGCTCCTCGGGGGTGTCAGGCAGGTCGGGGGACGCGGGCACGACGCGGCGCACGAGCCGGCGCCCCAGGCCGGTGAGCAGCTCGTGCGGGAGGGTGCCGGCCCAGCCGGCCCACTCGGTGAGCGTGGGGGCCGGGTCGTCGCCGGTGCCGATGACCGTGACGACGTCGCCCGGCTGCACGGGCAGGTCGCCCACGTCGACGACGACCTGGTCCATCGACACGCGCCCGGCCAGCGGACGCCGCCGCCCGTGGACCAGGACCTCCGCGTGGCCCGACGCGCTCACGGGCAGGCCGTCGGCGTACCCCAGCGGCAGCAGCGCGAGCCGCGTGGGTGCGGCCGTCCGGTACGTGTGGTCGTACCCGACGCCGACGCCGGCGCCCACGTCGCGCACCTGGACGACGGGCGCCGTGAGCTGCGCGGCGGCGCGCAGCACCGGGTGGCGGCCGGTCGGGTCGATGCCCACCAGCCCGGCGCCGACCCGCGACAGGTCGAACGTCGCCGCCGGCAGCCCCAGCACGGCGGCCGTGGCGCCGAGGTGCCGCAGCCCCGGCCGCAGCCCCGCGGCGGACGCCTGCGCGACGCCACGGACGAACCGGGCCGTGGCGGCCGCGTTCGCGGCGGCGTCGAGGCCCGCCGCGCAGGCGAGGTGGCCCATCACGCCGACGACCCGCACCTTCCCGACCCGCTCCGCACGGTGCGCCGCCGCGCACAGGGCCGACCACAGCTCGGGCGGGCAGCCGTCGCGTGCCGTCCCGCAGTCGAGGTACAGGTGGACGTCGACGACGCGGCCCAGCCGTCGCGCCGCCGATGCGGCCGCGTCGAGGTGCGCGAGGCTCGGCACCGCCACGTCCACACCGTGCAGGACGGCGTCGGCCAGGTCGGCACCGGGTGCGTCGAGCCAGCTCAGGACGGGTGCGGCCACGCCTGCCAGTCGCAGCTCGACCGCCTCGGCCAGCGTCGCCACGCCCAGCGCCTGGGCCCCGTTGGCGAGCGCCGCGCGCGCGACGTCGACGGCACCGAGGCCGAACCCGTCGGCCTTGACGACGGCCATGAGCCGCCGGGCCGACGCCGCCAGCACGCGCGTGTTGTGCGCGACGGCGTCCAGCCGCACGGTCAGGACGGGCCGGGTGCGGGCCACCGGGGCGACCGGGACCGTTCCCGGTGGGCAGACGGTCATGCTCACGCCGCCACCGGTCCGTACAGCGCCGCGGGGCGGCCGGTGACGAGCGCCCAGTAGCGGTCCCCGAAGCTCCAGTGCCACCACTCGGTGGGGTAGTTGACGAAGCCGGCCGTGCTCATCGCGTCCGACAGGGCGGTGCGCAGCGCCCGCGCGGCGGGCGGGACGGGTGCGTCGGTGAAGCAGCGGCCCTCGCTCTCCTCCGGCGTGGCGTCCAGCGGGCACCCGAGGTCGAGCTCCCTGCCCGTGGGGTCGACGAGGGTCACGTCGACGGCAGCCCCGGCGACGTGCGGTGCGACGGCGACCGGTGCGACGTAGCGGCTGGTGAGCCGCTCGACGTCGTCCGGTGTCGCGCCGGGATGGTCCAGGCGCACGCGGGACCCGTACCGCGCCACGATCGCCGCCTGCGCGCCGGGGCTGCGCCACCCCTCGGCGAGGGCGAGGTGCAGCCCGACGGGCAGTGCCGCGTCCGCGCGCAGGAGGCGACGGGCGACCGTTGCCCGCACGCGGGAGCCCTGCGGTTCGCCGCTCACGTGCAGGCGGGGCAGCCGGGCGACGACGAGGGGTTCGCCGCTGTCGACGACAGGGACGGCCGCGACCCGCGGATCATGCAGGAGGACGACGTCGTTGCTGATCAGAGGCACGCAGCGACGCTAGCCGTGGCCGTGAGGCGCCCGGCTCCCCCCGGGGTCTCGACGTGCGGCCGCCACGGGGGGACGCCGGCGCGGGGCCGTCCCCCCGTGGCGGGGGATCGTGCGGCGGTCCGTCCACCCAGGGGCTGACGTCCACCTCCCACGCCGCGGGGTGGACGGCCCCGCGCCGCTCCGGACCGGGACGTGGGCGAAGGGCGGCCGCACCGGGTGCGCCCGAGACGCCCGCGTGCGCAGACTGGACGGGCACCCGGAGGTGAGTGTCATGAGCGTTCCCGCGATCGACCCGACCGTCCCACCGAGCGGCCCCGGCTGCGTCGAGTGCGAGCAGGAGTCGGGCTGGTGGGTGGCGCTGCGCAGATGTGCCGCCTGCGGGCACGTCGGCTGCTGCGACAGCTCGCCCGGTCAGCACGCGACGGGCCACTGGCACGCGACGGGACACCCCCTCATACGGTCGTACGAGCCGGGCGAGGACTGGTGGTGGCACTACCAGTCGGGTGAGTACGCGCACGGCCCGGACCTTGCGCCGCCGCTCGCGCACCCCGTCGACCAGCCGACGCCGGGCCCCGCCGGACGCGTCCCGGCCGACTGGCGCGACCACCTGCGCGCCTGACCCGTGGACCCCAGCACCCGGCGCGACCGCCGCGCGGCCTAGCCTCGACGCATGGTCGCCACCTTTGTCACCGCCGGCCGCGTCGTCCTGGGTGCCGGCGCCGCCGCGCAGGTCCCCGAGCTCGTCGCGGGGCTCGGGCGCCGCGTCCTCGTGGTCGCGGGGCGGTCCGCGGACGTCGCGGCGCTCGCGGGTGCGACCGTGCACCGGCACCGCGGCGAGCCCGACGTCGACGCCGTCCGGGCCGCGGTCGCCGTCGCGCGGGAGGTCCGTCCGGACGTCGTCGTCGGCTGGGGCGGCGGGTCCGTGCTCGACCTCGCCAAGTGCGTCGCGGTGCTGGCGCGTGGCGCTACGGACGTGCTCGACCACCTGGAGGTCGTCGGTCGGGGGCTGCCGCTGCCGGACGACGCGCTGCCGGTCGTCGCCGTGCCCACCACGGCCGGGACCGGCGCCGAGGTGACGGCCAACGCGCCCGTCCGCGTCCCGGAGCGCGGCGTGAAGGCCAGCCTGCGGGGTCGTGCGATGCTCCCGGCCGTCGCCGTCGTCGACCCCCTGCTCACGCTCGGCTGCCCACCGGCGCTGACGGCGGCGTCGGGTGCGGACGCCCTCACGCAGGCCCTCGAGGCCTTCACGACGCCCCACGCCACGCCCCTGACCGACCCGCTGGCCCGTGACGCGCTCGTCCGCGCCGGCCGCAGCCTGCTGCGCGCGGTCGAGCACGGCGACGACGTCGACGCGCGCACCGACCTGAGCGTCGCGGCGCTGCTGTCGGGCATGGCGCTGGCGAACGCGAGGCTCGGTGCGGTCCACGGGCTCGCGGCCGCGCTGGGCGGGCGGCTCGGCGCCCCGCACGGGCAGGTGTGCGCGGCGGTGCTGGCCGCGACGACGGCCGCGAACGTGACGGCACTGCGCCGGACGGACCCGGACGGCCCCGGCCTGGCCCGGTACGACGACGCCGCCGTCGCCCTCACCGGGCGGGCCGGTGCCCGTGCGGACGACGCGGTCGCGTGGCTGCGTGACGTGGTGGCAGCCCTGCGGGTCCCGGGTCTGGGAGCCCTGGGCCTGTCGGACGACGACGTGCAGGCCGTCGTCACCGACGCCCTGGCCGCGTCGTCCATGCGCGGCAACCCCGTCACGCTGACGCCCGCCGACCTCACGGAGGTCGTCACCGCGTCGTGGTGAGCCGGCCCCCGTCCGGGACGTGGGGCCGCGGAAAGAGCGGGCGTTCGCCGTCGAACCACCGCAGGATGGCCCCATGAGCACCCTCGACCGACTGACCGCCGACCTCACCACGTCCCTCAAGGCCCGCGACACGCTGCGCACGAGCACCCTGCGCCAGCTCATCGGTGCGGTGCGTCACGAGGCCAAGGCCGGCACGGTCGAGCGCGAGCTCACCGAGGACGAGGTCCTCAAGGTCCTGGCCCGCGAGTCGAAGAAGCGCCGCGAGTCCGCCCAGATCTACACCGACGCGGGTGCCCCCGAGCGCGCGGCCACGGAGAGCGCCGAGGCGGAGATCGTCGACGAGTACCTGCCGACGCGCCTGAGCGACGAGGAGCTCACCGCGCTCGTCGACGCCGTCGTGGCCGACACCGGGGCGTCGTCGCTCAAGGACATGGGCGCCGTCATGAAGGAGGCGAACGCCCGCGCGCAGGGCCGCGCCGACGGCAGGGCGCTGAGCACCCTGGTCCGCTCCCGCCTGGCGGGCTGACGACGCGCCGGCGTGCCGGCCCGGCGGCCTCGCGCGGCGCCGCAGCCTCCGGAGCCGGTCGGTCCCTCACTTCAGGGCCCACTCGTCGGTCGCGTAGTCGGCCCGCCCGTCGGCCGCGGTGAAGTCCGTCCACGTGTAGATCCGCAGGTACGTGCTGCCGTAGTAGCCGTACGTCTTCACCCAGAGGTACTTCGTGGCCCAGCTGTAGGTGTAGGTGGCGCGCAGCCAGCCGTCGCCCATGTCCTGGGCCCGGCGGCTGCCCCAGTCGCAGGCCGTCGGGGTGCAGGCGCCGTAGCCGCGCAGCGTGAAGTAGGACTCGCCGCCCGTGCAGTTGCCGTCGGTGTCGCACAGGACCTGGTCGCCGCAGTGGAAGCCGACGGTGACCTGACGGACCGAGCGGGTGCCCGGGTCGATGTTGTGCCAGTCGCCCATGAGCGGCGGGGTGGCGCACAGCGCGTGCGCCGGCTGGGCGGTCGACACGCTCAGCGCGGCGACGCCGAACAGCGACAGCACCAGGGCCAGGAACGCGAGCAGGGCGCGTCTCGGGGCGTGGACGGACGTGGGCATGGTGATCACCTCTCAGTGAACCGGAGCAGGCGACCCCCGCCTGCTCGTTCGAGGAGCCGTGTGCGCCGGACGGTGATACCGCCGACCCACCCTTCGCGTCGTCCGACCACCCGTCGCCGAGCGCGGGGCACACCTGCAGAGCGCGGTGGTGGATCCCCCCGCGCTCGACCCGTGTCCACCGCGCTCGTCGACGTGGTCGCATCGCGGGGCGGCCGTCTCCCGCCTGCGGGGTGACGCGGCCAGAAGAAGATGTCCTTGACCGTTCTGTGCTGTTCACGACAATCTGGCGGGGTTTGCGCCGTCCTGGTCTGAGGGGGCCCCAGGTGGACGTGTCACGCCAGAACCAGCTGCTCGCGCACGAGAAGCGTCGAGAGCGGCTCCGCCGCCTGCTCGTCCTCCTCACCGGACTCCTGCTCGCCGCCACGGGCGTGCTCGCGCCCGTCGGCGAGGTGGCGGGCGCGCCCCGCTTCGACATCCGGTGCGACGAGCTGATCGACGGCATCGACGGCATCGCGGGGGACGACGACCTGCCCGGCGGCAAGAACGTCCCGGCCGGGCACAAGGAGAGGATCCCCGACTACACCTACGAGAACGCCTCCGAGGCGTTCCGGGACCGTGCGGCACCCACGCAGGCGGAGCTCGACGCGCTGCAGGGCGACTACAGGGACTTCCCTGCCGGGTCCGAGGACCGCATGCTCCGTCGCTGGAAGGTGTACGAGGGCCCGTGGGACTGGGAGCGCTGGCGCAACACGTACATCCCGAACCAGGCCAACGACGCGAGGGGCGACGGGTTCCACCGCAACGTCGGGCGGCGCCTCCAGCTCGGCGGCCCGGAGTGGATGTGCGAGGACACCAAGCTCTGGAACGAGAAGCAGCTCGGGTACGAGCGCCGGTACGACTCGGTCAACCGGACGAAGCAGCTCGCCATGGAGCTCAAGTCCGGCGGCTCACCCCTCAAGCTGGAGCAGCTCCGGGCTGACCAGGCCCTGATGCGGGGGTCGGGCTGGAAGGTGTACTACGTCTTCAGCCAGGAGCCGCTCCGCGGGCAGGTCCGGCTGATGGACCAGCACGGGATCAGGTACGTCGTGCTGGAGTCCACCGCGCGCCTGCAGAACCCGCCGGCCAAACCGGCCAACACGTCCCTGAACCCGGACCCGAACAAGCCGACCGGAGGGGCCGCCAAGGACCTCGCGGCGCGCTCCGGCCGGACAGCCGCCGACGCCCGCGAGGCGCGGCGCCTCGCGGACGACTTCGACGACGACCAGCGCCGCCAGGGCTTCGGCGCCCGGCGCCCGGGCGGTATCGACTGGACCTCGCTCGAGCTCCACTACGTGTCGGACGACCCGCAGACCAAGGACTTCGGGTACGCGTTCTCCGCGGCGGAGCTGCCGGACGACGGCGAGGCCGAGCCGGGCTTCGGGGGAGAGGCCGCGCTCGACCTCTCGTCGGACGCGCTGTTCACGTGGCTGGCCCTCGACCAGAGCCAGTTCTGGGTCAACCTGAACCCGGACTCGCCCGAGTCGATCATCGACCCGCAGTTCGCGACGACGGACGCGGGTCGCGTGCTGCTGCAGGCGGACCTGCGCTTCAAGGAGACGCAGTACGAGTACATGGACCCGGAGACCGAGCACGGCAAGGCCTTCTGGGACTCGATGGAGCGCACGTCGGAGGGCCTGATCTGCCACGGGTCCTACCGGATGTGGGTCGAGCCGAAGCCGGCCACCGTCCGGGAGGACGGCGACCAGCTCTACATCCTGGATGCGCCCCTGGCGGCCAGGTACGAGCCGATGGACATCGACTGGCGCCCGCCGGGGCAGGAGGAGGACTTCTGCGAGGACGCACCTCAGGACATCGTGGACCGCAACACCCGGCGCATCGCCGACACGTTCGCGCCGCTGCTGGAGCAGCGGGTGAACTCCGCCCCGGAGTACGCGGACCTCCGTCGCGTGTACACCTCACGGGTGGCCGCCCAGTGGCTCGAGGAGCGTGACGCCGAGCGTCCTGGCGCCTTCCACGACGTCATCGGCTCCGGTGACGTGTCGCCGTGGCCGGCGCGCACGGCGTGGGACCCGCAGGACGTCTTCGACGAGTACGTCCAGCAGCTGAGCACGCCGCTCTTCCGGTACGAGTGGACCTTCGGCGACATCGAGTACTGGATGGACATCGTGGGCGGGGTCACCCTGCCGGACACGCCTCGGGAGGCCATGCCTGCGGAGCAGTTCCAGCAGGAGCACCCGACCCTGCCGACGACCGTGCAGTCCTCGGTCCACGACGCGGTCAGCGTGCCGCTGGCCGCTCCGGCCGGCAACGCCCTGGGCACGTTCGCCGAGGACACGGAGAGCATGGCGTGGCTGGGTGGCGGGCCGATCGTCCAGCTCGCGCCCGAGCCGACCGACCCGCCGGACCCCGGCCCGACCGACCCCGGCCCGACCGACCCCGGCCCGACCGACCCCGGCCCCACCGACCCCGGTCCCACCGACCCGGGACCGGGCCCCGGTGACCCCGGCACCCCGCCGGGGGGCCGCGCCGACGGCCCGGCCGGGCCGCGCGGCGGCTCACCCCGCGAGGTCGTGGCCTGGGGCGGCGGGACGCTGCCCAGGACGGGGTTCTCGGAGCCGTGGATCGTCCCGACGGCGCTCGGGCTGATCCTGGCCGGCGGGGCGCTCCTGGTGCTGCGGCACCGCTGGACGCGGCGCCCGTGACCGCGCCAGCCCCGCGGGTCGACCCCGTGCGCAGCACCTGGTGCCGGGTCAGGGGCGAAGGGCGGGTTCGTCCTCGAGAGGTTCGTCCTGCGGCGCGGGCGCCTCGGCCTCGGCCATCGCGCGCCGTCCCGAGGGCAGCGCGACGCCGGCGACCACCACGACCATCAGCGCGACGCCCGCGGCGACGAGCAGCGACTCGACGCTGTACCGGTCGGCCAACGGCCCGAACACCGCCATCCCGACGGGCATCGCGACGGCCATGACGATGCCCACGAACCCGAACACCCGTCCCAGCCGCTCGGGCTCGACCTTCTCCTGCAGCACGGTCATGGTCGGGGTGGAGAAGAACGGCACGCCCAGGCCGATGAGGAACATGAAGCCGAAGAAGACCCACATGTTCGTCGACAGGCCCAGCCCCACGTTGAGCACGGCGAACAGCGCGGTGGTGATGACCACCATGTGCACGCGGTTGCGCAGGCCTCCCCACCACGCGACGACGACGCCGCCCAGGGTCATGCCGATGCTGAAGGCCAGCTCGTTGACCGTCAGCTTCCACACCTCGTCGCCGAACGAGCGCACCACCATGAGCGGCGTGAGGAACGACGGGGCGACGATGAGCACGAACACCAGGCCCCACATGGCCAGGATCCACCGCACGAACGGTGTTCGGGCGACGTACCGCACGCCGTCGGTGAGGTCCGCGAGGTAGCCGCGCACGCCCGCCTGCTGGTCGGCGCGCTGCAGGCGGGGCACGGGCACGAGCAGCAGCAGCCCGATGCCGATGAGCGCGGTGACGACGTCGACGAAGAAGATGGCCTCGATCGACGCCCACGCGTACATGCCGGCGGCCAGCGCCGGCGCGACGAGCATCATGGCGGACTGGATGGTGCCGTTGATGCCGTTGACGCGCATGAGCTTGTCGGTCGGCACGATCTGGGGGAGCAGGGCGCCGACGGCGGGCGTCTGGATGCCCGCGCCGGCGGACCGTATCGCGGCGGCCAGGTAGAGGATCCACAGGTCGTCGTAGCCGGACAGCATGAGGATCGCGAGCGCCAGGGTGGTGGCGGCGATGGACGCGTCGGCGCCGATGACCAGCGCGCGGCGGTTCAGCCGGTCGGCCCACACGCCGCCGAAGACCGACACCACCGCCTGCGGCAGGAAGCCGACGACCGCGTAGACGGCCATGACCGTCCCGGAGCGCGTGACGAGCGTGAGGTGCCACATGATCGCGTACTGCACGAGCATCGAGCCGAGCAGCGAGAACGTCTGACCCGTGAGGAACACGGTGACGTCGCGCCGCCAGCGGGTGGGTGCGGTGGGGGTGGTCATGGCGGCCTCGGGGTGGTAGGTGCACGACGACGTCCCGGGGTAAGACCGGGCGCGGCGGCCGGACTCATCGGGACCACCCCATGCTCGTCCCGACGGTGGTTCGCGGTCACGCCGATTGCCGCGCGCACGCGGTTCGCGCCGGGTTGCCCCGCCGTGCCCCGTGAGGAGAGAGGTGAGCAAGGGCACAGGACACGCCGCGAGACACGCTGATTGCGCACTTCGTGGCGGAATGCCCCCGCTGCCCGCCTGGATTCACCCGGTGAGGGGAACTACCGTTGCGTAAGTGACTGAGAACCGTGCCAACAGCACCGCGCCGGCGACGGCCCCGCAGCACTCCGTCGAAGGCTTCGTCAAGGAGTTCCTCCGGGAGCTGCACTACGGGCAGGGAGTCACCCTCGAGCGCGCCAGCGTCAACGACCAATACCTCGCTCTCGCGCGCACCGTCCGCGAGTACCTCATGGCGCGCTGGCTGGAGACGGTCCGGCGCCAGCGCGACGCGCAGGCCAAGTCGGTGGCGTACCTGTCGGCGGAGTACCTGCTCGGGCGCCAGCTCGACAACGCGCTCCTGGCCACCGACCTCTCGGAGATCGTCGAGGAGGGCCTCGCGTCCCTGGGCATCGAGCTCGGCACGCTGCGCGAGCAGGAGGTCGAGCCCGGCCTCGGCAACGGCGGCCTCGGGCGCCTCGCCGCCTGCTTCATCGACTCGCTCGCGACCATGAGCGTCCCGTGCATCGGCTACGGCATCCGCTACGAGTACGGCATCTTCCGCCAGACGTTCGTCGACGGGTTCCAGGTCGAGAAGGCCGACTCGTGGCTGACGCTCGGCGCGCCGTGGGAGTTCCCCCACCCGGAGGCCGCGGTCACCGTGCACTTCGGCGGGTCGACCGAGCGGTACACGGACGACGACGGGGTCGAGCGCAGCCGCTGGGTCCCGACGTGGGACGTGCGCGGAGTGCCCTACAACTACATGGTGCCGGGCTACCAGAACGGTCGCGTCAACACGCTGCGGCTCTGGAGCGCGCAGGCCACCGAGGCGTTCGACCTCGCGATCTTCAACTCCGGCGAGTACGTCGAGGCCGTGCGCTCGCAGACCTTCGCGGAGAACATCTCCAAGGTGCTCTACCCCGAGGACTCGACGCCCCAGGGCAAGGAGCTGCGGCTGCAGCAGCAGTACTTCTTCGTCGCGTGCTCGATCCGTGACTTCGTCGAGAACGTGCTGCCCGCCGACTTCGACCTGCACAACCTGCCCGAGCGCATCATCTTCCAGCTCAACGACACCCACCCGGTGATCGCCGTGCCGGAGCTCATGCGCATCCTGGTCGACGAGAAGAAGTGGGACTGGGACGAGGCCTGGGCCGTCACGCAGAAGTGCTTCGCGTACACGTGCCACACGCTGCTGCCGGAGGCGCTGGAGGTCTGGCCCGTCGCGCTGCTGGGCAAGCTGCTGCCGCGCCACCTCGAGATCATCTACCGCATCAACGACGACTTCCTCGCCGAGGTCGCGCAGCGGTACCCGGGTGACGAGCTGCGCCTGCGCCGCATGTCGATCATCGCCGAGCACCCCGAGCGCTCGGTGCGCATGGCCTTCCTCGCCACGATCGCGGGCTCCAAGGTCAACGGCGTCGCCGAGCTGCACTCGCAGCTGCTGCGCGACAAGGTGCTGCCGGACTTCTCGGAGTACTGGCCGGACAAGTTCACCAACGTGACCAACGGCGTCACGCCGCGCCGGTTCGTCCGCCTGGCCAACCCGGCGCTGTCGGACCTCATCACGGACGCCATCGGCCCCGGCTGGATCACCGACCTGGGGCGGCTGCGCGAGATGGAGCCGCTGGCCGACGACCAGGAGTTCCGCGAGAAGTTCCGTGCCGTGAAGGCGCACAACAAGCACCGGCTCAGCGCGCTGCTGCAGCGCCGCGACGGCATCACGCTCCCCGGGGACGCGATGCTCGACGTCATGGTCAAGCGCCTGCACGAGTACAAGCGCCAGACGCTCAAGGTGCTGCACATCGTGTCGCTCTACGAGCGGATCGTCAGCGGCGAGCTGGACCCCACGACGATCCCGCCGCGCGTGTTCGCGTTCGGTGCCAAGGCGGCTCCCGGCTACAAGATGGCCAAGCAGACGATCGCCCTCATCAACCACGTGGGCCGCGTCGTGAACGCCGACCCGCGCGTCAAGGGCGCGCTCACGGTCGTCTTCCCGCCCAACTACAACGTGACGCTGGCCGAGACGCTGATCCCCGCGGCCGACCTGTCCGAGCAGATCTCGCTGGCCGGCAAGGAGGCGTCGGGCACGGGCAACATGAAGTTCGCGCTCAACGGCGCACTCACCATCGGGACCGACGACGGCGCCAACGTCGAGATCCGCGAGCTCGTCGGCGACGAGAACTTCTTCCTGTTCGGCCTGGTCGAGCCGGAGGTCGACGCGCTCGTCACCGCCGGCTACCGCCCCGCGGAGTTCTACGAGGAGAACGCGACGCTGCGTCGCGCGATCGACCTCATCGCCTCGGGGGCGTTCGCTGGGGGTGACCGCACGGTCTTCGAGCCGATCGTGTCCAACCTGCTGCACGAGGACCGGTTCCTCGTCCTGGCGGACTTCCAGGCGTACCTCGACGCGCAGGACCGCGTCGACGAGGCCTACCGGGACACCGAGGCGTGGACCCGCTCGGCGATCCTCAACGTCGCGCGCTCCGGGTTCTTCTCCTCCGACCGGGCGATGTGGGACTACATCGACCGCATCTGGCACTCGAGGCCCGTCGTCTCGCGCTGACCCGCTCGTCCGCGCCCGGCCCCGTCACCCGCGACGTCCTCGCGGGTGGCGGGGCCGTTCCGTGTCCACAGGTGGCTCTCGGGCAGCTCGCAGAGAAGTTCACTCGTACGCGCGGACCGGTTCCTCCCGGATCGGGCGGTACGGGCGCTTTCTGCCCAGTGACCTGCGTCGACGCCGACCCGTAGCCTGCGGACGAGCACTGAGATCCACGCCACTCGTCCGCCTTCACGGCGGGCAATGAAGGAGCAACCTCGTGACCCCGAACCCCCTCCGGAGAGCGGCCGCGATCATCGCGCTCTCCGTCCTCGCCTTCAGCGGCACCGCCGTCGCGGCCCAGGCCGCCACGGTCGAGCCGAGCCCGTCCCCGACCGTCACCGCGGAGCCGACCGCCGAGCCGACGGACGAGCCCACCGCCGAGCCGACGGACGAGCCGACGGACGAGCCCACCGACGAGCCGACGGACGAGCCCACCGCCGAGCCGACGGACGAGCCGACGGACGAGCCGACGGACGAGCCGACGGACGAGCCCACCGCCGAGCCGACGGCCGGTACGGTCCCGGTCCCGGCCCTGACCGTCACGCAGCCGACCTGCAACGGCCTCAACGTCGTGAACACCGGCCGGATCGCCATCGCGCCGGCCTCGACGGTGGACTGGGTCGTCTTCAACGAGGGCGGCTCGCTGTACGCAGCCAGCGAGGAGGACATCGAGGGGTCCTCCGAGAACCCCGGCGACGCAGGCCAGTTCGACGTCGCGCCCGGCGAGTACTACGTCTTCGCGTTCCCCGGCGACGACAAGGAGTTCACGGACCTCGGTGCGTGGGTCCTGATCGAGCCCGAGTTCGACACCACCATCTTCCAGACGATCAACATCACCCCGTTCGCGGGGACGTGCCCCGTCGAAACGCAGCTGACGGACGCCACCAAGGGCGGCTTCACCAGCCCGGCGAACGTCACCCGGGGCGGCACGCTCGTCCTGTCCGGCCTGCCGGCCGGTGCGGTCCTGCGCGGCTACCTGTTCTCGGTCCCCACGGACCTCGGTGTCGCGACGGTGGCCGCTGACGGCACGCTGCGCCTGACGGTCCCCGCGGCCGTCACGGTCGGCACGCACCGCGTCGCGCTGTACCGCGCCGACGGCACGCTCCTCGGCTGGCAGTACGTCGAGGTCCTCGCCGGCGGGCAGCTCGCCGTCACCGGTGTCGACCCCGTCGCGGGCGTCCTCGGCGGCGTCGTGCTCGTCGCGGCCGGCGGTGCGCTCGTCCTGGCGCGTCGTCGCCTGGCGAGCTGACCCAGCAGCACCCTCACCGACGCCCGGTCGGTCACCTCACGGTGACCTGCCGGGCGTCGGTGCGTCAGCGGCGCTTGCGCGGCGGTGTGCGCCGCGGAGCAGGGCGCGGCGTGCGCGGCTCGCGCCGCGGCGCGGGTGCCGGGGCCTGCGCGCCGCTGCCGCGCGAGCTGCCCACGGTGCGGCCGCGCACGATGCCGACGAGCTCCTGCACGTGCGCGTGCTCGGTGTCCGTGCGCCAGACGAGCACGACAGGTGACCCCGGCGCGTCGGGGACGACGCGCACCGCGGTGCCGCGGCGGTCGTGCAGGCGCGCCAGCGAGTGCGGCACCAGCAGGACGCCCGCGCCGTTCGCGACGAGGTCCACGCCCGTGGGCACGTCCGGGACCTCGAGCACGTCGACGCCCGGGGGCGTCCAGCCGAGGACGTCGTCACCGGGGAGCAGCAGCGTCTCGCCCGCCAGGTCGGGCACGTCGACCTCGCTCACGACGGTCAGGACGTGGTCCTTGCGCACGACGACGACGGTCTGCTCGGTCCACATCGGCACCACGGCCCAGCCGTCGGCCGTGCGCGGCGTCGTCGTGGGCAGGCCCGGGGGCGGCGTGTCCACACCGGTGGGAGGCAGGCGCAGCACGGCCGCGTCCACGTCGCCGCGCAGGACCGCGTCGACCGCCTCGCCCGCACCGGCGTGCACGACCTGCAGGGGGTCGGCGGGCAGGCGCTCGCGCCACACCCGCGCCCACCGGTCGGGGCTCGTGCCGGGCACCAGGAGCAGCCTCATCGCACGCGCCGCACGATCACGTCGGTGACCTCGTGGCCCAGGTCGAGGCCCCGCTGCTCGAAGCGCGTGACCGGCCGGTGCGCGGGCCGCGGCACGACGCCACCGGCCAGGTCCGGGTCGCCCGTCAGCACGTCCCGCATCTGCTCGGCGTAGTCCGCCCAGTCGGTGGCGACGTGCAGCGTGCCCCCGACGCGCAGCCGCGCGCGCAGCAGCCCGACGTGCTCGGGCTGGACCAGGCGACGCTTGTGGTGCTTGGTCTTGGGCCACGGGTCCGGGAAGAACGCGTGCACGGCGTCGAGGCTGCCCGGGGCGACGTCGGCGCGCAGCAGCCGCAGCGCATCGCCGTGGGCCACCCGGACGTTCGTCAGGCCGTGGCGCTCGACGAGGAGCAGCAGCGCCGCGAGACCGGGCAGGTGCGCCTCGACGGCCAGCCAGTCGCGGCGGGGGTCGGCCGCGGCCATCGCGGCGGTCGCGTCGCCCATGCCGGAGCCGATCTCGACGACGAGCGGCGCCGCACGGCCGAACAGTGCGACCGTGTCGAGCAGGCCGTCCGGCGTGCGCGGCGGCGGTGCGCTCGGGTCGTCGACCGAGAAGCCCCACCGGGGGAACAGGCGCTCCAGCGCGTCGACCCGGTCGACCCCGAGGGGCGACCGGCGGGACTGGAACGTGCGCACCGGCTCGTGCGCGCGCGGCGCGCGATGGGTGAACACGTCGATCGGGTACTGCACGGCGCCCACCCTACGCACCGGATCAGGCGACGACGTCCTCCTCGGGCGCCTGGAGCAGGGCGAGCACCTCACCGGCGGGGCCGCGGACCAGGAGCATCCGCCCGTAGGGGGTGTCCTCCGGGCCGCTGACGACCTCCCCGCCGAGCTCGCCGACGCGCGGCACGATCGCGTCCGCGTCCTCGACCGCGATGTACCAGGTCCACGCCGCCGGGACGTCGCCCGCGCCCGGACCGTAGCCGCCGATGCCGGCCGCGGGCGTCCCGCCGACGGACAGCGACGTGTACGTGAAGTCCGGCGCGCTCATGTCGTGCTGCTCGTAGCCGAACAGGGCGGTGTAGAAGCGGCGGGCGGCGTCCGGGTCGTGCGACATCTGCTCGGCCCACACGAAGGAGCCCGGCGCGTCGGTCAGCTCCCACCCGGTGTGCTCGACCGACTCCCACAACCCCACGAGCGCGCCCGTCGGGTCCGTGAGCAGCGCCATGCGGCCCTGCCGGAGCACCGACATCGGCCCCACCACGACGCTGGCCCCCGCCCCGACCGCGCGCGCCACGCTCGCCTCCACGTCGTCCGTCGCCAGGTAGACGCACCAGCCCGCGGGCTGCGGCACGTCCGACACCCGCAGGCCGGCGACGACCTTCCCGTCGACGGTCGCGGTGACGTACCCGCCGGTCTCGGGCCCCCCGACGCTCAGCTGCCAGCCGAGCAGGCCGCCGTAGAACCGCTGCGTCGGCCCGAGGTCCGTGACGGTGATGTCCGCCCAGCTGGGCACGCCGGCAGGCCACGGGTCGGGGGTGAGCGTCATGGGTCCTCCGGAGGTCGTGGTGCGGACGTCGGTCCGCGGCAGGGCGAGCACAGCCAACCACCGCCGCACCCATCGCGCACGACGAGCCCGCGTGCTACTCCGGTGACATGGCATCCGACCCACGCGACGAGGCCGACCCGCTGGTCGATGCACCCGAGCAGGGCGCGGGCGGGGAGTCGACGCTCACCGTCGTCCTCGCGCTGACCGCGAACGTGCTGATCGCGGTGGCCAAGACGGTCGCGGCGGTCGTCACGGGTGCCGCCTCCATGCTGGCCGAGGCCGCGCACTCGTGGGCGGACACGGGCAACGAGGTGCTCCTGCTCGTGGCGCAGCGCCGCGCGGCGCGCCCGGCCGACCCCACGCACCCCTTCGGCTACGGGCGCGAGGTCTACGTGTGGTCGATGTTCGCGGCGATCGGGCTGTTCGCGGTCGGTGCGGGGGTCTCCGTCACGCACGGCGTCCACGAGCTGACGGACCCGGAGCCGGCGTCGGACTTCCGTGTCGCGTACGCGGTGCTCGCGGTGGCGTTCGTGCTCGAGGGCGCGTCCTTCCGGCAGGCGTGGCGGCAGAGCCGCGCCGAGGCGGCGCAGCGTGAGCGCGGCGTGCTCGAGCAGGTCCTGGCGACATCCGATCCGACGGTGCGTGCCGTGTTCTTCGAGGACTCGGCAGCGCTCGTCGGACTCGTGATCGCCGCCGGCGGGATCGTCGCGAACCAGGTGACCGGGTCCCCGGTGCCGGACGCCGTCGGGTCGATCCTCGTCGGCGGGCTCCTCGCCGGTGTCGCGTACGTGCTCGTCGTGCGCAACCTGCGGTTCCTCGTCGGGCAGGCCGTGGACCCCGCGCTGCAGGCCGCCGCGCTGCGGGCGCTGCTGCAGCTGCCGCAGGTCGCGCGGGTCACGCAGCTGTGGATCGAGTTCGTCGGCGCGCGCCGTGTGCTGCTCACCGGTGCGGTGGACCTGGCGGGCGACCCCGACGAGCACGAGGCGTCGCGTCTGCTCGCCGAGGTCGAGGCCGCCGTGCGTGCCAGTCCAGGAGTCGCCGGCGCGATGCTCTCGCTCTCCGAGCCCGGTGAGCCGTCGCTCGTCCCGCCGCCCGTCAGCGCGCCGCGAGGCGGGCCGTCAGGAAGTCGGTGACCTCGCGCAGGAAGCGCTCGCGCACCGGCGCGGCGGACAGGGCGAGGTCGTGCGCGCCCCCGGCGACCTCGACGTACGTGACGTCCCCGCCCAGCAGCGGTGCGCGGCGTGCGATCTGCGCGGGATCGAGCACGGAGTCGGTGCTGAGCAGCGCGTCGTGCGGACGCTTGTGAGGCCCGGCGGCGTCCGACGCCAGGACGAGCACCGGGACGTCGACCGCCAGGCCGCGGGCCACCCGGGCCTGCGCGGCGCGCACGGCGCGGACGAACCCGGCGCGCACGGGGAACCCCGCGTGCGGCTTCCACGCGAGGTCGAAGTCCCACTCGCCGCCCGTGTCACGGTGCAGCGCGCGTCCGTAGTGCGGCGCGATGGTGCGCACCGGGATCCGCGGCGCGGGCCGGCCGACCGCGTGGACCGCGCGCGCGAGCAGGTTCTGCTCGAACCACGAGCCGCGCACGTCGAGCCACGGCGAGTTCAGCACGACGGCGTCGACGAGCCCCCGGCCCCGGCGCGCGTCGGCCCACAGCGCGGCCGTCAGCCCGCCCGTGGAGTGACCCAGCAGGACCAGGACGTCGTGGTCGGCGCGCAGCAGCCGGACCGCGGCGTCGATCTCCTGCGTGTACGTCGCCAGGTCGGTGGTCTCGTTGGGCGGCCGGCCGGGGCGGATCGACCGGCCGTGGTCCCGCAGGTCCAGGGCGTACGTGTCGTACCCGGCCGCCGCGAGCGCGTCGCCGACGTGCGGGTGGAAGAAGTAGTCCACGAACCCGTGCAGGTACAGCACCGCGCGTCGCGTGGGCGGGGCGTCCGGGTCCGGGACGCGGCGCACGAGCGTGGCCTGCGGGTCGACGCCCGTGCGACGCGTGACCGCGTCGGGCCGCAGGTGCAGGGTCCGGGCCCGCCACCGCTCACCGAGCACGTCGGTGCGCTCGTCGTCCCACCGGTCCTTGACCGCGTCGTCAGGCACGGTGCTGTCCAGCATGGCGGGGGTGTCGTCGTGGGCCACGCGCAGATCCTCGCACGGGGTCCGCACGCCCGCGGGGACCGCGGCGGGCGTCGTCAGGCGCGGCCGGACGCCCCCGTCCGCGCGAACGCCAGGCTCTCCTCGACCACGGACACGACCTGCTCGAGCTCGGTCGCGTCGCGCGGGCCGTAGAGCATGACCTCGGTGCCGAAGTCGGCGTACTGGTGCGGCTCCGCCCAGCCGAGCCGGACGAGCTCGGCGCACCGCTCCGGCGGCAGCGTCAGGTGGATGCTCGTGTCCTCGACGCCGTGCAGGTGCACGGGCTCGAGGCGCTGCCCCGGTGCGAGCGAGGTCTGCGGGGCGAGCTCGTCGCGCAGGTCGGTGAGGAACACCGCGCGCGACGACGCGGGGGAGACCTGGCTGTGGCCCTCGACGACGCCCGGCAGCGCGAGCACGCGCGCCACGAGCTCGCCCCACACCGCGGCGGGCGCCCGCTGGTCGAGCTGACGGTGCGGACCGTCGTCGGACGTCGTCGGACGGGTCCCGGGGCGGGGGTCGTGCAGCACGGGGGAACCCTAGCGGCGGGTCAGCCGGACGTGTCGGTGCCCGTCGCGTGGCGCTCCCGCCATGCGACGACCTGGCGCGTCAGCTCGGCGCCGACCTCCGCGGTGAGGTCGCGCGCCCGGTACGGCGAGGTGGACCCGACCGCGAACGGCGCCGAGTCCTGCACCTGGGCGGCGAGCCGGTGGAGGTACGCGCGCCCCTCCGTGCGATACGCCGTGCGCTCGGTGTCGTCGAGCGCGATGACGAGCGACGAGCCGACGGGCCCCTGGCTCACGTGGACGTCCAGCAGCAGCCGGCCGTCGTCGACCAGCAGGGACCAGCTCCACGGCTCGTGGTCGAGGACCTCCATCGCGACCTCCCGCGTCCGACGCCCCGGCCATCCTGCCAGGCCGCGCCGTCGGTCACCGGGGGGCGTCCGGGGCGCGGCAGGCCGTCAGGCGACGGACCCCACCGGCGTCGGCGTGCGCATCGGGCGCGCGGCGACGTGGCCCTGACCTGCGACGTCGACCGCCAGGCTCGTGATGCGGGCCGTCCCGTCCGCCGCGACCTCGACCGTCGAGACCGACGCGTTGGGCAGCGGGACGAGCCCGACCTCGTCGACCGTGGCCAGGTACGCGCCGAGCGCGAGCCCGTGGCCGACGACGAGCACGTGCCCGTCGGCGTGGGTCCGCGCGATGCGCGCGAAGACGTCACGCGTGCGGTCCATGAAGTCGGCCCCCGGCTCGCCCCCCGGCAGGCCGGGATGGGTCCCGGCCAGGACGTCGTCGACGAGGTCCGGCCACGCGACGACCTCGTCGAGGACGTGCTCGGGCCGCTGCTCGTAGATGCCGAAGGCGTACTCGAGCAGCCCGCTGTCGGTGCGCAGCGGGACCTCCGCGTGGTGGCGCAGCAGCTCGACCGCGGTGGCGACGGCCCGCCCCGACGGCGAGGCCCAGGCGGCGGTGAACGGCGTGCTCGCCAGGTGGCGGGCGGTGGCGCGGACGCCGGCACGGCCGTCCCGCGTCAGCGGCGAGTCGCACCGGCCCTGCAGGATGCGGCGGGCGTTGAAGTGCGTGCGGCCGTGGCGGACGAGCGTCATGGTGAGGGTCATCGGTGCCCTGCTCTCTCTCGGTGGTCGCCCCGACGCTAGGGGCGCCACGTGTCCTGCCGGCGACGCGGGTGTGACACGTGCGTGTCCGGTGCCCGTCAGGCCGTCGGCCGGCAGAACCGCAGCCGGTTGCCGAACGGGTCGACGACCTCGGTCGTCGGGCCGCCGGGCGCGTCGGCGTCGACCCCGGGACGCAGGCGGCCGTCGGTCCGCTCGTGCACCTGCGCCGCCAGGGCCTCGACGTCCGCGACGGGGACCCACAGCACCCCACCGGACACGCCGTCGCCGTGGTGCTCCGACAGGTGCAGGCGCAGCTCGTCGCGCGAGACCTGGGCGTAGACCGGCATGCCGGGTCCGAACCGGTGCTCCCAGTCGACGCGGCACCCGAGGACGTCGCGGTAGAAGGCGTAGGCCGTGGTGATGTCGAGGACGCGCAGCACGGGGACGGCACTGCCGACGTCCCGGGGCCCGGCCCGGCCCGGTGCTGTCGCGGGCGTGGCGGCGTCGGGCGGGGGGAGCGGTGGCGTGGGCACGGTGCCTCCGGCGTGACGGGGCGGGGTGCGAGCGGCGGGCCGAATGACCCGCTGCCCACGCTAGATCACCCGGACGCTGCTGGCGAGGCACCGCTGCGAACCAGACTTGAGCGGAATAGACTCAAGTTCGGATCCCGTTGAGAACGACAGTCATCGACGCGCCACGCACGCACAGGAGGTCCTCTTGGACGCGAAGTTCACCACCCGGTCGCAGGAGGCCCTGGGTGACGCCATCCAGTCCGCCGCCGCGGCCGGCAACCCGCAGCTCGAGCCGGCGCACATCCTCGACGCCCTGCTCCGGCAGGACGGCGGGGTCGCCAACGGCCTGCTCGACGCGGTCGGTGCCGACCGCGGCACGCTGGGGCGCGCCGTGCGGGGCATCCTCGTGAGCCTGCCCTCGTCGTCCGGCGCGTCCGTCGCGCAGCCGTCGGCGTCACGCCAGACCGCCGCCGCGCTCGAGGCCGCCGACGCCGAGGCCCGCACGCTGGGTGACGACTACGTCTCCACCGAGCACCTGCTCATCGGCCTCGCGTCCGGGCAGTCGGGCGTGGCCGACGCGCTGCGGTCCGCCGGGGCGTCGCGCGAGGCCCTGCTCGCCGCGCTGCCCAACGTCCGCGGCAGCGCCCGCGTCACCAGCCCGAACCCCGAGGGCACCTACAAGGCGCTCGAGCAGTACGGCGTCGACCTCACGCAGCAGGCCCGCGACGGCAAGCTCGACCCCGTCATCGGCCGCGACGCCGAGATCCGCCGGGTCGTGCAGGTGCTCTCGCGCCGCACCAAGAACAACCCCGTGCTCATCGGCGAGCCCGGCGTCGGCAAGACGGCGGTCGTCGAGGGGCTCGCGCAGCGCATCGCGGACGGCGACGTCCCGGAGTCCCTGCGCGGCAAGAAGCTGGTCTCGCTCGACCTCGCCTCGATGGTCGCCGGTGCGAAGTACCGCGGCGAGTTCGAGGAGCGCCTCAAGGCCGTGCTGGCCGAGATCACCGCGTCCGACGGGCAGGTCGTCACGTTCATCGACGAGCTGCACACCGTCGTCGGCGCCGGTGCGGGCGGCGAGGGCGCGATGGACGCGGGCAACATGCTCAAGCCCATGCTGGCGCGCGGTGAGCTGCGGCTCGTCGGCGCCACCACGCTCGACGAGTACCGCGAGCGCATCGAGAAGGACCCCGCGCTCGAGCGGCGGTTCCAGCAGGTGTTCGTCGGGGAGCCGTCCGTCGAGGACACCATCGCGATCCTGCGCGGCCTGCGCGAGCGGTACGCCGCCCACCACCGCGTCGAGATCTCCGACGGTGCGATCGTCGCGGCCGCCACGCTCTCCGACCGGTACATCAGCGGACGTCAGCTCCCCGACAAGGCCATCGACCTCATCGACGAGGCGGCGTCGCGCCTGCGCATGGAGCTCGACTCCTCGCCGGTCGAGATCGACGAGCTCCAGCGCGCCGTGACGCGCCTGGAGATGGAGGAGCAGTTCCTCGCCACGGCCGACGACCCCGCGTCGCAGGACCGGCTCGCGCGGCTGCGCGCCGACCTCGCCGACCGCCGCGAGGAGCTCGCCGGGCTCAACGCGCGGTGGGAGAAGGAGAAGGGCGGCCGCAACCGGGTCGGTGACCTGCGCGTGCGCCTGGACCAGCTGCGCGCCGACGCCGACCGCGCCCAGCGCGAGGGCGACCTGGCGACGGCCGGGCGGCTCCTGTACGGCGAGATCCCGGCGGTCGAGAAGGAGATCGCCGCCGCCGAGGCGTCGGAGAGCTCGCAGGACGAGCCGGCCGAGGCGCCGATGATCGCCGAGAAGGTCGGCCCCGACGAGGTCGCCGAGGTCGTCGCCGCGTGGACGGGCATCCCGTCCGGGCGGCTGCTGGAGGGCGAGACCGCCAAGCTCCTGCGCATGGAGGAGGTGCTCGGTCAGCGCCTCATCGGTCAGCGCGCGGCCGTCGCGGCCGTCTCCGACGCCGTGCGTCGCGCCCGCGCGGGGATCTCGGACCCCGACCGGCCCACCGGGTCGTTCCTGTTCCTCGGTCCCACCGGCGTGGGCAAGACCGAGCTGGCCAAGGCACTCGCGGACTTCCTCTTCGACGACGAGCGCGCGATGGTCCGCATCGACATGTCGGAGTACGCCGAGAAGCACTCGGTCGCGCGGCTCGTCGGTGCGCCCCCGGGGTACGTCGGGTACGAGGAGGGTGGTCAGCTCACCGAGGCGGTGCGCCGCCGCCCGTACTCCGTCGTGCTGCTCGACGAGGTCGAGAAGGCCCACCCCGAGGTCTTCGACGTCCTGCTGCAGGTGCTCGACGACGGCCGGCTCACCGACGGGCAGGGCCGGACCGTCGACTTCCGCAACGTGATCCTCGTGCTCACGTCGAACCTGGGCTCGCAGTTCCTGGTCGACCCGCTGCTCGAGGACACCGCGAAGCACGAGGCCGTCATGGGGGCGGTGCGGTCGGCGTTCAAGCCGGAGTTCCTCAACCGGCTCGACGACATCGTGCTGTTCGACGCGCTCACGCTCACGGAGCTCAGCCGCATCGTCGACCTGCAGATCGAGTCGCTCGGCCGCCGGCTGGCCGACCGCCGCCTCACGCTCGAGGTGTCGGACGGGGCGCGCGAGTGGCTCGCGCTCGAGGGCTACGACCCCGCGTACGGTGCGCGTCCGCTGCGCCGACTGGTCCAGAAGGAGATCGGCGACCGCCTGGCGCGGTCCCTCCTCGCGGGCGAGATCCACGACGGCGACACCCTCCAGGTCGACCTCGCAGACGGCGGCCTGACGGTCCACACCGCCCCCTGACCCCACCCCGGCCCCCACCGCCGGGCGGCGGTGGGGGCCGGCGGGGCCGGGTGGGGGCTCGGCGCGCGGGGGTGGAGGGGG
Organism: Cellulomonas dongxiuzhuiae; assembly: GCF_018623035.1. Lineage (NCBI taxonomy): Bacteria > Bacillati > Actinomycetota > Actinomycetes > Micrococcales > Cellulomonadaceae > Cellulomonas > Cellulomonas dongxiuzhuiae. The sequence goes on from NZ_CP076023.1 coordinate 598,492, forward strand.
CGTGGCAGCATCCGAGGGCATGGCCCAGATCAACGTCGCCCTGGCCGCGCCCGACTCCGGTACCGAGCTCACGGGGCTGGCCGGGTGGGTCGTGTCCGTCATCGACACGCTCGGGCCGCTGGGCGTGGGGCTGCTCGTCGCGCTCGAGAACCTGTTCCCGCCCATCCCCTCCGAGGTGGTGCTGCCCGTCGCCGGGTACGTCGCGTCGCAGGGCGGCATGTCCCTGACCTGGGCGATCGTCGCCGCGACCGCGGGGGCGGTCGTCGGTGCGTGGGCGCTCTACGGCCTCGGCGCGACGCTCGGGCGTGCCCGCATCCGTCGCTGGCTCGAGAAGATCCCGCTCATGGAGCCCGAGGACCTCGACGGTGCCGAGCAGTGGTTCGTCCGGCACGGCGGCGCCGCCGTGCTCGTGGGCCGCTGGGTGCCCGTCGTCCGCAGCCTCATCTCCGTCCCTGCCGGGGTCGAGCGCATGAACCTCGGCCGCTTCACGCTCTACACGCTCCTCGGCTCGGCCGTGTGGAACGGCGGCCTCGTGTGGGCCGGGCACCTGCTGGGCTCGCAGTGGGACGACATCGGCCGGTACAGCGACTGGCTCAACGCCGCCGTGTACGCCGTCATCGGCGTGATGCTCGTGCGGTTCGTGTGGACGCGGACCGGGGGCCGCGGCGAGCGCCGCCGCGCGGCCCGGTCCGACGCCGGCGTCCGCGACGCCTGACGGAGCACGGTCCGCCCGGTACCACCGGCCGCCGGCGGAGCTCAGCCCGCGGGCGCCGCCGTCCCGTCGACGAACGAGCCCGTCACCGGGGCGGGCGGCACCGCGACGCACAGGCCCGTGCGGTCGCCACCGGACCACCCGCCCGCCGTGGGTGCCCACGTCACCAGCCGCACGCCGGCCGCGACCTCCTCGTCGCTGAGCACGCACGCCCGCTCGACCCGCGCGTGCGCACCCTCCTGCCCCGGCCACACGGCGGCAGGGTCGAACGCGTACTGCGCGACGACCTGCGCGGCGTGCGGGTCGTCGCACGGCACGACGTCCACGCGGTCGACCTCGCCGTCGTCCGGCAGCGTCGCCAGGCACGACCCGGTGACGAGCTGGACCGCGTACGCGTCGGTCGAGGCCGTCACGTCGGACGGCAGCGGACGGCTGCGGACTGCCGTGACCGCACGCGTCCCGACCGTCGTCCCCACCGCGAGCACCACGACCGTCGCCACGGCCGTCACGCCGACGACGACGCGCCGCCGAGCCCGCGCGCGCGTCGCGGCGGCCTCCTCCCAGCCCGGTGCGTAGTGCGTCGGCGGGTGGGGGTCGTCCGGGATGTCCACCGGGCCCGGGACATCGGGGCGCGGGGCGTCGGCGGGGCTCAGGACGACATCCCGGACGGCGCCGTCAGGGAGTCGCTGCGGCCGAACGTGTCCTGGTGGACGCAGTACCCGACGAGCTCGCCGGCGGCCACCTGGTCGGGGTGGGGGAGCCACACGTCGGTGACGCCCCATGCGACCAGGCCGGGGTCGATCGCCGCGACGGCCGCGTCGCACGCGGCGTACGCCGCAGCGAGGACCGGGTCCTCGACCGAGAGGTCGGTCGCCGGTGCGCCCGTCGCCGTCAGCAGCGCCACCACCTCGGCCTGGTGCTCCTGCGAGCACGGCACGGCGACGCCGTCCGACAGGTCGTACAGCTCCGGCACCCGCTCCCAGCACGTGCCGACCGCGACGTCCTGCGGCAGCGCGTAGGGGGGCAGCACGTCGAGCGACCCCTCGTCGAGGTGCCCGAGCTGCTCGTCGAGCTCGCGGAGGAGCTCGTCGAGGTCACCGGGCGTCGACCCGCTCCCGCTGCCCTCGAGCTCCTCGAGGAGCTGGTCCAGGTCCTGCCCGCCGAGCACGCCGGAGGCCTGCTCGGCCGTGCTCGCACCCCACTGCACGAGCGCGACGAGGATCGACACGATCAGGCCGAGCACGACGGTGCCGACGGCGCCCACGACGATGCCCGCGATCGCCATGCCGCGGCCGCGCGCGCCGGTGCGTCGGATGCGGGCGAGCCCGCCGATGCCGAGGCCGATGCCGATGGGTCCCGTCGCGCCCGCGAGCAGCACGAGGCCGGCGACCGACGTGACGAGCGAGGCCACGGCGAGCCCGTCCGTGGGCGGGAGCGGTGCGGCACCGTACGGCTGCCCGTACGCACCGTAGGCGGCGGGGCCGTAGGGCGGCTGGGCGCCGTAGGGCGGCTGGGCACCGTACGGCTGGGCACCGTACGGCGGGGTCCCGTAGGCGGGCGCGGCGGGCGCGTCGTACCGCGGCACCGGTGCGCCTGCCGCGGGCGCGCCGCCGTACGGACCGGGCGCCACGGGCAGCGGTGCGGTCCGGCTCAGCGGCTGGGTGTCGCCCAGGCCGGCGGTGATCGGCTGGGTGTCACCAGCCTCGGGTGCGCGCTCGTCGGGCGTCGGCGTCATGGACGGCAACCTAGCCGAGCACGGGCGCGGCGGCGTCCCGCGGTGCCGATACCACCCGCAGGGCGGTGCGGCCCGTCACGGTGCGTCGATCTCGAGCACGACGGGCACGTGGTCCGACGGCTGCTTGCCCTTGCGCTCGTCGCGCTCGATCCGCACGCCGGTGACGCGTGCCGCGAGGGCAGGGCTGGCGTACGTCAGGTCGATGCGCATGCCCTCGTTGCGCGGGAAGCGCAGCTGCTGGTAGTCCCAGTAGGTGTAGGTGTGCTCGGCCGGCAGGTGCGTGCGCGACACCTCGGTGTACCCCGCCCGCGCGATGGCCTCGAACGCATCGCGCTCGGCGGGGGTCACGTGCGTGCGCCCCGCGAAGCGGGCGATGTCCCACACGTCGGTGTCGAGGGGGGCGATGTTCCAGTCGCCGACGAGCGCGACCTGGGCGTCGGGGTCGGTCGTCAGCCAGCCCTGTGCGGCGTCGCGCAGCGCCGCGAGCCAGTCGAGCTTGTAGGTGTAGTGCGGGTCCTCGATCTCGCGCCCGTTCGGCACGTACAGGCTCCACACGCGGACGCCGCCGCAGGTCGCACCGAGGGCGCGCGCCTCGGCCACGGCGGGGTCGCCCCACGTCGGCTGCCCGGGGAACCCCCGCTCGACGTCCGTCAGGCCGACCCGGGAGACGATCGCGACGCCGTTCCACTGCGAGTGCCCGTGCGTCGCGACCTCGTAGCCGAGGGCCTCGAACGGTGCCCGCGGGAACGCCTCGTCCTTGACCTTCGTCTCCTGCAGGGCGAGCACGTCGACACCGGTGCGCTCCAGGAAGGCCACGGCGCGGTCCACCCGGGCACGGATCGAGTTGATGTTCCAGGTCGCGAGGCGCATGGCGCCCGAGGTTACCGGCGCGCACCGACAGCGGTGGTCCGCGCCCGGGTCGACGGGACGCCGAGGACGCGGCCGCCGTCGTGCACCTCGCATCGGGAGGGACGGCGTGCCACACGGCGCAGGCGCATGGATCCGGTGATCCGGCGACCGCTCGGAAGTTTCGTCGCGGCGTGCGCAACCATGCGGGTCCGGTCCCCGGTAGGGTGCGGTCGCGTCGCGTCCGACGGGGACGTGGCAGCGGTGAGCAGATGGGCGGCACGTGGTGAGCGGAGCGGGGACGGGCGTCGAGGACGTCACGCGCACGGGGGAGGCGGTCGGCACGACGGCCGCGACGGCGCTGGTGGACGGTCCGCTCGTCGAGGACGTGTGGACGGCGGACCCCTCGGGGCACGTCTGGGACGACGTGCTCTACGTGTTCACGTCGCACGACGAGGACACGGGCGCGTCGGACGACGACGACGGCGGCCACTACGACATGCGCGACTACCACGTCATCGAGCTGCGCGACCTGGGTGGTCCCGCGCTCGACCACGGCCCGGTGCTGCACGTCGACGACGTGCCGTGGGCGGCCCGCCAGATGTGGGCGCCCGACGCCGCGCGACGCGGCGACACCTACTACCTCGTCTTCCCCGCCCGGGACCACGAGGGCGTCTTCCGCATCGGCGTCGCGACGTCCTCGTCACCGACCGGCCCGTACGTCGCCGAGCCCGAGCCCCTCGCCGGTGTCGGCAGCATCGACCCTGCGGTCCTCGCGGACGACGACGCCGGCTTCTACCTGTACGTCGGCGGTCTGCAGGGCGGCCAGCTGCAGCGCTGGGACGGCGACACGTACACCGGCGTCGACGCGTACCCGGCGCCCGACGCACCGGCGCTCGGTCCCCGCGTGGCCCGGCTGACCGACGACCTGCTCGCGCTCGCCGAGCCGACGCGCGAGGTGGTCGTCACCGACGAGGCCGGGGTCCCGCTCACGCACGGCGACCCCCGCCGCTTCTTCGAGGGGCCCTGGGTCTCGCGCATCGACGGCGTCTACCACCTGCTGTACTCCACGGGCGACACCCACACGCTCGTGAACGCGACGTCGGACTCGCCGTACGGCCCGTTCACGTACCGCGGCACGGTCCTCGAGCCGGTCGCCGGCTGGACCACGCACGGTTCGCTGGCGCAGGTCGCGGGCCGCTGGTACCTGCTCTACCACGACGCCCAGCTCTCCGGCCGTGACCACCTGCGCAACGTGCGGATCGCGCCGCTGACCGTGCACGCCGACGGCCGCCTGACCGCCGGCCGGCGCTGACCGAGCCAGAGCGTCAGCGGCGGCGCAGGGCACGCACGACGCCCACGGCGGCGAGCCCGCCGAGGATCCACGGGCCGGCGACGATCAGCGGGTCGAGCACCTGGTGCCGCACGTCCGTACGCCCGCGACGTGACGCGACGGGATGCCGGCGCAGCTCGGACAGGACGCCGGTCTCGGTGACCGGGTTGTCGGGCCGCAGCGTCAGCATCGACCGCAGGTGCGCACCGCCCGCGTCGACGCGGTCGGCGGCGATCAGCAGCAGCCAGTGCGCCGCGCGAGCCTCGCTGAAGCGCTCGTAGGAGTAGCGGCGGATGGCGCCGGACAGGCCGTGGAGCGGCTGCGCGGTGCCGAAGACGGGCGTGAGCATCTCGTGCTCGATCGACCGCTCGCGCGGGTAGGTCTCGGGCTGCCGGTCCGGGAAGTCCCAGTGCGCACCGTTCGGCAGGTCGGTGCGCTCGCGCGGCACCTGCGGCCGGTCCGCCGGGTCGAGGTCCGCGCCCCAGCCTGGGATGCGGGCGCGCAGCTCGTCGGGCGTCTCGGGGAGCGGGGGCTTGGCGGCGGTGTACGGCATCGGGGGTCCTCTCAGTCCTCGGACGGGATGATCAGCGGCTTGATGCAGCCGTCGAGCTTCGCCGACATCACGTGGTACGCCTCGGCGATGTGCTCGAGCGGGAAGCGGTGCGTGACGACGTCGCTCGGCTTGAGGTAGCCCGACCGGATGTGCTCGAGCAGGCGCGGCCACTGCCGCTTGGCGGGGGCCTGGTTCATCCGGAGCGTGAGGCCCTTGTTCAGGGCGTCCCCGAACTTCACGGCCGAGAAGATCGGCCCGTAGGCACCGAGCACCGACACCGTCCCGCCCTTGCGAACCCCGTCGATCGCCCAGTTCAGCGCGACCGGGGAGCCGCCCTGCAGCTTGAGCTTCGCGGCGGTGATGTGCTGGATCAGGTTGCCGTCCGCCTCCGCGCCGACCGCCTCGATGACGCGGTCGGCACCCAGCCCGTCGGTCGCCTTCTTCAGCTCGACGACGATGTCGTCGTGCTCGTTGTAGTTCCGCGTCTCGGCGAACGCGAACTCCCGGGCCTTCTCCAGGCGGTACTCGAGCTGGTCGACGACGATGACGCGCCCGGCGCCCATGAGCCACGCCGAGCGCGCCGCGAACAGCCCCACCGGGCCGGCGCCGAGCACGACCACAGTGTCGCCCTCGACGATGTCGGCGAGCTGGGCGCCGAAGTAGCCAGTCGCGAGCGCGTCGGTCATGAGCACGGCGTCGTCGTCGTCGAGCCACTCGGGGATCTTCGACGGCCCGACGTCGGCGAAGGGCACGCGGACGTACTCGGCCTGACCGCCGTCGTAGCCGCCGGTGGTGTGCGAGTAGCCGTAGATCCCGCCCACGGCCGTCGCGTTGGGGTTGACGTTGTGGCAGTTCGAGTACAGGCCGCGCGCGCAGAAGAAGCACGTGCCGCAGTAGACGTTGAACGGCACCATCACGCGGTCGCCGACCTGCAGGTTCTGCACCGAGGGCCCGACCTTCTCGACGATGCCGACGAACTCGTGGCCGAACGTGTGCCCGATCCGCGTGTCGGGCATCATGCCGTGGTAAAGATGCAGGTCAGAGCCGCATATGGCAGCCCTGACGACGCGGACGACCGCGTCGTTGGGGTGCTCGATCGACGGGACGTCCTTCTCCTCGACGCGGACCTTGTAGGGCCCGCGGTAGACCATCGCGCGCATGAGCATCCTCCGGGTGGGTGGCCCCCAGGGTGCGACGTCTCACCCGTGTCCGCATCCCGAAAAGCCCGACCTGTCTCACCGCGCGACATCCGCCGGATGCCCCTAACGTCGAGCCCGGCGGGACGTCAGCCGACCGTCTCCGCGCCGAGCGACACATCCGGCGGCGCGGGCCGGGGTGACCGGGCAGCGCTGCCGAGGCGCGGCCGGCGGTCGTGCGCCGGGCGCAGCGGTCCACCACGTCCGGCGACGGACGAGCCGTCGAGAGGGTCACCGGGAATCTCGAGGACACGTAGACCACCGAGTGAAGGAGAAGGCGATGAGCACGAACGACTCCGGCGGCACCGCCGCCCAGGTGGCGGGTACCGCCAAGGACGAGGTGGCAGGTCTCGCGCACGCCGCCGCCGACAGCGGCCAGGGGCTCTTCCAGGAGGCCAGGAACGAGACGGCCGACGTGGCCCACACGGCTGCGGGGCAGGCCCGGGACCTGTTCGGCGAGGCGCGTGCGGGGCTCACCTCGCAGGCGTCCGAGCAGCAGGGCAAGGCAGCCGCGAGCCTGCGCTCGCTCGGTGACGAGCTCGGCCGGATGGCCGAGTCCTCGGAGGGCGGGATGGCCGCCGACCTGGTCCGCCAGGTCTCCGAGCGCACCGAGGGCGTCGCGACGTGGCTCGAGGACCGCGAGCCGGGCGACGTCCTGGGTGAGGTCGCCGAGTTCGCGCGACGCCGGCCCGGGGTGTTCCTGGCGCTGGCCGCCGGCGCCGGTGTCGTGGCCGGCCGGCTCACGCGGGGCCTGAAGGACGCCCCGGCGCCGCAGCACCGGGCACCTGGTGAGGTGAGCACGACCCCTGCGACGACCGCGACCCCGCCGACCACCGCGGTCCCGCCCGCCCCGCCGGTCAGGACGACCGCGTACGACACCCCGGCCGGCGGCGCGTACTCGCCCACGACGGGCACCACGACCTCGTGGCCGCCGGGAGCCGCCGGGACGGCGGGGACGACCGCCGGTGCGTCGACCGTCGGCAGGCCCGCTCCCGTCGCACCGGCGTCCGGCCACGTGCCCGGGTCCGACGGCGGCGGCACCGCCGGTGGTGACCCGCTCGCCGGGCTGACCCGCGAGGACCGACCGTGACGGGCCCGGGCGACCCGACGGTCGCGGCCGGCATGCCCGGGACGGTGCCGCCCCCGGGCGCCGTGCCGCCGCCCTCGGGCGTCCCGCTCGGCGCCGCGGGGGCCGATACCGACGAGCGCCCGTCGCTCGGTGACCTCATCAGCAACGTCACGCAGGACCTGTCGCAGCTCGTCCGGCAGGAGGTGGAGCTCGCGAAGGCCGAGCTCTCGCAGACGGCCAAGCGTGCCGGCAAGGGCAGCGGCCTGCTGGCGGGGGCCGGCGTCGCCGGGCACTTCGTCCTGCTGTTCCTGTCCTGCGCGCTGTGGTGGGGGCTGCCGATGGGACGTGCCTGGGCGGCCGTCGTCGTGGCCGTCATCTGGGCGATCATCGCCGCCGTCATGGCCCAGCGCGGCCGTGGCGAGCTCAAGCGCGTGAAGGGCATGCCCCGCACCGCGGAGACCGTGAAGAAGATCCCGAATGCCCTCAAGGGCGACGAGGAGGCGAACCATGAGTGAGAGCCCGGAAGAGATCCGTGAGCGCATCGAGGCGACGCGTGCCGACCTGTCGGCGAACGTCGACGCCGTCGGCGACACCCTGGACCCGCGTCAGGTCGCGCACCGGCAGGCCGAGAAGGTCCGTGGCCGGGCGACGGCCGTCCGGGAGCGGGTGATGGGTACGGCGCAGAGCGCCCGTGAGAGCGTCATGGGCACGGCCGGCTCCGCCGGCACGACGGCGGGCGGTGCGGCGGACGCCGCGCGTTCCGCAGCGCACTCGGTCGCCGAGGGTGTGAAGGACGCGCCGTCGACGGTGACCCAGCAGACGCAGGGCAACCCGCTCGCCGCCGGCCTCATCGCGTTCGGCGTCGGCTGGCTCGCGTCGTCCCTGGTGCCCGCCACGCGTCAGGAGCAGCGCGCCGCGCAGTCCGTCAAGGAGAGCGCGCAGGCGCTGGCCCCCCAGGTGAAGGAGGCGGCGCAGCAGGTCGCGGACGACCTGCGTGAGCCGGCCCAGGAGGCGGTGCAGGCCGTCAAGGACAGGGCGACGGAGGCTGCGGCCGGGCTCAAGGAGCACGGCACGCAGGCGGCGTCCGACCTGCGCGAGCAGGCGCAGGGGTCGGCGCAGGAGGTGCGTCAGGCACCGCAGCAGGGCGGCTCGTCCACGCCGTACTAGCCCGAGCAGCGCGGCAGGACCCAGGCGGCGGGCCCGCCCCGGACGGCGATGGTCGTCCGGGGCGGGCCCGTCCCCGTCCGTCCCCCCCACCGCACGTCAGGAAGGTCACCGCCGTGAAGGTCACCGTCCCCGTCCCAGGGGTCGCCCGTCTCGCGCACGCCTACGTCAGCTGCTACGTGCTGGCCGACGAGGACGGCGCGACCGTCGTCGACGCCGGGCTGCCGCGCATGTGGGGCATGCTGCCCCGCGCGCTCGCCGCCGTGGACCGCCGGCTCGCCGACGTGCGGGCCGTCGTCCTGACGCACGCGCACTTCGACCACGTCGGGTTCGCGCGGCGCGCGCGCGAGGAGCTCGACGTCGCGGTGTGGGTGCACGACGCCGACGCCCGGCTCGCGGCACACCCGTACCGCTACGCGCACGAGAACCCGCGCGCCACGTACCCGTTGCGGCACCCCCGTGCCGTGCCGATCCTCGGCGCCATGCTCGCGGCCGGCGCGGCCCGCGTGCACGGCGTCGAGAACGTCCGCAGGCTCGTGCCCGGCGGTCGCCTGGAGATCCCGGGGCGGCCCGTGGTCGTCGCGTGCCCGGGCCACACCGACGGGCACGTCGCGCTGCACCTGCCGGACCGCGACACCCTCCTGTCGGGCGACGCGCTCGTGACGCTCGACCCGTACACCGGCCGCACCGGTCCCCGCATCGTCGCGGGCGCCGCCACGGCCGACAGCGCGCTGAACCTCGCGTCCCTGGACGCGCTGGCGGCCACGGGTGCGCGGGTCGTCCTGCCCGGGCACGGGGAGCCGTGGACGGGCGGCGTCGTGGAGGCGGTGCGGTGCGCGCGCGCCGTCGGCGCCGCCTGACGAGCGGGCGCGGTCGGCTGCCGTCCGCCGCGGTCGGGGAGGCCGAGAACCGGTGGCGGCGGTGATCGTGTGCGACAGTGGAGGAGTACGAGGCGTCGGCGTGCAATCCCGGGCTCCGCCCATGACGTGCACGACCACCTCAGGATATGGGGCGGTCCGGCAGTGCTCGCCTTTGGGGGCGATTTCCGTGCCCAGCTCTTCCCCGTTCTTCAGTACCCCACCCGGCTCCATCACCGTGGTGACGGCGGACGGGCCCTCGGGCCCTCGGGCCCTCGTGCGTCTCGCCGGTGAGGTCGACGTGCTGCTGCGCGACCAGGCGGACGCCGCGCTCGCCCAGGTCGTGGCCCTCGGTCTGCCGGTCGTGATCGACCTGGCCGAGGCCCGCCTCGTCGGCGCCACCGCGCTCACGTTCCTCGTCCGGTGCGAGGACGCCTGCTCCGACGCGGGTCTGCCGTACGTCGTCCAGCACGTCACGCCGCACGTCGCCCGGGTCCTCGGGGCGCTCGGGCTCGACGCCGTCCTGCGCCACGTGGAAGGCCTGTCGACGGTCTCGTCATGAACCCCCTCCCGCCCCGGGCTCCGGTGGACGGGACGCCGCCGGGCGCACCGCAGGTGGTCGGCGCGCTCCGGCACGCGATCGAGGGCGTGCTGCGCCGGCCGGTCGACGTGCTCGCCGTCGCGCAGGTCGGCGGCCGGCCCCCGCAGGCCGTGGCCACCCGCGGCGCCGTCGCGCCCGAGGTGCCGTGGCCCGTCGGTGGGACGTGCGTGCCGCAGGCGACCGTGGTGCACCACGACGCCGCGGGACTGGTGGTGTCCGTGGCGGCCCGGTCCGCTGCTACGGCGGACTGGTCCCTGGTGACGGGCGACCTCACCGCGACGGCGACGGTCCTCGCCACGATGGTCGCGGTCCACGTCGAGCTGGGTGACCTGCGGCAGGACGTCGGTGACCTCACCGCCGCGATGCGCACCCGCGCCGTCATCGACCAGGCGATGGGTGTCGTCATGGCGCGCCGACGCTGCACGCCGGGTCAGGCGCTCGATGTCCTGCGGGCGTGGTCGCAGGACCACAACGAGAAGATGAGCGCCGTCGCCGCCCGTGTCGTGACGTGCGTCGCGGGGCCCGTGCCGCCACCCACACCGTTCGTCCCGCGCCGGCAGGCGGGCGGAACGGGGACCGGTGCGCCCGCCATGGGGTGACGAGGTCCCGGGCCCGCCTGCTGCCGGTCAGCGCACGTCGTCGTCCACCCAGTCGAAGGACCTCGTGACGGCCTTCTTCCACAGCCGGTACCGCCGGTCGCGCTCGTCGTCCGCCATCGCGGGCTCCCAGCGCTTGTCCTCCGCCCAGTTGTCGATGACGTCCTGCTCGCCCGACCAGTACCCGACGGCGATCCCGGCGGCGTAGGCGGCTCCCAGCGCGGTGGTCTCGGCGACCTTGGGCCGCACGACCGGGACGCCGAGGATGTCGGCCTGGAACTGCATGAGCGCCTCGTTGGCGACCATGCCGCCGTCGACCTTGAGCTCGGTGAGGTCGACCCCCGAGTCGGCGTTCATGGCGTCGAGGACCTCGCGCGTCTGGAAGGCGGTGGCCTCCAGTGCCGCACGGGCGATGTGCTCCTTGGTGACGTACCGCGTGAGGCCGACGATCGCCCCGCGCGCGTCGGACCGCCAGTACGGCGCGAAGAGCCCCGAGAACGCCGGGACGAAGTACACGCCGCCGTTGTCCTCGACGGACGCCGCGAGCCGCTCCACCTCCGGCGCGGACGAGATGATCCCCAGGTTGTCGCGCAGCCACTGCACCAGCGAGCCCGTGACGGCGATCGAGCCCTCGAGCGCGTAGACGGTGTCCTGGTCGCCGATCTTGTAGCAGACGGTCGTCAGCAGCCCGTTCTCGGAGGCGACCGGCTCGGTGCCCGTGTTGATGAGCATGAAGTTGCCGGTGCCGTACGTGTTCTTGGCCTGCCCGACCTCGAAGCACGCCTGGCCGAACGTCGCGGCCTGCTGGTCGCCCAGGATGCCCGCGATCGGCACGCCGGGGAGCAGGCCGCCCCTGCGGCCCGCGCCGTACACCTCGGACGACGAGCGGATCTCCGGCAGCATCGACAGCGGGATGCCCATCTCGCCGGCGATCTCCTCGTTCCACGTGAGCGAGTCGATGTTCATGAGCATGGTGCGCGACGCGTTGGTGGGGTCGGTGACGTGCAGGCCGCCCTTGACGCCACCTGTCATGTTCCACAGCACCCAGGAGTCGGTGTTGCCGAACGCGAGCCTGCCGGCCTCGGCCTTCTCGCGCGCACCCTCGACGTTGTCGAGGATCCACCGCACCTTGGGACCGGAGAAGTAGGTGGCGAGCGGCAGGCCGACGCGGTCCTTGTACCGCTCGGCCCCGCCGCCGAGCGCCGCGAGCTCGTCGCAGATCTTCTGGGTCCGGGTGTCCTGCCAGACGATGGCGTTGCACACCGGTTCGCCGGTCTCCCGGTCCCACACGACGGCGGTCTCGCGCTGGTTGGTGACGCCGACTGCGGCGATGTCCTCGTGCGTGAGGCTGGCGCGGCCGAGGGCCATGCCGACGACCTCGCGCGTGTTGACCCAGATCTCCCTCGCGTCGTGCTCGACCCACCCCGCCCGCGGGAAGATCTGCTCGTGCTCCTTCTGCCCCACGGACACGACCTGCCCCCCGTGGTCGAAGATCATGGCGCGGGTGGAGGTGGTGCCCTGGTCGATCGCCAGCACGTACGTGTCGGTCATGCCTCTGCTCTCCTCGGTACGGGTGGGGGTGCGCGGGTGGTCAGCCGATGTACACGCGGGCGGCGAGCCCGGCGAGCACACCGCCGAGCAGCGGTCCCACGATCGGGACCCACGAGTACGCCCAGTCGGACGAGCCCTTGCCGCGGATGGGCAGCAGGGCGTGGGCGATGCGCGGGCCCAGGTCGCGCGCCGGGTTGATGGCGTAGCCCGTGGGGCCACCGAGGCTCGCGCCGATGCCGACGACGAGGAGGGTCACGGCCAGCGGACCGACCTCCGCGGGCGTCTCGCCGAAGGCCAGCACGATGAACACGAGCACGAACGTGGCGACGGCCTCGGTGAGGAGGTTCCACCCGTAGGAGCGCAGCTCCGGACCCGTCGAGAAGACGCCCAGCTTCACCGCGGGGTCGGCGTCCTGGTCGAAGTGCTTCTTGTACACGAGGAACGCCAGGAGCGCACCGATCGCGGCGCCGAGCATCTGCGCCACGACGTACAGGAACCCGTTGACCGCCGTCACGGCGATGCCGGGGGCGAACTCCTCGGCACCCGACGCCCAGACGCCAATCGTCACGGCCGGGTTGATGTGCGCGCCGGACTTGTACGCCGCGTAGACGCCGGCGTAGACCGCGATCCCCCAGCCGAAGTTGATGAGCAGCCACCCCCCGGCGAACCCCTTGGTCCGCGGCAGGATCGCGTTGGCCACCACCCCGGCACCCAGCAGGATGAGGAGCGCGGTGCCGATGGTCTCCGACAAGAACGCATCACCGATGGTGTAGTCCACTTCAGGCCCCTCTCGTCGACGTCGCTGTCGCGGTCACCGCCGGGTCGTGCAGCCGCGGTGCGGCGCCCGGGGGTGCGGGTCGGCGGCGACCCGCACCCCCGGTGCTCAGGTGCCGACGGGGCCCGACGCGCCACGTCCGGCGGGCGACCCGGGCTTCGTGCCCGGGTCGGCGTCGTCGCCCAGCGGCAGCAGCGGGGCGACGTCGGTCGCCTGCAGGCGCACGCGCTCCGCCGCCGCGTCGTCCGGCTCGGCCGCCGCGGCGTCCTCCGCCGCCGCCCGTGCGCGGTACGCCTCGACCTCGCGGCGCCGCGTCGCGTCGTCCCAGCCGAGGACGGGCGCGACGAGGTCCGCGATCTCCTCGAGCGCGCCGGTGCCCTTGTCGGCCTGCTCGTAGTTGAGACGCGTGCGGTGCATGAGGACGTCGTCGAGGTGCAGCGCGCCCTCGTGGCTCACCGCGTAGACGATCTCCGCGCCGATGTACGCCGGCGCGTTCGCCAGCGGGCGGGCGAGCTCGGGGCGCTCGTCGCACAGGTCCGTCAGCTCCTGCAGCAGCGAGCCGTAGCGGTGCAGCAGGTGGTCGAGGCGCGGCCGGTCCCAGCCGTAGCGCGCACCGATCGCCCGGGCCTGGCGCTGCACGACCTTGAGCCCCTCGGCGCCGACGAGCGGCACCTCGTGCGTGATCGAGGGCAGCGTCGTGGCCCGCGCACCGAGCGCGAAGTCGACGGCGTCCTTGGCCATCACCCGGTAGGTCGTGAGCTTGCCGCCGGCGACGACGGTCAGCCCCGGGGCGGGCGACGCCACGGTGTGCTCGCGCGAGACCTTGGCGGACGACGTCCCCTCCTTGGTCCCCGGCTGCAGCAGCGGACGCAGCCCCGCCCACGTGCCGATGACGTCCTGGCGGGTCAGCGGGCGCGAGAGCACCTGGTTGGCGTGCTCGATGACGTAGTCGATGTCGGCGCTGGTCGCGACGGGGTGCGTCAGCTCCTGCTCCCAGGGCGTGTCGGTCGTCCCGATCACCCAGTAACGGGACCACGGGATGATGAAGAGCACCGACTTCTCGGTCTGCAGGATCAGCCCGGTGTTGCCCTCGATCCGGGCGCGCGGCACCACGATGTGGATGCCCTTGGACGCCAGGACCCGCAGCCCGCCCTCGCTGCCCGCGAGCGACTCCGTCTGCTCGGTCCACACGCCGGTCGCGTTGATGACGTGGCGCGCACGGACGTCGATGCGCTCACCGGACTCGAGGTCGACGACCTCGGCACCCGTGATCGCGCCGCCCGTGGTCGTCTGCAGGTCGACGACCTGCGTGCGCGACGCCGCGTGCGCGCCGTAGCTCACGGCCGTGCGCACGAGGCTCTCGACCAGCCGGGCGTCGTCGACGCTCGCGTCCCAGTAGCGCACGGCCCCGATCGCGGCGTCGTGCCGCAGGTCGGGGAACAGCCGCTCCATGCCCTTGCGGGTGAGGTGGCGGTGGATCGGCATGGCCCGCCGCGTGCCGGACACCGACGCGAGCGTGTCGTACAGCGCGACGCCCGCACCCACGTACGCCCGCTCCCACACCCGGTGCTCGAGCGGGTAGAGGAAGCTCACGGGCTTGACCAGGTGCGGTGCGAGGCGGGTGATGAGCAGGTCGCGCTCGGTCAGCGCCTCGCGCACGAGGTGGAAGTCCAGCATCTGCAGGTACCGCAGGCCGCCGTGGACGAGCTTGCTGGAGCGGCTCGACGTGCCGGACGCCCAGTCCTGACCCTCGACGATCGCGGTGGACAGGCCGCGCGTGACGCCGTCGAGGGCGATGCCCGCACCGGTGACCCCGCCCCCCACGACCAGCAGGTCGAGCTCGCGGCCCTGCTCGGAGCTGCGGCGCAGCGACTCCAGGGCGTCCTGCCGTGCGTGCGCCGTCAGCGGTGCGGTCCTCATGTGGCGATCCCCCTTGGTGCCGTCCCTCGTGGTCACGGCGGTGGCGCGTCGGCCCCTCGCCCGCGCGGCGCGTCGCCGCTATCGTCATCACGTCCAGAACGGACGCGCAACTCCGGTGCACGAACGTGCAGCGAGTTGACGGTTCCATGGGGGGCCGAAGGGACGGTGCTGGGTGTTCGTGGAGCGGGAGCAGGACGTGCTGCGCGCGGCCTCCATGTACTACCTGCAGGACCTCAAGATGGAGGTCATCGCCCGGCACCTCGGGACGTCCCGGTCGACCGTCTCCCGCCTGCTGAAGCGCGCGCGGGACACCGGGCTCGTCGAGATCACGCTGCGCCCCTCGAGCACGCGGGCGCCCGGCCTCGGCCGGTCGATCTCGTCGACGTTCGGCATCGACACGTACGTCGTCCCCGTGCCGGACTCCGCGGGGTCGGTCGAGCGCCTCGACCAGGTCGCGATGACGGCTGCACGCCTGCTCGGCTCGTGGTTCGACTCCGACATGGTCATGGGCGTCGCCTGGGGCACCACGATCGCGGCCGTGTCCCGGTACCTGGCACCCAAGCCGACCCGCGGCTCGGCCGTCGTCCAGCTCAACGGCGCGGCGAACGTGCGCACGTCGGGCGTCGAGTACGCGTCCGACCTCATCTCGTCGTTCGGGTCGGCGTTCGGCGCGGCCGTCCACCACTTCTCCGTGCCCGCGTTCTTCGACTACCCCGACACCAAGGACGCCATGTGGCGCGAGCGCTCCGTGCGCCGTGTGCTGGACATGCAGCGTCGCGCCGACATCGCGGTCTTCTCGGCAGGTGCGGTCGCCGGGGCGGTCCCGTCGCACGTGTACTCCGCGGGCTACCTCGACGAGTCCGACGTGCGCCGCCTGCACGACGAGTCCGTCGTCGGCGACGTGTGCACGGTCTTCCTGCGCGGCGACGGGTCCTGGGCGGACGTGTCGCTCAACAGCCGCGCGACCGGCCCGACGCCCGACGAGCTGCAGCGCGTCCCGCGACGCGTGTGCGTCGTCGCCGGTGACAACAAGGTCGCCCCGCTCCTCGCAGCCCTGCGCGCCGAGGTGGTCACCGACCTCGTCGTCGACGAGGTGACCGCCACGGCGCTCCTGGACGCCGCGGGCACCCGCACCGCGTCCCGCCGTGCGTAGGTTGTGCGCGTGAGCTCTCCCGCCCAGGTCGCCGTCCGACCGGCCCTCCCCGCGGACGTCCGCGCCATCCGCCGCCTCGTCGAGCCCTACGCCCAGGAGCGCATCCTGCTGGCCAAGGAGTGGGTGGGGTACTACGAGGCCGTGCAGGAGTTCGTCGTCGCGCGCGCCGTCGACGACGTCGTCGGGTGCGGCGCGCTGCACGTGATGTGGGAGGACCTCGCCGAGATCCGCACGCTCGCGGTCGACCCCGCCTACCGGGGGCGTGCCGTCGGGCACGCGCTCGTCGACGCGCTGCTCGACCGCGCGCGCGACCTGGGGCTGCGGCGCGTGTTCTGCCTGACGTTCGAGGTCGACTTCTTCGCCCGGCACGGCTTCCGCGAGATCGACGGGACGCCCGTCGCCCCTGACGTGTACGCCGAGCTGCTGCGGTCGCACGACGACGGCGTCGCCGAGTTCCTCGACCTGGCCCGCGTGAAGCCCAACACGCTGGGCAACACGCGCATGCTGCTCGAGCTCTGACCCGGCGACGCTCGGCGTCAGTGGGGGAGGCGGTAGGTGGCCGCGTCCGGGTCCGGGGCGTCGCCCGCCGCGTCCTCGCGGACGACGAGGCCGTCGACGACCAGCGCGTCCAGGCAGCGGGCGAGCTGGGCGACGTCCGGCCAGACGGCCGCGACCGCCGCGTGGGGGACCGGGGCGAGCGCCTCGCGCAGCAGCGCCATGACCCGTCCCCGCGCCTGCCGGTCGGTCCCGGCCCAGGCCTGCGCGCGACGACGGTGCGCGTGCGCGTCGGCGGGGCGGCCGGCAGCCAGCCACCGGCAGCGGTCGGCCACCGGGCAGGCGTCGCACCGGGGGGAGCGTGCGGTGCACACCAGCGCACCGAGCTCCATCGAGGCCGCCGCCCAGCGTGCCGCCGAGGCGTCGTCGTCCGGCACCCACGCGGCCGCACGCGCCGTCTCGGCGACCGTCAGGGCCGGCGCCGGCAGCGCCTCGCCCGCCGCCACGCGCGCCAGGACGCGCCGCACGTTGGTGTCGAGCACGACCGACCGCCGCCCGAACGCGAACGCCCGCACGGCCGCGGCCGTGTAGGGGCCCACGCCCGGCAGCGCGAGCAGCGCGTCCTCGTCGTCCGGCAGCACGCCGCCGTGCCGCTCGACGACGGCCCGCGCGCACTCCTGCAGGCGCAGCGCGCGCCGCGGGTACCCGAGCCGGTCCCACGCGCGCAGGACGTCGCCCGTGGGCGCGGCCGCGAGGTCCGCGGGCGTCGGCCAGCGGTCCAGCCACGCGCGCCACGCCGGCTCGACCCGCACGACCGGCGTCTGCTGCAGCATCACCTCGCTGACCAGCACGCCCCACGGGGTCCGGTCCGCCGCCCGCCACGGCAGGTCGCGCGCGTGCGCGTCGAACCACGCGACGACGTCGTCGCGGACGCCCGAGGCCTCGACGTCCCCACGCCCTGCGACGTCGCCCGCGACGGGCACGCCGCCGGCCGGGGGAGGGGTCGCGGCGCGGACGACGGGCTGAACGGCGGGCACGCCTCATGGTGCCGTCGCGGGGCGCCGGGACGAAACCCGGCGCGTCGGCCCGTGCCGCGTCGACGGGACCGGTCCGCGGCGCCGAGCGTCACCAGCGCTCGTCGTGCCGGGAGTGGCGCGTCCTGCGCGATGCGTCGGCGTCGGCCTCGTACCGTGGACGCGCGGCCGCACAACCATCACGCCCACCCCGGAGGTCCCCGCATGAACGACCGGACGCCCCCGACCGGCCGCGGGCCCCGACCGGCGCGTCCGGCCCCGGCGCCCCGCCCGCCGGCCCGCGTCTACTGGGTGCGCCGGTTCGTCGTCCTCGGGCTGCCGCTGCTGGTCGTCGTCGTCCTCGTCGTGTGGTGGACCGGCCGCGGCAGCGAGGCCGCCGCGGAGGCCGACCCCGGCACCGTCCCCGTCGCGACGCCGTCGCCGACGACGGCCGCGGAGCCCGGCGTCCCCGAGTGCGCACCGGAGCAGCTGGCTCTCGCCGTGACGCCCGGGGCCGAGGCGTTCGCCGCCGGGGTCGACCCGACGTTCGAGGTCACCGTCACCAACTCCGGCTCCGAGCCGTGCCTCGTCGACGCGGGGGACGGCCGGCGCGAGGTCGTCATCACGTCCGGCGAGGACCGCGTCTGGTCGAGCCTGGACTGCGTGCCGGCGGACCCGGACGCGCGCACGCTCCTGCTCGCCGGTGGGCAGTCGGACGTCACGCAGCTCGGGTGGCCGCGTGAGCGGTCCGCTGCCGGGTGCGCCGGGGGGCTGCCCGAGCCCGGTGCGGGGACCTACTCCGTCGTGGTGGGCGTCGGCGGCGCGACCTCGCCCGCCGCGGTGTTCGGCCTCGGCTGAGGGCGACGGCCCGGCCGTCGTCCGCGGGTCGCGTGGGACGCGACCCGTCAGACGTACCGCTCGAGGATGCTCGACTCCGCGAGCCGCGACAGGCCCTCGCGCACCGAGCGGGCCCGCTGCTCGCCGACCCCGTCGACGGCCATGAGGTCGTCGATCGTCGCGGCCAGCAGCTTCTGCAGGCCGCCGAAGTGCCCGACCAGGCGGTCGACGACCGGGCCGGGCAGGCGCGGCACCTTCGACAGCAGGCGGTAGCCGCGCGGGCCGACGGCCGCGTCGAGGGTCTCGCCGCCGCCGGGCAGCCCGAGCACGCGGGCGATGTGCGCGATGTCGAGCAGCTGCGTCGAGTCGAGCTCGCCGAGGGCGTCGGGGACTGCCTCGATCGAGCGTCGTGACGTGTCGACGTAGTCCCGGATGACGAGCTCGCGCTCGGTGCTGACGCCGCCGACGAGCTCGTCGAGCTGCAGCGTGAGCAGACGGCCGTCGGTGCCGAGCTCGACGACGTAGCCGGCGATCTCGTCCGAGATCCGGCGGACCATCTCGAGGCGCTGCACGACGGCGGAGACGTCGCGCACCGTGACCAGGTCCTCGATCTCCAGTGCCGACAGGGTGCCGCTGACCTCGTCGAGGCGTGCCTTGTACCGCTCGAGCGTCGCGAGCGCCTGGTTGGCACGCGACAGGATCGTCGTGGAGTCCTCGAGCACGTACCGCTGCTCGCCGACGTAGAGCGCGACGATGCGCATCGACGCGGACACCGAGATCACGGGCAGACCGGTCTGCTTCGCGACGCGCTCGGCGGTGCGGTGCCGGGTGCCGGACTCCGACGTCTGGATCGACGGGTCCGGCAGCAGCTGGACGGCGGCCCGCACGATCCGGTCGCGGATCGGGTCGATGACGACGGCCCCGTCCATCTTCGCGAGCTCGCGCAGGCGCGTCGCGGAGAACTCGACGTCCAGGACGAAGCCGCCGGAGCACAGCGACTCGACCGTGGCGTCCATGCCGAGCACGATGAGCGCGCCCGTCCGGCCGCGCAGGATCCGCTCCAGACCGTCGCGCAGCTCGGTTCCGGGCGCGACGGCGAAGAGCGTGGACCTCAGCAGGTCGTCGTGCTGGTGCGGGTGGGGCACCCTCGGATCGTATCGGTGGCGTGACGAGTTGTCCGAGCCGCCACTCACACGTCGCCCGACGGGGCGAGCCCCGCCAGGACGGCCGCCGCCAGGTCCGGGGCCTCCACGACCCGCAGGCCGTCGGGCACGGTGACCTCCTCGAGCGTCCCCGAGGGGACGACCGCGCGCGTGCAGCCGAGCCGCGCCGCCTCCGCCAGGCGCCGGCCCACGCCCGGGACCGGGCGGATCTCCCCGGCCAGGCCGACCTCGCCGATGGCCACCAGCCCCGCGTGCACGGGGACGTTCTCGCGGCCGCTGACGGCGGCCAGCGCGAGCGCCAGGTCCGCGGGGGGCTCCACGACGCGCGCGCCGCCGACCGTCGAGACGTAGACGTCCTGGTCGGCGAGGCGAGCGCCGAGCCGGCGCTGGAGGACCGCGAGGACCATCGCGAGCCGGCTGCCGTCGACACCGCTGGTCGTGCGGCGCGGGTTCGGCACGACGCTCGGCGCCACGAGGGCCTGCACCTCCGCCGCCAGCGGCCGCCGACCCTCGAGCGTCACGGTCAGGCAGGTGCCCGGCACGTCGCTGACCAGGCGCGAGGTGAACAGCCCCGAGGGGTCCGCCAGCCCGACGATGCCGTGCTCCGAGAGGTCGAAGCAGCCGACCTCGTCGGTCGGCCCGTAGCGGTTCTTGGTGGCACGCAGCAGGCGCAGCCGGGAGTGGCGCTCGCCCTCGAACTGGCAGACCACGTCGACGAGGTGCTCGAGCGTGCGCGGCCCCGCGACGGACCCGTCCTTCGTGACGTGCCCGACGAGCACGACGGGCAGCGCGCGCGACTTGGCGGCGGTGATGAGCGCGGCCGTGACCTCGCGGACCTGCGAGACGCCGCCGGGCGACCCCTCCACCTGCGCGGAGGTGAACGTCTGCACCGAGTCGAGGACCAGCAGGTCGGGGTCGACGCTCTCGATGTGCCCGAGCACGGTGCCGAGGTCCGTCTCCGCCGCGAGCAGCAGCGTGGGGGCCAGCGCGTGGATGCGGCCCGCGCGCAGCCGCACCTGCGCGGCCGACTCCTCCCCGGTGACGTACAGGACGCGCCGCCCGGTGCGAGCGGCGCGTGCGGCCACGTCGAGCAGCAGGGTCGACTTGCCCACGCCCGGCTCGCCCGCGAGCAGCACGACCGCGCCGGGCACCAGGCCACCGCCGAGCACGCGGTCGAGCTCGTCGACTCCCGTGGGGCGGGCCGCGGCCGCGTCGACGTCGATGTCCTCGATGGGGCGCGCGGGGTTGCGCGTCGGTGCCACCGCGATCGTCCGCGGGCCGCCGGAGCCCGGTCCCGCGTCCTCGACGACGCAGCCCCACTCCTGGCACTCGCCGCACCGGCCGACCCACTTGCTCGCGGTCCAGCCGCACTCGGTGCAGCGGAACGCAGGGCGCTCGGTGGGGCGCTCACCCCCGGCACGGGCACGGCGCGTCGTCGTCTGGCTCACGTCCCGCACGGTACGGCCCACCACCGACAACCCCGCGCCGCGGACCCGTCCCGACCGCACGCCGGCGTGCTCGGTAGGCTGCCCCGTGGCCCGGCAGCAGCCGGACCGCGCGACACGAGGGGATGCCCGCCATGAGCGACACGGGACGACCCGGCGAGCCCGAGCAGCGGCCCGGCGCCACCGGACCGACGCACCGACCCGCCGCCACCCCGCAGGGCGACCCGGGTGCCGCGAGCGGCTGGGCCGGCGGGGGCGCCGATCCCGCCACCGCCGCCGTCTCCGACCCCGCCGGACCCGCACCGGAGCGCGAGCCCGGCGACGGCCGCGGTCGCCCCGCGTGGCTCCTGCCCGTGGCGATCGTCGTTGCCGTCGTGGTGATCGGCGTCGTGGTCGGCGTCCTGGTCAACCGCAACGGCGGCGACGCCGCTCCCGCGCCCGCCGCGTCCACGGTCACGGCACCCGTGCCGACGCCCGCCGCCGCGCCCGCGGCGCGCACGGCCACCACCGCGTTCGCCGGCGCCCTGCCCACCACGGTCCTGCAGTACGCCCTCGAGTCCTCGCAGGAGGACGCCGAGCGGCTCGGCGCCGGCGCGCTGGAGGCCTACACGGAGACGTTCACCGACGGCGACGGCGGCACCCTCACCGTGCGGGCCGCGCAGCTCGAGACGCCCGAGGACGCGACCGCGCTGCTGGCGCAGGTCGTCGCGGGGCTGCCCACGGCGCCGGCGGCCGACGCGCCCACGGCGACCGCGTCCGCGGCCCCCGACGTCGACCTGCCCCAGAGCGGTGAGGTCCTGGTCGGCGGGGCGCCCGTCGGCACGTTCACGGTCGTCGACGCCGGCGACGGCACGGGTGTCGCCGTGTGGCAGAACGGCACGGCGGTGTTCCAGGTGACGGCCCCGGTGGCGGACGTGCTCGACGTCTACCGGGCGTACTCGCTGTAGGACCGCGTCAGCCCGCGGGGCGCAGGACGTAGCCCACGCCGCGCAGCGTGTGCAGCATCGGCTCGCGGCCCTTGTCGATCTTGCGACGCAGGTAGGACACGTACAGCTCGACGATGTTCGCCTGCCCGCCGAAGTCGTACTGCCACACGCGGTCGAGGATCTGCGCCTTGCTCAGCGCCCGGCGAGGGTTGCGCATGAAGTAGCGCAGCAGCTCGAACTCCGTGGCCGTGAGGCGGATGGGGTCGTCGCCGCGCCACACCTCGTGGCTGTCCTCGTCCATGCGCAGGTCGCCGACGACGAGCAGCGCGTCGGGGCGCTGCCCGACGGCGCCGGCACGTCGCAGCATGCCGCGCAGCCGCGCGACGACCTCCTCGAGGCCGAACGGCTTGGTGACGTAGTCGTCCCCGCCCGCGGTGAGCCCGGCGACCCGGTCCTCGACGCCGTCGCGCGGCGTCAGGAACAGGACGGGCGCCTGGGGGCGTGCCGCGCGGACGCGCCGCAGCACGTCCGCGCCGGACATGTCCGGCAGCGTCAGGTCGAGCAGCACGACGTCGGGCTCGAGGGTGCCGACCAGCTCGATCGCGTCACGCCCCGACGTCGCGTGCCGCGCCTCCCAGCCCTCGTAGCGCAGCGCGGTGCACATCAGGTCACCGAGGTTGACCTCGTCGTCGACGACGAGGACCCGCAGGGGGCTGCCGTCGGCGCGGGTGAGCGAGTCGGGGCGGCGCGACGTGGGGCGGACGGGTGCTGTCGTCGTCATACGACCAGGCTGGCCGGGAGCCCTGTGGTCCGCCTGGAGCGTGCCTGTGAGTTGGCTGAGCCGCGGCGACCGCGGCCAGGAGCAGGTCGCCGTCCGGGTGGTGGACGCCGGGGCCGGCCCCGGGTCACGCACCCCGTCCGGGTTGCCCTACCGTGTGACGGTGCACGAGGGCCTCCACGTCCCGGTCGACCCGGATCCGACCGCGCCGCTTCGAGTGCGTGCGCGGGGCTGGGTCGTCGCCACGTGCGGCGTCGTGGCCATCGCCTCCCTGCTGGGCGTCCTGGCCCTGTGGCGGGTGTTCGTGGACACCTGGGCGGGTCAGCGGGTCGAGGACGCTGCGCTCGACGGCGCGGAGATCGGGCAGGGACAGCTGTGGCGCGTCGCCTCCCCGCTACTCGACGTCGTCTCCGTGGGGTTCGTCGCGGGCGGGCTGCTCGTCGCCGCCGGCGTCGCCCTGGCGCGACGCCGGCTCTCCCTGGTGGTCCAGGTCGCCGTGCTGGTCGGGGGCGCGAACCTCACCACCCGGATCCTCAAGGAGTGGGTGCTGGACCGGCCCGTGCTGGGCGTCGGCTCCGACTACGGGAACACCCTGCCCAGCGGTCACACGACCGCCGCGGGATCCGTGGCGGCCGGCCTCCTGCTCGTGGCCCCGCCCCGTGCGCGCCCGCTGGTCGCGGTGCTCGGCGGCGGGTACACGGCCCTGACGGGCATCTCGACGCTCGTCGGGCAGTGGCACCGCCCGTCGGACGTCGTCGCCGGTGCGCTCGTCGTGCTCTGCTGGACGGCGCTCGTGTGCGGTGCGATGGCGGCGCGACCCGGCCCGACCGGGACCGCGACCGCGATGCTGCGCAGGGTCGACCGTGCGGACCCGGGGTGGATCCGCACGCGGCGGACGGTGCTCGCGCTCGTCGCGCTCGGCGGGGGGGCGGGGACCGCGGCCGCCGTGCTGCTGGCGCGCACCTGGGCCACCCGCGCCGCCGCCGCGGGTCGCGCCGGCGAGCTCCTGGCCTACGGTGGTGGTGTCGCGGGCGTCGTCGCGGCGTGCGCCCTGACGTTCGCGGTCATGCTGCTGCTGCGGCACGCGGCGGGGTCACGGGACGAGGCGTCGTCCTCGGCCGCTTGACGCCAGGACGTAGAGTCCCCTCGGAAGTGGGGTCCACGCGTCGTGGGGCGCCGCGCTCACCACGACAACGTCGTCACACACATCCCACAGCCCACGGCACGGAAGGCCGGTCAGAATGTCTGCAGGTCGCAAGCTCGTCATCGTGGAGTCCCCCGCGAAGGCGCGCACGATCGCCGGGTACCTCGGCGAGGGCTACGACGTGGAGGCGTCCGTCGGGCACATCCGCGACCTCCCACAGCCCTCCGAGCTGCCCGCGGACATGAAGAAGGGCCCGTACGGCAAGTTCGCCGTCGACGTCGACAACGGGTTCGTCCCGTACTACGTCGTGGACGCGGACAAGAAGAAGAAGGTCGCCGAGCTCAAGAAGCTCCTCAAGGAGTCCGACGAGCTCTACCTCGCCACCGATGAGGACCGCGAGGGCGAGGCCATCGCGTGGCACCTCCTGGCGGAGCTCAAGCCGAAGATCCCCGTCAAGCGCATGGTGTTCCACGAGATCACGCGCGAGGCGATCGCGCGTGCGCTGGAGAACACGCGCGAGCTGGACGAGCGGCTCGTGGACGCGCAGGAGACCCGCCGCATCCTCGACCGGCTCTACGGCTACGAGGTCAGCCCCGTGCTGTGGCGCAAGGTCCGCCAGGGCCTGTCGGCCGGGCGCGTGCAGTCCGTGGCGACGCGGCTCGTCGTCGAGCGCGAGCGCGAGCGCATGGCGTTCGTCGCCGCGGACTACTGGGACGTCACGGGCACCTTCGCCGTCGCCGACGACGGCGAGCCGACGTTCTCGGCGCGCCTGACGGGCGTCGGGGGAGCCCGCGTCGCCAGCGGCCGGGACTTCGACGACCGCGGGACGCTGAAGACGCGCGACACGGTGACGCTCGACGAGGACCGGGCCAACGCCCTGGTCGCCGGGCTCGACGGTGCCGCGTTCGTGGTGCAGTCGCTCGAGACCAAGCCGTACACGCGGCGCCCCGCCGCGCCGTTCACCACCTCGACGCTCCAGCAGGAGGCGTCCCGCAAGCTGCGCATGAGCTCGCGGCAGGCGATGCGCACGGCGCAGTCGCTGTACGAGAACGGCTACATCACCTACATGCGGACCGACTCGCCCGCGCTGTCGACGCAGGCGATCGACGCCGCGCGCCGGCAGGTCGCCGAGCTCTACGGCTCCGAGTACGTGCCCGACAAGCCGCGGCTCTACACGTCGAAGGCGAAGGGTGCGCAGGAGGCCCACGAGGCCATCCGCCCCGCCGGCGACCACTTCCGGACGCCCGCGCAGGTCGCGCGCGAGCTGTCCGGCGACCAGTTCAAGCTGTACGAGCTGGTCTGGAAGCGCACGGTCGCCTCCCAGATGGCCGACGCGCGCGGCCAGACCGCGTCCGTGCGCCTCGCGGCGACGGCGACGACCCCGGACGGCCCGGTCGAGACCGTGTTCTCGGCGTCCGGCACGGTCATCACGTTCCGCGGGTTCCTCGCCGCGTACGAGGAGGGCCGCGACCGCGGGCGCTACGACGAGGCCGAGGCGGCCGCCGCGGCGGGCTCCGACGACGCCCGGCTGCCGCAGATGGCCCAGGGCGACCCGGTGACGGGCGCCGACCTGACGGCCGACGGCCACCGCACGTCCCCGCCGCCGCGCTTCACCGAGGCGTCGCTGGTCAAGGCGCTCGAGGAGCGCGGCATCGGCCGTCCCTCGACGTACGCCGCGACGATCGGCGTGATCCAGGACCGCGGGTACGTCACCAACCGCGGGCAGGCGCTGGTGCCGACGTGGCTCGCGTTCGCGGTGACGCGCCTGCTCGAGGAGAACTTCGACCGGCTCGTCGACTACGGCTTCACCGCCGGCATGGAGGAGGGCCTCGACGCCATCGCCGCAGGTCAGCGCGGTCGCGTCGACTGGTTGACGGAGTTCTACTTCGGCGACGGGTCGCAGTCCCTGGAGACCGGTGGCCTGCGCGGGCTCGTCGACAACCTCGGCGAGATCGACGCGCGCGAGGTCAACTCGATCGACATCGGCGACGGCATCACGCTGCGCGTCGGGCGCTACGGCCCCTACCTCGAGGCGCCGGGCGAGGGCCCGGACGACGACCCGCGCCGCTCGTCGGTGCCCGAGGACATGGCTCCGGACGAGCTGACGGTGGAGAAGGCGCGCGAGCTCCTCGAGACCATGCCCGACGGCGACAAGGTGCTCGGGACGGACCCCGCGACGGGCACGCAGATCGTCGCGCGCAACGGCCGGTACGGGCCGTACGTCACCGAGGTGCTGCCGGAGCCCGAGCTCGAGCCGGGCCTGTCGGCCGCCGCGCGCAAGAAGGCGCTGGCCGCGGCCCCCAAGCCGCGGACGGGGTCGCTCTTCAAGTCGATGACGCTGGCCACGGTCACCCTGGACGACGCGCTGCGCCTGCTCTCGCTGCCGCGGGTGGTCGGCGTCGACCCGGAGTCCGGTGCCGAGATCACCGCGCAGAACGGCCGCTACGGGCCGTACCTGAAGAAGGGCACCGACTCGCGGACGCTCGCGTCCGAGGAGCAGCTGCTCGACATCACGCTCGAGGAGGCGCTGGCGATCTACGCGCAGCCCAAGCGCGGCCGCGGCCAGACCGCGACGCCGCCGCTGCGCGAGCTCGGCGACGACCCGACGAGCGGCAAGCCGATCGTCGTCAAGGAGGGCCGCTTCGGGGCCTACGTGACCGACGGCGAGACGAACCGCACGCTGCCGCGCGACGTGACCCCGGAGTCGATCACCCCCGAGCAGGCCGTCGAGCTGCTGGCGGAGAAGCGCGCCGCCGGGCCGGCCAAGAAGCGCCCGGCCGCCCGCAAGCCGGCGACGACCCGCAAGAAGGCCCCCGCGAAGCGGTGACGGGTCGGCACCGACCCGCCGACGGGTCGGCACCGACCCGCCGACGGGACGGTGCCGCACCGCCGACGGGACCGTCTCGACGGCCCGCGCCGGCGTCGACGGCGTCGGCGACCGGCCGTCGACGCGCCGGCGGGATCGTCCGTGCACCTCACGCTCTGCGCGGTGTCCCCGACGGACGCTAGGTTGGCGCCATGGCTCGCACCGAGGACCCCCGCACCGCCCCGCCGATCCGCTGGGGCATCATCGGCGCCGGCGGGATCGCCAGCCAGTTCGCGAACTCCGTGCGGGAGTTCACGCGCGCCCAGCTCGTGGCCGTGGGGTCGCGCAACCGGGACCGCGCCGAGCGGTTCGCGACGGCGCACGGCATCCCGACGACGCACGTCGGCTACCGCGACCTCGTCGAGGACGCGCAGGTCGACGCGGTGTACGTCGCGACCCCGCACTCGGAGCACCGCGAGCACGCGCTGCTCGCGATCGCGGCGGGCAAGCACGTCCTCGTCGAGAAGGCGTTCACGCGCAACACCGCCGAGGCCCGCGAGGTCTTCGACGCCGCGCGCGCCGCGGGCGTGTTCGTCATGGAGGCGATGTGGACGCGGTTCCTGCCGCACGTCGCCGCCCTGCACCAGGTGATCGACTCGGGTGAGATCGGCGACATCGTCAACATCCGCGCCGACCACGGCCACCACTTCGCGTTCGACCCGACGAGCCGGCTGTACGACCCCGAGCTCGCAGGCGGTGCGCTGCTGGACCTGGGCGTCTACCCGGTGTCGTGGGCCCACGACTTCCTCGGCGTCCCGCAGGGCGTGCACGCGTTCGGGCAGCTCACCGAGACGGGCGTCGACGGGCAGGTCTCGATGATCCTCGACTACGGCAACGGCACGCAGGCGACGCTGAACACGACCCTGTGGTCGAAGACGCCGACGACGTCGTCCATCTCCGGCACCGAGGGGTACATCCGCGTCGCGGGCCCGTTCTACGCGCCGACCTCGTTCCGCCTCGCGCGGCGCGACGGGCGGCAGTGGACGTTCGAGCTGCCCGCCGCGCGCGGGCTGCAGTACGAGGCCGCGGAGGTCGCGCGCCGCGTCGCCGCCGGGGAGACCGAGAGCCCGCTGATGACGTGGCAGGGCACGCTCGACGTCATGACGACCCTGGACGAGATCCGGCGCCAGGTCGGCGTCGTGTACCCGGGCGAGCCGCAGCCGTCCTGACCTGCGACGGTGCGGACGTGTCGGCGGTGGCGGCTAGCCTGACGCCGTGAGCACCGACCCCGCCACCGACGACCTGCCCGTCGCCGAGGTCCCCGGACGGGACGTGCCGAGCGGCGTGTTCGTCTCCTTCGAGGGCGGCGACGGCGTCGGCAAGTCGACGCAGGTCTCCCTGCTCGGGCACCACCTCGCGTCCCTCGGGCACGAGGTCGTCGTGACGCGCGAGCCCGGCGGCACGCCGCTGGGGCTCGAGCTGCGGCGCGCGATCCTGCACGGCGAGGACCTCGACCCGCGCACCGAGGCGCTGCTGTACGCGGCCGACCGCGCGCACCACGTCGCGTCGCTCGTGCGGCCGGCCCTGGCACGGGGGGCCGTGGTGCTCACGGACCGCTACCTCGACTCCTCCGTCGCCTACCAGGGCACGGGTCGCGGCCTGGGTGCCGCCGAGGTCGAGCGTCTCTCGCTGTGGGCCGTGCAGGGGCTCCTGCCGCACGTCACGGTGCTGCTGGACCTCGACCCCGCGGTCGGTCTGGCGCGGCTCACGGGGGACCCCGACCGGCTCGAGTCGGCGGGCGACGAGTTCCACCGGCGTACGCGCCAGGCGTTCCTCGAGCGCGCTGCGGCCGACCCGGGCCGGTGGCTGGTGGTCGACGCGTCCCAGCCGGCGGAGGTCGTCGCGGCCCAGGTGCGGGAGCGTCTCGCCCCGCTGCTCCGGCCTCGCGCCGACGCGTCCGCGGGGGCGTCCGCCGTGGCCGCGGGCGGCGCGTCATGAGCGTCTGGGACGACCTCGTCGGGCAGGAGCCGGCCGTCGCGGTGCTGCGCCGGGCCGTCGAGGACCCGTCGGCGATGACCCATGCGTGGCTGCTCACCGGGCCGCCCGGGTCGGGCCGATCCAACGCGGCGCGCGCGTTCGCGGCCGCGCTGCAGTGCGAGGCGGGTGGCTGCGGGACCTGCCACGCGTGCACGACCGTGCTGTCGGGTGCGCACCCGGACGTCACGCTGGTCGCGACCGAGGGCGTCTTCATCCGCGTCGACACGACGCGTCCCCTCGTCGAGCTCGCGCAGCGCTCGCCCTCGCAGGGCCGGTGGCGCGTCATCGTCGTCGAGGACGCCGACCGTTTCAACGACCAGAGCGCCAACGTGCTGCTCAAGGCGATCGAGGAGCCGCCGCCGCGCACCGTGTGGCTGCTCTGCGCCCCCAGCCCCGAGGACGTCCTGGTGACGATCCGGTCGCGCAGCAGGTCGGTCGCGCTGCGCGTGCCGCCGGTCGACGCGGTCGTCGAGCTGCTGGTGCGGCGCGACGGCGTGGACGCGCGGACCGCGCACGTCGCGGCGCGGGCGGCGCAGAGCCACATCGGCATCGCGCGGCGCCTCGCGCGCGACCCGCAGGCGCGCGAGCGCCGGTCGGCGGTCCTGTCGCTGGCGTCCCGCGTGCGGGGCGTCGGGGACGCGGTGCTGGCGGCGGGTGAGCTGGTCGAGACCGCACAGGCCGACGCGAAGGCGGCCACCGAGGAGCGGGACGCCGCCGAGCGGAACGAGCTCCTGCGCGGCATGGGTGCCGAGGGCGCCCACACCCTGCCGCCGTCGCTGCGTGCGCAGGTGCGCCAGCTCGAGGAGGAGCAGAAGCGCCGTGCGACGCGCGCGCAGCGCGACGTGCTGGACCGGGCCATGGTCGACCTGCTGTCGCTGTACCGCGACGTGCTCGTCGTGCAGCTCGGTGCGGGCGTCGACCTGGTCAACGTCGAGCAGGAGGACGAGGTCCGCACGCTCGCCGCCGGCAGCACGCCGGAGCAGACGCTGCGCCGGATGGACGCCGTCGGCCAGGCGCGCACGCGGCTGGCCGGCAACGTCGCGCCGCTGCTGGCCGTCGAGGCCATGGCGATCGCGCTGCGGCCGCAGGGCTGACGCGGCCTCCTGTCCCCGGCCCGAGGGCTCCCGCGGGCCGTCGTGCCACGATCGGTGCGCCCCCGCGGCCCCGGACTGCCCGAACCCGGCGCTCGGGACGGATACCGTAGACGCATGCCGACGCGTCCTGCCCTGCGCCGGTGCGCCCTCGTCGCCCTCGTCGCGCTCGGTCTGACCGGATGCGTCGCGCCGAAGCACCAGGCCTCGTCCCCGACCGCGGGCGCGTCGTCGTCCGCGACGTCCGACCCCGCGCTCGCCCGCTACTACGACCAGGTCCTGGAGTGGACGACCTGCGGTGACGAGCAGTGCGCCGACGCCACGGTGCCGCTCGACTGGGAGGACCCCGGCGGCGACACGATCACGATCGCGCTGCGCCGCGCCCCCGCGTCGGGCGGGTCGCCGGTCGGCTCCCTGCTGGTCAACCCCGGTGGCCCGGGGCGTTCCGCGATCGACACGATCGGCTTCTTCCGCCAGATCGTCTCGCGCGACGTGCTCGCGACCTACGACCTGGTCGCGTTCGACCCGCGCGGCGTGCAGCACTCGTCACCCGTCACGTGCGTGGACCCCGCCGGGCTCGACGAGCTCACGGCGTGGGTGCCGGACTGGTCGACCGACGAGGGCATCGCCGAGGCGGTCGACCGCAACGGCGAGTTCGGCCGCGCGTGCCTGGACCGCACGGGTCCGCTGCTGGGCCACGTCGACACGGCCAGCGCGGCACGCGACATGGACGTGCTGCGCGCAGCGCTCGGGGACGAGGCGCTGACGTTCCTCGGCTTCTCGTACGGCACCGAGCTGGGTGCGACGTACGCGGCGCTGTTCCCCGAGCGCGTCGGCCGGTTCGTCCTGGACGGTGCGCTCGACCCCACCCTCGACTCGGGCCAGGTGGCCGCGGGGCAGGCCGCCGGTTTCGAGAGCGCCCTGCGCGCCTACGTGACGGACTGCCAGGCGGCCGCGTCGTGCCCGCTGGACGGTGACGTCGACGCCGGTCTCACGCAGATCGCGCGCATGTTCGACCGCGTCCGGGCCAACCCGCTGCCGACGGGGACGGAACGCGAGCTGACGTCGTCCCTCGCGTTCAGCGGGGTCGCTGCGGCCCTGTACGCGCAGTCGAGCTGGCCGCTGCTGACCCAGGCGCTGACCAAGGCGATCGACGCCGGTGACGGCTCGGTCCTGCTGCAGCTTGCGGACAGCTACTACGGGCGCGGGCCCGACGGCACGTACGCGACGAACCAGAACGAGGCGTTCTCCGCGATCCTGTGCCTCGACGACCGGCCGTCGGCCGACCCGGCGGACATGCGGGCCGACGCCGCCGAGGTGGCGGCCGTCGCGCCGACGGTCGGTCAGTTCTTCTCCTACGGCGGCGTCTCGTGCGCACAGTGGCCGGTGCCGGCCGTGGGGTCGCTGGAGTCCTACGAGGCGCAGGGCGCCGCGCCGATCCTCGTCGTGGGCACCACCAACGACCCGGCGACGCCGTACGCGTGGGCGCAGTCGCTGTCGAAGCTGCTGTCGTC
Organism: Cellulomonas dongxiuzhuiae; assembly: GCF_018623035.1. Taxonomy (NCBI): domain Bacteria; kingdom Bacillati; phylum Actinomycetota; class Actinomycetes; order Micrococcales; family Cellulomonadaceae; genus Cellulomonas; species Cellulomonas dongxiuzhuiae. Next base: position 629,802 of record NZ_CP076023.1, read on the forward strand.
CGCCGTGCTGCTCACGTTCGAGGGTGAGGGGCACACCGCGTACGGGCGGTCGAACGCGTGCGTGAAGGACGCGGTGGACACCTACCTCCTGACGGGCGAGGCCCCGGCCGACGGGACGACCTGCTGACTTTGGAGTCGGGGCGTGCGCCGGGTACAGTGGGCGCGCTCGCCGATCCACCGCGGTCCTCCGCGCCTCGACGGCGATGCCGCCTTAGCTCAGTCGGCAGAGCGTCTCACTCGTAATGAGAAGGTCTGGGGTTCGATTCCCCAAGGCGGCTCAGCATGTGACCTGCGGCTTCACCCCTCGGGGTGGGGCCGCAGAGTCGTCTCCGGGCCCGGTGGCGCGTGCCGACCCCCGGACCGAGGTCCCTGGTCCCTGCTCGGCGTCCTCCATAGCCTGCGGAGACGGCCCCGACGGCGGGGCATGGCGTCTCGGCAAGGAGGCCGACATGCGAGTTCGTCCGTACCACTCCGCGCGCAGCACGGCGGTGCACGTCTACCACGAGGACGACGACTGCCCGGCAGGTCGGGCGGTCCCGTGGTTCGACAAGGTCGAGGGTCGGCGGGACTGCGAGCCCTGCCCGCAGTGCGTGGGGGCGGTGACGTCCTGCCTCGACCGCTCGGCGGCTGCGGAGGTGTCCTGACGGGGCACCGTCGACCGGCGACGGCGCGACGGTGCGCCCGCTAGGTTGACCGTATGGAGGCTCGCCGCTCGCTCGGTCAGGTGCTCGTCGGGGTGCTCGTGGTCCTCGCCGGGGTCGTGCTGCTGCTCGAGCGCAGCGGTGTCGTCGAGGTGGACCTCGGGACCCTCGCAGGCACGCTGTGGCCGCTGCTCGTGGTGCTCGTAGGCGTGACGTCGCTGCTGCTGGTGCCGCGGGCGTGGTTCGGGCCCGTGGTCATCACGGCCGCGGGCGTGGTGCTGCTGCTCGACCGGCTCGACGTGCTGGACGTGAGCGTCTGGGACTACCTGTGGCCGGTCTCGATCATCCTCATCGGGCTGGGCATCACGTTCGGCGCGGCCGGGCGCGGCGGCCAGGAGGACCGCATCACGGCGATCGCCTTCTGGTGGGGCTCGGAGCGACGCAGCCGCTCGCGCCGGTTCCGCTCCGCGAGCCTCACCGCGATCATGGGCGGCATCGACCTCGACCTGCGGGACGCGGACATCGAGGGGAGCGCCCGCATCGACGTCTTCACGTTCTGGGGCGGTGTCGACATCAAGGTGCCGCGCACGTGGGAGGTCCGGACCACCGGGCTGCCGCTGCTCGGCGGCTGGGAGAACAAGACCGAGCCGCCCGTGGGCGGCGGGCCGGTGCTCGACGTGCGGATCGTCAGCATCATGGCGGGTGCGGAGGTCAGGTACGGCAAGCAGAAGGCCGACGCGACCGCCGACGTGAGGGTCGAGGACGCGCCCGTCTGAACCCCGTCCGCGGCGCGTCAGCGGCCGACGTACGCAAGGGACTCCGCGAGCCGGTCGTGCCAGACCCGGGTGTCGTCCGACACGATCGCGACCCACTCGCGCATCGGCGGGCGGTCCGACGGGAACGCGAGGCCGTCACCCGACGCGAGGAGCGCTGCGACGCGCGCGGCCGGCAGCTTGACGACCAGACGGTCCTCCGGCGTGAAGGCCGCGATCCGACCGTGCACGCGCAGCGTCGCGGTACCGAAGTGCCGCGGACCGGCGGCCGGCATCACGACCCCGGGCAGGTCCGCGAACGCTGCGGACACCGCGTGCAGGCGCGCCTCGGCGGCCGCGTGCGCGGGTGTGCTCCGCTCGGTCATGCGCCGAGCGTAGGACCGGCCGGCCGACACCGCCCGGCCGACGCCGGCTACAGGACGGGCGCCGACTGCCCGACGACCTGCGGCCCACCGACCTCGTGACCACCGAGCTCGTCGTGCACGAACGAGTGCGCGACGCGGATGCCCGGGCGTCCGGCGGAGGACGCGTCGACGACGACCCGGGGGTACGGGCGCGACCCGTCGGCGGGGCTCGTCCAGGCGATGGCCGCGGCCGTGTAACCGCCGCTGCGTGCGGCGTCGCGCGCCTGCGTGGCGCCCGCGTCGGTGTGGACGAAGTCGATGACCTCGACGTCATTGCCCTCCCGCACCAGCACGAACGGCGCGCAGCCGGCGGCGTCGCGGACGGCACGGTCGAGGGCCAGCTCCAGGGCGCGCAGCGCCAGGTCCTGCACCCGCTCCGACGGGCGGTGCGGCAGGTCCTCCGGGGTGAGCGCCTGCTGCGACGTCACGGGCATGCCGCGACCCGGCGTGGGGTAGGCGCTGGTCGCGGGCGTGGGCTCCCACGGTTCCGGCGCCGCCGTCTCGGTCTCGGGCTCCGGAGCGGCGTCCTCGACGAACGTGGGGGTCCAGGCCTCGGTCTCGGGCTCCGGTGCGGTGTCCTCGACGAACGTCGGGGTCCAGGCCTCGGTCTCGGCCTCCGACGTGGTGTTCTCGACGAGCGTGGGGGTCCACGCGGCCGTCTCGGTGTCGGGCTCCGGCGTGGTGTCTTCGACGAACGTCGGGGTCCAGGCCTCGGTCTCGGGCTCCGGCGTGGTGTTCTCGACGAGCGTGGGGGTCCACGCGGCCGTCTCGGTGTCGGGCTCCGGCGTGGTGTCTTCGACGAACGTCGGGGTCCAGGCCTCGGTCCCGGCCTCCGGCGTGGTGTTCTCGACGAGCGTCGGGGTCCACGCGGCCGTCTCGGCCTCGGGCTCCGGAGCGGCGTCCTCGACGAACGTCGGGGTCCACGCGGCGGTCTCGGGCTCGGTCCGGACCTCCGCCTCGCGGGTGGGCGGCTCGTCGTCGACAGCCGGGTCAGTGCTCTGGGTGTCCGCGACGAATGTCGGGGCCCACACCGCCCCTGACGTCGGTGTGACGCCGGGCTCGGGCTGCGCGGTGGCGTCCGCCACGGCAGCCTCGGGCGCGTCGGGCGCGTCGGGGGACGCGTGCGGCGTCGGGACCTGCGGGCGCCCGGCCTGGAGGTGGGCCGCCGCGCGCTGGACGTAGTCGACGGTCCACCCGGACGAGCGCACCCGCCAGCGGGCGTGCGCGTCGAGCACCGGCAGGACGGGCATGTGCGGGCGGTCGAGCAGCAGGACGCCGGGGGTCGCGCCGTCCGGGCCCGGGCACATCCGCCAGACGGCGTCGGCGACCGACGCCACGAGCAGGTCGCCCACGGCGATGCCGATCGCGGCGACCACGCCCGCCGGGGTCGGGACCTGCGGCGGGTGGGTCTGGAGCAGGCGCTCCCACCGGGCGTCGAGGGCTGCGGCGTCGCTCGCGTCGGTGCCGTCGCCGCGCAGCCAGTCACGCAACCGGTCGAGGTGGGCGGACTCGCCGTCCGTCAGCGGTCGGGCGAGCGCGGAGGCGGCGGGTACGGCGGACCTCGCCGCGAGCGCGGGCGAGAGTCTGTCCATGCCGGGATCATCGGCGTGCACGGCCGTCCGCTTGAGCCCCCGGACGTGTGACGTCACCAGGTGCGGGTTAGCGTGGTCGTCCATCCCCGGGGAGGTCGTCATCCGTCGCGTCGCCGTCGCCGCCGTCGTCGCCGTCTCGATCGCCGTCGGCGTGGGAGGCGGGGCCACCGCGTGGACCGCCGCCGAGCGCCGGGAGGCCGTGGGGCTGCGGGAGGCCGCGCAGGCGCGGGTCGAGCGCGCGCTCGGCGCGGTGCACGACGACTCCACGGCCCGGGTCGCGTGGACGACGACCTCGGACGTGGCCGGTGCGCAGGCGCTGCAGACCGGCGCTCGCGCCGCCCTGGCCGCAGCGGTCGCGCAGGGGCGGCTCACCGTCGAGGAGTCCGTGGGTGGGGTCGGTGAGGACGACACTCCCCGGGCGGCGCTCGTCGCCCGGCTGGACGCCGCGGAGGTGGCGGCGCCCACCGCCTCGCCGACGCTCGCGCGCCGGCTCACGGCCGAGGTCGTCGAGGCCGAGCAGGCGGTGCACGCGGCCGTGGCCGCCGAGGCGGAACGCGTCGCCGCGGCCGAGCAGGCGGCTGCACGCCAGGCGGCGCGTGCTGCGGCGCCCGCGGTGCGGCCACGGGCGGCGGCGGCCACGGGCGGCTCGTCGACGGGCACCGACAGGTGCGCGACGACGTACGGCGGCCCCGCGTTCTACACGTCCGCACCGACCGAGGGCGGCGACGGGTCGAACGGCCGTCTCCCGGCGTCCGCGCTGTCCGCGGTCTCGTGGGCGCGGGACTCGCGCGGCACACCGTTCTACCTGCGCTCGGACGCCACCGCGGCGCTCGAGCGGCTCAACGTGGCGTTCCGCGCGGCCCTGGGCCACCACCTCGCGCTCGACCTCACGTACCGCGACCACGACACCCAGGTCGCGATGCGCGCGGCCCTCGGCTCGGTCGCGGCCGTCCCCGGCACGTCGTCGCACGGGACCGGGCTGGCGCTCGACGTGCCGGAGCTGCCGTGCACCTACGGCTGGGACTCGCCCGCGCGGGCGTGGCTCGTGGCGAACGGCCCCGCCTACGGCTGGGTGTCGCCCACGTGGGCGCGGCAGAACGGCTCGAACCCCGAGTACTGGCACTACGAGTACCGCGGCTGACGGGCACGAGGCGCCCCACGCGCCGGTGTCAGCGCGGGCGGTCGCGGTCCTTGCTGGGCTGCACGCGCTTGGGCTCGCCGGGCATCTTGGGGTACTCGGGCGGGTACGGCAGGTCGCCGTGGCCCTCGTCGCGCTCCTGCCGGTCGGCCAGCTCGAGCAGCGAGTCGAGGCGGTAGCGGGGCGCGGTGTGCGCGACGAGCCGGGAGTGCAGGTCCCCGACGGCGGCGAACCGCTCGGGCATCGTCAGGACGTCGAAGTCGTCAGGGTGCACGTCCGGCACCTCGTCCCAGGTCAGCGGTGCGGACACCGTGGCCCGCGGGTTCGATCGGATGGAGTACGCCGAGGCGATCGTGCGGTCGCGCGCCATCTGGTTGTAGTCGACGAAGATCTTGGCGCCGCGCTCCTCCTTCCACCACTTCATCGTGACCTCGTCCGGCAGGCGCCGCTCGAGCTCGCGGCCGAACGCGATGGTCGCCCGGCGCGCGTCGGTGAACGACCACGCGGGCTCGATGGGCACGAAGACGTGCAGGCCCCGGCCCCCGGACGTCTTGGGGAACCCCTCGAGGCCGTGCTCGGCGAGCAGCTCGCGCACGTGGGGGGCGACGCGAGCCGCGTCGGCGAAGTCGGTGCCGGGCTGCGGGTCGAGGTCGATGCGGACCTGGTCGGGGTTCTCCACGTCGTCGCGGACGACCGGCCACGGGTGGAACGTCAGCGTGCCGAGGTTGGCCGCCCACGCGACGACCGCGAGCTCGGTCGGGGCGACCTCGTCGGCGGTCCGGCCCGACGGGAAGGCGATGCGCGACGTCTCCACGTACTCCGGCGCGCCCTGCGGCACGCGCTTCTGGTAGAACGCGTCGCCCGAGGAGTCCTGCCGCGTGGCCATCCGCGCACCCTCGAACACGCCCTTGGGCCAGCGCTCGAGCGTCGTCGGCCGGTGCAGCAGGGCCCCGAGGACGCCGTCGCCGACGTCGAGGAAGTACTGCACGACGTCGAGCTTGGTCAGGCCGCGCTCCGGGAACACGACGCGGTCCGGGCTGCTGACGCGAACCGTCCGGCCGCGCACGTCCAGCTCCAACGCGGGGGTCTGTGCCATGGCTCACACCGTAGGGCCGAGCGCCGACACCCGCTGCCCGGGGTCAGGGGCAGGTTCAGGGGCGGATGGGGGACCACCCCGGAGGCGCGCCGTCACCGCGGGCGCCAGACTCGACCCACCGACGCAGGAGGAGGACGCATGGACGGCGTACGAGAGGCATTCGCACGAGCAGGGTTGTCGCGGCCGTACACGGGGCGCTGGCTGGCCGGCGTGTGCGCAGGGGTGGCGGCCCGTCTGGGGATCGACGCCTGGATCGTGCGGATCGCGCTGCTCGTGCTGCTCGTGCTCCCGGGCAGCCCCTTCCTCATCTACGCGATCCTGTGGATCTGCATGCCGCCCCAGGGCTGGGTCGCCCCGGTCCGCACGCCCTGAGCCACCCGGTCAGGTGTCCACGTCGTGGGTCCCGAGCGGCGCGACTGCCTCCCGTCGGGCACCCTGGTGACCGTGGGAGAAGTCCGGGACCTTCGCAGCCGCCGTGGCACGCCCCCGCCGCTGCTCGACGACGAGGTCGTCCTCACCGCCGAGCGCAGCGCCCCCCGCCAGGCCCGGCACTGGGTCATGCGCGCGGTGGCCGGTGCGGGGGTCGGGGGTGCGTCCAACCAGGTCATCGAGCTGCTCGCGGGTGAGCTGGTGTCGAACGCGGTCGTGCACGGGCCCACCGGTGAGCCGGTGCGGGTCGCCGTGCGCGTCGACGGGTACGTCGTCCGCGTCGCCGTGACGGACCGCGGAGGCGGTCTCCCGCAGGTCCGCCACCCCGAGCCGACCGAGCCGAGCGGGCGCGGCATGGCGCTCGTCGAGGCGCTGTCGACCGCGTGGGGGTCGGCGCGGACGCCCGACGGCGGGACGACCGTGTGGTTCGAGGTGGACACCGACGCGTGAGGGGCCCTCGGGCGGTCGGCCCGACCCCTGCGTCCCGGCGCCTGCGTGCCCCCGCGCGGAGGGGCTCGAGCAGGTGGGAGAACGCGTGCTGCACGGCCCTCGGGCTGCTCGTTGTGCGTACTTCGAGGTGTGGCGATACGTTCGTCCAGGATGTGGCGTGCTCGCGCCTGCGGGGTGCCGGTGACGGTCGTCGCGCGCCGGGCAGGACGTAGGGAGCAGACATGACGCGCAAGGGCGGCAACGTGGCCATGGAACCGAGCACCGCGACGGGGGCGGTCGAGGTGACGCCGGATGCGGCGGCAGCAGCGTCGACGGGTCCCGTCGCCGCGGTGGCGCAGGGCGCGGACGCGCCCGGGCACCTGCCGCAGATCTCCGCGGAGGTGCGCGAGGACGGCACCGGCGAGATCAGCGTCGACGGTGTGCGGGAGACGATCGCGATGGCCGACCTCGCGGAGGCGGGTGCCGCCATCACGGGGCGCATCGCCGCCATCGCCGCGGAGGCCGGACGGGCGCTGCCCGTCGAGGTGCGCGACCCGGACGGGCTGTGGGCGCTGCTCATCCACCCCGACGGCCGTGTCGACGAGGCCGACGAGACGGACCTCGCCGCGCTGAGCGCACCCGTGCCGGTCGTGGAGGCGGCGTGGTCGCCGTCCGACCCGCTGTCCACGCCGACGCCCGTCGTGACGCCCGGCGTCCCGTCCGGCGCGACGGCCGTCGTCCCCGCGGTCGCGCCGGACGGCGCCGAGCCGTCGGGCGAGGTCCCCGTCGTCGCCGAGCCCGTGGCCGGGGCGCCCGCTGCAGCGGGTGGTGAGACCCGTGCCGAGCGCAGGACGTCGGAGCCTGCGGTGCTCCCGACCCTCGACGACCTGCTGGCAGCCCGGCACCCGGCCCACGAGGGCCCGGCGGAGCGGGGCTGGCAGCGCACCGTGCGACGCCTGACGTTCGGGGCGGTCGCGCCGCGGCCGGGCGCCGCCGAGCGCGCGCGCCGCTCGCAGATCGAGTCGATCCGCCGCACGTTCGACGGTCCCCGCACGGTCGTGGTCGTCAACCCCAAGGGCGGCGCGCACAAGACGACCGCGACGATGCTGCTGGCGTCGACGTTCGGGCTGGTCCGCGGCGGGTACACCCTCGCGTGGGACAACAACGAGACGCGCGGCACGCTGGGCTGGCGGTCGTCGCACGCGGACCACCAGCGCACCGCGGTGGACCTGCTGCACGCGCTGCCCGACCTCACGCAGCGCGGCACGCTGCGCATCGGCGACCTGGACGCCTTCGTCCGCACGCAGCAGGACGAGCAGTTCGACGTGCTCGCGTCCGACGAGAACGCGGCCTCGATCGAGAGCGTGGACGCGGCGTCCTACCGGGCGCTGCACGACGTGCTCACGCAGTTCTACCGCGTGCTGGTCGTCGACACGGGCAACAACATGCGGGCCTCGAACTGGCAGGCCGCCGTGCAGTCGGCCGACCAGCTCGTCATCGTCTCGACGCTGCGCGAGGACACCGCGCAGTCCGCCGCGTGGGCGCTCGACGCGCTGCGTGCGACGGGCCAGGAGGAGCTGGTGCGCCAGGCCGTGACGATCCTGTCGTTCCCGGAGCCGAAGGTCGACAAGGACCTGCGTCAGCGGCTGCGCTCGCACTTCGGTGCGCTGACGCGGGCCGTCGTCGAGGTCCCGCACGACAAGGCGCTGGTGTCGGGCGGACCCATCGACCACGCGCACCTGCGGCCCGCCACGCGTGACGCGTGGCTGCGCGCGACGGCGATCGTCGCCGACGGTCTCTGACGCACGCGCTCGGTCGGCCGGCGGCGCAGCGCGCCGCCGGCCGCGGCGTGCCCTCGGCGAGGGGCGACACCCGGGCGCGGCGGCGTGCAAGATCCGGGTGGTCCACGACACCGTGGGGTGAGGGGCGTGACCGCTCCTGCCCGCACGCCCGTCCGCCCGACCCGGGAGCCGCAGTGCCCGCGCAGCCTGAGCACGACACCGATGACCGAGCCGCCGCCCACCAGCGCGTGGACGTCCGCACGGTCGGGGACGACCGTGCCGTCGGGGACGACCGTGCGGTGCGCGGCGACGGACGTGGCGAGGACGACGCCGCACCGGACGGGCCCCGCGACGCGGCGTGGTTCGAGCGGCTCGTCCACGCCCACGCGACCGCGGTGCACCGGTACGTCGTCCGGCGCGTGGGCGCGTCGGACGTCGAGGACCTCACCGCCGACGTCCTGACGGTCGCGTGGCGCCGCCGCGAGGACGTCCCCGCCGGCGCCGAGCTGCCGTGGCTGTACCGCACCGCGTCGTACGTCGTCGCGAACCACCGCCGCAAGAGCCGACCCGTGCTCGTCGCCGAGGTGCCCGACGAGCCCGATGCCGACGACCCCGCGCTGCGGGCCGTGCGCGACGAGACCGTGCGGACCGTGCTCGCCGCGCTGTCCGCGCGCGACCGCGAGGTGCTGCTGCTGCACGCGTGGGAGGGCCTGACGGGTGAAGGCCTCGCGGCGGCGCTCGGCATCGGGCGCGGCGGGGCCGACGCCGCCCTGTCGCGCGCGCGCTCACGCCTGCGGGCGGCGTTCGCGGACGCCACGCCCTGACCTCCTGACGCACGCGCCCCCGCGTCGGGCACTGCCCGCGTGCAAGACGGGGACCCTCCCGCACACAGACGGGACAGAGACCGATCGGGCTCCGACCGCCCCAGGAGGACGACATGGACGACACCCGCGACCCGCGCGACGGCACGTCGGACGAACCGGCGCGCCACAGCCCGTCCGACGGCCCGACCGACGCGACGCCCGACGGCCCGACCGACGCGACGCCCGACGGCCCGACCGACGCGACGCCCGACGGCGTCACCGACGGCGAGACCGTGCCGGCCACCGACCAGCCGGACGCCGCCCGGACGGACGCCGTCGTGGCGCGCGTCCGCGCCGCGGACCCGGCCGCCGCGACCACCCCCGACACCGACCGCCTGCACGCGCGGCTCGCCGACGCCACGGGCGTCACGCTCGGTGCGGGCGAAGGCCCGGCCGACGACCTCGCGGCGGCCCGTGCGCGCCGCCGCCCGGCCGCCCGGTGGCTGCAGGTGGCCGCCGTCGCGGCGGGCGTCGCCCTCGTCGGCGGCGGGGGCTACGCGGTGGGCGCCGCGGGCGCCGACGAGCCGTCGGCGCCGCCGATCGCGCTACAGGGTGCGGGCGGGGCCCCCGAGACGGCAGGTGCCTCGGACATGTCCGGTGCGGACGTCCGGAGCAAGATGGTGGGCCCCGGCTGGTTCGGGGGGCGCACCGTGTTCAGCGGCAGTGGGCTCACGGGTGCCGCGGGGTCCGCCCGGGCCTGGGCGTTCGACGCGACGTCCGCGGCGACCGCGGCCACCGCCGCGCACGTCGCCGACGTCCTCGGCGTCGCCGGTGAGCCGCGCCAGGAGTGGGGCCAGTGGGTCGTCGGGGCGAACGACGGCCTGTCCGCGACCGTGCAGGTGGGCGTCGACGGACAGGCGAGCATGTGGTTCTACGACCGCGCCTGGGACCCGTCGGTGTGCACGAGCGGCGTCCCGGAGACGCTCGACGGCGCGACGTCGTCGGGGGCCGCCGAGGGGAGCGCCGTCGAGCCCGACGTCGCCCCGCGGGACGCCGCCGAGCCGGGTGTCGCGGTCGAGCCGCTGCCCGCGCCCGACGTGCCCCCGGAGCCTGCCCCCGCCGACCCGAGCGTGTGCGACCCGGCCAGCACCCCGACGGGCGACGCCGCGGCCGCCCGGGCGCGCGACCTCATGACCCGGCTCGGCGTGGACCCGGGCGGGTACGAGGTCACGGTCTCCGACGAGACCGGTGTGCCGGGCCTCGTGAGCGTCACGGGCGCGCAGGTCGTCGACGGCACGCAGACGGGCCTGGGCTGGTCCGTGCAGCTGGTCGGCACGGGCGTGCAGTCGGTGTCGGGCCCGCTCGCGACGCTCGTCGAGCTCGGCACGTACGACCACGTCAGTGCCGACGACGCCGTCGAGCGGCTCAACGACCCGCGGTTCGGCGCCTCCTTCGGCGGCATGGTGCCGCTGGCGGCACGCGCCGAGGGTGCGGTCGCCGACGACAGCGTGTCGATGCAGGCCGAGCCCGCCGACGAGCCGACGGTGCCGGCCGTGCCCGCGCCGGGCGACCCGGTCGCGTGGCCGGTCCAGCAGGTCACGATCACGGGCGCACGCCTCGGCGTCACGCTGCTGACCACGCCGACCGGCGCGACGCTGCTGGTGCCCGCGTGGGAGCTGACGGACGCCGACGGCAGCACGTGGAGCGTCGTCGCGGTCGTCGAGGACCAGCTCGACCTGAGCGCCGCCTGACAGGCGCGCGAGGGGGGAGCGCGGCGAGCCGGAGGGGCTCGCGCGGGCGGGGCCGGGTGCTGCCGGAGGGGCGGCTCCCGGCCCCGCTGCCGTGCCCGGGCGTCGACGCCCCGCTGTGGGCGCCTGTCGGTAGCGTGCCCCCATGACCGCCACCGCCGGCCCTGCCGGGCGCCTGCTGCTGCTCGACTCCGCGTCGCTGTACTTCCGCGCGTTCTTCGGCGTGCCCGACTCGGTGCGCGCACCGGACGGCACGCCCGTCAACGCGGTGCGCGGGCTCGTCGAGATGATCGCCCGGCTCGTCGCCGACCGGCACCCCACGCGCCTCGTGGCCTGCTGGGACGAGGACTGGCGCCCCGCGTTCCGGGTCGAGGCCGTGCCGTCCTACAAGGCGCACCGCGTGGCGCGCGAGGTCCCGGGCACGACGGGCGAGGAGGAGGTGCCCGCCGCCCTGACCGCGCAGGTCCCCGTCATCGTCGAGGTGCTGGCGGCCCTCGGCATCCCGCGCCTCGGCGCACCGGGGTACGAGGCCGACGACGTCATCGGCACGCTCGTCGCGCGCGAGGCGGCGCGCCCTGCCGGTGAGCGCGCCGCGGTGGACGTCGTGACGGGCGACCGGGACCTGTTCCAGCTGGTCGACGACGACGTGCCCGTGCGCGTCCTGTACCCCGTCAAGGGCGTCAAGGAGATGCTGGAGGTCGACCAGGGCGTCCTGCGGGAGCGGTACGGCGTGCCGACCGGTCGGGCGTACGCCGAGATGGCGGTGCTGCGCGGGGACCCGAGCGACGGCCTGCCGGGCGTGCCCGGCATCGGGGAGAAGACCGCCGCGGCGATGCTGAGCCGCTACGGGACGCTCGAGGGCGTGCTGACCGCGCGCGACGCGGGCGACAAGGGTCTGACGGCCACGCAGCGTGCGCGGCTCATCGCGGCCGCGGACTACCTGGCGGTCGCCCCGCGCGTGGTCACCGTCGCGCCCGACGCGCCCGTCGCGCAGGTCGACGACCACCTGCCGAGGGTCCCCGCGGACCCCGACGCGCTCGTGGCCCTGGCGGAGCGCTGGGGTCTGACGTCGAGCGTGCGACGGATCGTCGACGTGCTGACGGACGCCGGCGACGCACGCGGCTGACGAGCCGCGGGACCTGCAGGAGCGGGCCTCAGCCGGCGGCGGGACCGGCCGCGTCGAGCACCCAGACGTTGGGCCCGGCGGCACGCCAGCCCTCGGCGGTGTCCGGCGGCGGTGCGTCGTCGGTGCCCAGGCGCACGCGCGACCCGTCCTCGCCGGAGATCGTGACGGTCGCGCGCGGCGACGGTGCGACGCACACCACACGGGCCGCGTCACCGACGGGCACGGCCACGAGGCACAGGTCGCCCGCCCAGCGCAGGGCCGCGTAGTGCTGGCCGGCCGTCGTGCGGACGGCGAAGCGCGCGGTCGCGGGGTCGATGCCCGTCTCGTCGACGACCGGCGCGGCCACCTCGTCCGTGGGCTCCGCAGGCCGGTCGAGGAGCGAGACCGTCATCTGCCCGGCCCCTGCGTCGTCCGGGCCGCGGGCCGCGAGCAGCCACACCACGCCGGCCACGACGAGGGCCGCCGCGACCCCGAGCACGACGACCACGCGGGCCCGCCGCGGGGGCTCGGGCTCGCCTCGGGTGTCCTCGACCAGCTCGAACATGCCGGTGTCGTCGAAGGTCGTCACGGCACCAGTATCGGCACGTCCGGGCCGTGGTGTGAGCCGACGCGCGGCGCAGCCGCCCCGCCGGTGCCGACGGACGCGGGCCCCGGCGGCCTCCGGGGGACGGTGAGGCGGCCGGGACCCGCGGGTCGTGGGGGCGTCAGCCGCCCGTCGGAGCACGGTCCTGCAGGACACCCTGGACGACCGTCGCCAGGTGCCGCAGGAACCAGCCCGGGCTCGCCTCGTCCCACTGCTGGGCGACGGCCGCGACCGGGTAGACGAGGATCTCGGGGTCCTCACGTGCCAGCACGATCTCGGTGCCGTGGCGGTCGCTGCACGTGGCCCAGCCCAGGTCCTCGGCCTGCGCGCACACGAGGTCACCGAGTGCGATCCCGAACACGTCGGCGAGCGGTCGCGGGTCGGGGCGGTCGTCGGCCTGCTGCCACTGCTCGCGCACGCGGTCGAACAGGGCGCCGACGAGCGCGGCGTCGGACGGGTCCGCGCACAGCCCCGCCACCAGCGCGCGCTGCTGCGCCAGGAAGAGCCGTTCGGGCGCGTTGAGCTCGTCGATGCGGTGGCGCGTGTCCGACAGCGCCGCCGCGACCGGGCCGATCTCGTACGCGGCAGTGGGTGCCGGGTTGTCCGCCGGGTTGTCCGCCGGGTCGTCCGCCGTGTCGTCCACCGGGTCGCCCGCCGGGTCGTCCGCCGTGTCGTCCGCCGGGTCCTGCGTCGCCTCGTCGCTCTCCGGCTCGCCGTCCGCCGCGGCACCGTCCGGGACGTCCGCGAGGTGCTCGACGACGCGCAGCAGCGCAACCTCGTCCGGCGCGCGGCCCTTGTCCACGGTGGCGTCCCCCGCACCCGCGGGCAGGGGTACGTCGGTCGGTCCGTGGGGTGTGGGCAGCACGGATCCGCTCCCTTGCGGCGTCCGTCGGTCCAGTCCCATGCCGGGACCATCGGCTCCGCCGCACCACGCCTTGACACGGACGAGCGGGTGTCGCCCGGACGGATGCCCGGACGACACCCGCTCGACGCGGGCGGCGAGGTCAGCCGACGCGGATGGTGTGCGCCGTCGCCGTGGGCAGATACCCGGTGTCACCGAGGTAGAGCGCGGTGACCACGCTCGACGTCCGCACCGCGGGCAGGGTCACGGTCGCGGCCCCGTCGACCAGGCGGAAGGTGCCGACGGGCCGCAGCCCGAGCAGCACCGTGACGCGGCCGGTCGCGGCCGGTGCCCCGTCCCCGCCGCCCACGCGCACCGTGACGGTGGGCGTGCTGCCCGCGGGCACGGTCCACGTCGCGGTCTCGAGCGTCGCCGTCGAGGACCCCGGGACGACCCGGACCTGCGTGGCTCCCTGGGAGCGCGCCACGTCGGTGGTGCCCTCGTACACCGCGACGAGCGCGTGCGTGCCCGTCGTCAGGGTGCGCGGCAGCGGGACCGTCGCCGTGCCCGTGAGCCCGTCCACCGTGACGTCCGCGGTCGCGAGCACCTTGCCGCGCTCGCTGATCGTCACCGTGCCGGACGGTGCCCAGCTCTGGCCGGTCACCGTGACGGTGGCCGTGGCCTGCTGGCCGTACCGGACGACGGCCGGGGCGACGCGCAGCGTGGTCGTCGAGGCCGACGGTGCGAGCACCGCCTCCACCACGTTCGACGTCGACGGTGCGTAGACCGGCGTGTCCGGCCGGTACTCCGCCCGCAGCTGGTGCGTCCCGGCGCCCAGGGACGCGGTGCCCCACACGCCCGCCCCGTCGACGACCTCGGTGGTGCCGAGCTCGGTGTCGCCGTCGTACAGCGTGAACGTGCCGGTGGCCTCGCGCGGGGTGACCGTCATCTGGAACAGGGTCTCCTCGCCGGCGGTCCACGCGGACTCGACGTCGAGCGTCGTGGTCGTCTCGACGACGTCGGGCACCGTCACGTCGACGACCTGCGCGCGATCGCCCGTGCCGTTGAGGTGGTGCAGCACCAGGATGTCGGCCTCGGCGGCACCCGGGCCGCCGTGGACGTCGACGGTGGCACCGTCGAACGCCTGCGACACGAAGTCGGCACGCAGGTTCGACCCGAACCACAGCGGCGGGTCGTACGGGTCGACCGTGAACTGCGCGACCTCGTCGACGATCCCGTCGGCGGGGAACGCGTAGCCGCTGCGCATCTGCACGGTCACGCCCACGCGGTCGCCCGGCTCGACACCGAGAGATGCGAGCGGCACGGGCACGACGACCGTGCTGTTGTCGAACGCTCCCATCTCGAAGTTCCCGGCGAACGGGTACAGCAGGTCGGAGGTGCCCACCTGCTTGCCGGTGCTGTCGAACGTCTCGACGACGGTGTAGTCGAAGAAGTCCTGGGTCGCGTTGACGTACTTCCTGACCCTCGTCCGGAAGTCCGTGTCGCCGTCGCCGTCGGTGTCGAACAGGACCCACGGCCGCAGGGAGTTGCCGAGGACGGCCCAGTCGGCGTCGGTCGCGATGCCGATGCCGAGGAACCCGTCTGCCGGGTCGCTGCCCGCAGCCGCGACCGCGGGTGCGGTCGACGCCCACCCGACGTGCCGGATGTCACCGGCCGCGACCGTCGAGCGCGACGTCTCCGCGCCCGCCGGCAGCTGCTCCAGGCGCGGGGAGTCGGCCGCGTGCACCAGCGGCGTGGCCAGCCCTTCCCAGCCCTCGGCCTCGACGTCGCGCCCGCTGAAGGCGAGCTCGGCCGTCTCCGCAGCCGGGTCCGGGAACGTGACGTCCGCCGCCTCGAGGTCGGTCGTGGGCCGCGGCGTGGCCTGCACGGGCAGGCGCCACTGCGTGGCGCCGGACGTCAGGACGAGCCGGCCGGAGACCTGCGAGACGTACTCGCGCGGCCAGTCGGCCATCTGCTCGACCTCCTGCGTCGGGTCGATGTCACGCGCGACGGTGGCCGGGTCGGCCGTGAACGTCAGGGTGACGATGCCGGTACCGCCCGCCGGGACCCGCAGGCTCGCGGGCGCCGCCGTGATGGTGGCCCCGCCCGAGGTCGTGCTCGACGTGACCTCGGTGCTGTAGGTGCGGGCCGTCGAGCCCAGGTTCTGCACGGTGACCGCCTTGCGGATCGTCACCGTCTCGTCCGCCAGGGGCACCACGCCGAAGCTCACGGACGTCTGCTGCGGCCGCTCGGCGTTGTACACCAGGGTGTCCTGCGTGACCGCGGCGAGCGCGTCGACGCGTCCGGAGCCGACGCGCGCCGGCCCGTAGAACAGGTCGCCGCCGGGCTCGGTGGCGATGTCGTGCGTCGCGGTGTTGACCACCGCCGCCTTCACCTGGGCGGCGGACCACCCGGGGTGCGCCTCCCGGACGAGCGCGACGATGCCGGCCACGTGCGGCGCCGCCATGGACGTGCCGCTCTTCGTCGTCCCGCCGTTGCCGGAGCCGACGCCCGCGGACACGATCGACTGGCCGGGGGCCGCGACGTCGGGCTTGCCCCAGCCGAGCGAGCCGTGCACGCCGCGTGAGGAGAACGAGCTGAGGGTGTCGGGCGCGACGTCCTCCCGGGCGCTGAGGGCGAGGGAGGGGCCGATCCGCACGACGAGCGTGCCGGCCTCGATCTCCGGCAGGAGCCGGTCGGTGGTCGCGGCGGTCATCTGGAAACCGGGGATGGCCGCGTTGCCGCCGATCAGGGCGGCGAACACCGGCAGCTCGGTCGGCAGGAGCACGCCGACCGCGCCGGCGGCCGCCGCGTTGTCGAAGCGCGGGCCCGACCCGCACCTGCGGGTGCCGTCGTCCCACCACAGGTACACGATCTTGCCGGCGACGGCCGCGGCCTGCTCGGCCGTGAAGGCGTCGCACCCGTCGAACTGCGCGCCGACGTACGCGACCGGGGCGGTGACGTCGTCGTCCCCGGCGTAGTTCACCGAGTTCTGGCCGGCGTGGCGGCCGAGGAGGGCGTCGTCGGACGCCTCGGTGACCTCGAGCGCGTCGAAGGGGAGGTCCTTGCCGACGGACGACGCGACGGTCAGGCCGGCGAAGCCGTTGCCGGGCGAGCCGCCGACGTCCTCGACGTCGCCCTCGTTGCCGGCGGACAGCACGACGGTCGTGCCGAGGGCCGTCAGCTCGGCGATCTGGGCGGACTCGGGGTCGTCCGCCGGGGCCGCCGCGCCGCCGAGGGAGAGGTTGAGCACGTCGATGCGGTCGTCGTACGCGCCGTCGCCGTCGGGGTCGGCGGCCCAGTCGAGCGCGAGCGCCGTGAGGGCGGTCGTCCCGGTGATGTCGCCGAAGACCTTGAGGGCGTAGATCCCGGCCCTCGGTGCCGTCCCGGGCCCGAGCGGCCAGTCCCGCACGGACGTCAGGGCGTCGTACTCGCCGTCGAACGTCTCGCCGTCCGGGGTGACGCCGTAGCCGGCCGCCGTGCCGGCGACGTGGGTGCCGTGGCCGTTCACGTCGATGGGGTTCTCGTCGGGTGCGGGGACGAGCTGGTCGCCCTCACCGTCGGCGTCGTAGTCGTAGCCGGCGAAGTCGTAGCCGCCGAGGAACTTGGCGGGGTCGTAGGAGCCGGCCGGTACGGGGCCCGTGCCGTCCTCGCCGTACGCGGCCTCGTACGCCTCGACCGTGCCCTCGCCACCGAAGTCGGCGTGCGTGTAGTCCAGGCCGGTGTCGATGACGCCGATGGTGACGTCCGTGCCCAGGACGCCCGTGCTCTGCCACGTGGCCAGGGCGCGGGTGAACTCGACCTGCGCGGCGTTGTCGAGCGTGCGCGTGGCGACCAGGCGGACCGAGTCGACGGCCGGGTCGTCGGCGAGCGCGCGCAGCTGCTCGGCGTCGCCGAGCACCAGGGCGCCGGACACGAGGTTGGTCAGGGTCGCGAGCCGCTGCGGCTGCGCGGCGGCGGTGCGCGCACGTGCCTGCGACGCCTCGGCCGGGACGACGTCCTCGGCGGCGGCCTGCGTGGCCTGCGCAGCGGCCCGCACCTGCGCGGGGGTGCCGCCGTCGGCGGCGACCTCGACGCCCGACGGCGTGCTGAGCTCGACGAAGGCCGTGACGGTGCCGGTCGCGTCGGCGAGCGCCTCACCCACGCCGTCGGGCTGCCCGGCGGGCAGGCCGCCCGCGACGAGGAGGCCGGACAGGTCGCCGGGCGGGGGTGCGGCCGCGGCGGCGGGGGCGCCCAGGAGGGCCCCCGCGAGGACGACGGAGACGGCGGTCAGGCCGGCGATCGGGCGACGTGGCATGTGTCTCATCCCGGGGTGTCGGACGAAGCGGAACGGGCAGACGTCACGACGGGAGAGCCCCGGGACGTCACACCTGGGTGTGGCTGCTGTCACAGCGCCCCGGGCACGAGTGCACGCTACTGACCGGTAGGCGTTTCGTCACCCCATCTTCACGAATTCCCCCTCGGTCGGCTTTGTCGGCTTCGCCGGGTCCGCCGGGGGTGCCTCGCGGGGGGTCAGTGTGCCGCGAACGACTCCACGCCGTGCGGGGGAGTGGGCGCGCCGACGGGGGACGGCGCCGAGGGCGCCGGGGTCTGCGCGCGGTCCGCGAGCACCCGGGCGGTCACGATCGGGATCGAGCCGGTGCGCGGCACGTCGGCGGCGGCGGGGGCCGCGGTGAAGCGGGGCTTGCGGCC
This sequence comes from Cellulomonas dongxiuzhuiae, assembly GCF_018623035.1. NCBI lineage: Bacteria > Bacillati > Actinomycetota > Actinomycetes > Micrococcales > Cellulomonadaceae > Cellulomonas > Cellulomonas dongxiuzhuiae. The sequence goes on from NZ_CP076023.1 coordinate 647,878, forward strand.
GGGGCGCCGGCGGAAACGGCGGTCCTCGATGCCCTCCAGGGTCGTCGCGCGCCACACGGCGCCGCCGTTGAGGCGGCCGTCGGGCTGCGGCAGCCACGGCACCTTGCGGGACAGCCAGACGCGGATCGTGGCGTGCTCGACGTCGAGACGGCGCGCGAGGCGCGCGATGTCGTAGAGGTCGTCGAGGTTGTCGCGCGGAGCGGGCTCCGGGGTCGAGGGGACGGTGCCGGCCGTTGCGGGTCGCACGTCGTCTGCAGGCACGTGCGCCAGGGTATCGGGAGCCGAGGTCCCAACGTGTGACGGCTTGGTAACAGGATGTGCACAAGATCTTCGCCTGCTCCGAGCCTCAAGTGGGCTGGACGGTCGTCCGAGACACTTAACGTGTTTCGCGTGAGTGACAGAAAGTGGATCCGGCGTCGGTCGTCGGGTGGCAGGCACGCCGCCCCGGGCCCCGCGTCGACAGCCCTCCCCCGCGCCCTGAACCCGGGCCGCGTGCCCGTCCGCATCGCCCAGACCGGGGTGGCGCTCGGGCTGGTCCTGAGCATGGGCGCGGTCGTCGTAACGGCCGAGGCCGAGGAGCCGAGCCCCGCGTCCGTCGCCGGCGAGGCGGCGCTCGCGCTGGCCACCGAAGCGGGCACCTCGTCGCCGCAGCTGCGCGCGCAGGCGGTCGACGCGGCGATCGCCGCCGTCGACCAGGTCGGGCGCGTGCGGGCCGACGCCGCACAGGTCGCCGTCCCCGAGGACGTGCTCGCCGAGCTCGACGCCGCCACCGCCGACCTGCAGGCCGCGATCGCGCAGGTCGACGCGCAGCCCGTCGTCCGGCGCGACAAGAGCGCCTCGCGCAGCGCCGAGCGTGGCGAGGCGGACCCCACCAGCCCCACCACGACGCCCGACTCGGCCACGATGGGCCCGACCGCCGAGCCCACGACGGACGCGGCCCCCGCGACCGACGACGCGGCCCCCGCCGCATCGCCCGCCGAGACCGACGCCCTCGTCGACACGACGCTCCCCGACACGACCGACCCCCTGACCGCACCGCTGCGCGAGGCGCTCGACCGCGTCCGCCAGGCGGCGCAGGTCGTCCTGAGCACGACCGAGCAGAAGCGGGCCGAGGCCGAGGCCGCGCAGCTCGCCCAGCAGGTCGCCGCCCAGCAGGCCGCGCAGGAGGCCGAGCGCGCCGCCGCCGAGCAGGCGGCCCGGCGGGCCGCGTGGAAGGCGTCGCTGGGCGGCTACGCGAACGGCAAGGTGCCCGCGTCCGCGCTGTGCAGCCCCTCGTTCGCCCCCGCCGCGCAGCTGCGCTGCGACGCGGCCGAGGCCCTCGAGGGTCTCAACGCGGCGTACGTCGCACGGTTCGGCGCGCCCCTGACGATCTCCGACTCCTACCGCTCGTACGCCGGGCAGGTCGCCTGCCGGGCCGCCAAGGGCAGGATGTGCGCCGCGCCGGGCACGTCCAACCACGGCATGGGTGTGGCCGTCGACCTGGGCGGCGGCGTGCAGAGCTTCGGCACCGCGCAGCACCAGTGGATGCGCGACAACGCCCCCTCGTTCCAGTGGATCCTGCCCGACTGGGCCCGCGCCGGTGGCAGCAAGCCGGAGGCGTGGCACTGGGAGTACGTCGGCTGAGTCATACGATCGGCTGCATGACCGAGCCGACGTCGCCGACGCGCCCTCTCGTCGGGCGCGGGGCGGAGCTCGACGACATCGACGAGCTGCTGTCGTCCGTCGCCACGGGCGGGGGAGCGACCGTGCTGCTCGAGGGCGAGGCGGGGGTGGGTCGCACCCGTCTCGTCGAGGCGCTGCAGCGGGCCGCCGAGCTCCTCGGGATCCAGGTCTACCTCGGCCGCGCCGTCGGCCCGACGGCGCCGCCGTACGCGATGCTCACCGACGCCCTGCTGGGGCCCGCGCGCAGCCGCGACGACGCGGGACCCGTCGTGGCCGAGCTGACGGCGCTCCTGGAGGTGCTGCCGCGGGAGCGCTCCGACGCACCCGCCCGGTTCGCGCGCGCGGACGAGCTGTTCGCGGCCCTCGTGCGGCGCCGCGGCGAGGCCGGTCCTTGGGTCCTGGTGCTCGAGGACGTGCACCTGGCCGATCCCTGCACGCTGCACCTGCTCGCCGGGCTCGCCGGTGAGGGGGCGCTGCCGCGCGCGCTGACCGTGATGACGATGCGCGGCGTGCCGCACCGCGCCGACCTTGACGTCGTGGTCGCGGGCTGGACGCGCGCCGGTGCCCGCTACCTCGAGCTGCGGCCGCTGGGACCCGCGGCGACCGTCGAGCTCGCGCAGCACCTGCTGCACACGAGCAGCATCGGTCCGGCGCTGCGCGGCGTGCTCGGGACCACGGGCGGCAACCCCCGCCTCGTCGTCGACGTGGTGCGCACCGCCGAGGCCTGCGGCGTGCTCGAGCGCAGCGGCGGGGTCGTCGAGGCCGTCGGCACGGGATGGCTCGACGAGCTCGACGAGGTCGGGCTGGCCCACGTGCAGCACCTCGGCCCGCAGGTCCTGACGCTGCTCGGGCAGGCGTCGGTGCTCGGGGCGTCCTTCGTCGTCGGGGACCTGGCCGCACTCGCGGGCGAGCCGGTGACGGAGTGCTGGCGGACGCTGCGCGACGGGCTCGCGGCGGGTGTCGTCCACGCGCGCGGGGACCGCCTCGTGTTCCGCCACGACCTGGTCCGCACGTCGCTGTACGCCGCGCTCGACGAGGGGCAGCGCCGCGCGCTGCACGCCCGCGCGGCGTGGGCGCTGCGAGCCGCCGGTGCACCGGCGCACGTCGTCGCGGCCCACCTGGAGCGCGCACGCTGACACCGTGCGGCCTAGGGTCGGACGTGGGCGCGGGCCGCGCCCACCCACCGACGTACGAGGAGTGGACATGCCCACGCGCACCGCACGGACCGCCTGGAACGGCACGCTGCAGGACGGCAGCGGCCAGGTCGAGCTCAGCAGCTCGAAGGTCGGCACGTACGACGTCTCGTTCCCCAAGCGTGCGGCCGAGGACGCCGACGGCACGACGAGCCCCGAGGAGCTCATCGCCGCGGCGCACTCGTCCTGCTACGCGATGCAGCTGTCGGCGGACATCGCCGAGGCCGGCGGGACGCCCGTCGCCCTCGAGGTGACGGCCGACGTGAGCCTGGGCCCCGACCCGGCCGGCGGCTTCCGCATCACGGGCATCGCGCTGAAGGTCCGCGGCGAGGTCGAGGGCCTGGACGAGGCGGGCTTCCGCGCCGCCGCCGAGTCCGCCAAGAAGGGCTGCCCGGTCAGCAAGGCGCTGACGGGCACGGAGATCACGCTGGACGCCGCGCTGGAGTCCTGAGCGCCTGCCTTCCGGACGGCCGGTGCAGGTCCCGGTGGCGCGGTGGGAGACTGCCGATCGTGGCTGTGACGACCGATGCGACCGGGACCGCCGTCCGGGACCTCGTGCACGCCCTGCGTGCCGTCGTGCGCGGGAGCGTGGACGACTCCTCCCGCCGCCGGGCGGAGTACTCCACCGACGCCTCGAACTACCGCGTGGTGCCGCAGGTCGTCGTGTTCCCGCGGGACGTCGACGACGTGCTCGCGGCGCTGTCGGTCGCGCGCGAGACGGGCACGCCGCTGACGTCGCGCGGCGGCGGCACGTCGGTGGCGGGCAACGCGGTCGGGACCGGCATCGTCCTGGACTTCTCGCGGCACGTGAACCGGGTGCTGTCGATCGACCCCGAGGCCCGCACCGCGCGCGTCGAGCCGGGCGTCGTCATGTCGCACCTGCAGCGGGCCGCCGCGCCGCACGGCCTGCGGTTCGGACCCGACCCGTCGACGCAGGCGCGCGCGACCCTCGGCGGCATGATCGGCAACAACGCGTGCGGGCCGCGTGCCGTGGCGTTCGGGCGCACGGCGGACAACGTGGTCGAGCTCGACGTGGTCGACGGCACGGGACGCCGGTTCACCGCCGGTGCCGGAGCGGGCGCGCTGGACGTCGTGCCCGGCCTGGACGCGCTGGTGCGCAGCCACCTCGACGTGGTCCGCACCGAGCTGGGCCGGTTCCGCCGCCAGGTCTCGGGCTACTCCCTGGAGCACCTGGCGCCCGAGCACGGCACCGACCTCGCCAAGATGCTGGTCGGCACCGAGGGCACGCTCGTGACGCTCCTGGGCGCGACGGTGGACCTCGTGCCCGTGCCGTCGGCGCCCGTGCTCGTCGTGCTCGGCTACCCCGACATGGCGACGGCCGCCGACGACGTCCCCGCGCTCCTCGCGCACGCGCCGCTGGCGATCGAGGGCATGGACGCGCGGCTCGTCGACGTGGTGCGGCGCGTCAAGGGCGCCTCCGCGGTGCCGGACCTGCCGCCCGGCGGCGGGTGGATGATGTGCGAGGTCGGCGGTGCGACGCTCGACGAGGCGATGGCCACCGCGCGCGCTCTCGCGGGGTCCGCGGGCACCGACGCGGTCGGGATCTTCCCGCCCGGGCCCGACGCCGCGGCGATGTGGCGGATCCGCGAGGACGGCGCCGGCCTGGGTGGGCGCACGCCGTCGGGCGAGCAGGCGTGGCCGGGGTTCGAGGACTCCGCGGTCCCGCCCGAGCGCCTCGGCGCCTACCTGCGCGAGCTCGAGGCGCTCATGGCGGACCACGGCGTCGACGGCCTGGCGTACGGGCACTTCGGCGACGGGTGCGTGCACCTGCGCCTCGACATCCCGATGACCCGGTCGGGCGAGCCGCTGCGCGCGTTCATGCAGGACGCCGGCGCCCTCGTCGCGCGGCACGGCGGCTCGCTGTCCGGCGAGCACGGCGACGGGCGCGCGCGCTCCGAGCTGCTGCCGCTCATGTACTCGCCGCGCACGATCGACCTGTTCGGTGCCGTCAAGGACCTGTTCGACCCCCGCGACCTGCTCAACCCCGGTGTGCTCGTGCGGCCGCGCCCGCTCGACGCGGACCTGCGCCGTCCCGCGGCGCGCCCGCTGCTCGCGGGTTCCGGCGGGTTCGCGTTCGCGCACGACGGCGGCGACATGACGACCGCGGTGCACCGGTGCGTCGGCGTGGGCAAGTGCCGCGCCGACAACAGCGCCGCGGGCGGGTTCATGTGCCCGTCGTACCTGGCGACGAAGGACGAGAAGGACTCGACGCGGGGCCGTGCGCGCGTGCTGCAGGAGATGGCCAACGGCTCGCTGGTCTCCCGCGGGTGGTCCTCGCCCGAGGTGCACGAGGCCCTCGACCTGTGCCTGAGCTGCAAGGCGTGCTCGTCGGACTGCCCCGCGGGCGTCGACATGGCCCAGTACAAGTCCGAGGTGCTGCACCGCACGTACCGTCGCCGGCTGCGGCCCGTGAACCACTACGCGCTGGGCTGGTTGCCGCGGTGGGCGCGGCTCGTCACGGCCGTGCCGGGGCTCGCGTCGCTCGCGAACGCGGTGCTCGGCGTGCGGCCGGTCGCCAAGGCCGTCCTGGCGCTCGGCGGCATGGACACGCGCCGCCGCATGGTGAACTTCGCGCCCGTGCCGTTCCGCGCGTGGGCGCGCGGCACGGGCCGGCGGTCGGGCGACGTGCGCGTCGTGGGGCGTCGCGACGCCGCGACCGTGACGCTGCCGGTCGACACGGTCGACGAGGCCGGGAACCCCGACGCTGCCGGGAACCCCGCGCCGCGCCCGCCCGTGCTGCTGTGGACCGACTCGTTCAGCGACACCCTGGCCCCGTCCGTCGCGCACGCGGCCGTCGCGGTGCTGCGGGACGCGGGCTACGACGTGCTCGTCCCGGACCACGACGCGTGCTGCGGCCTGACGTGGATCAGCACCGGGCAGCTCGACGGTGCCCGCCACCAGCTCGAGCACCTGCTCGAGGTGCTCGGGCCGTTCGCCGTCAACGGCATCCCGATCGTCGGGCTCGAGCCCTCGTGCACCGCGGTGCTGCGCAGCGACCTCGTCGACCTGCTGCCCGACGACCCCCGGGCCGTCGCCGTGCAGCGCGAGACGCGCACGCTCGCGGAGCTGCTGACCGCGCCGGCACCCGTCGGCCCCGGCGACCGCTGGCAGGTCCCGGACCTGTCCGACGTCACGGCCGTCGTCCAGCCCCACTGCCACCACTACTCGGTCATGACGTGGACGGCCGACCGCCGGCTGCTCACCGACGCGGGCGCCACCTTCTCCGCGCTCGCGGGCTGCTGCGGCCTGGCCGGCAACTTCGGCATGGAGAAGGGCCACTACGACGTGTCGGTGGCCGTCGCCGAGAACGCGCTGCTGCCGGCCCTGCGCGCCGCCGCCCCGGGCGACGTGTACCTGGCGGATGGCTACTCGTGCCGCACGCAGGCCGAGCAGCTCGCGGACGTGCACGGCGTTCACCTGGCCGAGCTGCTGGCGTCCCGCCTGCCCGGGCAGCGCGCGCGGACCGAGGGTGCGGGCGACGCCGTCAGTCCGTGAGCAGGGCCTCCACGCGCTGCACCTTGCCGTCGAGCTCGCCGGTGTGACCGGGGCGGATGTCGGCCTTGAGCACCAGGCTGACGCGGTGCCCGTGCGCGCCGACGGCCTCGGTCGCGCGCCGCACCACGTCCATGACCTCGCCCCACTCGCCCTCGAGGGTCGTGAACATGGCGTCCGTCCGGTTCGGCAGACCGGACTCCCGGACGATGCGGACGGCGTCGGCGACGGCCTGGGACACGGACTCGCCGGCACCGAGCGGCGCGACGGAGAAGGCGATGAGCATGCCTCCACCCTGCCCCCGCGTCGCGCGCGCGTCCACCGGCAGGACGTTCACCTGAACGGTTGACCAGGACGTCGGACGGACCCTGTCCGCCCTCCGACGGGCTGACTGGTCCGCCCGAGATGTGGGACAGTGTCCGGGCGACGCCGCACGCCGCGCCCGCGACGTGTCGACGTCACGACCGCCCCGCTGTGCAAGGAAGGCCCGGACGCGACATGCCGATCTTCGAGCTCGACGACGGGCGCCCACGCCTCGTCCAGCCGATGCAGCCGCTCGCGGGGTCGTTTGCGCAGGAGGTCACCGCCCTGGTCACGCACCACCTCGCCGCGATCGCCGGCGAGCCCCTGTTCGTCGTGCGCGCGCGCGGCACGTCCGACCGCGCCGACCTGCCCGAGATGCTCGCGCTCGACGCGTCCGGGCGCCCCGTCGTGGTCGCCGTCGCCCAGGTGCTCGACGACGACGCGATCGTCGCGGCGCTGCGCCACGGGGGTGCGGCGGCCCGCATGACCACGGCCGACCTGGCGCGTGCCTACCACGTGGACCCCAGCCGGTTCGCGGTCGACTTCGCGGCGTTCCGCGAGCACGTGCCGTTCGGCGCCGCGGCGAGCCGCCGGCACGGCGGCGTGCGGCTGCTGCTGCTGTGCTCCGAGGTGGCGGCCGAGGCCACGGACACCCTGGGCTTCCTGCGCGGCGGCGAGCACCAGGTCGACGTCCTGCAGGTCGGTGTCGTCCGCGGCGACGAGCGTCGCCTCCTCGAGGTCTCCCCGCTGGCCCTGCACGAGGGGGTGCGCCGGACGGTCGAGCCCACGGCGCTGCGCCTCGTGCGCTCGAGCGAGGCGTTCGCGACGGCGATGGCCTACGAGGCCGACCGTGCGCCGGGCCTGCCGGCGGGGCGGCCGAAGTCGCTGCCGACGGGCGAGCTGCGCGCCGTCACGCCGCCCGAGCGCACCGAGCCGCCCGCGCCCACGCCCATCGGCCGCCGGGGGACCGTGACCGAGCCGACGCCCCTGCCCTTCCGCACCGCCGGTCCCACCGCGCAGCCGCCGGAGCCGCCCGCCGAGTCGCCGCGCCACGGGGGTCCCGGCCGGCCCGACGTCACCGAGTGGCCGGGTGACGCGTCCGTCCCGCCGACGGCGTCGATGCTCGAGGGTCCGCCGACGCTCACGCCCGTCGCCGGGCTGCGGGCGGCGGTCGTCGACGGCGCCGGGGCGCGGCCGGCCGACGCCGACGCCCCGACGCCGCCGCGCGGGCAGCCCGCCGCGGAGGTCGTCGACGACGTCCGGCGTCAGCAGCGCCCGGACTGGCCGTTCCCCGAGCTGGCGATGCTCGCCAAGCGGCGGCGCGCCGTCACGACGCTGGTGTGGGTGCGCGAGCGGCGCGGTCAGCGCTTCTCCGCGCTGCTGCGCTCCGACGGCATGATCGAGCTGCCCGACGGCCGCGTCGTGGCCGACCCCGACGTGGCCGCGGCGACGCTGTCCGGCGTCGAGGGCGTCGACGGCTGGCGGGCGTGGCGCCTGGGCGACGGCGGCCCGACGCTCTCGGAGGCCACGGGCACGCTGTGACGTCCGGCGCTCAGCCCCAGCCGTAGGCCACGAGCCACCGCGTGAGCTCGGCGTAGAACCGCTCGCGCGCGGGGTGGGCCGACAGCGTCAGGTCGTGCATGCCCCCGGCGACGCGCACGGTCGTCACCACGGGGCCGAGCTGCACGGCCCGCCGGGCGATCGCCTCGGTGTCGAGCACGATGTCGGCCGTGCGCATCTCCTCGCTCCAGCGGGGGCTGATGAGGGAGCGCGCGGACATCGCGGCGAACACCGGCACGTCGATCGACAGGCCGCGCGCGACGGTCGCGTGCCCCGCGAGCACCGCGCTCAGCCAGCCCGCACGCACCGGGAACGACGGCGTGGGGCGCCACCGCTCGTCGACGGTCCAGTCCCCGCCCGTGACCGCGGCGATCGTCCGCGCGTAGTAGCCGGGGTCGATGTTGGGCAGCGCCGCCTTGGGGTTGAAGCGCGCGACCCGGGCGATCGCGGGGCCCGACAGGTGGCGCACGAGCGAGGACCCCTGGAGCTCGAGCCACGGCGAGTTGAGCACCAGGCCCCGCACGACGCCCGGGTGCCGCGCGACCCACAGGCTGAGCACGAGCCCGCCCGTCGAGTGGCCCATGAGCAGGATGCGCACCACCGAGCCGAGCTCGGCGCGGACCACGTCGAGGGCGGCGCCGACCTCCTCGTCGTACGTGCGCAGGTCCTCGACGTAGCCCGGGGTCTGGTGCAGCCGCAGCGAGCGGCCGTACTTGCGCAGGTCGAGCGCGTAGAACGCGACCCCCTGCGCCTGCCAGTACCGCGCGAGCGGCCGCTGGAAGAAGTAGTCGGACCACCCGTGGACGTAGAGCACGGCCCGCGCCGGGCGCAGCGTCGGGTCGGGCAGGTGGCGCACGAGCGTCGCGGTGACCTCGCCCTCGTCGTCGTCGAGCAGGTCCAGGCGGCGCGCCTCGAAGCCCTCGCCGAGGGCGTCGGGCGACCAGTCGGCCGTCAGGGCGGCGCCGTCCCACAGGGCGGTGTCCGGCGGCGCGGCCACGTCGCCTCAGACCTCGAGGACGATCTTGCCGACGTGCGCGCCGGACGCGAGGCGCGCGAGGCCGTCCGCGGCGCGGGCCAGCGGGTACGTCGAGTCGACGAGCGGCCGGACGCCCGTGCGGGCGAGGAACGCCAGGACGTGGCCCAGCTCGTCCCGCGTCCCCATGGTGGCGCCCACGATGCTGATCTCCTGGAAGAACACCTTGGTCAGCGACGCGGGCTCCGGGTCGCCCGACGTCAGGCCGGCGACCACGATCCGCCCGCCGGGACGCACCGAGCGCACCGAGTGCTCCCACGTCGCGCGGCCGACGGTCTCCAGGACGACGTCGACGCGACCGATGCGGGTGCCCGGCTCGACCGCCTGCGCCGCGCCCAGCCCCAGGGCACGGAACCGCTTGGCGGGGTCCCGCCCGGTGACGACCATCTCGAGCCCCGCTGCGGACCCGAGCTGCACGGCCGCGACCGCGACGCCGCCGCCCGCGCCCTGCACGAGCACGCGCTGCCCGGGCTGGGCGGCGCCGGAGCGGAACAGCATCCGGTACGCCGTGAGGTAGGCGGTGGGGACGCACGCGGCCTCGACGAACGTCAGGTCCGCGGGCTTGTCGACGAGGTTCCAGGCGGGGACGGCGACGCGCTCGGCGAGCGTGCCGGGGTAGCGCTCGGACAGCAGCGTGCGTGGCTCGTCGGCCGGCACGCCGCGCCCGTCGGGCCCGCCCACCACGGCGTGGACGACGACCTCGCGCCCGTCCGCCGTGACGCCGGCGGCGTCGGTGCCCAGCACCATCGGCAGCTGCTGGTCGCGCAGACCGACGCCCCGCAGCGACCACAGGTCGTGGTGGTTGAGCGACGCGGCCCGCACGTCGACCGTCGTCCAGCCGGCCGGGGCCTCGGGCTCGGGCGCGTCCCCGACCTCCAGGCCCGTCAACGGGTCGTCGGGCGAGAAGGACACCACGCGGGCAGACAGCATGCCCCCACGCTAACCGCCCACCCCCCGACGCCCCCCCCCCGCGCCCCCCGCGCGCCCCCCCGTGCGAGAGAGCAATCCAGTCACCCAGGTGACGCCGCGGCCCCCAGGGTGACGGGATTGCTCTCTCGCGACAGGTGGGAGGGGGTTACAGGAGGGGGAGCATGCGGCCCAGGTCGGGGACGGCGTCGGAGGTGTAGCGGGCCTGGAGGGCGAGGGCGAGCTCGTCGACGTCGTACGGAACGCGGCCCGCCGCCAGGCGCACCCACCGGCGCGCGTCGACGACCTCGAGGTCCCACCCGCCGCGGGCCCGGACGATCGTGAGCAGCTCGTCGGCGACGAGGGCGAGGGCTGCCGGGTCGACGGGGTCCGGGACGGCGTCGGCGCTGCGCGCACGGCGCACCGAGCGGTACAGGTCGTCGCCGTGCACGACGAGCTCGAGGACGCGCGAGACCGTCATCGTCGACAGGCGCACCGGGCCGCGGCGGGCCTGCACCACCGGGTCGCCGGGGCCCAGCGTGTCCAGCGCCGCGAGCGCGGCGCGGGCTGACGCCGTCACGTACCCCACCGGGTCGGCTGCGTGCTCGGCGGCGAGGCGCCGCGTCGTCTCCGCGATGTCGTCCGCGCGGTCGGGGTACGACCCGAGGTACTCGCCCAGGGTGAGGGGCAGCGTCCCCTCGGGCGTGGGCGTGCAGACGGCCAGCGCGTCCATCGCGCGGCCCAGGTGCGCCCAGAGCTCGACGACGTTCCACCCCTCCAGCACCGAGGGCTCACGTCCCAGGCGGGGGTCCGCCATGAGGTCGACCCAGTCGTGCAGGCGGTCCCACTGGGCGCGCAGGGCGGTGGCGGCGGTCATGACGTCGACGGACATGCGCCCATGGTGCCGTGTCCCGCCCGTCCTGCGAGCCGGGAGCCGCGCGTGCCACGACGACCGAGGCGCCCCGGCGGCGTCAGCGCGGGCGGACCACCTCGCGCAGGAAGTCCGCGACGTGCTGCCCGACCTGGTCCTCCTCGATGAGGAAGCCGTCGTGCCCGAAGTCGGAGCGCACGTACCGGACGGGTCCCGCCCCGGGGACCGCGGCGGCGACGCGCTCGGACTGCGCGGGTGTGAAGAGCCGGTCGCTGTCCACCGCGATGACCAGGGCCCGCGCCGTGACCTGCGCCAGCGCCGCCTCGACGCCCCCGCGGTCGCGGCCCAGGTCGTGCGTGATCATCGTGCGCGTGAGCGTGACGTAGCTGTTCGCGTCGAACCGCCGGGCCAGCTTGTCGCCGTGGTGGTCGAGATACGACTGGACCGCGAACCGCCCGCCCTCCAGCGGGTCCTCCGCGCCCTGCGGGATGCGACCGAAGCGTGTGTCGAGCTCGACCGCCGAGCGGTACGTCTGGTGCGCGATCTGCCGGGCGATACCCAGGCCCACGTGCGGGCCCTCGCCGGCGGGGACGTCGTAGTAGTCACCGTCGCGGTACCGCGGGTCGGCGAGGATCGCGGCGAGCTGCGTGTGGAAGCCGGCGATCTGGTCGCCCGACGTCTGCGCGCACGTCGCGATGGCGGCGATGGCGTCGACGCGGTCGGGCGCCGAGGCCGCCCACTCCAGGACCCGGTGCCCGCCCATGGACGCGCCGATGACGAGCGCCCAGGAGTCGATGCCGAGCAGGTCGGCCAGCCGCACCTCGGCCGCCACCTGGTCGCGCACGGTCAGCAGCGGGAACCGGCTGCCCCACGGCTGCCCGTCGGGGGCCGTGGACGCGGGGCCGGTCGAGCCCTGGCACCCGCCGAGCACGTTGGGGGCGACGACGAACCAGCGGTCCGTGTCGATCGGCGCCCCGGGGCCCACCATCGACTGCCACCAGCCGGGCGTGGGGTGCCCCGGTCCCGCCTCACCCGTGACGTGCGAGTCGCCCGTCAGGGCGTGCAGGACCAGCACGGCGTTGCTGCCGTCCTCGTCGAGCTCGCCCCACGTCTCGTAGGCCAGCCGGACGGTGGGCAGGCGTCCGCCCGACTCGAGCTTGAGCGGCCCGAGGTCGGCGAACTGCCGCCCGCCGGGGTCGGCGCCGTCGCGCCAGGCGGCGGTGACGGGCACGGGCGGGCGCTCGGGCAGCGGGCGACGGCTGCCGAGCGTCGCGCCGCGTCGGGCACGACGTCCCACGAGCGGGTCCGGGACCCCGACCGCACCCGCCCCCGCACCGGGCTGGGCACCGGGCGTCGCACGCCGGGGCGTGCGGTCCGGGGCCTGCGTGCGGGGGTCGGGCTGCGTCATCGTGCGGGGGCCTTCCGTCGGTGCTCCGGGAGCAGGTTCTCAGGCGTCCTTGGCGGCACGGAAGCCGGCGTCCAGGTCGGCCAGGATGTCATCGATGTGCTCGATGCCGACAGACAGGCGCACGAGGCCCGGGGTGACGCCCGACTGCAGCTGCTGCTCGGGCGTGAGCTGGCTGTGCGTCGTCGACGCGGGGTGGATCACGAGCGAGCGCACGTCGCCGATGTTGGCGACGTTCGAGTGCAGCTCGAGCGCGGACACGAACGCCTGACCGGCGGCCGCGCCCCCGTCGAGCTCGAAGGCCAGGACCGCGCCGGCGCCGCGCGGCGCGTACTTGAGCTGGTTCGCGTGCCACGGGCTGGACTCCAGGCCCGCGTAGTGGACCTTGCGGACCTCGTCGCGTGCCTCGAGCCACCGCGCGACCTTCTGCGCGTTCTCGACGTGCCGCTCGACGCGCAGCGACAGGGTCTCGATGCCCTGCGCGATGAGGAACGCGTTGAACGGGCTGATCGCCGCGCCGAGGTCGCGCAGCAGCTGCACGCGCGCCTTGAGGATGTAGGACAGGTTCACGCCGAACGCGCCGCCGACGCCGAGGTCCCGCGCGAAGACCAGGCCGTTGTAGGACGGGTCGGGCGTGTTGTAGTTGCCGAACCGCTCGGGGTGCTGCGCGTAGTCGAACGTGCCGCCGTCGACGACGACGCCGCCGATCGCGGAGCCGTGCCCGCCGAGGTACTTGGTCGCCGAGTGCACGACGACGTCGGCGCCCCACTGCAGCGGGTTGATCAGGTACGGGGTCGCGACGGTGTTGTCGACGACGAGCGGCACGCCGTGCTCGTGGGCGACGCCTGCGACCAGCTCGATGTCGAGCACGTCGGCCTGGGGGTTGGGGATCGTCTCGGCGAAGAAGAGCTTGGTGTTCGGGCGGATCGCGTCGCGCCACGCCTGCGCGTCGTGCGGGTCGGTGACGAACGTCGTCTCGACGCCCAGCTTGGGCAGCGAGTGCCGGAGCAGGTTGTAGGTGCCGCCGTACAGGCTGGGGGAGGCGACGACGTGGTCACCGGCCTCGGCGACGTTGAGGATCGCGAAGGTCGAGGCCGCCTGGCCGGACGCGAGCAGCAGCGCGCCCACGCCGCCCTCGAGGCTCGCGATGCGGTTCTCCACGACCTCCTGGGTCGGGTTGCCGATGCGCGTGTAGATCGGCCCGAGGTCCTTGAGCGCGAAGCGGTCGGCGGCCTGCTCGGCGGAGTCGAAGACGAACGAGGTCGTCTGGTAGATCGGCAGGGCCCGCGCGCCGGTGGTGGCGTCGGCGGACTGGCCCGCGTGGATCTGGCGGGTCTCGAAGCTCCAGCTCTCGTTGCTCATGGTGTGCTCCTCGCCGGCGCTGGCCGGTGGTCGGTGGGTGAGGGACTGTCACCGAGGAGCGCGCCGTCGACGCCCGCCCCGCGGGGGGTCAGGGGATGCGCACGTGCCGGGCCCGGGCTGACCGCGGTACCGACACCTCGACGTGGGGGCGGGCCTGCTCGCGGGCAGGGCAGAACGTGCGCTGGTCAGCGACACATTCGACGGGGCATGCCACGACACTACGACGTCCGTCCCATTCCTCGACACGCCCGTCTTGTCATGCGAGACGGTGCACGCTCGGATGCCGGGCAGCGGTCGCTCGGAGGGCGAGCGGCGCCCGTGGTCCGTGCGCCCCGCGCCGCGAGGGGGAGCGGGCCCAGCGGCTCCCGCCGCACGGCGTCCCGGCGGCCCCCGACGACGCCCGCGCGGCGGTTCACCCGATCGGCGCAGCGGGTCTGTCCGGTTTGCTCCCGAACCACAACCATGTGACTTCTGGGACGTGTGTGACAGGTGTTCTCTTGTGGGAAACCCACAGGTAGCGTGCCCCACGTGCGTGACGCAGGCGTGACACCCGACCCCCGACCGACCCCTCCAGCAGGGGTCGTGACGGCGTGCGCGCACGCCGCCCGCCGACCGGTCGGGTGGCGGGTGCCGCGCGGGCTCGCGGTGCTCCCGGTCGGCCTGCTGACCCTCGGGCTCGTGGTGACGCCCGCCGCGGCCGCGCCGTCCGGTGACGACGTCCGCGACGCCCGGTCCGCGGTCGGTCGTGCGCAGCAGTCGGTCGCCCAGATGGAGGTCCGGCTCGCCCAGCTCGCCACGGCGGCCGAGTCGGCCGAGGTCGCGGTCCAGACCTCTGCCGAGTCCTACACGCAGGCCGTCGCGGACGCCGAGACCGCCCGCACGCGCGCCCAGGACGCCGCCGGCCGCTCGGCGCAGGCCGCCGAGCAGGCCGAGGTGGCCCGGCGCAAGCTCGTGACGTTCGCGCGCCAGCTCGCCCGCACCGGCGGGTCGAACGACCTGCTGCAGGCCGCGCTGTCCGCCGACGGCTTCCAGGACGTCGCCCGGCGCACCACGTCCCTCAACCAGGCCACGGGCAAGGCCGACGAGGCCGTGCAGGAGTACCAGGCGACGCTGCTGGTCGCCTCGACGATGGAACGGCGCTCCGCCGCCGCCGCACAGGCCGCCGGCGACGCCGCCGCGGCCGCGCAGAGCGCGCTCGACGAGGCGCGCCGCACGCAGACGCAGACCGAGGAGTCGTTCGCCGCGGGGCAGGCGGAGCGTGACGGGCTGATCTCGGCCCTCGCCGCGGCCCGGCAGACCAGCGCCGAGGTCGAGCGGGCCCGCCAGGACGCCGTCGACGCCGAGCGTCGTGCGCGCGCGGAGGCGGCGGCGCAGACGCAGCGCACGCAGGCGCCCGCGCCCGGCGCGTCGTCGGGCGCCGGCACGGGCTCCACGGGCGGCGGCACGGCCCCCGCACCGGGCAACGGGTCGGGGTCCGGATCGTCCGGGGGAGCGGCACCGGCCAACCCCGCGCCCGCCCCGAACCCGGCGCCCGCACCCAACCCCGCGCCCGCACCCAACCCCGCGCCCGCCCCGGCGCCCGCGCCCGCCCCGGCCCCGGCCCCGGCCCCGGCACCCGCGCCCGCCCCGTCCAGCCCCTACGGCCTGGGCACCGGCACGTCGCGCGGCTCGGCCGGCGCCGGCGCCGCGGCGGCCGCCTGGGCGCAG